>NZ_VJVX01000001.1:0-734874 GCF_008033685.1 Microbispora sp. CSR-4
GGGACGAAGTCACCGGAGGACAGGCCGTGCAGGTAGAGCAAGGGCAGCACTTCGGTGATCTTCGGTGTCTTGCGCGCCCAGGGCGGCAGGATCGCCGAGGAGAAGCGTTTGCGCTCGCCGGTGACCTCATCGACGCGCCTGTCGTTGACCCTGGGCGCCTTGACCTCGATCGCGCCGGCCGCGGTGAGCACCTCGCGCGCCTGGTGGTAGCCGTTGCGCACGACCAGACGGCGCCCATCGTCGTCACGCTGATCGGCGAACTGGGCGATATAGGCATCGACCTCGGCTTTGAGCGCTTCGGCGAGCATCCTGCGGGCGCCTTCCCGGACGATCTCGTCGATCAGGGAGGAGGAGACCGGGGCGTCTGCGGTACGGCGGTCGCCGTCAGCGGGGTCAGGGACTACGGTGAGCACGGGTGTGCCTTCCCGACCGACGTTGGCGCGTCGGTCATGCATGAGACCTACATGATCATCGGGAAGGTACACCCCTTCCCTGAAGATCCACAGACATCCGATCTCGCTAAGAGTCAAGCCGCGGTGGGCTCGGATCGGTCCGGACGCGTGGGGAAGGCCTTGTCCGGGTCGAAGGTCTGCCGGGTCTGCAGGCAGTGGTACAGGCAGCCGAGGAACCGGTTGAACAGGTTGCGCATCGCGGCCGTGTGCTTGTCGCCGGCTGCCCGGCGGCGGTCGTAGTGTTCCTTGACCTGCGGCGAGGGAAGAGCACCGAAGATCCAGACGTATCCGGCCGCCGCGAGCCGCTGGTTTTTCACCGTCCGGTGGCGCACGACCAGGCTCTTGCCGCTGGCCATGGTGATCGGCGCCGATCCGGCATAGGCCTTCAAGCCGCGGGCGTCGCGGAACCGGGTGCGGTCGTCGCCGATCTCGCCCAGGACGCGTGCCCCGGTGAGCGGGCCGATCCCTGGGAAACTGGTCAGGATCTCGGCGTCGGGGTGCTGAGAGAACGCCTCTGCCACGGCTTCGGCCAGGTCGTCGGCCGCGCGGCAGGCGGCATCGAGCTGCAGAACCAGCGCCTGCGTCTGGCGTCCCATGGCCTGCTCAACGAGCGGCAGTTGATGCAGTTGCTCGCCGGCAAAGACGGCCAGCAGGCGCTGCGCCCAGGCGTCGATGCCGCGCTGGCGTCCACAGGCGCGCAGCACCGACCCCAGGCGTGCCAAGGTGAGCTTTGCGGCTGTGGTGGGGTCAGGCGCCACGGCGAGCACTGCTCGTGCTTCGCGGGAGTCCAGGCCGATGCCGCGGACCTGAAAGGCCTCCAGCGCCGCCGGGAAGTACTGCTTGAGGTGCGAACGCAACTGGTTGGACAGCTGCCCGCGGTTCCACACCGCATCCTGCTGCGCCCTGGCCAGCACCGCGATGGCCTGCACCAGTTCTGAATCGGCTGGCAAGGGCCGGTGCGCATCTGCGTCGGTGCGCAGGATGTTGGCCAATGCCATCGCGTCGGCGTGGTCGGACTTCGCGCGGGTGACCCGGTGGCGTTCTCGGTAGCGGGCCACTGCCATCGGGTTGATCGAGTACACCTTGCGTCCGGTCGCGCGCAGGCAGGAGATCAGCAGGCCTCGGGCGGTTTCCACCGCGACGGGGATTGGGTGCTCGGCGGTGTCACCGGCCTCGGCCAGCAGGTTGAGCAGTCGCCGGTAGCCCTCGGCGTTGTCGCTGATGCGCTGCTTGGCGACCAGCTTGCCGTTCTCGTCGATCAGTGCAACATCATGGTGTTTCTCCGCCCAGTCGATACCACAGGTGATCGCCAATGGAGCCTCCCGTGTTCTGATGTGCGCCCAGCGTGTGAGCCTGTGCGGGGTCACGCAGCGCCCTAATAGAAGGGCTCGGTGGCCCGACATCCGATGAGCAGTTCGCGGCCCCAGCTCACCGCACGGGTGTCAGTCTGTGGGCAGAGCTCGCGGCTCGCGTTGCAAGAGGGGAAGTCACCGTGCGGTCGGCTCAGGTCACGATCATGGCCCTCGTGCGGCCAGGAGCGCATCTGCTTCACGAGAGGCACGGCACCGGAGCCCGCCGCCTGTGGATAGGGGTCAAGCCCCGGGTTTCAAGTAGGAGTCATCCGGTGCCGTGCAGTGCTATTAGGTTCTAAGCATTGCTCCCGGTGTCAGAGGCAGCTCGCTGATCAGCTTCGCCAGCATGGAACCGTGCGTGGAATTCAGCCATATGGGGACGGGTGAGCCCGCGTCATAGCCGGTGGGGACGACGCTGTGCCTCACATGAGTAGCCGGTCCGTTCCCCTCACTGTCGGGGAACGGGATCAACACGCCGTCGACGTCGATGAGCAGATAAACCTCAGGCACGACAGCCTCCTCGAACCGTCATGATTTCCGGGCGACAACGAGCAAGGTCTTCGGGCCGGCTGGCGGCTCACCAAGGTTCTGGAGGTCGTCGACTCGGAAACCGGCTGCCGACAGCAGCGCGACCCAGCCGAGCACGCTCGGCTCCCAGCGGCGGATCGGCACCCTGCCGCCGGACGGCAACAGCAACGTGCTGCCCCGGTCACTGCGTCTGGGATGCGGAACGGCGAAGGCCAACACTCCGCCGGGCCGCAGCACCCGCGCGATCAACGGCACGAGCACATTCGGCGATGTGAGTCCCACGGCGCCGAAGACGGAGTAGCAGATGTCGTACGGATGGCACGATGCCTGCAGGAACTGGGCCGCGTCGTCGGCGATGAAGGCGATCCCCGGCAGGTGCCCATAGCGCGTGCGCGCCCGTTCGACTTGCCTCTCGGAGATATCGACGCCGACCCCGGTGGCGCCATGGACTCCGACAAGGTGAGCGAGGTGATGGCCCGCGCCACATCCCAACTCGAGAACGCGCGCACACGCGAGGTGTCCCAGGATCTCGGCTCCTGGCCCACCGTCAAGCTCCGGCGTCCAATACATGCGAGACGGAGCCGCCGCCGGCAGTGCCGGCTCGACGGCCTGACGTTGCCGGGCGTGCTCCTGCCATGCCTGGCGGTTCATGGCACGAGCAGCCGTACGGCTTCGCGGAGGTGACGCCGTACGACCTTGATGTAGACCGGATCGCTCGTCGGGTCGTTGATCCAGCGCACGGTCTGATCCATGAACCACTCCACGATCCAGACCCGGTGCCAGCCGAGGGCCCACGCCTCGGCGGACAGACCACCCCGTGGCGCCAATGCCTCCTGCGATCCGCCGGCGGCGACGTAGGCTTCGATCAGCCGACGGACCCGTTGCACGTTTGCGGGCTGTTGGGTTCCGGGCCAGGATGCCAGGTCGAGCAGACCGGGGCCGTTGAACGCGCGGGCGAAATCGAGCAGCCGCCATCCCATCCGCCCGATGTGCAGCGAGCTGTGGTGGAACTCCGAGTGGCACAGCCCGAACGGCGTCAGCTCCGCCCCCTGAGCACGTGCGGGAGCCACCTTGTCCAGGGCGGAGAGCATCTCTGCGATGTCGAGAGTGGATTTCCAGCGGCGGACCTGCCGCAGGTAGTCCAGGTGGGCGAGCGCCCGCAAGGGCAGGGCCCGCAGTTCGTCGGCGTCGATGGTCGTCGGCAGGATCTCCGAGGGGCGAACCCGGTGGAGGACAACCGCCGCCTTGACCCCGTCGTCGTCCGCTGCCTCCCGAACCGGTTCGCCAAGGTCCTGCATCAGCATGCCGAGGATGCCGCCGCTGACGGCGGAGGCGTACAGCTCGGGGACGGGTACGCCATGAACGCCGGCCAGCTTGAGCGCCCGGTCCTCGCCGGTGAACGGCTCGGCGGCGAATTTGAAGATAGCCGTGGAGCCGTCGGGAAAGTGCAGGCGTTCCACCGCCGACAGCGACCAGGCACGCATCGGCTCACGTTTCGGCTCACCCGGGACCCTCGCCTTGGCACACAACTCGGCGCACAGCCGGGTGACGGTCAACTCATGCACGACGGTTACTCCTTCGGCATCTGGGGCGCACGGCCCGCGCTCATCGAAGCGCGGGCCGTACGGGAAGGGTCAGCTGGCGGTGCGACAGGCGTAGACCTTGGCGAGCCACTCCTCGCGGAAGCTCGTCAGCTCGGTGCGGAAGGTCTGCATCGAGGCGCCGTACGGCACGCAGGCGCCGCCGGACTGGTTGGGCACGGACTGGCAGCCGTGGACCAGCCGGCCGCCGAGCGCGGCGTGCGCCTTGATCGACTCGATGCGGCGGTACTCGTTGAACCAGGTGCCGTGGTAGACCTCGTCGAGCATGCCACCCTCCTCCTCGTCCAGCTCGTAGACGACGGAGGTCGCGGCGGGAAAGAACCAGCACGGGCCGACGTTGGAGATGTGGCCGTCCAGCTCGACCTTGTTGAGCGCCATGAAGGTGGCGGCCTCGCGGAGCATCCGCAGGTGGTCGGCGGTGATCTGGGGCAGGCCGAGGGTGGGCAGGTGCTCCTCGCGGAACAGGTAGCTGTAGACCTCCCAGGCCGTGGCCAGCACCCGGCCCGCGTCGGAGGTGGAGAAGCCCTGCTCCTGCACGAACTCCAGGGCGAGCTGTTCGACGGCGGTCTCCGCGGACTCCTCGGTGCCGAGAAGCTGACTGGCGACGAGGTTCCAGTCACACAGGAGCCAGGTGGAGTTCTCGAACCGGAAGAAGTACTTCTCGGGGTCGACCGTGATGGTGGCTCCGTCCACGGTGATCCCGGGGATGCGGTTCCAGCGTGGGTCGAAGACGACCGGCAATTCGACGGCGAACGCGTCGAGCTGGGCGCTCAGGGTCATTGAGGCACTCTCCTTCTGACGTGGGATTACTGGCGAAGGGGGAGCTATCGGGCCTGCCCGGCGAGCAGGCGTCGCCAGAGCTCCATGGCTCTGGCCGTCAGGAGCCACTCCGTCTCGCGTACGGACAGACCGGCCGGCTTGCGGACGGTGCGGCGGATGAACACCAGGCCGCCGGAAACGCACAGCTCGTAGACCACCGGCTGGCACTCACAGGTGTGCCGTCGTACCCGCAGGTGTGTGCACCGCGCCGTCGGTTTCCTCCACACGAGCCTTTCGCAGCCTGTCTGCGGTGGCGCGACGTGGACACCGTGGAACGGCGCGGGAAGCTGCGCGTCCTTGGGAACGCCGCGAGGTGCACCGTGCGAGACCATACGGGCGCACTCCGGCTAACGGTCTACCTCGGCCAGCACACGCTCGATGCGGTCTGCGGCCTCGGTGACGTTCGTGACGAGAGCGATCCGTTCGGGCCAGGGGAACCAGAAGCTCCACTCCCCCTCCGCATCCGGCACGATCATGATGTGTTCCGTGAGGACGGGAGCCTCAGGGTTCATCACGAACAGGTGGAGCGAAGACCCCTCACCGCTGCGGAGCCGCGCGGCGAAGCCCCGGCCTTCGAGTGCGGCGGCGAGCGACTGGAGCGCGTCGCGGACCACCGCCGGATCGGCAAGCTGCGTACTCATGGCGCGACCGTACGGCCGGCTCACGTGGGCAAACCCAACCAGCGGTTGGGGGTGGCATTCAGGCGATGACGCGGGCTCTTGTCGCGAGGTCCAGCAACAGAGCCGGAGGACGGCGCCTCGCCTCGATCATCTCGCCGATGGTCTGACGTGCGAGCGGGTTGAAGACGACGGTCTCCGTCGACTGTGTCTCCGACATCCGAAGGCAGGTGAGGGCTGCGTCGAAATCCCGCTGCCGCATGTGCCCTCGCGCCAGGTCGAGGAGGTGCTGCGCCCGCCGATTCGTCGAAGGGATGGCGGAGACGGTGATGGCCTTGGCCCGGTCGATCGCCGCGCTGGAACGCCCTGTCTCCACCTCGATCGCGACGCCATAAATGGCGACGTTGGCCTGGCCGAACATCGTCAGAGGGTTGTGGTGAGCAGGACCGAGAGCGGAGGCGGCCCTGTGAGCGAGGTCCCAGTGCCGCCAGGCGTCGGCGCCGCGGTGGTTCTTCGCGCAGGCGATGGCGGCGAACAGGTGCAAGGAACCCCACGCCGACAGCACGGCCTGTGAGGAGCTCGACCTCGGCTCCAAGTAGGTCGCCGCGGTCGACGCCACCTCGAAGGCCTCGTCAGTCTGACCGCGCCCGAGTGCGGCCATCGTGGAGGTCCAGGCGGAGATCGCGATCAGTTGCGGATCATCGGTCTCCTCAGCGGCGACCATCGCGCGGTCGGCGGCGCGGGCCGCCAGCTCGGCCTCCCCGACGCAGTAGAGGAAACGCTGCGCGAGCTGGAAGGTCTCGGCGAGAAGCGCCCAGGTGCTGCGCCGCATGCTGGGCGCGGCCGCTCGGTGCAGGTTCAGCGCGTCTTGTAGCAGGCCGGGTGCCACCGCGCCCAAAGCGGTGTAGGGCCGAGCCGACCCGTGCCAGGCCGACCAAGCGACGGCCAGCCGACGCCGCAGCTTCTCGCTCTCGGCGGGCAGGTCTTTCACGGGTTGCGACGGATAGAGCGGCGTGGACAGCACCTGCCGAATGGCTGGGACGGCCTCGTGCCGGATCCTGCCGCCCTCGGTGACGGTGCACGTCATGCCCTGAAGCCGGTCTTCGACGATGAGGCTGAGATCTCGTACACCGAGCACGTTCGCCAGGGCGACGAGGGTGGAGAGCTTGTCCAGGCGCTGCTCGCCGCGCTCGACCTGACGCAGCCACTCCTCCGTCCGTCCGCACAACTCCGCACACGCGCGCAATCCAAGGCCTCGGCGCAACCGAAGCACTCGGACGCGCCTGCCGATGCGCCGGTCCAGCTCTCCACTTTCCACGTGCTCAGTCGCCATGGCACGACCTCACGTTGGGGACGTAGTGTTCGCCTCGACCACGGTAACCGTGTCCGTGGGTCAGCGGATAGTAACCGATGGTGATCGCAGAGGAATGGGGAACGGCGGGATATGGCAGAAAGCAAGCCGGTTCTGTATGTGATCGCGTGCGGAGGCCGGCCGGCGGGTGAGCTTCCCGCCTTCGTCGAGCGCCTTGCGGCGGACGGCTGGACGGTCTGCATCATCGCGACGCCGTCAGCCACGAAGTTCACCGACGCCGAGCGGCTCAGCAAGCTCACCGGCTATCCCGTACGGCACGACTACAAGCGGCCCGAGGAGCCGGACGTGCTGCCCCCGGCGGACGCCATGGCGGTCGTCCCGGCGACCTTCAACACCACCAACAAGTGGGCCCAGGGCATCAGCGACACCTTGGCACTGGGCCTGCTGAACGAAGCCCTCGGGCTCGGCCTGCCGATCGTCGCCGTCCCCTGGCCCAACCATGCGCTCGCGAGGCATCCCGCCTTCCCCAGCAGCGTGGCCCGGCTCGAGGAATGGGGCGTACGGATAATCCTCGATTGGGACCGTCTCCCCGCCCCCAACTCAGGCGCCCCAGGAGCGGTCTTCTTTCCCTGGGACGATCTTTACGAAGCACTGCACGCCATACGCGAAGGCTTCGATTCTTCATCCAGCTGAAGCGGTTTCACTGCCCCGCTCTCCACATCACGGTGGCCGTCACACGCGAAGGCCTTTCGCCACACGCCCTGCAGGCCACCGTGGTCCGCTTCCCCGTCTACCCGGTCGGCGGGCTCATCGCGGTGCTCGCCACGCTGTACCTCATGTGGCGCTTCATGGCCTCCCGGTTCACCCTGCAACGCCGCCCACCACAACCACCGGCATGACGGGGACAGCAGCCGAAAGCCGCGCACTCGCAAGTTGCGGTGATAGCCCCCCGATACCCGGGCATCAGGGGGAGGCCGGGCATCGCTCACACGCCCGGTAAGGCGGGCAGGTCGGCTCCCAGCGGCCTGCTCATCGTCCCGCTCCCCGAGCGAATCGCCTGGTGAGCGGTGCCGTCTCCCTCATGCACGACCTGAGGTGCGGACAGGGTGTGACTACGGAGCCTGGGGCCTGTAGTAGCGGGCCCGGCTCTCGCGGTTCGTCACGGGCTCCCTTCGCGCCTCAGGCGGCGAACAGGAGAAGCAGCCCCACGACGGTGTAGACCACCATCAGCACGAGCAGGGGAATCTGCCCGAGGACGGCGGTCCGGCGGGGGAACAGGGCCAGTGCGCGGTCGTGCGCCAGGACGGTGCCCAGCACGTGGCCGATGACGATGACCGTCACCTGGAGGGTGGCGACTCCGGCCGGGGTGGTGCCGAACGCCTGGATGGTCCACCCGGCGGTGCCGAGCCAGTCCGCGCCGGTGTCCAGCGGGTCGGACAGCAGGGCGATGGTCCGCTGCCCCTCCAGCAGGAACAGGGTGTAGTAGTGGGCGACGACGTATCCGACGGCGATCGGCACGATCGAGTGGGCGATCTCGCCCGCCGTCATGCCGGGATCGGCCGCGCCCCATCGGCCGGCGAGCGCGGTCGCGGCACGGTACGCCGCGAGCACCACAGCGATGACGGCCACCAGGCCCGCGGTGCCCGTGACCGGGGCCGGCACCGCGCTCTCCTGAACGAAGCGCACCCACACCGGGGCGTTGGACAGGCTGTCGTACATGGTGGAGCCCAGGAGCACGACCACCAGCGTCGTCAGCCCCGGCGCCGGTCGCAGCCCGGCCATGCCGTCGAGGGAGTTACGCCAGACCACGACGCCGTCGCCGCGTCTCGCCGACGGGGCGAGCCTGCCCACGAGGTCGCTGTAGACCTCGAACGGATCGGCGTGGCCGAACCACCGGGAGCCGAAGACCACCGCCCCGGCGAGCATGAGCACGGCGTAGGCCGCGAGCCAGGCGCCGATGACCGGCAGGGTGGCCCGTTCGGGGGCGACCAGTTCCAGCCAGACGAAGGCGAACAGACCGGCGCAGGCGGGCCAGTATCCGACGCGAACGGGCAGTGGCCGCAGGCCGAGTTCGGGGTCGCGTCCGAGTCCCCTGCAGGCCAGCAGGTGCAGCGTCCGCAGCGGGCTCAGGCCGCGCCACACCGGGCCGAACAGCACCGACAGCGGCACCAGGCCGACCCAGAACAGGACGTAGAACGCCCCCGCCGTGGGATTGTCGGCCCGATCGGGACCGAAGACCAGCCCGATGCAGAAGTACGCCGCGACGACGAGCCCGGCGATCCGCCAGCCCCACCGCCAGGCCGGCGAGGTCACCGCCGTCTGGATGGCGGCGGGCACCGAGCGGGCAGCGGTGAGGGCGGCGTCCAGGCGCGGTTGTTTCCACAGCGCGCCGAGCGCTACGAACGACACCAGCAACGCGAGGGCCGCGCCGGTCAGCGCGGCCGAGAACGGGATCGGCAGGTCCTGACGGCCCCCGACGCCGTGAGCCAGCAGCATCCCGGCGGCCTAACGCACGACGAGCTGGAACAGCTGCAGTCCCGAGCCGTGGGTTTCCATCTCGAACAGACCGGTCTGATCGGCGACGAACTCGATGCTCGCCGGGGTGCCGGGCTGAAGCTCGGCCTCCTTGTCGTACCCGTGCAGATGCGCCTCGTCGGCGGCGTCGCCGGTGACCGTGATCCGCACCGTCTGGCCCTTGGTCACCTCGATCCGTCCCGGCGGCGGGGTGACCTTCCGACCGGCGATGGTGACCGTGATCTCCTTCACGGCCGAATCGGCGGGGGCGGCGGCTGCTGACTCCGCAGGGGCCGCGGGAGCCGATTCGGCGGATGCCGGGGCGGCCGACTGGGCGGGGGCGGCGGCATCCGACCCGCCGCAGGCAGACGTGGCCATCAGCAGGACCACGCCGAGCGGGAGCGCGGCGAGCAGCGGGCGCAGGCGGGCAGGGACGATCATCATGGGGGGGTTCTCCTGAAGGGGTGGTGGCGCGTCAGCGTCGCCTGGTGGATTTGGAACGCTCTGGGGTGCGCGACGACGCCGCGCGTGCGGGTTTCTTCGCCTGTGGGCGGCCGGAAGGCCGCCCTGGCGCCGGGGTGACGGGCGCAGGTCTCCGCGCTGCCCGCACCACCAGGACGCCCGCTCCGACGACCAGGACCGCGGGCACCAGCCATACCGACAACCCGCTGCCGGAGTCGCCCGGCTGCGCTGCCCTCGCGGCGGTGCCGGCCGTGCCGGTTTCGGGCACGGCGCCCTGACTGCCACCGGTTTCGGGAACCGCGGCCGCGCCGGCGCCAGCCTGTGGCGCCGCGGGGCCCATCGCCGCCGGGCTGCCCCCACTCTGCGGCGCCGGGGGCTGGGCGCCGCTTCCTGGCTCGGCCGAGGCGAGCAGGCTGGGGTCGGGCTCGTCGTCCGGGGCCTGCCAGCCCTTCGGCGGTCCCGAGGTCGGGCCCTTGTAGGTGAACCGCAGCTCACCCTGCACCGGCTCCCCGTCCGAGGCGATCGACAGATACCGGACGACGTACTCGCCCCGCTCCGGCCAGTAGGCGACCGGGATCTGCGCCGGGTATCCGGTGTTGTACACGCTCGGTTCCCAGAAGCCGTTCACCAGGTGATACTCCTGGACCGGCTTGTCGAGGCGCTTGGGTCCACCGTGCGTCCAGGGCCGGTCGACCCGGGCACCGCTGGGAGCGGTGACCGCGAAGTACGCGTTCGGAGCGGGCGCCTCGGTGAAGTAGAGCGCGAGGGACTCCATCGGCTCGCGCACCGTACTGTCCTTGACCGGTGTCGACATCGCGAGCTGGCCGTGGGCGGAAGCAGGCGCCGCCAAGGCGGCCATCGCCAGCACACCGACGATGATCAGCAGAAGCAACCGGCCCAACCAGCGCGCCATGGTCACTTCTGCTCTCCACGAAATACGGCCCCTGAATAGGGAGATTCGGCTCGGACCGATAAGACCGACAGCGACGAGATTACCGACTTTCACCACAAAAGAACACAACTTGGATCGCTGACAACAGAAGTAGATATGTTGCCGTTAGCGCTGCCGCGCGGGTCCGCCTGTAGACTGCTGCTCTACGCGGCGTAGAGCAGAGGTGGAGGTCGTGCGGCGCCCGCCTGGATGGTTTCGGCTGATGCGTGCCGGGGTTTTCGCCCTGGTGTGCGTTGGCCTGTCCCAGGTAGGTCATGATCTGATGGCCCCGCGGCCGGTGCCGGCATGGTCGGTAGGCATGGCATTAGGCCTGGTCACGATGATCGGCTACCGGCTGGCCGGTCACGAGCGGTCGACCCGCTGGCTTCTGGCGGCGGTGGAGGCGGTCCAGCTCTACCTACACGCGTGGTTCACCTGGACGACCCCGGCGGACGGAACCTACAGCGTCGGCGCACACACCATGATGCCGGGGCACACGGCCTCGGTGGCCCTCGCGCACGGCGCGATCCCCGCACATCACGGGATGTCTGTCCCGGCGATGTTCGCCGCGCACGCGGTGGCGGGCGCGTTGGTCGCCTTCTGGCTGTCGGTGGGTGAACGCGCGCTCTGGCGGGCCCTGCGTTCGCTGGCGTTCGCCGTCTCAGCCCACCTCTGCCGCGTTCTCGCTCTTATCGGGCCTGTGGCGATCCCCACCCACCCGGGCGCGGCGCCCGTGTCGCACGACGAAGACGATCTTTCGGCCACGACCGCGCTCCGGCACACCGTGGTCCGTCGGGGGCCCCCGAGGCGACGGCGTATCTCCCTTCATCCCGCCTGACCGCGCCGGATCTCGTCCGGGCAAGGCACCGCGTCGTCTGAAGCACCGCGTCGTCTGAAGCACCGGGCCGTCCACGGCCCCGGGCCGCCTGTGGTCGTCCTCGGCATCGTCCTGGTCAGGCGTGCCGTCAGCCTGCCCGAGAACGAGGAACGACCTTGACCCATCCACCAATTACTTCGGCGGCGCCCCGGCGAAGGTCCGCTGTGCGACGATCGGCGGCCGGGCTCGCCCTGCTGCTCCTGACCGGAGTGCTCGCCGGCTGCGCGGGATCGGCGGACACCGCCGCAGCGCCCGTGCGGTTGCTCGGCCCCGCGCGCGAGTTCCACGGGACCTGGCTGGAGCAGCCGCTTCCCGAGCCCGACGTGACGCTGACCGACACCTCCGGCAAGCCGTTCGACCTGCGGCGAGACACGGCGGGCCGGCTCACGCTTGTGTACTTCGGCTACACCCACTGCCCGGACATCTGCCCGACCACGATGGCCGACCTCGCCGCAGCCCTGAGAGATCTGACCGGACCCGAGCGCGACAAGATCTCCGTCGTCTTCATCACCACCGACCCCGACCGGGACACCCCAGGGGTCGTCAAGTCGTGGCTCGCGGCCTTCGATTCCTCCTTCGTCGGGCTCACCGGCGACTACGCGACGATCCGGTCCGCGGCCAAGTCGGTGGGGATCGCGCTGGAGCCGCCGGCGACCGAGAAGGGCACATACGAGGTGACGCACGGCGCCCAGATCATCGCCTTCGACGGCACCCACCGAGGCCGCCTGATCTTCAGCTCGGGCACCTCGTCCGCCGATTACGTGGCCGACCTGCGCAAGCTGCTCGGGCGAGTCACGCTCGGAAGCTCCACACCGGGTGCCGGCGGCCAAGGAGCGGCGTCATGACCGCTCTCGCGAGAACCCGCACACCTCTGATCGTCGTGGCCGCCGTCGTGGCCGCGATCGCCTGGGTGTCGACCGGCCACGCCGGGCCCATGAAGATTTCCGATCTGCGGGTGACGGGGGCGTACGTTCCGCAACCGGCCTCCCCGGACGTGGCAGCCGCCTACTTCACCGTCACCAACTCTGGCAACGTCCCCGCCGTGCTCACCGGCGTCCACACGGATGTCTCCGACATGTCGATGATGCACGAGAGCACCGGCACCACCATGACGATGCTCCACTCGGTGACCGTACCCGCGCACGGCACCGTCGCCTTCAGTCCCGGCCGCTACCACATCATGATCGAGTCGCCGACGCGGGCGCTGAAGCAGGGCGACCACGTGACACTCATGCTGAGCTTCGCCAAGGTCGGCCAGATCACGGTGACCGCTCCCGTCATGCCGGTGGGCTACCGTCCCCCGGCCCAGGGCCGATGAGCGCCGCGGGCGCACCGCGCCGGTTCACCCGGCGCGGCGTGCTGGCGGCGACTACGGCGGCCGGCGCCGCGGCCGTCGCGGGAGCGGTGGGCGGCGACGCCGCGGCCTCGGTCTTCGGAGGGGAGCGTGCCGAGGAGGTGGGGGGACGGCGCATTCCGTTCGACGGCGCCCACCAGGCCGGCATCCTGGCCCCGACCGCCGCACACGGGTGGTTCGCCTCCTTCGACCTGGCCCCCGGCGTCACGGCCCGCCATCTGGAAGCTCTGCTGCGCACATGGACACGTGACGCCCGGCTGCTGACGGCGGGCGAGCCCGTGCCGGGAGACGACGCCATGGCGCTGGGCCACGGGCCGTCCTCCCTGACGATCACCGTGGGGTTCGGCGCCTCGCTGTTGCGCAAGTTCACGATGGCCGTTCCCGCCGCGCTCGCCGCGATCCCGCCCTTCCCCCGGGACCAGTTGGACCCGCGGCGCGGCGACGGCGACATCGGCGTGCTGCTGACCGCCGACGACGCGGTCGTCGCCGCCCACGCCCTGCGAGCGCTCAGCCGTACGGCACGCGGAACGGCGGCCCTGCGATGGCAGATGAGCGGCTTCAACGCCGTCGACGGAGTCACCGTGGCCAAGGGAGCCACCCCCCGCAACCTCATGGGCCAGCTCGACGGAACGGGCAACCCGAAAGTGGGCGAGCCGGGGTTCGACACGCACATCTTCGCCACCGATCCGGGGTGGATGCGCGGAGGCAGCTATCTGGTGTTCCGGCGCATCCGGATGCTGCTCGACGCGTGGGACACCCTGTCACGCGAACGGCAGGAGCAGATCGTCGGGCGGCGCAAGGACACCGGGGCCCCGCTGTCCGGCGGCACCGAGTTCACCCCGTTCGACCTCGGCAAGCAGATCCCCGGCGGCGGGCTGGCCATCGGCCCCGGCGCCCACGTGCGGCAGGCCGCCCCCGCGTCGAACGGCGGGGCGACGATCCTGCGGAAGGGGTTCTCCTATTTCGACGGCCTCCGGCCCGACGGCGCGCCGGACGCCGGGCTGCTGTTCCTCGCCTTCCAGCGCGACCCCAGGGACGGATTCACCCGGATCCAGCAGCGCCTGGCGCTGGCCGACGAACTCAGCCGGTTCATCGTGCACGAGACCAGCGCGCTGTTCGCCGTCCCACCCGGGACGAGTTCCCACGGCTACCTCGGCCAGAGCCTGCTGGAGGCTCTGTGACCGCGCCGCACGACCGAATCTCGAAGATCAGGAGAGATGCATGAGCACATCGAAGCGCGAGCGGCTGCGTCAGGAGCGGATACGGCAAGCGCAGAGGGAGAAGCGGCGCCGCAGACTGGTGATCGTGTCCGTCTGCCTGGTGGTGCTCGTCGCCGCTGTGACCACCATCCTCGTACAGATGAGCCGCACCAAGGCCACGTCGTACGCCGGCGACCTCGCCCCCGTCAGCGTGCAGGAGGACGGGACGGTCGTCATGGCCCGATCCGGGACGACGAAGCCGGTGCTGGACATCTACGAGGACTTCCAGTGCCCGATCTGTAAGGAGTTCGAGCACATCAACGGCGCACAGATCAAGCAGTTCGCCGCGGAAGGCAAGATCAAGGTCGTCTACCATCCGATCGCCTTCGTCAATCCGCAGGGGTCCCTGCGGGCCGCCGCCGCCGCGCGGTGCGTACCCGGCGACTCCTGGACGGCCTTTCACGACGAACTGTTCGCCAAACAGCCGGACGAGCGGGTCGCCCTCACGGTCGACGACTTGAAGAAGTTCGCCGACGGCGCCGGAATCACCGACTCGGCTGTGCTGTCCTGCATGGAATCCCAGAGGCATGCCGCCCAAGTGCAGCAGTACACGCAGACGGCCTTCTCCTCCGGTGTCCAGGGCACTCCCACGGTCCTGCTCGACGGCAGGAAGCTGCCCGACGACCAGGTCCTCACCTCGAGTGGCCTGCGCGGCACGCTGGAGAACGCGACCAAGTAGGAGGCGCGTACCGACCCGGCCGTTCCCCAGCGAGAAGACTGACGCCACGGCCGGGGCCGGTGTCAACGACGCCGCCGCGCCGGTTCAGGCGGTTCCGTGCATTCGCGATGGGCACCGGTACTGACGCCGTTGTCGGCGCCTCTGGCCTGACGCTCGCCGACGACAGCCTCCGGCCGCTTCCGCTGACCGGCCGCACCTTCCGGGGCTTTCGCGGTGCACCCGTCGGGCCGTCGCGGTGATGTGCAGCTCATCGGGCCCGTCGAGGATGCCGGCCGTCCGGCCGGTGCGGAACAGCCGGGGCAGCGCGGTGTCGGGACCCAGTCCTTCCGCACCGTGGACCTGGATGGCCGCGTCGGTCACCTGCCGTAGCATGCGGGCGGCCGCGACCTTTGCCAGGCCCGTCTCTGTTCTCGCGTCCAGCCCCGCATCCAGACGGGCGACGGCCTCGAAGACAAGCGGCCGGGTCGTCCTGATGGCGAGCAGCGCGTCGAAGACGAGCTTCTGGACGAGCTGGTGATCGGCCAGCCGTCCCGTGGAGGTCCGCCGGTCACAGGCTCGCCCACACATGAGGGCGAAGGCGTGTTCGGCCTGGCCCAGCCAGCGGAGGCATCGAAGCAGACGGCCGAGCCGTACGCGCCGCGCCACCACGCGCAGGCCCTCGCACTCCTCACCGAGCTCGTCGGCGGCACGAACCGACCGCTCCAGGTGACCGCCGCTCGCGAGCAACTCGCTCACCAGGAGCGGAAAGCGGCCGCGGTCTAGCGCTGGGGCACCCAGGCCACCTCCGATCGGCGCCGGGCCCAGTCGGCCGTCCCGCTCGCCCGTGCTCCGCCGACCTCGATCAGGCCGCTGGTCTCGCGGATGCCGGCCGAGGATCGCGCGGAGCAACGTGCTCTTGCCCGACCCGTTGGTGCCGGTGATGGCCAGATGCTCGCCGGGGGCCAGATCGAGATCCACGCGATCGACCGCGGTGAGCCGGCCGTGCCGGCAGGTGACACCGGCGAGGCGGAGCGGGGTGGCGCGCGCGGACAGACCTCGGGGAGGTGATGACATGGTCATGCTCCTGCGGGAGGTGGGTAGGCGTGACCTACCGCGGCCCGGCGCGGACCACGGCGAAGGAACCGGCGGGCCAGGCGGCCAACCGGGAATTGAAGCAAGCTGACGATTGACGCAGCCGGCGCCGGTCAAAGGCGGGATGTCTTCGCGGCTACACCGGAAGGGCGATGCGCGACCCGAATAGGCGAGTCATCGCCTACGCCGACCGAGGCACACGGGATGATGCGGCGTACTCCAGGATGGCATTCCGACTTGTCGCCCGATCGCGATATAGAGGCAGGAAACGCCCATCAGAGACGTCGACAGATGTCAGCCGGCCAGGATGGACACAGGCGGCGTTCGGCCTCGCAGCCCTGTCGCTCCGTAGGTTGTTCGGACATCGGTAGGTGGCCGGGGAACGACCGGAGAGCCGGTCGTTCCCCGGCGAGCGGTGCTACCAGGCGACCGGCAGGGAATCGAGACCGTAGACGATGGAGATCTCGCGAAAGGCGAGTTGCTCGAACGGCACGGCCAGCCGCAGACCGGGAAAACGGCGTAGCAGCGCGGGGAAGGCGATGCGCATCTCCATCTGCGCCAGAGGAGCCCCGATGCATCTGTGGATGCCGTGTCCGAAGGCGACGTGAGGGCTCACCTTGCGCCCCGGGACGGCCAGGTCCATGTCCGCGCCGAGAGCGGGATCGCGATTGGCCGCGGTCAGCGAGCACAGCACCATCTGCCCCCTGGCGATGGGCTGCCCGGCCAGCACGAGATCCTCGCGGGCGAAGCGCGGGAAGGCGACCTGAACAACTGTCAGGTACCGCAGGAGCTCCTCCACGACCTGATCGACGTGGTCGTCGGTGTCGCGAACCAGGGCGGCCTGCTCGGGATTCTCCAACAGCCACAGCGTGCCGAGAGCGAGCATGCTGGTGCTGGTGTCGTGCCCGCCGGTCAGCAGGCCATCGGCCAGACCGGCCAGCTCGCGATCGCTCACCTCGTCACCGTGCTCACGCAGCAGCGTGCCCAGCAGGCCGTCGCCGGGGTTCGCGCGTTCCTTGGCGACCAGATCGGTCAGGTACATGATCGAGTCGTTGACCGCCTGGATGGACGCTTCGGGACCGGCGGACAGGTCGAACCTGTCGGCACTCATCCGGAGGAAATCAGACCGGTCGCCGTACGGCACACCCAGCAGTTCGCAGACGACGAGCGACGGGATGGGAAGGGCGAACGACCGGACCAGGTCCGCTTCACGCCCGCTCCGCTCCATCGCGTCCAGATGGTCGTTGACGATCTTTTGGATGCTGCCGTCCAGCCGCCGCAGCCGCCGCATGGTGAACTCGGGCGTCAGCAGGCGCCGCAGCCGCGTGTGCTCGGGCGGGTCGCGGAAACCGAGACCGCCCGGGTCTTCCTGGTTCGCTCCCGCGGCGATCACGTTCGCGAAGTCGTTGCTGAACCGAGCCGCGTCGCCCAGCACCGCCCGGACGTCGTCATACCGGGTCACCAGCCAGACAGTGGAACCGTCGGGCATCCGCATCGGGAAGACGGGCTGCTCGGATCGAATGCGTCCGAGCTCCGCCACAGGATCGAAACCCTGACGGAGGAACTGCATGAGGGGAAATTCGTCATCTGCCATCGAAGATGATCCTTCGTACGAAAGGCGCGCCGGCTGTCACATCGGCCGGAAGCCGGCGCGGACGATGGGAGGCCGGAGGGAGACGTCGCATCAGCGGCTGTCCGGTCCGGAAACTGGTCTTGGGAAATACGGCGGTCAGGAAGGGGTGTCCCCGCCGGCGGGGTTTCTTCTCCGCCACATCAGCAGTGCCACGGCTCCGGCGAGTGCCAACCCGGCCATGACCGCCCATGTCCAGCCGGGGAGGGCGCCCTGCTCGTCCGTCTCGCCCGTCGCGCTCACGGGTGTGCGGGCCGGAACCGGGCTGGGCACGGGGATACTGGACACGGGGGTGCTGGAAACGGAGGCGCTGGACACCGGGGTGCTGGACACGAGGGTGCTCGGCAGCGCAGCCGACGAGGAACCCACGATGAAGGGGATCTCTCCTTCGATGGGGCGGCCATCGGCGGAGACGACCCGCCAGACGACGGTGTAGCTGCCGGAGGGAAGCGGCTCGTCGACGTCCACAAGCACCTTGGCGCCGCGGGTTCGGGGTGTGCCGGAGGGGAAGCGCTGCCCGGCCGCGTCGTGCAGGAGCACGACGGGATAGCGCACATTGTTGTTGAACTCCAGCTCGATGAGGTCGAGGCTGGAGACCACGGCGTTGCTGGCGGGTGTGCTCGATCGCAGGGTGTCGTGTGCCAGCGCCGGTGCGGCGGATGCTCCCAGGACGGCGCTCAGAAAGCCGAGGAGGAGAAACGCTCTGGCTGTTTTCCTTGTCACCCGCGTTCACCGTTCTCGGGACCCGATGGGCGGTCCTCCACGTCGTCCGGGAGCGGTGGCGTCGGCGGTTTCCTGCCCCGCGCCACCAGGACGGCGGCCACTCCGAGAACCACGACCGCGGCCACGACCGCCCAGATCCAGCCGGGTGTGCCGGTCTCCTGACGTGGGCCTTCCTCTCCGGCCACCGGGGAGGCGACGGGCGCCGTCCCTCCGGCCGATGCCGCCGACGAGGATCCGACGATGAACGGTATCTCCCCTTCGATGGGGTGGCCGTCGGAGGAGACGACCCGCCAGGCGATGGTGTAGCTGCCCGGTGAAAGCGGGCCTGCGACCCCTTCCACCACCGTGGAGCCGTCGACGCGCGGAGTCCCCGATTCGAAGCGACGCCCGGCCGCGTCATGAAGAACGACCACGGGAAAACTGACATGCGCGCTGAACTCCAGCTCGATCTCGTCGAGGCCGGAGACGACGGCGTTCGCAGCGGGTGTGCTCTTCTTCAGACTGTCGTGCGCAGACGCGGGTGAGGCGAACACCACCGCGAACAGGCACGAGATGCCGAACAGAAAAACCGCTCTGACCGAGGGATGCTTCACGACAGGCTCCAGGCATGCGGGGAGGTCGTGGCCCGGCGTGTGACGGTGGACGGCGGTGTCATCGGGGTATCTCCAGTCGTCGTGTGTGGGTACCTGCGGGCGCGCGGGCCGTACGGACCGGGATGAGTGGTCCGCGGGTCGTCGGGACGAGCCGCTGCGGGCAGGCGTGACGTCCGACCGGATAAGCCGCGCGAAGGAAACCTCAGAAGGGTTCGGAGAGGATCACAGGAACACGAGAACCGGCGGTCCACGCCGTACGACGGCGTGTCGCAGGACAGCCTCACGCCGAGGTTCGCGGTCAAGGTTGTACGACGCGAGCCGGGGGCGGGGGCGTATGCGGGCAAGGAACTGGAACAGCGTGAGCAGCGCCCGGAGCCAGTGGATCGCGCCCGTGCCGATCCTGTGCAGGATCGACCACAGCGCCGCTTCGCCCCGCGACAGCCACCACCCCGTGATCAGCGCCGCGGTGAGATGCGCGGTGAGCATCCCGGTGCCCACCCCCAGCCGGTGCGTGTGCGCCACGGCCGTTGTCTCCGTCGAGAGCGCGAGCGACCCGAGGAGTTCGTGCAGGAAGACCTGCGCTGCCAGGAGCAGGCCGATGACGACCAATGGTGACCGCTCCCGGCCCGCCGTCGCCGCGGCGACGGTCATGACGCCCGCTCCGCCGATGAGAAGTGCCTGGGGAGTCGGGGCGGCCCCACCGGCGAACCAGTGCGCGCCCACGGCGAGGAGCACGCAGACGACCGAGAAGGCGGCCGACCGCGCGAGTCGCAGAGGTAAGGCGGCGCGCATGACGAAGACGACTATCGCACAGAGGCTGGTCGGCCCCAAGACCGCCGCCATCCGTTCGCTCGGTCGGGCTCGGTCTGGCACACGAAGGGGAGAATCGGTGCCGGACGACAGGGTGGGCGCCTTGGTTCCTTCGTCCTCATCGACCGCTCGCACTCCTTCACGAGGCATTCGGCCCGATTATCACGATTTGCGCCGCATGCACTGAGGGGCGGAGAGGCGGTGTGCGATGATTGCGGCGCCATGACAGCAACCATGCCCTTCCGTGCCATACGGGCCGCCGCGTTCGCCGCGGTCTCGGTGGCGCTCGGCGTCGGGGCGCATGCTGTCGGCGGCGGGTCGGTCTCCGTGGCCGCCGTTCTCATGGCCCTGCTCATCGCCTTCCTGCCCGCGCACGCCCTAGCGCGGCGTGAGCGGACGCTGGCCGTGATCCTGCCGGCGCTGGTGGCCTCGCAGGCGGCGCTCCACCTGCTGTTCTCGTTCGCGCACACCCTGGAACCGAGCGTCGCCGGTTCCGCGATGAGCGGCGGGCACGTCCATTCCGGGTTGGTGCCCGGCCTGGGCATGCTGGTCATGCACGGCTGGGCGGTCGCGCTGACGGCGGTCTGGCTGGCGCATGGTGAGGCGCTGCTCTGGGCCCTGCTGCGCCGGCTGGCCGTCCGGCTGCGGATCGTGTTCGCCGTCTTCCTGGACCCGGCGTACGGCGCGATCGTCGTCCCGGTGATCGAGCACCGGGTGGTCGCGCGGTCGGTCCTGCTCGGCCATTCGATGGGTCGGCGCGGCCCTCCTGGCACCGTTCGCACTGTTCCTGCCTGACCGGCATCTGGTCGGCGGGCTCTCTCTGATGTAACCAGCACCCCGTAGTGGCGGGGGGCGTCGGTGTGCGCTCGCGCGCGCCGAATTCGTTCAGTGCAGCGGTACCAGTACCGGCTCTCAGCCGGATGAAGGGATCTTCATGTTCTCCCGCGTCATGCTCGTCGTTCTCAGCCTGGGCGCAGTGACGGCCACGGCCGCCTGCGGCTCTGAGGAGGCGTCCTCCGTATCAGCGGCTGCTTCGCCCGCTGCGGTGGCGGCCTCCCCGTCGTCCACCTCTGCCCCACTCAGCATCACCGACCCGTGGGTCAAGACCGCCAAGAAGGGGATGACCGCCGCCTTCGGCACCCTGGTCAACAACTCCGATTCGGACATCACCGTCATCGCCGGCAGCACTCCCGCGGCACCCAAGGTGGAGTTGCACGAGGTCGTGGAGTCCGAGGGGAAGATGGTGATGCGTCCGAAGGAGGGCGGTTTCGTGGTCCCCGCCCACGGCTCCCACGTCCTGCAGCCCGGCGGCGACCACATCATGGTCATGGACGTGCCTTCCGAGATCAAGCCAGGGTCCGAAGTGCCGTTCACGCTGGAGCTTCAGGGGGGCGGCACCTACACCTTCACGGCTCTGGGCAAGGACTTCGCGGGAGCCAAGGAGAACTACCAGCCGGGCGCCGACATGGGCGGCATGGATGAGTGAGCGGCTCAATGGGACAGATGACGTCTCCCGCCCGCGACTGAGCCGCAGGGCGCTGCTGTCCGGCGGCGCCGTGGTCGCCGCCGCCGCGACGAGCGGGGCCGTCGTGGCGCGGGCGAGCGCCGACGCCGACGACACGGTTACGGCGGGCCGTACCGCCGATCCGGACGTGAACTCGCCCCGGGCGACGGCGGTGGAGCCGTTCTACGGCGCCCACCAGGCCGGTGTCGCGACGACTCCGCAGGCGCACGCCGCGTTCGTGGCGTTCGACCTGCGGGCGGGCTCGGACCGTGAGAGCGTGGCGCGGCTGATGCGCGTGCTCACCGACGACGCCCGGCGCATCACTCAGGGACAGCCCGCGCTCGCCGACACCGAGCCCCATCTGGCCGTGCTGCCCGCCCGATTGACCGTCACCTTCGGCTTCGGACCGGGTCTGTTCGCGGCCACCAAGACCTCCGATCAGCGGCCGGAGTTCATCGCTCCCCTCCCCGCGTTCGGCATCGACCGGCTGAAGAAGCGGTGGACGGGCGGCGACCTGCTCGTCCAGATCTGCGCGGACGACCCGCTCACCGTCACCCATGCGCTGCGGGTGCTCGTCAAGGACGCCCGGTCGTTCGCGAAGGTCCGCTGGACCCAGCGGGGCTTCCGGCGGGCCGCGCACTCCCAGCAGCCCCACACCACCCAGCGCAACGTGATGGGACAGCTCGACGGGACCGTCAACCCCGTCGCCGGCACACCCGACTTCGATCGGGCGGTCTGGTTCGCCGGGGAGCAGGAGTGGCTGCGCGGCGGGACCACCCTGGTCCTACGGCGCATCCGCGCGGAGATGGAGACCTGGGACGCCGCCGACACCGTGGCCAAGGAGTTCACGATCGGCCGCCGCCTCACCGACGGCGCCCCGCTCACCGGCGCCCGCGAGCACGACGAACCGGACTTCGCGCGGCTCACCCCCGCCGGGCTGCCGGTCATCTCCGAATACGCCCACATCCGGCGAGCACACGTGGCCGACCCCGGCGCACGTATCCTCCGTCGCATCTACAACTACGACGAGGGCGTTTCCCCCGACGGCACCGCCGACACCGGGCTGCTGTTCGCCTCCTACCAGGCCGACATCGCCCGGCAGTTCATCCCGGTACAGGAGCGACTGGCCGAGGCGGACCTGCTGAACGAGTGGACCACACCGATCGGTTCCGCCGTGTTCGCCATCCCTCCCGGCTGCGACCCCAATGGGTGGATCGGAGAAACCTTGCTGTCATGACGCAGTGCCGGCCAAGGCCGGGCGGATCGCCGCCACCCTCAATGCCCGCGGAGTGCCCTGCCCGTCCGCCCATGACCGCGCGCGGAACTCTCACCGCTCCGGCGAGATGCGGACGGACGGCACCACGTCCATCCTCCGCAACCCTCGCTACACCGGCAACCAGGTGTGGAACAAGCAACGCGCGACCGAGGTGCTGACGTGATGGATCCCCGTGGCGACGCCACGGGGATCCATCACGTCAGGCAGCGTGATCCCGGGTCCGCACGGACTTCGAACGTGTCCAGTTCGCTCCTGTGATCCTCGGTACACCACGGACCTATGCGTTCAGAGGGCTGCTGCGCTGCGGCCTCTGTCAGCGGTCCATCAAAGGGTCGCGGACCAACAACCGGTCCAATTATCGGTGCCGCCAGGGGGTGTCGCGATACTGGCGCTGATCGCGGTGGTCGTGTCGTTCAGGCACATGCACGAGCCCTGCCTCCGCCACTGTGAGCACCACCTCGCGGCCAGCAGGAAAACGCCGGCGATCGTCGTACGCTAGATCTGGTGTACCGCAAGGAAGTTCGGGGCCATCACTGTTCAGGCCTCCTCGTCCAGGGAGAGGTCAGCGGCAGCGATCCGCGCATAGTGATTTGATTCCAGACCCCCAGCGACTCGAACCCCTATAGAGCAAGATCATGGTGTGCTACAGAGGTACACCGAACCTTCAGTGACCTCTGCCGCGTTCGAGGCGGGCGGCACTGATGATGAAGTCGGCCACGAGCTGGCGGCCGCCGTCGGACATCTCGACCAGGGCGCGGAGCGCCTCACGGTTGAGCCCGGATTCTCCGGTTAAAGAGGACGCCGCCACCTGGTCGGCCATCGCCTCAGCGTCCTCGTCGTCGCCGAAGTAGCCGATCGGCACGCCGAAGAACCTGGCCAGCGCCTTCAACGTCTTGAGCTGGGGATTGTCCGACCTACCCGTCCGCAGCTTCCAGATCGTTGTCGACGACAGTTCCTCCCCCGTCGCCTCCGAGATTGCCGCCGCCGCCTCGAGGTTGTTCTTAGGCGGCCGGTTACCCGCCGGCCAGCGGTTCTGGATCAACCACTCGATCTTGTCGGCGAGGGACCGCGTGGTGTTCGCCGCGCTTCGGTCGTCAGCCACTGCTCACCACATCAAGTTGGAGCGACACGCGCCCTGCTTCATCGCTTTTAGTTGACAGCCGGTGACGGAGAGTGCCTATCCTGCTCTCGCCATCAACTTTAGTTGATGGAGTCCGCCTCTCCACGCCCGAAGGTTACCGATGCGAGCCACACCGATGCGAGCACCTGACGAGAGCAAAGCTCGTCATGAACGACTCGTCCGCCTCGGCCTTGAGGTCAGCCGCCACCTGCCAGCCCGGCTGATCCGCCGCCGCAACGGCCAGTGGGCCCTCACCGTCGGCACCGAGACTGTGTACTGCGCGGGCGCCGAAGGCGTCTACGCCTACGTCACCCATCACGGCCTGATCCTCTCCCCCGCCAACGACGAGGGCGTCGCCCAAGCCGCGACCCACCTTGCAGCAGGTGGCGGCCGGTGACCCGCAACCTCACCCAGGCCGTCGCCCTGGCCGCGTGCGTCGTGGCTCCGCTCGTAGTCGCACTGGCCGTACTCGGCGGGATCGGCTCCTTCGCCACCCTGCGCCGCCTCGCCGAGCCATGGTTCGGCCCGCAGGCGTGGATCGTCCCGATCGGCATCGACCTCGGCATCCTCGCCCTGCTGGCCTGGGACCTCCTCATGGAGTTCGCCGATCTGCCTTGGCCGGTCCTGCGCTGGATCGCCTGGACGTTCATCACCGCCACCGTCATCCTCAACATCTCCGCCGCACACGGTGACCCGATCGCCGGCCTGATGCACGCGGCCATGCCCGTCCTGTTCGTCACGGTGGTCGAGGGAATCCGCCACCTCATCCGCCGCTGGGTCGGCCTGGCCACGGGCACCCGGCGTGAGCGGGTACCTCTTTCACGCTGGCTCCTCGCCCCCGTCTCCAGCTTCATGCTCTGGCGACGCATGGTGCTGTGGAACGTTACGAGCTACCCCCGCGGCCTCCAGCTCGAATACCTCCACCTCGAAGCCGTCTCCGCGCTCCACCAGGCGCACGGCCGCTGGCTGTGGCGGTGGAAGGCGCCCCTGTCCGAACGGACCGCCGTACGACTCCAACTCGCTGGCGCGGCCTTTCCCACTCCTCAGATCCCACAGCAGCAGGACTCCGACGACCAGCTCATCCAGGCTGCTCAGGCCATCGTCGCCAGGGCCGAGCAGCGCGGCGTACGGCTGAGCCAGATGGACCTGGCCGCCCAGCTCCGTGCTCAGGGCCACCGCATCGCGAACGAGCGGCTGCGCTGGCTGGCCACCGCCATCGGGCTCCGCCGCGAGCCGGTCTAAGGACGCGACCTCATGCTCCTCGCTATCCACGAGCACGCCGAACGCTTTTTCCAGGCCCACGTCTCCACCAGCTGGGTCCCCGACTACCTGCGTCAGCGTGGATTCGACGACGACGTGCAGCGTCAGTGGCGCATCGGCTACGCCCCGAACGAATGGCGAGCGCTGACCAGACACCTGCGCAGCCTCGGCTTCCCTGACACCGCGATCGAGGCCTCCGGCCTGGCCCGGCGGACCACCCGCGGCATGCTCATCGACTTCTTCCGCGACCGGGTCATGTTCCCCATCACCGAGCGCGACGCGACCACGATCGCCTTCATCGGTCGCAGCCGTACGAGCGAACCCAAATACCTCAACAGCCCGAACACCCTTATCTACGCGAAGGGACGGGCGCTGTTCGGCCTGCACACGCTCAGCGCCGGGGCCAAGCCGGTCATCACCGAAGGCCCCCTGGATGCCATCGCCGTCACCGTCGCCGGCGGGGGTCGTCTGGCCGGGCTCGCCCTGTGCGGCACCAGCCTCACCCCCGACCAGGTCAGGGCTCTCGACGCAGCCGCCGACCTGCGCGCCGACGGTGTGCTGGTCGCCTTCGACGGCGACCGCGCCGGGCGGCAAGCCGCGGCACGCTCCTACTCGCTACTCAAAGACGCCGGTACGGCGGAAGCCTTCGTGCTCCCATCGGACTGGGATCCAGCTGCGGTACTCAGCGACGCCGGCCCCCAAAGGCTTGCGGCACTGCTTCGTGTGCGAGTACGGCCCCTGGCCGACCTGGTGACCGACGCCGCCATCGAGCCCTGGCACGACTCCCTGCAGTACGCCGAAGGGCGTGTCGGCGCACTTCGCGCCGCCGGTGCGGCTATCGCCACGATGGCACCCCGTGACGTCGCCCGGCAGGTCGCCCGTGTCGCCGCGCAGCTCAACTTCGACCATGCGACCGTCACCGAGACCACCACCGATTCGGTGACCGCCCAGCTGGCCCTCGCCGATTTCCCGGCAGCGCCCACATCCGGCAGCACGACCACACGCTCGGGCGAGAGGAGAGCGAATGAACGACCACTACGCGGACCCACTCCGTGAGGCAGCCGCCCACGGCATGCAGAAGGTAGTGCAGGTCACCCCTACTGCCGCGGCGGCAGTTCAGGTGTGGCTGCACGTGAAGGCCCAGCGCGTACGCGAACAGGCCGAGCGGGAGCGTCAGGCAGCAGACGCCCTCCGCACCAAGCAACGCGCCGCCCATCGGGCGGCACGACTGCAGTGGCTGCCCGCCAACGACCCGGCATGGCTGCGCACCGCCGACCTGCTGCAGGTGAGCCGCGCCTGGGGAGCGGCCCTGCCGTACGCGACGAACGACCCGGGCGCCGAGCGCGCACTGTTGAGATGCGAAAGCCGGCTGCGAGAGCTCCACCCGTACGCAATGAACCGCTATGACCGGCTGCGAGTCGAAGGACATACTCCCGAAGCGGCCATGCGGGAAGTCACCCCGTTGTTCGCCCGAGAGCCATGCCCGCGAACCGGATATCCAGCGCCCGTTCGGCCTCAGCTGCCTCCGGTCGTGAGGCTCGCCCAGGAGGACTTCCCGCACACCATCGACAAAGTTGTCGAAGCGTGTGGCAGCACCAGGGCGACGGCAGGAGCTACGGCGCAGCCAGCTCGGACAGCTACTCTTAATCGCCGCCCGTGATCGGTCGATTACGAAAGGATGGGAGAGGTGGACGCCCTCGCGCACAGCTACCTGTTCTGGATCGGCCTGATCCTGCTGCTCGTTGTGCTGTACCTCCTGCCAACGCTGATCGGGCTCTTACGCGGCGTGGAGAACGTCCTTCTACTCATAGCGTTCAACTTCTTCGGCGGCCTCACCTGCATCGGCTGGCCGGCAGCGCTCTTCCTGGCCTTCGCACTGCCCATCCGCCACGACCGCCGATGACGTCCGTCAATCACAGCCCTCCAGATGCCGAACCGCGTCGGACTGGCTGCAGATCGCCAGGCGATGCGCGGTCCAGGCTGGGGCCGAGCGTCCTTCCAGATCTAGGATGACGCCGTGTTCGTCGACGGTGCAGGTGATGCCATACGGCCAGTCGCCGAGGAAGACCCCCAGAATCAGATCCTCCGTACCGCCCTGGACGATTCGGTGCAGCCGCTCAGCTGCGGCACCCGGCGAGGCAATGACGAACAACCAGGACTGGCCCTCCGGAACTCTCGCGTCCGTACGCTGCCCGCTTCGTCTGACGATCTCCACTTCCAGCTCGGTCACTACCTCCTGCATGGTGTCGAGCACCACGAGCCCCGGATTCGCCGTGTGTAGCGCTTCCTCGCCGAACAGGCGCACCGCGTCTTCGCGCGGCACGAGTACGCGAGCCGCCATATGACGCCCGGCCAACAGCTCCAGGACCATGGCACGCGTCACGTTCTCCGCGCCCGGTCCGGTGAGTCCCGTCCCGTTCATGGCCGCCAGCGCGACGAGGTAACCCAAGCTCGTCGACTCCTGTTCGAGCATGGAGTCGAGCGTTGTGACCGGCACATCATCGTCGGACCTTATGACGGTGACCGACTCTTCCGAGGCTTCCACCGGTGGGAACGGCAACATGTCCCTCACCTCGCTGTAGCGAACCAGCCGATCGCCCTGCCTGGTCAGACGGGTACGCCGCCACCACATCACCGCAGCGCCGACACACTGACGTCGTCGGTGGTAGGCGATGGCGAGCACAAGCAGCGCGGCAAGGCCGACGGGAATCGTCAGGGACATCGTCGACGCCGACGACTCCAGAGTGGCGTTCGCTGCATAGGGAGCCGGCTCATGCTCTTCGCTGAGCGTCGACCGCGGTGCCGGGCTCCTCTTTGGCCGCGTCAGAGGCTTGGCTGAGGGCGTTCGAGCGATGATTGCCGTTGGCCGATGGTCAAGCCCACGTCTCGCCGCCACCTCCTCTATCACCTGCGGATTCTCCCTCGTGGCCGTTGCTGCCGGGCTCGCCGCAGGATGGCCTAGCGTCCGCCGGCGATCGCGCCGGGGCCGGTTCCGGACGTGATGCTCCTCCGCTTCACCGTCACGGCTTATGGGTGCCGCCGCCGCCACCTTCTCGGGACTCTTTGTAGCCATGAGAGAAGGTGCGGCGGCTGGAGCAGCTGTCGGCTGCTGTGGAACCTGCGGAAGGCGTACGACCTGTTGGGACTGCTCCGGGGCCGGCTGCGAGGCCTGCCCGCGCCACGAGTCCCGTACGGCGCGGCCCACGTCGATGCTGTCACCAGCGAGCCAGTTCTGCACCTCGCGCTGCATGGCCGCACACAACTTCGTGTTGTCGACGTACCGGCCTGCCGTACCGGTCAGGTGCGGGCAGCCGGGCGGCGGGTCCGCCTGAGCGGTTCCCGCCACGGCCAGCGCTGCGGCGCCTGCCAGCACTCCTGCGGCAGCCGACCGCCACATCGCCGTCCGGCCTCGGAACGGATTGCTGGCTGTCACGACGGCACCCCCGGGTCGATCACGAAGCGAAGATGATCAACCACGATAGGCAGCTATGCCGGTGCAACAGCGCAGCTCAGAGCCGAGTCGCGCGAGCAAAATAACGATCTTCCAGCTACCTATGCCGGGGTGACGCGGATGGTGCCGGAGGACCGGCGGAACGCCCGGACGAGCGAGGATTCTGGCCGGGATCCGTGCCGAGCGGCCTGGCGACGGGCTGCGGGAAGTCCGCCGCGGCCAGCCGTACCGGGGCACCCGCCGCAGGTGACGCCACAGCGAGGTGTTGGGCCGCCGCTCGTGCCGCGACCGCCTGGGCCATCCTGCCCTGGGCCGTACGGAGCTCGGCCACCGCGACGACCAGCGCCGCGATGTCGGCGATGAGCGATCCTCCGGACCCTCGCGTCCCGGCACCGAGCCTTCGCACGGCCCTCCGCAGCTCCAGCCCTGCTCGTGTCGGTGGCAGAATCCGCGCGTACGGCTCTCGCGCGGCGCGGTCGAATGCCTCTGCGGCATTGCGAAGCCGCTGGTCCTTCAGCAGGCGCGCCGCGACATGTAGCAGGTCGGAGGTCGCCCCGGGCACGTCCGCCGCGCCGCCCGTTTCGCCGACTGTGGCCTCGCGCAGCTGCGCGGCGGCCTGCCGGGCGGCCGTCGTCACCAGCTCCCAGATCTCCCGGCGGTCGTCGGCACCCGCTCCGTCGGGGTGGTGATCGCTTCCGCCGCGCCACCGGGCGCGGAGTTTCGGAAGAGTGAGGTCGGCGGCGAGCCTGCCGCCGCCGAACCACACCAGCTCGCCGGCGCGGTTGCGATGCTTCGGCAGCGCCACCGCGTACCCCGTCACCTCGCCGGGATTGCGCTGGCTCATCCGCTGCCGCACCAGCACCCCGGCGGCTTCCAACGACCGGAAGAACTCCTCTTCCGAGGCCGCTGCGGCGGCTGCGGTGACGACGTGCTGCCGTAGCACCGTCCGCGGCACCTCGTCCCACCCGCGCCGCCGGGTCTGTTCCGTCTCGCTGCGGGTCGGCCGGCGCGCCGCCGTCCGATCTCCGGGTGCGGTCACGCGCAGGCCGTACCGGCGCTCGACGGCTTGGCAGGCCTCCCGTACCCGGTAGAAGTCGTTCCAGGTCCGGGGCTTGGTGCCGTCCTGGCGGGCGAGCGTGGCGACGATATGGATGTGGTCGTCGGCGTGCCGCACGGCGACCCAGCGCACGCCGTTGTCATCGTCGGCCGGCGCGAGACCGGTGCGGGTCATGATCTCCTGGGCGACCTGCGCCCACTCGTCATCGCTCAGGATGCGGTCCTGGCGTGCGGCACGGGCGACGCAGTGCCACACCGGCTCGGCGTAACCGCGCTCCCCCAGCGCGGCGAGCGGCTGGTTGAGCAATCCGATCAGATTTCGGAAATCCCGCCCGCCTTCCGGTCGGAGCGACGGCTCCACCTCGGCCGGATGCCGCCACCCGACGACGATGTGCGGGTTGACGTGCTCGTTGGCCCGGCCCGGGCCGTACAGGTAGTACAGCAACCCGCCGACGCGGCGCCCGCGCATCACCTTTCCGATCACCGGATCGCCTTCCGGACGCCTTCCGCGATTCCGTCCAAGCGTTGCACCGCCCGCAAGCACGCGGCGGCGTACGGAACCAGGTTGCCGGGATCGGCGCCGGTCGCGTTGAGCGCCGCGACGGCCTGGTTGAGGTTGACCCCGATGCGGCGCACCTGGCCAGCGGCGTGCATCAGCTCGATCAACGCCTCACGCAGCGGGTCGGGCATCGGCGGGTTCACCATCCGCGCCGCCGCCAGGGCCGCCTCCGCCGCATAGGCCCCGCGCGCCAGCCCAAGACGTTCGGCGGCCGTGCGGAAGTCGGCGTACTCCTCCTCGGTCAGCACGAACTTCACCACATGCGGCCGCGGCACCGCCTGGCGTTGACGCCGCCGCTGCCGCACCTGCCTGGACCCGGTGTCCTCTCCCTCATCAGACATCTTCGTGACCGCTCCCCCGACGACCGCGCCCGGTCGCAATCGATCAGAACCCACCCCGAACCAGTGGCGGGAGTGGGCGGTTCTGATCACGAATGTTCCCCGCCACATCCCGCCGGATGCAGCGGTAACGGGACATTACGAATATCTTGCTCCCGCCCTGCGGGACTCAGACTGCGGGTGCAGCGCCGTGGACCGACTGCCGCCATTCCAACGCCTCGGGCACGTCGCGGTACTCCAGCAGGTACTGTCCGTGATCTTTAGAGGTGACAGGGAGAGGCTGTCGCCTGAACGGCAGAACTAGCACGAGGCGGGGGCGTCAAACGGCGCAGGAGACTGAACCTCGCCGCTGCATGAAGGCGTGGGATGGAGTTCCAAATTCCGAGCTGGTTCTGCCTGCCAGAGAGCGCCACGTCGGCGACAATTTGCACATCGCCGGTTTCAGTAAGCAACAGAGGGTGGGCTCCGCAATGCCTCACCCCGCACAGCTACGAAGGATGTCGAGGCGGAGTGAACCATCCCTGGGCCATCTACCTGCGGGCGTACCTGGGTGTTCGGATTCAGCACGCGCGAACAGCTCCGACGCGTGGAGCCTCGGCCGTTGAGTGGGTGATCATCACGGCCATCATCGCCGGCGTCGCACTGGGCCTGGCCACGTTGATCAAGACAGTGGTGGAGCAGAAGCAGGGCGAGATTCAGCACACCCTCGGGGGCGGCGCGAGCGGCTGACCGGTTGCCTACGACAGTCGCGCCGCCCCGAGCAGGGTCGGTCAGCGGCCGCCCGGCCATACCGCCGCTCTGCAGGCACCCCACCTGACGCGCTTGTCCGAACCGATCTCCCCCTGGCAAAGCTTGAAGACCTTGACCGATCCGAACAGGGAACTGTCGGTAGCACAGCCGCCCTGCGGCGCCCGCACCTCGAACGGCTTGCGCGCGTCGACGGGATTGTCGTTGTGCCACACGGCCTTGTAGGCCACGTTGTCCTTCCTGCCGTCGCAGACCTTGATCATCGATCGATCCGCCGGAACGCTCACGCGGCCCTCGCCGTAAGCATCGCTCCAGCCTGGCGCGCCGGCCCGCGCCGATCCGACCGTCCCCAAGACCAGCGCCCCGGCCAGCAGCGCGACGGACAACCCTGCCCTCGATGCCATGTCTCCCCCGTTGATCCTCGACAGCCGTCCCTACTCTAAGTATTCGATCTTGCACTTCAAGCATTTGCGAGGCTGTTTCTAACAACTCAAGTGGGCTCTTCTGGCCGTCGTACAACCAGGACACGCCTCATTGCTGGCATCTGCAGGAAAGTGATGGCCAGCTGAATGAGCGCGGTTGCCGTCACCGGCGTGAACCATCAATTCACCTTGTAGGGGTCGTAGTGGGCGATTGCCGTTTGGAGATGTCGCCGACCCGGTTGACGAGCACGGAGGAGAAAGGCAGACCTTGGGCTCAGAGGCGTACAAGGCATGTCCCCGCATCGCCGTACCGGCCAATTTCCGCTCATGCGCTCACGGAGACGTGGTTCTCTCGCGCGTAGACGACGAGGCGATGACCGGTAGAGCTGTCGAACTCGCCCTTGGACATCCATCCGAGATGCTGGTAGAGACGAGCGGCCGGGCTGTCTTTCAACGTCAGCAGCCACGCTCGTTCGCATCCACCGGCCACACGGTGGAGAAGCGTCCTGCCGAGGCCACTGCCTCTCGCTTTTCCGGCGACCATCAGTTCCACTACTTCGAAGGCGTTGCGCGACATCTCCGCGAAGGCGGCGGGACCGACCGCGTCGTGTACCTGCTCTATCAGCGGATCGGCGTCTCTGGTCGTGCGTGCGGGCCAGCCGTAACAGACGCCGAGCAAGGTGCCGTCCTCCGAGGCTAGCGCGGAGCGGAACCCGGGTTGCGCCACGTGGCCCGCGAGTCGCGAGGGGAAGGCACGCAGGCGCTCCTCCGGCTCTGACCAGGGCGGTACGGAGAAGCATTCGATGTAGAGATCGTGCATCGGTTGTTGCCATCTGAGCACTTCGGCCGCGTCCAGGTCATCCACCAGCACATAGCAAGTCTTTCGCAGTTGCGAATAACTTGCAATAAGTTGCCTGGGCGCTTTACCTTCGCCCCATGAAGATCCTCCGTGCCCGGTTTGTCACCCTCGCCCGGCTCGGCGTGGTGGCGATCCTCGGCCTGTCCGCCTCCTGCACGGCGCCATCGTCACCTGGCACCTCGTCGAGCAATCCGGGAACGCGGGACACGTTCGTCCTCGGTCTCGCTTCTGAGCCGGACACACTGAACCCGGTGCTCGGCTATGAACCTGATGGCGGGTCCTTACTGTTCGACGGTCTGGTCCGGCGTAATGCGGATCTCACGCTGGCGCCGGCGCTGGCCGAACGGTTGCCCGACGTCAAGGGCACGACCGTGACCTTCACCCTCCGCCAGGGTGTGCGGTTCCACGACGGCACGCCTCTGACCAGCGATGACGTGGCCTACACCTATCAGGCCGTGCTGGACCCGAAGAACAACTCCGGCATCCGGGGTGACTACACGGCGATCGAGTCCGTCGAAGCGCCCGATCCGGCCACGGTGGTGTTCCATCTCAAGCATCCCTACGCGCCGATCCTGCAGCGCGCCACGCTGGGCATCGTGCCGCGGCGTCTGCTGCAGGGCCAGAGCTTGGACAAGGCCGCGTTCAACACCAAGCCTGTCGGAACGGGACCGTACCGGTTCGTGTCCTGGACCCCGGGCGACAAGGTCGTCCTGGAGGCCAACCAGTCGTACTGGGGCGGCGCCCCGGCGATCAAACGCCTGGTCATGGCGTACTCGGCCGACGACAACGTACGCGCCACCCGGATGGCGGCGGGCGAGTTCGACGCCACCGAGCTGCCACCCAAGGCGGCCGCCCGCTTCGAAGACCAGGTCGGCCTGACCGTCTACAAGGTGCCGAGCGCGGACTACCGCGGTGTGATGTTCCCCCTGGACGCGCCGGTCACCGGCGACAAGGCCATCCGCAAGGCGCTGAGCCTGGCGCTGGACCGCTCGGCCATGGTCGGGGCCATCCTCGCGGGTGCCGGTCGGCCGGCCTTCGGTCCCGTGGCGCCCGGCACCACCTGGCACAACCCGGCCGTGGACGGCACGCCCACCCCCGACCGCGACCAGGCGGCCCGGCTTCTGGACCAGGCGGGATGGAAGCCGGGCTCGGGTGGCGTCCGAGTGAAGGACGGAACGCCCGCTTCCTTCACGCTCATGTACCCCGCAGGCGATTCCCTGCGGAAGGATCTCGCCCTCGCTGTCGCCTCGGACGCCAAGAAGATCGGTGTCGACGTACGGCTGGCAGGGCTGGACTGGGACGCCATCGAACCCCGCATGGCCAAGGACGCGCTCATCATGGGCTACGGAAGTCCGTACGACCCCGACTACATCAACTACGAGATGTTCCACTCCAGCTTCTCCGGCCAGGGATTCTTCAATCCCGGCCACTACAAGGAGCCTGACGTCGACGCCCTACTGGAGAAGGGGCGGGCGGAGACCGACCCGACCGTGCGCAAGCAGACCTACGACGCCTTGCAGCAGCGCATTCGCGACGACGAGGTCTGGACCTACCTGGTCTATCTCCAGCACGTCTACGTCGTGCGCGGGAAGTGGACCGGCATCGCTCCGGCCGTGGAAGCGCACGAGCATGCCACCGGCGGGTTGTTCCGCACCCTGGCGGAGTGGAAGCCCGCCGCATGACGCGCGCCCTGGGACGGATGGCGGCATGGAGGCTGGCGTTCACCGCGCCGCTGCTCCTGGTCGTCACGCTGGGGATGTTCGTGCTGGCGAAGGCGTCGCCCTTTGATCCGGTGCGGCAGTATCTCGGCGATCGGGCGCTGACCACGAGCCCGGAGATCGCCCGGCAGATACGGGCCAACTGGGGTCTGGACCGGCCACTCGCCGAGCAGTACCTCACCTGGCTCGGCAACCTGCTCCGCGGCGATCTCGGGGAGTCACGGAGCATGCACCGGCCCGTCGCCGAGGTGATCGGGGAACGGCTGGGATGGACCCTGCTCGCGGCCAGCTGCGCCATGGTCGTCATGCTGGCCGCAAGCCTCGTGCTGGGGTCGCTGGCGGCCTGGCGTCGTGACTCCTGGGCCGACCGGTTGATCAGCGGCACGGCCTATGCCAACGAAGCGGCTCCGGTGTTCTGGACCGCGCTCATCGTGATCTGGATATTCGCCGTGAGACTGCGATGGCTGCCTCCCGGCGGCCTCACCGACGCGGCGTCCGGGACGGTGGAGCCCGCCGACGTGCTCCGGCACATGATCCTCCCGGTGGCCGTCCTGGCGTTCTCGCAGTCCTCATGGCTGGTGCTGTTCGTCCGCGAGTCGCTGATCACGACCTTGCGGGAGGACTTCGTCATCGGCGCCCGGGCCCGTGGCCTGCGCGAACGCACGGTCGTCGTCCGCCACGCGCTCCGGTCGGCGCTGCTGCCGTTCATCACCCTGCTGGGCGCCCGCGTTCCCGAGCTCGTCACCGGGGCGATCCTCGTCGAGACCGTCTTCTCCTGGCCCGGAGTGGCCTCCGCGTCCGTGCAGGCGGCGCTCGCCGCGGACTTCCCGCTGCTCGCCGCGCTCACGCTGCTGGCGACCCTTGCGGTGGTCGCCGGCAACCTGCTCGCCGACACCGCGTACGTGATCGCCGACCCGCGGGTGCGGGTCCTGGGGGTGAGCTGATGGCGACAGGAGTCGCGGGTGGGCTCACACGTTCCCGACGCCGCTTCCCACGCGGCGCCGCGGTGACGCTGGTGTTGCTCCTGCTCGCCGTGGTGCTCGTGCCGCTGTTCGCCAGGCTCGACCAGCAACTGGTCGACCTTCACGCCGCCTCGCTGCCGCCCTCGCTCAGGCATCCGTTCGGCACCGACGAGGTGGGCCGCGACGTGCTGCTGCGCGCCGTGTACGGCCTGCGCGTCTCCGTGCTCGTCGGTCTCGCCGCGGCCGTCGTCTCTGTCACGATCGGCACGTTGGCCGGGCTCGCCGCCGGAGCGGCCGGCGGGACGCTGGACCGGCTCATCATGAGGATCGTCGACGGTTTCAACTCCGTGCCGCACCTGCTGTTCGGCATCTTCATCGTCGCGCTGTTCACCCCGAGCACCACCGCCGTCGTCGTATCGGTCGCGCTCACCCATTGGATGACCGCGGCCAGGATCGTGCGCTCCGAGGTCCTGACCCTGCGCGCCCGGCCGTTCGTCGACGCCGCGATCTCCGGCGGATCGAGGCGGCTGCGGATCGTGCGCCGCCATTTCCTGCCCCATCTGATACCGCACATCATGCTCGCCGCGGTGCTGATGATCCCGCACGCCATCTGGCACGAGACCGCGCTCAGCTTCCTCGGCCTGGGACTGCCGGCCCATCTCGCCTCACTCGGGAACATGATCAACGACGGTGCGCGGTCCCTGCTCGCCGGCAACTGGTGGGCCTCGCTGTTCCCCGGCCTGTTCATCTTCCTGCCGACCCTGGCGATCTCCGCGCTCGCCCAGTACTGGCGCGACCGATCCAATCCGCGCTGGCGATCGGAGCTGCAGCTGTGAAACCACCACGTCTCCGCGTCGAGGGCCTGTCGGTTCGCTTCCACCTACCCGGCGCCACCGTGCGGGCCGTCACCGACGCCCACTTCGAGGTGCGGCGCGGTCAGTGCCTCGCCCTCGTCGGAGAATCCGGCTGCGGCAAATCCGTGATGGCCCACGCCCTTATGGGCCTGCTCCCCGGCAACGCCTCGGTCGAGGGCGCCGCCTGGCTCGAGTCCGGCGACACACCCCCCGTAAACCTGATTGCGGCACCGGAGAAGGTCCTCGCACGCACCGTGCGGGGCCGACGCATCGGGCTCGTCCCGCAGAGTCCCACCACGCATCTCACCCCGGTCCGCACAGCGCGCGCCCAGCTCACCGAGGCCCTGCACGAGCTAGGAAACCCCGATCACGCCGACACGCTGGCCGAGCGGGCAGGCCTGCGCCCATCTGACCTCGACCGTTATCCCCACCAGCTCTCCGGCGGGATGGCGCAGCGTGTGGTCAACGCGATCGCCCTCGCCGGCGACCCGTGGCTGATCATCGCCGACGAGCCGACCAGCGGCCTCGACCGCCCCCTCGTCGAGGCGACCATGGCCGAGCTACGCCGCCTCGCCGACGACGGCCGGGCCGTCCTGCTCATCACGCACGACCTGCGGGCGGCGCAGCAGGTCGCCGACCACGTCGCCGTCATGTACGCCAGCCGTATCCTGTCCCTCGAACCGGCAGCCGACTTCTTCACCGGGCCCCGTCATCCGTACGCCGCAGGGCTGCTGGACGCGCTGCCTTCCCGGCGTTTCGCCGCGATTCCCGGCCAGCCGCCCGAGCTCACCGATCTGCCCGAAGGGTGCGCCTTCCGGCCGCGCTGCGCCAGGGCAACCGACGACTGCGGACGACTGCCCCTGCCACCCCTCGGTGACAACCGGGTGGCCTGCCACCACCCTCTGGAGAGCCATGTTGCGCGCTGAGGGCGTCGTCGTCTCCTACGGCCGCCAACGGGTACTGGGCGGCGTCGGCATAGAGGTATCGCCCGGACAGGTGACCGGACTCGCCGGGCCGAGCGGCTGCGGGAAGTCCACGCTCGCCCGCGTGCTCGCCATGCTGCTGAAGCCCGCCGCGGGCAGGCTCACCGTCGACGGAGTGGACGTCCGCCGCTGGCGCCACCGCGTCCCACGCGAGCTTCGCGGCCAGGTCGCACTGATATTCCAACAGCCCCGGCTCGCCGTCGACCCCCGCTTCACCCTGCTCGACGTTATCGCCGAACCCCTCCGCGCCGCCCACCGGTCGATCGAGCACGCGCGGGAACTGGCCGAGGAGATGGGCCTGACACCCGAACTGCTCTCCCGCCGCCCACATGAGGTCTCCGACGGTCAGCTCCAGCGGGCGTGCGTCGCCCGGAGCCTCACCCTCCGCCCTCGCTACGTGATCTGCGACGAGATGACCACCATGCTCGACGCGTCCACCCAGGCCCATCTCGTCGCACGGCTGGAGGCCTACCGCCTCGAATCGGGGGCCGGAGTGCTGGCCATCACCCACGACGACGAATTGCTCATCCGCTGGACCGGACCGTCCGGCGGATCCATCCGTCACCTGTCCGAGATGGCTCCTGCCGCCTGAGGACGTCGATCCGCTCACAGCGATCGACGCGGACAGCGGCAGCGTGGTCCTGCACCCCGATGGAGGTTCGAGTTCGACGATCACAGCGATCACACTCACACCTCCGTGTTGCGTGATAGATGTAGTTGCAAGTGATTCGCAATAACTGTTTGGAGGGACCTGATGGGCCAGTACGCCCTGCCCGACCTGCCCTACGACTACGCCGCGCTCGAACCGGCGATCACGGGCGAGATCCTGGAGTTGCACCACGCGAAGCATCACGCCGCCTACGTCAAGGGCGCCAACGACACCCTCGATCGCCTCGCCGAAGCCCGGGACAAGGGCGACTTCAGCGGACTGGTCGGCCTGGAGAAGACCTACGCCTTCAACCTGTCCGGGCACGTCCTGCACACGATCTTCTGGCAGAACCTCTCACCGGACGGCGGTGACCGGCCCGACGGGGCACTGCGCGACGCGATCGACGAGCACTTCGGCTCCTTCGAGGCGTTCCAGAAGCAGCTGACCACCGCGACCAGCACGGTGCAGGGCTCCGGCTGGGGAGTTCTGGCCTGGGAGCCCCTTTCCCGCCGGCTCGTCGTCGAGCAGGTCTACGACCACCACGGCAACGTCGGGATGAACACCACCCCGCTCCTGGTCTTCGATGCCTGGGAGCACGCCTACTACCTGCAGTATCGCAACGTCCGGCCGGACTACGTCGAAAAGCTCTGGAGCCTGGTCAACTGGACCGACGTGACTTCCCGCTTTGAGGCCGCGCGAGGCGTGGCCTGAACCTTCCCGCCCAAGACCGCGGCGGCCCGTGGTGCTAGGAGATCCTTCCGCAGCACTGTTCCAACCACGGGCCGCCGCCCGGGACTTCTCTCCCCAGCCCCGACAACCTGATGCGGAGAGGCGCGAACGAGCCTCCTTCAAACTCTCGCGCCGCGTCCGTCAGTCGCGCTCACCGTTCTCCGGTCCTGATCCGGGGTCCTCCGAGCTGTCCGGGAGCGGCGGCGTCGACGGTTTCCTGCCACGTCCAGCAGGACGGCGGCCACTTCGAGAACAGCGAGCGCGGCCACGACCGCCCAGATCCAGCCCGGCATGCCAGTCTCCTGATCGGGCTGTCCGCCACGGTCACCGGGGTAGCGGAGGGTGCCGCACCTCCGGCCGATGCCACCGAGTTCCTCCTGGATGGGCAGCGGACCATCGCCCTGCTGTCCGACCCGCTGGACACCGGCGCGAACTGGCTCGGCACCGCCGGGTGAACCACCCAGGCGCTCGGCACCACCCCCGCCGGAGTCGCCACCCTCCAGGTCACGGTCATCGTCATCGGCCACGTGCTGGGCACCGTCCTGGCACACGACCGCGCGCTGGCCCCGTCCCCCCGCCGGACCGCCGTCCTCGGCCAGATCCCCCTGCTCGTGCTGATGGTGGTCTACACCGTCGTGGGCCTGCTTCTCCTGTTCGCCGCCTGAGGCGCGAAGGGAGCCCGCGACGAACCGCGAGAGCCGGGCCCGCTACTACAGGCCCCAGGCTCCGTAACCGTGCCCTCCCCGCCGTACGCGCATCACGGTCATGTCCACACACGCCCACTGTTCACCACTCGGCGGGTGATGTGGCCGGAGCCCGAATTCTCGCGGATCCGGGCTCCGGCTGCACAAGCCATGCGCCTAGCCGGCGACCCTGGAACGGAGCCCGAGTAGGGTGTCAATCACCAGGAACGCGGCCAGGGAGATGCCCATCAGGGGCAGGAAGTACCCCACGACGAGGGCGAGCAGGGCCAGCGGCGCCAGGACTCCCCAGTGCACCGCCCGCCAACCGCCGCGGGGGTAGGGCCGGCCGAATCCGCGGGTCGGACGGCGCCGCCACCACATCCGGTAGCCCAGCACGATCAGCGTGACGAGCCCGATTGCGATCGCGGCCAGGACGATCTGGTTGGCCAGGCCGAACAGCAGCCCCATGTGCGCGTCGATGCCCCACTCGGTGAGCTTGGCGGCCAGCGGGTAGTCGGCGAACCGCAACTCGCCCACGAACTGCCCGGTCGCCGGGTCGAACGCCAGCTGGTCCAGTCGCGTGGGAGCGGTCTTGCGGATCTCCTTGACCACGTACGCGGCCCCGGGCTCGGCCGGCGGGACGATCTCCAGCGGGCCGGACAGCCGCCAGCTGGCCGCCGCCTGCGCGATCTTGTCGATTCCCACGTCCGCGGTGTCGCCGGCCTGGCCGCCGCTCGCGGCGTGCCCGGCGTGCCCCGTGTGCCCGGCGTGCTCACCGAGATCGGTGCTGATCGACGGAGTCGCCCAGCCGAACCTCGTACGCAGCTCGCCGATGTTCTCTCCGGCGTACTTCGACCAGGTCAGGCCGGTGGCGGACAGGAACAGCACGCCCAGCACGGCCCACAAGCCCACCGAGCCGTGCCAGGACAGCGTGCGGCGTAGCCCAGTGGCGGCGCGGTCGGGAGTGAGCAGGCCACGGAGGCGGCGGCCGTTGCGGCGACGCCTGCTCAGCCACAGCGCCAGCCCGCCGAGGGCGACGACCCACAGCCAGCTGGCGGCCAGCTCGCTGTAGATCCGCCCGGGCTCTCCCAGGTGGAGGCGACGGTGCAGGTCGGAGATCCAGGCGCGTACGGGCAGCGCGCCGGAGCCGCCGTAGCTTTCCAGCGTGCCGCGCACCTGACCGGTGCCGGGGTCGACGAAGACCGCCATCTGAGTGCTTTCGGGCAGGTTCGGCACGTCCAGCAGCACCCGGGTGGTCAGGCCGGGCTCGGCCGCGGGCCGCACCGCGGTCACCTTCCCTTCGGGGAGCGCCTGGCGAGCCGCAGTGACCTGCTCGCTCAGGGGAACGCTGGTCTGAGTCACCGGCGCGGTCAGCTCATGCCGGTAGACGACGTTCTCGATCTGGAAAGAGGCGGCGTACAGCAGGCCCGTGGTCGCGGCCACGAGCAGGAAGGGGGCGATGAGGATTCCGGCATAGAAGTGCAGGCGCAGCACCAGCGGGCGCAGCACCGCCCAGGTCGCACGCCTGGGCTGGGGAGGCCGGGCCGGATCGACGGCACGCTGAATATCAGCGGTAGAAGTCATGGGGTTCTCCGTTCACGGCGAGCGCACACCGACAGGTACGCGTCACCTGCGTAGGGGGGTTACGCCGCGGACCGCGTTCAGCGCGGTTCAGGGCGGCGAAAACGGGCGTACGGCATGGCGAGCCGATGCCGCCAATGGCAGGCGGCAGCCCGTATCAGAGAACGGAGACGGCCAGAGGCGGACCGCGCCGAGCGACCACCACGACGAAGTCGGAACGACGAGGGACCCGGAGGAGAGGTTCCACCACGGGGCGGGGAGAGGGTGCGGCGATGCCGACCAGCGCACCCGCGAGGACGCGCAACACGGCCCGCAGACCGCGCACCGGCGTGACGGCCAGATGCACGATCAACGCCAGGGCCGACTCACCGTGTTCCAGCACCCAGGCGGACAAGACCGCCAGCGCGGCATGGATCAGCAGCATTCCCAAACCGGTGCCGTGCTCACCCGTCCACGGCGACGGCGACGCGTGCGCGGCGCCGAGAGTGAACAGATGGTGCATCCCGTACTGCGCGCCGAAGGAAGCGCTCAGCAGGACCCCCAGGCCCCGCTGACGGCCTGCGAGGAGGAACGCGCCCAGCCAGGTCAGCGCCATTGCGGCGACCAGGGTTCCCCCACGCACGGGAGCCCCGCCGGCCAGCATGTGCAGAGCGGCTGAGACCAGCACGCACGCTGCCGCGAACACCGCGGCACGTAACGCACGCAGGGACGATCCGCCGACATGCACAGCGCAATCGTCCCAGAACGCCCATATACCTTCCATTCTTGACATGTTTGATCGCTGTCGGATATGGGTGTCCATTTCCTTCATATGGGGCCTGGCCAGGCTCTACAGCCTGCCGCGGTTGCGGAATCAGCCGGAGGAACTCCTGAAACGCTCACAAGACGGGTAGATCAGACGATGGCCAGGTCTTCGGCACCAGCGTCGGCCGGGCGAGGCTGGCCTGGGCGCGGCTGGTGCTTTTAGCCCCGGGGACGACCGGTTCCTACGTCCCGCTCTCGACCGGCAAGAGGGTCCTGCGACCGGCTTCGTCGTACGGCCGAAGAAGAAAGACCGCTGGTACGTCACCCGCATGCGGATGAGCTGCTGCGCGGCCGACGCCATCGCCCTAAGGTGGCTGTGCTCGGCGCCGCTCCGCCGCCCGACGACACCTGGGTCGAGGTGACCGCCACCTGGGTCCCGCCGAGGTCCCGCAAGATCCCGAACGGAACCGTGCCACCGGAGATGACCGCCATCCAGGTGACGGAAATCCCAGAACCGAGCGAGCCGTACGAGTAGGCCGACACCACCCCCCAACTCTCCTCCGCCTTCCCACCCGACCCCCCACCGCCGGTCGCTTCGCCCTCTCGCTGACGCCGCTTCCGGATGCTTCACGAAGCAACGGACCGGTTTGGAGCTACGAGAGACAGGCGAGGGCGCTCTGCTCGGCGAGACGGCTGATCACGTTTCGAGCACCAGGAACATCAAGCTGCCGGGCAGCGAAAGATCGGGCCAAGAGCTCCTCCCCGATCAATTCGTCGTACTTGTCAATTCTCTTGTCGGGGATCAGCCGAGCCAGCTCGGTCGCTGTGGGCAGCTCGGATTCGCTCATTTCTCTCAGCAGGTCGGCGGTGGTCTGCGGCGATGCTCCGGACAGTGCCAGTGCCAGCCCCTGTCGTTCCACGCTGACTCCCCTGGTATGCAGGGTGAGCGCGATCGTCGTCATGATCGCATCACCGCAGAACGGGAAGAGCAGGGTGTCGTTTCCGTAGGCCAGGATCGGCTGGGCTTCCAGGCCGAAGCGGCGGTAGGCGGCGCGGCCCTCCTCCAAGAGGGGCTGGGCGGTCGCATCCAGGTAGATGGGAACAGCGCTGTCCTGGTAAACGCGCCGCATCTCGGTCCGAATGCGGTCGTGTACCTCCGGGCCGGCTCCGGTGAAGCGTGGCGGGCGGCCGCCTGATGCTCGCGCGACCTCGATGACCTTCGCCCGCGTATCTATGGCGAGGACCCGCCAGCGCCGGCCCGCGAAAATCAGCAGAGCGCCTTCGGGGAGTGACTGTTCGATCGGCAGGCTTCCGAGAGTCCGTCCCCCATGCACGATGCGGTATTCGGTGGGAGCTGCGAAGGCGGCATAGAAGGTGTAATGGTTGACCAGCTTCTCCCCCGCGTCGCCGTGCAGCAGGAGGCCGTCGGTCTCCTGCCGGATTAGCGTCGCTTCGCCGAGGTCGCGCAGCAGGGCGGCGAAGGTCGCCGCGTCGACCAGCCGAAACGGCCCCTGGACGCAGAGCGTGCGGTAGGCGTCGTTCGGGGTGATGCCGCCGTGTTGCGCGATCAGCGAGAGAGTCTGCTGCACCAGGGTGGACAGATGCAGCGCCTTTTCGTGCGGGGGTTCGTACCAGCGCTGCAGCAGGAGCTCGATCGTCGCGATGGTCTGCACGAGTTGCGCGCGAAGTTCCTCGGCTGGGTGCAGCGTTGGTGACAGCTCAGGCTCGCGGATGTAGACCCGAAGGATCGCCGGTCCTCCGCGTCGCCCGGAACGGCCGAGGCGCTGACGCAGGGCGGCGACCCCCGGAGGCGCTCCCACCTGGGCGACCGACGAGACCGATCCGATGTCGATGCCCATTTCCAAAGTGGAGGTGCAGACGGCGGTGACCGGCCGGGTCCGGTCCTTGAGGCGGGACTCGGCATGCTCGCGGATGTCCTTGGAGAGGTTCCCGTGGTGCGGGACGAACTCGTTCGGCACGCCCGCCTGGTCACACCGACGAGTGAGCAGGTCGGTGAACTCCTCCACGGCAGCCCGGGAATTCGCGAAGATCAGATTGTGGGAGCCGCGCAGCGCCGTGAACAGGTGATCGGCGATGGCGGATCGGTCCCCTGAGTCCTCCTCTCCCGTCTGTTGCTCCGCGTCCACATCGGCGGTTCTGTCCAGGGCAGAGAGGTTGGGCTGCGTTTCGACGTAGCCGCGCACCTGCAACTGAAGCTCTTGACCGTCGGCGTCCGACACGATCACGGTGACCTTGTCCCCGCTGCCGGGCCGGAGGAAGTCCGCCGCCGCGCGCATGTCGCCGAGTGTGGCCGACAACCCGACCCGTGGGACGCGGCGACGGGCGGCCAGGTCGAGGCGGTGCATGAGGGATTGCAGTTGTGCCCCACGCTCGGTTCCCATGAACGAGTGCATCTCGTCGATGACGACGTAGCGCAGGGCACCGGCTAGGTCGCGCATCTTCCATCCGCGCAGGACGAACATCGCCTCCAGCGATTCGGGGGTGATCAGGAGGATGCCCCGCGGCCGCTCGAGGAGCTTGCTTTTGCTGCTGGCACCGACGTCGCCGTGCCAGCGTGCCACCGGAATGTCCAGGTGTTCGCACAGCTCATCGAGCCTGCCGTACTGGTCATTGATCAACGCCTTGAGCGGACTGATGTATATCGCGGCGAACCCGCCGATCTGCGGTGGATCTGCGGTCAGCGCCGAGCAGATGGGCAGGAACGCGGCCTCGGTCTTCCCCGAGGCGGTTGCCGCGGCGATGAGCACGTCTGTCTCACCTGCGAGTACGGGAGCGGCCGCCGCCTCCTGGGCCGGGCGTAGCTCGGGCCAGTCCTGCTGCCAGATCCACCGTTGCACCTTGGGGTGGAGCAGCTGGAAGGCGCTAGAGCCGGAAGGAGGCGAGGTCGTCGTCACCGAAAGCTCCTGGCTGGGTCACCGATGGCCGCAGGGCGGGGTCCTCGTCTTCTTCAATCGGGGCCAGGTCGGGGTTGCTCTCCTGGTCCAGCTCGACCGAGGGGAGAATCCGCCGCCAGTCCGCTCCAGGATTCTGCTCCAGTACGGCCAGCAGGTCGCAGAATGCCTTGATCGTCGTTCGTGGCGTACGGAAGTAGGCGTCACCGACGCGGCTGGAGCAGTGGTGCATGAACGCGGGCAGCGCGTCGTCGGCGACGAGATAACGTGACGGGTCGCCGAAGGCGTAGACGTGACGGATCTTCGTGAGCAGGACGTAGAGGTCCTCCGGGGTCAAGGCGCCGAGGCGGAGCACCGGCCCGGAGTAGTCCACCAGCCCGTCCCTGGCAAAAGAGTTCTCCGCCAGTCGCGACTGAAGTGCGGCGTAGCTGTAGAGCCCGCGACGGGAATCGGTGAGGAACTCGGGGGTGCCGCCGAACAAGAAGCCCAGGTGCGCGGCCGTCCCCTGCAGTGTGTCGTTGAGGATGCGCAGGATCTGCTCGTAGTTGGCGTTGCGGGCCTGGGTGGAGGCCAGCTTGTAGAGGTTGACCATCTCATCCAGGCACACCAGCATGCCGTCGTATCCGGCCAGGCGGACGAACCGGCTCATCAGCTTGAGGTGGTCGTGGAAGGTCGCGTCGTCGATGATCGTCCGGACGCCGAGCGCGGACCTGGCTTCGGTCTTGGTGGAGTATTCGGCCCGCAGCCAGCGCACCGCGGCGGCCTTCAGTTGCTCGTCACCGCTGTCGTGCCCGCGCCAGTAGGCGCCGACGACCTCGGCGAAGTCGTATCCTCCGGTCATCTCGGCCAGGTGGGCAAGGCGCGTACGGATGACCTGCCCGGGGTCGGCGCCGACCTGCTGGGCCTCGGCAAGTGCCGTGGAGACGAACCTCTCGACGACTGCGGAAAGTGCCCCGCCGTCGGGCTTGGCTCTGGTGGCCATGTTGCGCATCAGTTCGGCGTAGAGGCTGCGTGCCTGGCCGCCGGTGGAGTGCAGGCGGCGGTCGGGGTTGAGATCGGCGTGAACGGTGACCAGTTTCTTCTCCAGAGCGATGGATCGCACCAGGTGCAGGAAGAAGGTCTTGCCCGCGCCGAAGTCACCGATGACGAAACGCACGGCTGACCCACCACCGGCGATTCGATCGATGTCGGTCACCAGGGCCTGGACCTCGGGGGCCCGGCCCACCTGCACATGCCGCTGGCCGGCCCGAGGGACTACGCCCGCCCGCAGCGACTGGAGGAGGGCGTCACGCTCGCGGGGGCGGATCGGGATCGTCGTGGTCACGTCAGCATCTCTCCCAGCAGGTATCGATTGACCCAGATCGGGTCGTCTCCCTCGAGTAACGGCTCACCGCCCACCTCGTAGGCGGCTTCGTTGATGCGATCGAGTGCGCCATCGGGGAGCAGGTTCCATTTCGCCGCGAGGTCCTCGAACTCCCCCCGAGACAACTGCTCCACCTGCGGGAGGCCGCGTACGAGGCCGGAGTGCGGGCCGTCCAGCCCGGCGACCGGATCAGCGGCCGGAGGCGGCGAGGGCGCGTGTGTCGGCTCCTCTTCAGTGAAGATCGAGCCCAGCAACGCCCCCACCCTGGCCGTCTCCTCAAGCTTGGCGGCGATGGCACCGTGGTCGAGGTGCACGGCGGCCGGGGCCGTTCGAACGTCGACAGGGCGGGGAATCGCAAAGCCCGGCTCCGGCTCAGCATGGCGAACGACCACTGGACCGGCCGCTGGAGCGGGGTGAGCGGCGGCAGGCAGCACGGCCTTCACCATGGCGGGATCGAGTCCGAGCAGCCGATAGATACGGCTGAGGGTCTTGACCTCTTCAGGAGAAATATGACCGTCGGCTGCGGCCACCCCGGTGAGGAACTCCGCCACGTAGGCCCGCTGTCTCTCGTCGATCTCGGCCAGGCGCCGGGTCAGGCCGGTGAGCTTCACCTCGGTGGCGATGAGCCAGCGCAGGTGCGCGTGCAGGCGCCGGCGTTCGTCCTGTGTCAGGTGCAGGGCCCGTTCGAGGTGATCGCTGAGATGACCCTGCTCCGCCTCCGAGGTCTCCCCGTCGGCGGCGCTCACGGCCGCCGCCAGATGGAGCAGGATCGTCGCGGCGCGGTAGGCGTCCGAGGATGCCGCGGTGGGACCGCCCGGAGCGGCGAAAAGCACCATGGGACCGCTCGACAGGACCGGACCGCCCAGCCGCGGATCGGGTTCGACTCCGATCCCCACGCTGCCCAGCAGTTGCGCCAAAGCGACGACGTCTTTCTTCGCCGGCTTGGCCTCAGACGCGTCCAGCAGCGCGGCGAACTCCTCCGTCGGCACGAGAGCGGTCTCCTGCGCGCCAAGACGGTTCCGCGCCCACGTCACGGCGCGGCTCGCGCCTCCCGACTCGAGGTCCAGCAACTCTGCCGGAAGCAGTGCTTGCGCCTGCACACTCGCCTGCCGGTCCGGGAAGCGTCCGACGAAACGGCTGTAGGCGTCCAAGTCGGTGGTGCACTCGTCAGCCAACGCCACGAGCTTGCGTGTCGGCGCGGCCAGCGTCAGCACGTCGGGGATGCCGTGGAGTGTCAGCCGGGGGTACCCGCCGAAGCCGGCACTGGCGGGCCGGTAATCAAGGGAGACTTCCTTGCGTCCAGGCCGGACCACCAGCCCGGCACGATGACGCGCGGCGTACCGCGCGCGGAACAGCGCATCGAACTGAGCGGCGCAACGCGTCGCCGGAGTACGCGGGTAGTAGTCGGGGTGGGAGCGGATCCAGGCCAACGCCCACTCGGCGGGGACTGGTCGTCCCTCCGCCGCGAACTCCCCCAATCCCACCGTCAGCCGAAGCGGCGTCACCTCGCGAGAAGGCTCAGGGGGATGCCCAGCGCTGGGCTGCGTGTCCTGGCCCGCCAGGATCAGCAGGTCGAGGACTTGGTCGAACTCACCGGCATAGCTCCGGAAGGAGGAGTTCTCACCGTAGATCCGGAGAAGCCGGCGAACCTCGGCCTGGATGATCGACAACTCGCGCCCCACAGTGGAACGATCCAGGCGTAGATCGTGCAGAGCCCGTCGTTCCAGGCCATAGAAGTAGAGGAACACATAGCCAATGGGCACATGCGGGTAGCGCCGTCCGTCGGCGAGCCAGGACAGATAGGCGGCACGCGAATCCGGCGGAATCGACGCATAGGACGGCCAGTAGCGCAGGCCCTGTCCCGTCCAATCCGGACGGCGCAGGTCGACGGGCAGTCGCGGGTCGATCAACGCCGGTTCGACCGTCTGCCCCGATACCGACGGTAAACCGGCGCCCACATACAGCAGGCCGCCGACGATGTTGAGCCCCGCGACGCCGACCCCGACGCCTGGCGGCAGCCAAGGTCCCACGGGAGGCGGCGGAGGCGGGGGCGACTGCGGCTGCTGCGGATATCCCGTTCCTGCAGGGACTACCGCGCGGCGGGGAGCTGCAGCCTGCCTACCGTCGTGCCCGGACGGATGATGCCCCTCGGCCGCTCGACGCCGGCCCGGCTCACCCCGAAAACGGTCCAAGAATCCCACGCGCTCACCTCTTCCGATCACACGCACGATCAGCAGACCGAGAAGCCGTGTGGATGCGATCAAGAAGCACGAGTGAACACTAGCCCCGAACGCCTTTGCCCTACCGTTCGAGCAATCACCTCGTTATCAACTTGAACCACAATTACGGGCAGGAATAAAACCACGATAAGGGACAATTCGACGCCTTCCGTAACCGTCCCATGACCCCAGTGGAAGCACCTCCGACTATCGTCCGGCTGCAAGTCGGCCCGGAGAACTCGCAGTTGACCATCCGGCCTCTACGCCGGTTTGGATCAGCCGGACACCGAGGCGGCAGAGCCGGCTTCAACGGAAGAATGCAGCACCGAGAACGGGACGCTCGATGTGCGCGGGTGTGACCACGACGCCGGAGATTCGGCCGGCAAGCGCGAGGACGGCCTGGATGGCGTTGTCGATCCAGTCGTCGGTGGCCGGGTCGATGCCGAGCTGGCGAAGATGCCGGTTGAGCCGGTCGGGTGCGGTGCCCCAGCGGGTTCCGGGTTGGCTCGGATCGAAACCGGTGACGAGCTCACCGTCGAGGGCGTAGGCGAAGTCGTGCCTGGCGGCGTAATCGTGTCGCATCACGGCGACAGCCTCCTCGCCATCGCGGGACAGCTTACCGATGACCTCGCGTTGCACGCCGAGCCAGCCGCACTCCTCGATCACGATGGTCCAATCTCCCGCCCGCCGTACCGTGACGATCTCTGTGCGGCTGGAGTCGGGGTACTCATCCACGTCGATCAGGCGGATGTGTTCCGGGGCGGCGCCCAACCGCCGCAGCACCTCGTACTCCTCCACTCCCCTGACGAGGGTGATCGTGTAGATCGGTCCCAGCGGGCCCTCGTCCTGCCACGCATAGTCCTCCGGCGAGGCACCGGGCATGCGGGCGGCGGCATGCACCGCCTCGGTCTTCTCAGCCCGCTCATACACGTCAGGGTTGGCAGCGAAGAATGCCTCGACGAGCCCGTGACCGACCCGGCCGCAATCGCTGATCGGGTGTCCATTGGCCCGCGCCCACTCCCGGATCGCCAAGTCGATGTCACGCCCGTACGCCACCTGGGTGACACGGAGCGGAGTGAAGTCGGCGTCGGACATGATCGGAACCTACCGATGCTCGCTACAGGTGACAACGCACTGCTCCCAGCCCCGGCTCGCAGCTCTCCACGTCCCCAGCGTCGGTGTGGCGAACGACGGTCACCAAGTCGTAGCCAGGAAGGTCGCCAGGGCAGCTACGGGCGTCTGCGATGGCTTCCCGCTGCGGATGCGTTGTCGATCAAGTTCCTACCGCTCAGAAGCAGGGTCCTTTACGGTGTAGATCTCCCAGTCCGTTTGAACACGAGGCGCTCCCCCGGCCAGAGGACCGGCGAATGCGGTGACACGCTGGACAGACATCTGTCACCGGGCGGCACGGCCCGGGAGGGTCACTCTTGATGACACCTGTGTGACACAACAGAAAAGCCACAATCCCCGATCTTGGGAACTGTGGCTCTGACCTGCTAGAACAGTGTCGGGACGGCGGGATTTGAACCCACGACCCCTTGACCCCCAGTCAAGTGCGCTGCCAAACTGCGCTACGTCCCGTTGCCCTGGTCTCCCTGGGCACACCCAAACCTTAGCGCAGATTCCGCCCTCGTGCGTACACGAACCGCGCCGGTGGGCCTAGGCTGGCGATCATGGGGCGGAAGGCACGCATCGACCAGGAAGAACTCGTCCGGCTGACGGCCGAAGGGTGGACCAACGCCCGTCTGGCCGAGCACTTCGGTGTCACGGAGTCGGGCGTCCTCCAGGCGAAGCGGGCCGCCGGCCTGTCCAAGCCGATGACGGACCACAGCCGCGCCCTGCCGTGGAAGCTCCGGCGCGAGCACAGCCAGAGCGGCCCCGCCACCAATCTGCGGAACCTCTCCGCCGCGGCCCAGGGGCGCCCGATCCCCAAGGAACGGCTCAACACCGCCTTGCGGTGGGCGAACCGGCTGGTCGACAACGGGCTCGACATCGCCTATGACCCGGAGATGGGCTTCCACGAGGTGCCCGCCGGGGACGACTCGCACATCGCCCGGGTCCTCGCCGAGGCCCGCGAAGCCACGGACGCGGCGGGCACCACGTCCTGACCCGTACGGCTCACGCGCCGTCGCGGGGCAGGTGCGTGGTTTCCTCGCGTACGTGCACATGGCGCTCGCCCGGGTGGACGGCGGTGTGCGGCTGGGTCTCCTGGACGTGGACGTGCGGCTCGGCCGCCGGGTCCACGGTGTACATCGTGTCCGGCTCGATGGTCTCCACCGTCTCCTCCGTCCGCGGACGGCGGGTGTAACGGCCGGTCAGCACCATGCCGATGACCCCCACGGTCATGAGAATCCAGCCGATCATTTGCAGGTCGATTCCAGGAACGTCCCATTTGACGGCGAACGCGAGAACCGCGCCGACCGCGATGAAGGCGAGACTGGCCCCGAAGCCCATGGCTACCTCCTCTGCTGGTAGAACGCCCCTTTACCCCCAGAATTCGCGATTACGCGAGGCGTGAAGGCCGCATTCCAGGGCAGTGCGGGTGAACAACGCAATCACCCCTGGAGGCAGAAATGACCGCCGTAGCATGGGTGGCCGTCGTGATCGTCGCCGTGCTGGTGATCCTTGCAGTCGGTTACCTGGTGTCGGCCCGCAACCGCCGGCGCCACCTGCAGGACCGTTTCGGGCCCGAGTACGAACGGGCGGTGCGGGAGAGCGACAGCCGTAAAGAGGCCGAGCAGGAACTGCTCGCCCGCGAGGAGCGCCACGCCACGCTGGACATCCGCCCGCTCGACCCGCAGACCCGGGAACAGTACGCGAGGAAGTGGGCCGAGGTGCAGGAGCGGTTCGTGGACGCTCCCGGCTTCGCCGTGACCGAGGCGGACGCGCTGGTCACCGCGGTGATGGCCGAGCGCGGCTATCCCACGGACGAGTTCGAGCAGCGTCTGAGCGACCTGTCGGTGGCCCACGCCACCACGCTCGACCACTACCGCAAGGCCCACGACGTCAGCAGCCGCGCCGCCCGGCAGGAGGCCACCACCGAGGAGCTCCGCCAGGCGATGGTCCACTATCGCGCGCTGTTCCAGGAGCTTCTCGGCGACGGCGCCGACGCTCCCCGGCACGACCACACCGACGACGCCACGTACGCCACCGACGGCTACGACGGCACTTCGACGAACGGCCACCACGCGGACGTACGGAAGGCGCAGCGATGACCATGCGGACGAACAGGCACGACGAGCGCGACGACATCACCGAGCGACCGACTCCCGAGACGCCCGAACCCCTTGAGGAGGAGGCGCGCAGGGAGCAGGCCGTCGCGGACGCCGGACGCGACGAGCACGAGGGCCCCGGCCCGGTCTACTCCCCCGGCGCCGCGTACGCCCCCGACCACACGGACGGCACAGCGCAGACGAAGGGCACGGCGGACACGGACGGCACTGCGGAGACGGACGGCACAGCGCACTCGAACGGCACCGTGCACACGAACGGCACGGTGGATACGGACGGCACGGTGGATACGGACGGCGCGGCGGACACGGACGGCGCCGCGTACGCGGATGGCACTGCGCACGCGGACGGCACCGTTCCCGACGCCGGCGACCGCGCGTACTCCGACGCCCCGGAGACCCGCGATGACGCGGACGACGAGCCGTACGGCCAGGCGGGCGACGACGTCCTCACGTCGCCCAAGACCGGCGGCGGGCACACGGCGGAGGACGACCGCCTCGTCGCGGGCGACCACGCCGGATCCCTCGCCGAGGCATCCGGCGACGCCGCGACCGGCGCGTACGGCACCCACGACGCCGCCACGGACCTCGACCCCGGCACGGACCTCGACCCCGGCACGGACGGCAACGCCATCACCGGCGCGACCACCGGCGCCATGGTGGACGGTCCGGTGGCCTACCCCACCACCACCACCGCCGCCGCCCCCGGAGACGACGAGGCGTTCGACAGCCGGTGGCGGGAGATCAAGACGGGCTTCGTCGACGATCCCCGTCACTCGGTCGAGCAGGCGGACGCGCTGGTGGAGGAGGCCCTGTCGGCCCTCACCAGCCGCCGTCAGGAGCTGCTCGACCAGTGGAAGGACGACGAGCGGGGCGACACCGAGGCGCTGCGCCTGGCCCTGCACGAGTACCACACGTTACTTGCCCATCTGAACCGGAAGTGAGGTAACAATGCTCGCCATCGCCGCGGCGGTCGTCTTCGGGATCGCCTTTCTCCTCGATCTGCTCAACGCGAGCATCGGCATCGGCCTGACCGCGCTGCTCGCCCTCGGCCTGTGCCTGCTGGCCCTGCACCAGGCCGGCGTCGGCACCGCCGGGGTGAACTCCTGGCGTGGCGGCTGGCGCGGTGGACGCGTCCGCCGCTGACCCCGCGACGTCTCCCCGCACCACGCCGAAAGCACCACGCCGACAGCACAACGCCGACAGCACAACGCCGAAAACGCGATGAGGTCTCGCGGGTGCCCACCCGCGAGACCTCATCGCTGTGTGTCACGAGAAACCCGCGAGAAGTACGCCCCATTGACCCCTGAGCCCGGCACGTGGGAAAAGGCCGACCCGCACGATCGGCCGCGTGCCCGACGCCCCCTGACGCCCCCTGACGCCCCCTGGACGTCCTCGATTCCGTCCACGACCAGCGAACGCCGTTCGCTCGTGCCGAAAACCACGAGTGAGTGAGTTAGCTGCTCATATAGCGTGTTCGGCATGATTTTCCCCTCCCCGCGACGCTTCCCTGGACCACCGCCGTGCTGAGCCGTCTGCTCCGCACGTTCCTGCGGCCCTACTCCCCCGCGCTCGCGGCGGTGGTGCTGTTCCAGCTCGTCGGCACCATCGCCTCCCTCTACCTGCCGAGCCTGAACGCCGACATCATCGACCAGGGGGTGGCCACGGGCGACACCGGCTACATCCTGGCCACCGGCGGCTGGATGCTGACCGTGTCCCTCGTGCAGATCGCCTGCTCGATCGCGGCGGTCTACTACGGCGCCCGGGTCGCGGCGGGGTTCGGCCGGGACGTCCGGTCGGCGGTCTTCCACCGCGTGAGCGGCTTCTCCCAGCGGGAGGTCTCCCACTTCGGGGCTCCCTCGTTGATCACCCGCAACACCAACGACGTGCAGCAGATCCAGATGCTCGTGGTGATGACCTGCACGATGCTGGTCGCCGCGCCCATCATGGGGGTCGGCGGCATCATCATGGCGCTGCGTCAGGACGTCGGGCTGTCGTGGCTCATGCTGGTCTGCGTCCCGGTGCTGCTGGTCTCGATCGGGCTGATCGTCTTCCGCATGGTCCCGCAGTTCCGCGCCATGCAGACCCGCATCGACGTGGTGAACCAGGTGCTGCGCGAGCAGCTTTCCGGCATCCGGGTGGTGCGGGCGTTCGTGCGGGAGCGTGAGGAGACCCGCCGGTTCGCCATGGCCAACGACGAGCTGACCGGCACGGCGCTGCGCGTCGGGCGGCTGACCGCGCTCATCTTCCCCACCGTGATGCTGATCCTGAACGCCTCCAGCGTCGCCGTGCTGTGGTTCGGCGCCGCCCGGGTGGACAGCGGCGAGATGCAGGTGGGCGCCCTCACCGCGTTCCTCATGTATCTGATGCAGATCCTTATGTCGATGATGATGGCCACCTTCATCTCGATCATGATCCCGCGCGCCGCGGTCTGCGCGGAGCGCATCACGGAGGTGCTGGACACCGAGTCGTCCGTGCGCCCGTCCGATAACCCCGTACGCCACGTGGACCGCCGGGGCGAGCTGGAGCTGCGCGACGTCGAGTTCCGCTACCCGGGTGCGGAGGCGCCGGTGTTGTCCGGCATTTCCTTCCGCGTGACCGCGGGACAGACCACGGCCATCATCGGCAGCACCGGTTCGGGGAAGACGACGCTGGTCTCGCTGGTGCCCCGGCTGTTCGACGCGACGTCCGGCGCCGTGCTGATCGACGGCGTCGACGTACGCGACCTCGATCCCCAGATGCTCTGGACGCGCATCGGCCTGGTGCCGCAGAAGCCGTACCTGTTCTCCGGAACCATCGCGAGCAACCTGCGGTACGGCAACCCGGACGCCACCGACGAGGAGCTGTGGGAGGCGCTGGAGGTGGCCCAGGCCCGCGACTTCGTCGAGGCGATGCCCGAGGGCCTGCAGGCCCCGATCTCCCAGGGCGGCACGAACGTGTCGGGAGGGCAGCGCCAGCGCCTGTCCATCGCCCGCGCGCTGGTCGCCAAGCCGGAGATCTACCTGTTCGACGACTCGTTCTCGGCGCTCGACCTGGCCACCGACGCCCGGCTGCGCGCCGCGCTGCGCCCCCACACGGCCGGCGCCGCCGTGGTGATCGTCGCCCAGCGGGTCTCCACCATCGCCGACGCCGACCAGATCGTCGTGCTGGACGACGGTGTCGTCGCCGGCATCGGCACCCATGACGAACTGCTCGGCACCTGCCCGACGTACGTCGAGATCGTCGAGTCCCAACTGACCGCGGGGAGTGCGGTATGAGCAACCGGCCCACGGCACCCGTACGACCCCGGCCCGGGGGTGGCGGCTTCGGGCCCTTCGGCGGCGGGCAGATGCCGGCGGAGAAGTCGATGAACTTCGGCCCCTCCATGCGGCGGCTGCTGCGCCGGTTGAGCCCCGAACGGCCGAGGCTCGTGGCCGTGATCGCCCTCGCCGTGATCAGCGTGGTGTTCTCCGTCATCGGGCCGAAGCTGCTCGGCCGCGCGACCGACGTGATCTTCAGCGGTGTGATCGGCGGACGGCTGCCCGCCGGGACGACCAAGGAGCAGGCCGTGGAGGGCCTGCGCGCCTCGGGTCACGGCGACTTCGCCGACATGCTGGCGGGGATGGACGTCGTTCCCGGTCAGGGCATCGACTTCGGCGCGCTGGGCACGGTCCTGGCGTGGGTGCTGGTGCTGTACGTCGCGGCGTCGCTGTTCATGTGGCTGCAGGGCCGGCTGCTCAACGACGTGACGCAGCGCACGGTGTTCCGCCTCAGGGCCGACGTCGAGGACAAACTGCACCGGCTGCCGCTGAAGTTCTTCGACGGCCAGCCGCGCGGCGAGCTGCTCAGCCGGGTCACCAACGACATCGACAACGTGTCGCAGACCCTGCAGCAGACGCTGAGCCAGCTGCTGAGCTCGCTGCTCACCGTGATCGGCGTGGTGGTCATGATGTTCGTGATCTCGCCGCTGCTCGCGGTGATCGCGCTGGTGACGATCCCGGTCACGATGATCGTCACGGGGCGGATCGCCAAGCGGTCGCAGAAGCAGTTCGTCGCCCAGTGGGCCCACACGGGCACGCTGAACGCCCACATCGAGGAGGCGTTCACCGGTCACGAGCTGGTGAAGGTCTTCGGGCGGGGCCCGGAGGTGGAGCAGGTGTTCCGGGAGCGCAACGAGGCCCTCTACAAGGCGAGCTTCGGCGCCCAGTTCATCTCCGGGATCATCATGCCGGCGATGATGTTCATCGGGAACCTCAACTACGTCGCCATCGCGGTCGTCGGCGCCGTACGGGTGGCGAACGGCTCGATGAGCCTGGGCGACGTGCAGGCGTTCATCCAGTACTCCCGGCAGTTCACCCAGCCGCTGACCCAGGTCGCCTCGATGGCCAACCTGCTGCAGTCGGGGGTGGCCTCCGCCGAGCGGGTCTTCGAGCTGCTGGACGCCGAGGAGCAGGAGCCCGACCCGGCCGAGCCGGCGCTGCCCGCGACCCGGCGGGGGCGCGTGGAGTTCGAGCACGTGTCCTTCAGGTACGACCCCGAGCAGCCCCTCATCGAGGACCTGTCGCTGGTTGCCGAGCCCGGGCACACGATCGCGATCGTCGGCCCGACCGGCGCGGGGAAGACCACGCTGGTCAACCTGATCATGCGCTTCTACGAGCTGGACGCGGGCCGCATCACCCTCGACGGCGTCGACATCACGGCGATGCGCCGCGAGGACCTGCGCTCCCAGATCGGCATGGTGCTGCAGGACACCTGGCTGTTCGGCGGGACGATCCGCGACAACATCGCCTACGGCAACCCGCGGGCGACCGACGAGGAGATCCAGGCGGCGGCACGCGCGACGTACGTCGACCGGTTCGTCCGCACCCTCCCCGACGGGTACGACACCGTGATCGACGAGGAGGGCGGCAACATCAGCGCCGGCGAGAAGCAGCTGCTGACCATCGCCCGCGCGTTCCTCGCCGACCCGTCGCTGCTGATCCTGGACGAGGCGACCAGCTCGGTCGACACCCGCACCGAGGTCCTGGTGCAGCACGCGATGGCCGCGCTGCGCAGCGACAGGACCAGCTTCGTCATCGCCCACCGGCTGTCCACCATCCGCGACGCCGACCTCATCCTGGTGATGGAGTCCGGAAGCATCGTCGAGCACGGCACCCACGACGAGCTGCTCGCCGCGCGGGGCGCCTATCACCGGCTCTATTCGGCGCAGTTCGCCGGGGCCCTGACCGATGAGGACGCCCCCGCCGCCGAAGTGGGGTGATCAGCGCGTTTCCCGCCGGGCCGCCGGTTCCCCCGGCCCGGCGGGGGGTGCCCGGGCTCGGAGCCGCCCGGCGCAGCCGCCTCCCAGCCGCCTGCAGCCGCCTCCGAGCCCCCCGAGCCACGTAGCGTGACGCTCGTCGCAGGCACGACTCGGCGCCGGTGTGACGCCCCGGAAAGGCGGCCGCCGGAGTGCGCTCACGAGCGGGCGGACAGCGTGAACTCCTTGCGCGGCTCCTCGATGGCCCCCAGCGAGATGATCTCGCGAGGGAAGAACAGCCCGAGCGTCCAGTCCATGAGGATCCGGGTCTTCTTGTTGAACGTCGGCATCCGCGTCAGGTGATAGGTGCGGTGCATCAGCCAGGCGGGGAAGCCGCGAAGCTCCCGGCCGTAGATCTGCGCGACCCCCTTGTAGAGCCCCAGGCTCGCCACCGACCCGGCGTACTTGTGCCGGTAGGGCCGCTGGACCTCCCCCCGCAGCGCCGCGAGGAGGTTGCCGGCCAGCGTCCTGGCCTGCCGTACGGCGTGCTGGGCGTTGGGCGGGCAGAACTCGCCCGGCCGGGTCAGGTCGGGGACGGCGGCGGAGTCGCCCGCGGCGAAGGCGAAGTCGGTGCCGTGCACGCGCAGGCAGGCGTCGACCTTGATCCTGCCCCTCTTGTCCAGGGGCAGGTCGCCCGCGGCGACCAGCGGGTTGGGCTTGACGCCGGCCGTCCAGACCAGGGTGTCGGCGTCGAACTCCTCGCCGTCGCTCAGCACGATGTGGCCGCCCTCCGCGGACTTCAGCAGCGTGTTCATGCGGATCTCGATGCCCCGCTCGCGCAGCTGGAGGGCAGTCCACTTGCCCATGTCGGGGCCGACCTCGGGCAGGATGCGGTCGGTGGCCTCCACCAGCACCCAGCGCATGTCCTCGCGGCGCAGCCCGGTGAAGTATTCGAGCGCGTCCGACGCCATGTCCTCCAGCTCGGCCAGCGCCTCCACGCCGGCGTAGCCGCCGCCGACGAAGACGAAGGTGAGGGCCCTGCGGCGGACCTCCGGGTCCGGCGTGGACGCGGCGATGTCGAGGCGGCCGAGCACGTGGTTGCGCAGGGCGATGGCCTCTTCGATGGTCTTGAAGCCGATGCCGTGCTCGGCGAGGCCGGGCACCGGCAGCAGCCGGGAGATCGAGCCCGGCGCGATGACGAGATAGTCGTAGTCGATGGTGAGGTCGGGCCCCTCGTGCGGGGTGAACTCCGCCTTGCGGTCGCCCAGCCGCACCTGGGTGATCCGGCCGCTGAGGATCTGGCACCGGTTCAGCACCCGCCTGAGCGGGACGACGACGTGCCGCGCCTCGATGTTCCCCGCGGCCGCCTCCGGCAGGAAGGGCTGGTAGGTCATGTAGGAGTCGAGGTCCGCGACGGTCACGAGCGCCTCGCCGCGGCGGAGCCTGCGCTGCAGGCGCAGTGCCGTGTACATGCCGACGTATCCGCCGCCGACGATCAGAATCCGTGGGACAGCCATGGCTGTCCCCTACCCCTACGCGAGGAGGAAACGCATCGTCACCGTGGTTCCCCTGGGACCGGTGGTGACCTGGAGCTCGTTGCTCAGCATGCGCGCGACCCACAGCCCCATGCCGCTGGTCGCGTTCTCCGGAGGCGGGTCGTGGCCGGGCTCGCCCTCCGGACGCCAGGCCCGGCCGTCGTCGTGCACGGCGACCACCAGGGCGGTCCCGTCGCTCCGGATGCCCAGCCGCGCCTTCGTCGACCCGTGGGTGACCGCGTTGGTGGCGACCTCGTTGAGCGCGACCAGGAAGTCGCCGATCGCGTCCTCCGGCATGCCGCGACGCAGCGCCTCGGCGGCGGCGAACTCCCGCAGGTCGGGCAGATCGGCTAAGGAGAAGGCACGCTCCTTGGCCGCTCCGGTGACGTGCGCGGGAACGCCGTCATCTTTCACCCGGTACACGCCTCCCGCCGGAAATCTGGCCGTCTCAGGGTCTTTGGGCTATGGGCAGGACGAAGATACCCCGGGACACCGCCGTGGCACAGCCGCCGTGGCACAGCCGCCGTGGCACAGCCGCCGTGGCACGACGGTGTCCCGGGCATCGTCCCGGCCATCGCCGCATCCTCTCATCCCGCGACGAGCTCCGCCCGGAGCTGGTCGAGGGTCTTGCGGAGGATCCGTGAGACGTGCATCTGCGATATGCCGAACTCAGCCGCGATCTCGGCCTGCGTCATGTTGCCGTAGAAGCGCAGCAGGAGGATGTTCTTCTCCCGCTCGGGGAGAAGGTCGATGAGCGGCTTCAGCGCCTCGCTGTCCACGAGGGTGTCGAGCGCGTCGTCCTCTTCGGGGATCACGTCGCCGAGCGCGGCGGCGTCGTCGTCCGCGCCGATCGGCGCGTCGAGGGAGAGCGTGCTGTACGCCGCGGAGGCGTCCATGGTGAGGAGCATGTCCTCCTCGGACAGCCCCATCTTCTTGGCGAGCTCGGCGACGGTGGGGAACCGGCCCAGCTCCTGGGTCATGTCGGCGACGTGCCGGTTGAGCTCGGCCCGGCGCTCCTGGTAGAGGCGGGGCACCCGGACGGCCCAGGTGCGGTCGCGGAAGTGCCGCTTGACCTCGCCCGTCATGGTGACCATGGCGTACCCGCGGAAGCTGTGGCCGAGGGTGGGGTCGAAGCCGTTGATGGCCTTCATGAGGCCGACGTACGCGGCCTGGAGGAGGTCCTCCATGGGCTCGCCGCGGTTGAGGTACCGCCGGGCGATGTCCCTCGCCATCGGACGGTGCATTTCGACGATCTTCTCGCGGAGGCGTTCCCGCCGCTCCTCGGACAGACCGTCCATGACCAGTTCGGCCAGGAGCTCTTCGGCGGTCGGATTGCTGGCGGTCTCTGCACGGACCTCGGCAGCCATCTGCGCAGTCCCCTCGTATTTCTCGCGAGGGCGCCTACGCCTGGGTTGACCACGCAGAAGGCACGCCTCGCTACAGTATCGAGACGAGGCCCTCTGCTGGACCTCTGCATCAGTATATTGCCGGAAAATCGGGAGTATCACCACCCCCTCGGCACCAGTAATGTTGCCGCAGAGGAGGCGCGAGGTGTCTGACAACGGGCTGCTGTCCCTGACGTCCAGCATGGCGGGGGACATCGTGGTGATCCATGTGAACGGCGTCCTCGACGCCACGACTCGTGAGCAGTTCTCGGACTACCTGGACGCCGCGGCCGACGACCACGGCCCCGGCATGGTGCTCGACCTGGGCGGCGTGACGTTCATGGACTCGCGCGCGCTGGGCCTGATCGTGCACCACTGGCAGCGCTCGACCACGGCCGGCGGCAACTTCGCGCTGATCTCCGTGCAATACCCGAACTCCAAGGTGATGTGGGTGACCGGCCTGTCGGAGCGGCTTCCCCTGTTCGACACCCTCGACGAGGCCCTCGCCGCGTTCGCCGCCTGAGCCCGCCCGCCGGCCGCCACGTGCCCGCCGGCGCGTACGGCTCCGCTCAGTCCGGGGCGGCTCCCCCGTGCTTCTGCTGGTGCTCGGTCACCAGGAGCCTGGCCAGGTCGGCCACCTTGACCTGGTGGTGCTGCGACACCCGTCTGAGCTCGTCGAACGCCTCCTCGGCCGAGCAGCCGCTCTTCGACATGATGATGCCCTTGGCCTGGTCGATCACCGACCGGCCGGCCAGCGCCTCCTGCATCTGCGCCGCGCCGGTCAGGACGTCGTCGAACTCCCAGATGTTGGCCAGCGCCACGGTGACCTGCTCGCGCAGCAGGGCCATGAGCGGGCCGCCGGAGCTGAACACGCCGGGGCGCACGCCGTACAGGCCGATGATCACGACGGCGCCTTCCACGGCGATCGGCACGACGAGCACCGAGCGCACCCCGTGCCGTACGGCGGTGGCGGCGTAGCGGGACCATCGGGTCTCGCGCATGACGTCGGGGATCGTCATCGGCCGCCCGGTGGACAGCGCCTCCCGCGACGGGCCCTCGCGCAGGTCGCGTTCGCGGTCGATGAGCAGGGTGAGCTCGCTGTGGGAGGCGGCCAGCAGCACCCGCCCCTCCATCCACAGCTCGGCGGTGCCGCCCGCGCAGCCGGGGACGCCCCGGGCGACCGCCTCGGTGATGCCACGCAGAACGCTCTCGGCCGACGTGCCCTCTGTCACGCGGCCCAAAGCCGCGAGGTCACGCGCGAGAATGGATGTCGTCTCCATGGTAGAAAGACCATTCCCATAGTTTTCGGGTTAATCCAGGCTGGATCGATTAGACCTGGGGTTTGGCGTAGCGTCTACGTCGAGAGAGGGGGGCAGCTTGCCCGACACCGCCGAGCTCGAGCGCGCGTTGAGCGGGCTCGCCGACCGCATCGCCACCCTACGGGAAGATCCTGACCCGGGCGCGATGCTACGAGAGCTGGACGCCGCCGAGGAACTGGTCCGCAAGGCCCTGAGCGAGCTGGCGCGCAGCCGCAGGCGCAGGGACGGCGGCGGTCAGCGCGAGCAGAAGCTGCTGCGCCAGGTGTTCCGGGCGCTGCCGATCCCCGTGGTCATCATGGACACGGGCGGCACGGTGCGCCGCATCAACAACGAGACCACGCGCCTGCTCGGCAGCCCCGCCGGCTATCTGATCGGCCGCGCGTTCCCCCTGCTCGTCGACGTGACCGCCCGCGCGGCGTTCCGGCAGCGTTTCGCCGCCGTCCTCCACGGCGACGACAGCGCCTCGTTCCTGACCCGGCTGGCCCACCAGGGCCGCGCCCACACCGTACGGCTGGTGCTGAGCCGCCTGCACATGCCGGGCGAGCCGCAGGAGATGATCGCCGGGGTCGTGCTGCCCACCGAGGTCCAGCTGCCCGAGCCCGCCGTACAGGGAGGCGTGCCCGACGACGCGGCCGTGCTGGCGGCGGCCAGGCGGCACGAGCTGCTGTCGCGGCTGACCACGCTGCTGCTCGACGAGGAGAGCCTGCGCGAGCCCGTCGCCCTGCTGCGGGCGGCCCGCCTGCTCGCGGCGGAGACGGCCGACTGGGTGATCGCGGACGTCGCCAGGGACGGCGGCCTGGTGCGCACGGTCGTCATCGGGCCGAGCGACCAGCCGGTCGGGCGGCTGCAGCGGGCCGTCGAGGAGGCTCCGCCCGCGCTCGCGCCGGTCGTGGAGCAGGTGATGACCACGCAGAGCGGCGTCGTCCACGAGATGCTGACCGACGACTCCCTGCTCGGCGGCGACGTGCTCCAGGCGATGCGCGCGGGCTCGCTGCTCAGCGTGCCGATCCGCGCCGACGGCGAGGCACGCGGCGTGCTCACGCTGGTGCGGCTGCGCGACCGCCCGCCGTTCGGCCTCGCCGACCTGGGTCTGCTGGAGGAGATCGGGCTGCATCTCGGCCTCGCGATGCGGGCCCAGCAGGGGTTCCAGCGCCGGGCCCACGCCGCCGACACCCTGCAGACCGGCGTGCTCCCCCGGACGCTCCCCGAGATCCCCGGCTTCGAGATCGCCGCCGCCTATCATCCCGGCTCCGGCATGCGCGCCATCGGCGGCGAGTTCTACGACGTGTTCACCGTCAAGAACGGGTGGGGCTTCGTGATCGGCAGCGCGGCAGGGCGCGGCGAGGAGGCGGCCGCCGTGACCGCCATGGTCCGCAACGGCCTGCGCGTGCTGAGCGTGTGGGAGGACGACCCGGGGCAGGCCCTGCGCAAGGTCAGCGATGCCCTCGTCGTGCAGAAGACGGGCATGTTCGTGATGGCCGCCGCGGGCTTCGTACGGGGTCGAAAGGTGCGGCTCGCCTCCGCGGGGCATCATCCCGCGGCGCTGATCCAGCCGGGCGGCGGCGTCCGGTTCTCCGAGGGCGGCGGTGTCCCGCTGGGCTTCGAGGAGGGCTCCGTGCCCGCGACGGAGGAGATCACGCTCTCGGCCGGGGAGACGCTCGTCCTCTACAGCGACGGCCTGGTGGGCTCGCAGAGCCCGGCCGGGGACAACTACGGCGAGCAGCGGCTCACCGAGGCGCTCGCCCGCTGCTCCGGGCAGCCCCCTGGCGCGGTCGTCAAGGCCATCGAGGAGGACCACCGGGCCTTCTGCGGCACCCACGCGGTCGACGAGATCACCGTCCTCACGCTGCGCCGGGCCCGCTGACGGGATCCTCCCCCGCCGGGCCGAGAGGGCGGTCGAGACGGGCGGGCGGAGGCGGATGCGGCGCATGGCGGCGAGCGGCCCGATGAGGATGGTCCGTGAGGGTCGGATCGGCGGCTACCTGGGCATATGTCAGGAGAAGGGCGGCTGCCGTCAGGGGGCCGGCCGCCGCGCCGGGCCTGCGGACATGCGCATGATTTTTCCCGATTAGGCGTTTAGCGCGAATCAGAGTAAGGTAAACATCATCTACATCGTGCCTAGGACGCAGGCACACCCTTTCAGACGCCTTCCTGTCTTGAGGTGTGCCATGGATATCGCCATCGTCTCCGCGCACGAACTGACTCCCGACACTCCCGCCATCGCCCGCGAGCTGGGCCGGGGCCACCGGGTCACCGTCTACACCCGTTCGAAGGTGCAGGGGGACGGCGTCGAGCACGTGCCCGCCGGGCCCGACATGGAGCTGTCGGAAAACGACCTCCTCCCCTACATCCCGGACTTCAGCGACGGCCTGCGGCGCCGGTGGCGGGAGCACCGCCCGGACATCATCCACGCCTACTCGTGGTCGAGCGGCCTGGCCGCCATCGCCGGGTCCGAGGGCCTGGGCGTGCCGGTCACCCAGACCTTCCACAGCCACTACGACGACAGCCGCAGCGCCGCGCCCGTACGGCGGCTGGAGTGCGCGATCGGCCGCAGGGCCAGGGCCGTCATCGCCGCCTGCGCCGACGAGGAGTCCGAGCTGATCCGGATGGGCGTGCCGCGCCGCAACATCTCGGTCGTCCCGCCCGGCGTGGACATCGAGCGCTTCCGCCGCCAGGGCCCCGCCTTCCCGAGGGGCGAGCGGCCCCGCCTCCTCCACGTGGGGCACGTGGGCGCCGACTGGGCCGTGCACGCCCTGCGTGCCGTTCCGGAGGCCGAGCTCGTGATCGCCGGCGGCGACGACCTGAGCGTCGAGCGGCTGCGCGCCCTCGCCACGGAGCACGGCGTGGCCGACCGCGTGGAGATGCTCGGCATGGTGCCGCACACCGCGATGCCCAAGCTCATGCGCAGCGCCGATCTGGTGCTGTCGCTGCCGTCGACCGTCCCCACGGGCACGGCCGCGCTGGAGGCCATGGCCTGCGGCATCCCGGTCATCGCCTCGGCCACCGGCGCGCATCTCGACTCGGTCGTGGACGGCGTGACCGGCTTCCTGACCCGGCCCGACCGCCCGCTGGAGATCGCCCATCGGATCCGCCGCCTGCTCGGCGACCCCACCCTGCGCACGGCCATCGGCTACGCGGCCGCCGACCGCGCGCGTTCCCGCTATTCGGTCGAACGAATCAGCATGGAACTGCTCCGCGTTTACGAGAAGACGTGCGCGTAAAAAGGCAAGAGATATTACCGGATTAAGGCAGTTATCTGAGTGAAATGATGTGATTAACTCGGCTCATGTCACGTCATGGGCCTGGTTTAGCGGTGGCGGCGGCGATGCTCATCGCCGCCGCCACGGCCTGTTCGAACGCGGACTCCGTGAAGGTGTTCACCGCCGGAGACGAGTCCGCCGCACAGGGATCGGCGTCCTCCCCCGACTCGTCCGGCGCGCGGCCGGGCAACGCGAACGCGGCGGGGCTGAGCGCGACGCAGATCGCCACCCCGGCCGCCGCACCCGCCGAGGACGCCGGGCAGGAGGGCGAGAAGGCCGCGGACACGACCGGCGACGCCACGATCGCGGAGAAGATCGGCGACATCCCCGCGGTCGCGCCGCGTCCCTCCCCCAGCCCGTCCCCCCTTCCGTCTCCCGGCCTTTCGCCCGGCGCGCGGGCGTCGGCCGGAACCGGAACCGAGCCGCCGATGCGGCTGGCGGAGCCCGTTCGCCCCGCGGACGGGCCGGTCGTGGTTCACGCCATCGAACCGGAGGACGTGCCCCGGGCCGCCGCCCAGGCGACCCCCGGGGCCGCACCGGCGTCCTCTCCGCCGCCGAGCACAGCGCAGAGCAAGGCGCCGAGCGCGCCGGCGAGCCCGCCGTCCGGCACACCGGCTCCCCGCGCGTCCGGAGCCTCCGCGTCCGGCGCCTCCGCGACCGGCTGGGGCGCGCCGGCCCTGGCCGAGGACTTCGGCGGGCAGGCGCTGCGCGTCACCGCGAACGGCGGCGGCGTGGACCTTTCCGGGGCCGCGCTCCAACGGTACGGCCGCTGGGAGGTCCGCCTGCAGGCCGACGAGGGGGCGCTTCCCGCCGTGCTGCTGCAGTCGCCCCGGTCGGACGCCGCCGAGTATGGAAACGCGCGGCGCGGCGGCTCCCGGTCCGGCCGATCCTCCGCCGAGGCACCCCGCTACGACGACCCCTCGTACGACTCCCTCGACGGTGCCCGATACGACAACCCGTACGGCGACTCGTACGACGACGTGTACGACGACGTGTACGGCGACTCCGCGTACGGCTCGCAGTACGGTGGCTCGCGGCGCGGCGGCTCGCGGGACGACGTCCCGGGATCCGCGCGGTTCCCGGGGACGCGTGGCACGGGGGCCGGGGACGCCGGGGCCGAGGACGCGGCGATCGGCGTGGCGGCGACCGCGGGCGGGCGCGCGGAGCTCTCCGTCCGGCAGGGCCGGGAGCTGGCCCGGGCCGAGCTGGCGACCGCCTTCACCCAGGGGCACACGGTCACCGTCGACTGGCTGCCCGGCCGGGTGACCTTCTGGCTGGACGGCAGGCAGGTGTGGAACTACACCGGCCCGTACGTCCCCCGGTCTCCGCTGGGCCTGGTGCTGCGCAACGACGCCTCCGGCGGCACGGTGTACGTCGAGTGGGTGCGGGTCTACCGGGCCCCGCAGTAGGCTCCGGCTGATCACGTACGGGTGACGGAGACGCGGGGCGGGCGTGAGCGAACAGCACGTCACGGCCGGGGACTCCCCGGCCGCCGACGCCATGGCGGAGGCCGTCCGGTCGGGCGACCAGGCCGTCTTCGGCGAGCTCGCCGCGCGTCACCAGCACGAGCTGCGGGTGCACTGCTACCGGATGCTCGGGTCGTTCACCGACGCCGAAGACATGGTGCAGGAGACGCTGCTGCGGGCCTGGCGGGCGCGGGAGAGCTTCGAGGGACGCTCGACGTTCCGGGCGTGGCTCTACCGGATCGCCACGAACGCCTGCCTCGACGCACTGTCCGGCCCGGCCCGCGCCCGCGAGACGGTGGCGGCGGACGTCGCGGAGAGCCCGGGGCGTCCGGCCGCGGCCGACGTCGCCTGGCTCCAGCCCTATCCGGACGACCTGCTCGACCTGGCGGCGCCGGACGAGGGCGCGCCCGACGCGGCGGCCATCGCCAGGGAGACCGTCGAGCTGGCGTTCCTGGCGGCGATCCAGCACCTCCCGCCGCGGCAGCGGGCCGTGCTGATCCTGCGCGACGTCGCCGGCTGGCCGGTGACCGAGACCGCCGAGGCGCTGGAGATGAGCGTCGCCTCGGTCAAGAGCGCGTTGCAGCGCGCCCGCGCGACGCTGCGCGAACGGCTGCCCAGGCGGCGGGCGGACTGGGCCGCGGCCACCCGGCCCACCCGCGAGGAGCTCGACCTGCTGCAGCGCTATGTCACCGCATCCAGGAACGCCGACCTGCCGGCGCTGGCGGCGCTGCTGCGCGAGGACGTCCTGCAGGCCATGCCGCCCGCCGCCCTGGTGTACGTGGGGCGGGCGGCCGTGCTCGACATGTGGCGTCCGGTGCTGGAGGGCGAGGAGCGCTGGGGCGAGTGGCACTGCGTCCCGCTCGCGGTGAACCGGCAGCCCGCGGTGGCGAACTACGTGCGGCGGCCCGGCGAGACCTCCTACGCCGCCGTCAACATCGACGTGCTGTGCGCCGAGGACGGCCTCATCACGGAGATCACCACGTTCGGCCCCGAGCTGCTGCCGCTGTTCGGCCTGCCGCTCTCGATCGAATCCGCCGTTATCGAGTCGTGATCTATTTCTTCCGTCCGGACCGATTCCCTTTCCCCGCCCGCGCCGTCGTACGAGCGGCATCACACGAACGGAAGGAAGGGAGACACCATGCCGGACATCACCACGACGCAGCCGGACGAACAGCTCCGGGCGCTGAACCGGCTCGTCGGCACCTGGCGCGTGACCGGCGGCTCGGAGGGCACGGTCACCTACCGCTGGATGGAGGGGGGCTTCTTCCTCATCCAGGACATCCGGCTGGAGCAGGACGGTCAGCCGATCACCGGCCTGGAGATCATCGGCAGGGAGAGGTCGTACGGGGCCGACGGGCCGAGCGAGGACATCAAGTCCCGCTATTACAGCAGCTCAGGCGACACCCTCGACTACGTCTACGAACTCGACGGCGACACGCTGACCATCTGGTTCGGCGCGAAGGGGTCTCCGGCGTACTTCCGGGGCACCTTCACCCCGGACGGCGACGCCATGACCGGACGATGGAACTACCCGGGCGGCGGGGGCTACGAGTCGAACATGACCAGGATCGGATAGCCGTCACGAGGGGAGCAGGGCCGCCGCCTTCAGCGACAGGTGGAGCAGCAGGCGGTCCTCCCCGTCGGCGAGGTCGAGCCCGGTGAGGCGCCCGGCCTTGCCCAGGCGGTAGTACAGCGTCTGCCGGTGCACGCCCAGCACCGCAGCCGTCTCCTGGACCTGCCCGGCGTGGTCGAGGTAGGTCTCCACGCTCGCCGCGATCCCGGGCGTGAGGGCGGCCGACTCGGCGGCGAGATCGGCCAGGTCGCGCGGCGACAGCCGGGCCAGCAGCCGATAGACGCCGAGCGTGCTCCAGTCGGCCACCGGGGCGTGCCGCCCGACGTGCTCGGCCACCCGCAGCGCCAGCAGCGCCTCCCGCCAGCTCTGCCACGCCTCCCCCGGATCGTCGCGCGGACCCCCGATCCCGGCGGCCATGCCGTACAGCTTGTGCAGGAGGCGCGCGACGTGCGCGGCCTGCCCGGCGGGCGCCAGCACGGCGAGCAGCGGCGCGTCCACGGCCGTGTCGGTCACGTCCGGGTCGGCCAGCACGCCGCGCGGCAGCGTGCGCGGCGGCCCGGAGACCGCCGTGGGCGTCCGCACGGCCAGCGCCGTCACCGGTCCCTCGACGTCCACCCGGGCGGTGGCGCGGACCGCGGGGTCGGCCGAGAAGAACTGGCGCAGCGGGGCGTGCCGGCCGCGGGCCTGCCTGGCCAGCAGCGCGGCCGCCTGAGCGACCAGCGGCGCGATCTCGGCCAGCCGCTCGTCGGTGAGCTCCCCGGATTCGAGCGCCCACAGGTAGCCGTAGGTCACCCCCTCGTGCCGCAGCGGCACGCACACGCGGCCGAGCAGGCCGGACAGCCCGGGGATGCGCACCGGGCCCGTCGCGGTGGCGATGCCGTACGCCTCGAAGTGGGCCCTCACCTCGTCGGACGCGTGGCGGCGCAGGATCGACTCCTGCCGCACGCGGTCGATGTCCCCGCTCTGCGCGCCGTACGCCAGCAGGTTGAAGGAGCGGTCCTCCAGGGTCACGGAGGCGTCCAGCAGCCGGGAGATCTCATCGACGATGTCTTGCATGCTGACATTCTTGTACATTTGTCGAAAAATGCTGTGGCGGATGTCCGTGGAACTTCCGTGACGTGCGGATTTAGCCTGAGGCCATGCTCGGTTCCCTGCTTCTCGCGTGCTCACGAAGCCCGCTCGCCCGCCGGGCCGTGTCGGGGCTCCCGCTCACGCGCAAGGTCGTCGACCGCTTCGTGGCCGGAGAGTCCACCGCGGACGCCGTCGCCGCGACGCGCCGCCTGACCGGCTCGGGGCTGTCCGTCACCATCGACCATCTGGGCGAGGAGGTCCGGGACCCCGGCGCCGCCGTCGCCACCGCCAAGGCGTACGTCTCCCTGCTCGAGGAGCTGCGGCCGCTCGGCCTCGGCGACCGGGCCGAGGTGTCGGTCAAGCTGTCGGCCGTCGGCCAGGCCCTCGACCCGGGCATGGCGCTGGAGAACGCACGGCAGATCTGCGCGGCGGCGCGCGAGTGCGGCTCCACCGTCACCCTGGACATGGAGGACCACACCACCGTCGACGCGACGCTCGGCACGCTGCGCGCGCTGCGGGAGGACTTCCCGGAGACGGGCGTGGCGATCCAGGCCTACCTGTTCCGCAGCGAGGCCGACTGCCGCGATCTCGCGGGGTCGCGGGTGCGGCTGGTCAAGGGCGCCTACGCCGAGCCCGCCTCGGTGGCCTGGCAGAGCAAGGCCGAGGTCGACCGCGCGTACGTGCGGTGCCTGCGGACCCTCATGTCGGGCACGGGCTATCCCATGGTGGCCACGCACGACGACCGGCTGATCGCGATCGCCGAGTCGCTCGCGGTGAGCGCCGGGCGCGGCCCGGACGACTACGAGTTCCAGATGCTCTACGGCATCCGGGCCGACAGGCAGGCGGCGCTGGCCGCGGCCGGGTCCCGGGTGCGGGTCTACGTCCCCTACGGCGACGACTGGTACGGCTACTTCATGCGCCGCCTCGCCGAGCGCCCGGCCAACGTCGCCTTCTTCCTTCGCGCTTTGAGGGGTAAATGATGGATGCGATCACCGAGGTCCCGGTGCCGGCGAACGAGCCGGTGCACGCGTACGGGCCGGGCAGCGCCGAGCGCGCGGCCCTGGAGACCCGGATCAAGGAGCTGTCGGGGACGTCCCTCGACCTGACGATGACGATCGGCGGCGAGCGGCGCATGGCCGGCGGCGCCCCGATCGACGTCGTGCAGCCGCACAACCACGCCGCCGTGCTCGGCCGTACGGCCGACGCCACCGCGGCCGATGTGCGGGCGGCGGTCGGCGCGGCGCTGGAGGCCGCGCCGCGCTGGCGGGCCCTGCCGTTCGAGGAGCGCGCCGCGGTGTTCCTGCGGGCCGCCGAGCTGCTCAGCGGCCCGTGGCGTAACACGCTCAACGCGGCCACCATCCTCGGCCAGTCGAAGTCGGCGCAGCAGGCCGAGATCGACGCCGCCTGCGAGCTGATCGACTTCTTCCGGTTCAACGTCGCCTACGCGCGGCGGCTGCTCGCCGAGCAGCCGGTGTCGTCGCCGGGTGTGTGGAACCGGATGGAGTATCGCCCGCTGGAGGGCTTCGTCCTGGCGATCACGCCGTTCAACTTCACCTCCATCGCGGCCAACCTGCCCGCGGCGGCGGCGCTGATGGGCAACGTCGTGGTGTGGAAGCCGTCGCCGACCCAGCAGTTCGCGGCGCACTTCACCATGCGCCTGCTGGAGGCGGCCGGGCTGCCGCCCGGTGTGATCAACATGGTCACCGGCAACGGCGCCGCCGTCTCCGAGGTCGCCCTGCCCCACCCCGAGCTGGCCGGGATCCACTTCACCGGCTCGACGGCGACGTTCCAGCACCTGTGGCGCGCCGTCGGGGAGAACATCTCCGGCTATAGGAGCTACCCGCGGCTCGTCGGCGAGACCGGCGGCAAGGACTTCATCCTGGCCCACCCGTCCGCGGACACCGGGGTGCTGTCGACCGCGCTGCTGCGGGGCGCGTTCGAATACCAGGGCCAGAAGTGCTCGGCGGCCTCCCGGGCGTACGTGCCGCGCTCGCTGTGGACGCGGATGCGCGACGACTTCGTCTCGGCGGCCGAGTCGCTCACCGTGGGCGACGTGTCGGGCGACCTGTCCACGTTCATGGGCGCGGTGATCGACGCGCGGGCCTTCGCCAAGCACAAGGAGGCCATCGACCGGGCGCGCTCGGCCGACTCGATCTCGGTGCTCACCGGCTCCTACGACGACTCGACCGGCTACTTCGTGCGGCCGACCGTGCTGGAGTGCGCCGACCCCGCAGACGAGGTCTTCGTGAAGGAGTACTTCGGCCCGATCCTCGCCGTCCACGTCTACGACGACGCCGCGTACGACTCCGTGCTCGACCAGATGGAGGGCATCGCGCCGTACGCGCTGACCGGGTCGATCATCGCGCAGGACCGGTACGTCATCGACGACGCCACCGAGCGGCTGCGCTTCGCGGCGGGCAACTTCTACGTCAACGACAAGCCGACCGGCGCGGTCGTCGGGCAGCAGCCGTTCGGCGGGGCCCGCGCCTCGGGCACCAACGACAAGGCCGGTTCGATCTTCAACCTGATCCGCTGGGTCAACGCCCGCACGATCAAGGAGACCTTCGTGCCGCCGGTCGTGAGCGGGCCGTACCGGGGCGACGTGCCGCAGGGCGGCTGGCAGCAGCCCGACCTCGGCGACCTCGGCTACTGACACACCACGATGCCCTCGGACCCCCTCACTGGGGGCTCCGAGGGCATCGTCGTCTCACACGGGGACCCGGCTCTTCTGGGTGCGTTTCAGTCCTCGGCGGGGACGGCCATCTCGCCGAGGAGGGACCAGTCGTCCTGCGGGACCTTGACGTTGACGATTCTCGGGGTCTCGGCGAGGTGGGGCGGCAGCGTCCGCTGGGCCGTACGGAAGTGCTCCGACCCGACGTGCGCGGCTCCGGCCTCGTCGTCCCGGAACGCCTCGACGAGCACGTACTCGGCGGGGTCGTCGAGGCTGCGCGACCAGTCGAACCACAGGCAGCCCGGCTCGGCGCGGGTCGCCTCGGTGAACTCACGGGTGATCTCCGGCCACTGGTCGGCGTACTGCGGCAGCACCCGGAACTTCGCGGTGATGAAAATCATCTGGCGTCTCCTCGTGTGATCGCGGCCAGCACCACATCTTCCAGGACCGCTCTCGGCGCCGTGTCCTGTCCGGCCTCATCGTAGGCGCCCGCCGGGACGACGACCACGAGATCGAGATCGGGCAGCAGGAACAGCCGCTGGCCGCCGTTGCCCATGGCCGTCGCCCGCCCGTCCTCGCCCACGTACCACAGGTGCCCGTAGGAGACGCCCTCCCAGGCGGGCACCCGCGGGCGCAGCATCTCCCCGATCCAGCCGGGGGCGATCTCCCGGTTCAGCAGGGCCTGGCCGATCCGGGCCAGGCCGCGCGGCGTCAGGTGGCGCTCCAGCACGTAGCGGCAGCGGTCCCGCGCCAACTCCATGGCGATCTCGCTGTTGGCCGGGCTGGTGTAGGCGCGCTCTCGTCCCACTCCAGGCCCATCGTCATCGTCAGCGCGTGCCCGATCGTCAGCCCGGCCCGGCGGGGATCGGCCGCGAGGTCGGCGTGCTCGGGGAAGACCGTCAGGAGCGGCTCGCCGGGCTCCGGCACCAGGCCGGACTCCAGCGCCATGCCGTACAGGAGCGCCACCAGGCTCTTGGTGACCGAGCGCAGGTCGTGCGGCGTGTCCGGCCCGAAGTCCACGTGGCCGAGCGGGGTGTTCAGCACGTGGTCCTCGCCGCCGCCGTACCACTCGAGGACGACGCGGCCGTGCCGGGCCACCACGACGCCGTGCAGGGCCGGGGCCCCGCCCCGCCGTACGAGGGCGTCCAGCCGGTGGGGCAGGTCCGCAGGGAACCCTGCCCTCTCCGGGGCGATCAGCCGCATGCGTCTCCTCCGCGTTCTCGGGGATTCCTCCGGGGTCCCGGCGCTCGCATGATTCCCCGGCGGTAAACAACCGGGTTAGAGGGGTACCCAGCCTCGAAAGACGCCTACGAGCGAGCCGAGGTCGACATGCGCGCAATCCTGGCGGCTCTCTGCGTCGCGGCCGCGACCGTCACCGCGGCCTGCGGCGACATGAAGCAGGACTTCTACACCGAGACGATCCCCCAGAACGACGGGGCGAACGCGGACCTGCCCGGCATGCTGCTCCGCAACGCCTTCATCATCGGCCCGCTGCAGCCCGCCCCGCCGGGGACCGACATGCCGATGTACATGATGCTGCTCAACCAGACGGGCCGCGCCGACCGCCTGGTGTCGGTGGACACCGGGGGCCTGTTCCGGGAGGCCCGCCTGCCCGCCCCGGACGGCCTGGAGATCCCCGCCGGGAAGTACGTCGGCGGGACGCCCTTCCCGCAGGTGCTGCTCGTCGGCCTCACCCGCCCGCTGCGCAGCGGCGGCACGATCCCCGTGACGTTCCGGTTCCAGAACGCGGGGACGACCCGGGTGGACGTGCCGGTCCTGCCGCCGGGAACGTGGCGGAGCACCTACTCCCCCTGGCCGGGCATGTCGCCGTTCGCCTCACCCACTCCGTCGCCCGCCCTTTCGCCCAGTCCGACGCCTGCCCTTTCACCCGGCTCCTCGCCGGCCGTCTCGCCCAGTCCGTCGCCGACCGGGAGCTGACCCGTCCCGGATCCCGGGGTTCGCGGCGATGATCCCGCCGCCCGCGCGTCCCGCACCCGTGTCACCGATGGCGTCACTCCTCCATCGTGACGCGGCCGGGCGGCGGTGGGCCGCCCGGCCGGAAACAGAGGCGATCAGCTGTTGAGCAGATCGCGGATGCCGGACATCGCCTGGATATTGCTCAGGATCGACAGGTGGTCGACACAGGCGAGGGTGTGGTTGTCCGCCCCGGACAGCCGGGTGCTGGTGTAGGGGATGATGATGCCGTCGCAGGGCGACACCCAGGTGCCGTATTTCGCCGACCCGGGCGTCTCGTCGCCGCTCAGCGAGGTGATGTACGCCGAGCCGGGCAGCATCTCGATGCACGAGACATAGATGGTGCAGGCGGCGGCGTACGTCGTGCCGTGGTTGGCGCCGGCCAGCGAGGCGACGTGGCCGACGTTGGCGGCGCCGCCGAGCTTCTGCAGGTAGTACCGCGTCACCAGGCCGCCCATCGAGTGGTTGACGATGTCGACCTGGGACGCGCCCGTGCTCGCCTTGATCTGGTTGACGAGGGCGGCCAGGCCCTGGGCGCTGACCACGTTCGAGCCGGCCCAGTTGTAGTTGTAGCCGTACAGCCGGCTGGCGGACCAGCCGTTGGCCACCAGGTACGCCTGCAGGGTGGCGAAGTTGGTGCTGTTTCCGGTGTAGCCGTGGACGAATACGACGGGGTTGTGCGTGGCCGCCTGCGCGGGGGCAGTGGGGGCGAGGAAGCCGAGCAGGGCCAGGATGCCGAGGAGGGGGCCGACGATCCTACGCATGAGATCTCCTTGCCGTGGGGGATGACAGGAGTCTCGTGATCTGAACCGGTCACGGCATCGGGGAAATCACCAGTCGCCGTCCCCTGTTTCCGCCCGGGAGGACGGCACGGGCGGGCGGAGCGGGCAGACAGCGCGGGCGGCACGGGCAGACAGCGCGGGCAGACAGCGCGGGCGGCGCGGGCGGGCGGCGCGGGCGGCGCGGGGAGACGGCGCGATCAGGCGGGGATCTTGAGCACGAGGACGGCGATGTCGTCGCGCGGCAGCCCGGACTGGAAGGCGACGGCCTCGTCCACGACCGCCTCGGCGATCCCCGCCGCGTCCATGGCGCGGGAGGCGCCGAGCAGGCGCCGCAGCCGGTCCTCGCCGTACAGGTCCTCGCCCCTGCGCGCCTCGACGACGCCGTCGGTGTAGAAGAGGACCACGTCGCCGGGGGCGAGATCGACGTCGACGTCGGTCAGCCTGATCTTGGGCAGCAGGCCGAGGACGCTGCCGGGTCGCCCGATCTCGCCGACCATGTCTCCGGCGGCCCGCAGCGGATGCGGGTGACCACCCAGGGAGACGGTGAGCCGGAAGTGCCGGCCGGCGGGCACGAGCCTGCCGTACACGGCGGTCACGAACCGGCCCGCCCGCTCGCGCAGCAGGGTCCGGTTGAGCTCGGCCAGCACCGCCGAGGGGCTGGGCTCGCGGATCGGCGCGGCGCGCAGCGTGTAGCGGGCCAGGCTGGTGACGACGGCGGCCTCCACGCCCTTGCCGCACACGTCGCCGAGGGCGAGCGCCCAGCCGCCCGCGGTCTCGTGCATGTCGTAGAAGTCGCCGCCCACCACGTCGCCGCGCTCGGCCGGCCGGAACGCCCCGGCGACCTGGAGCCCCGGAATTTCGGGCAGGGTCGGCGGGATGAAGCTGCGCTGCAGGGTGCGGGCCAGCTCACGCGCCTCCGCCTCCGACCGTTCGGCGCGCTGGCGGGCGCGCAGCAGCTCGCGCTCGTACTCCCGCCGGTCCGTCGCGGCGAAGAGACAGAAGCGGATCACCCTCGGGTCGTCGCGCATGACGGCGTTGAGCAGCACCGGCAGCCGGGTGCCGTCGGCGCGGCGCACGTCGACCGCGATCTCGCGGACGACCGACTGCATGGCGAGCAGCGGGGCGAAGTGGGTCTCGTAGAAGATGCGGTCGCCGACGGCCAGGAGGTTCTGGATCCGCGTGCCGCCGGTCAGGTCACCGGGGCCGTAGCCGGTGAGCTCCAGCAGGGTCCGGTTGACCCGGATGATCGTCCCGTCGGGCAGCGTGGACAGAAAGCCGCAGGGCGCGTGTTCGTAGAGCTCCTCGAAGTCGTCCTCGACACCGTCCACCTACAGGAACGCCTTGATCGCGGCGATGGTCTCCTCGGGCGCGCTCAGGTTGGGGCAGTGCCCGGTCGCCCGCATCAGCACCAGCTCGCTGGTGGGGATGTGCTCGTGCACATATTCGCCGACCTCGACCGGGGCGATCACATCCTCGGAGCACTGCAGGATCAGGCAGGGCACCGGCACGCGCGCCAGGTCGGCCCGGTTGTCCGACATGAACGTCACCGTCGCGAACCGCTTGGCGATGTCCGGATCGGTGCGGCAGAAGCTGTTGGTCAGCTCGGCCCCCAGCTCGGGGCGCTCCGGATTGCCCATGATCACCGGGGCCATGGCGCTGGACCAGCCGAGGTAGTTGCTGTCGAGAGACTCCAGCAGTTCCTCGATGTCGGCCGCGCTGAAGCCGCCGGTGTAGCCCTCGTCGTCGATGTAGCGAGGCGACGGCCCGACCATCACCAGCGCCCCGAAGCGCGCCGGCTCCCTGATGGCCGCCAGCGCGCCGATCATCGCGCTCACCGAATGGCCCACGAAGACCGCGCCGGTCAGGTCGAGCTCGGCGCAGACGTCCAGGACGTCCTGCGCGTACCCCTGGAGCGAGGAGTAGCGCTCGGGCGAGTAGGCCGACAGGTCGGAGTCGCCGGAGCCCACGTAGTCGAACAGGACGACCCGGTGGTCGTCCTCGAACGCGGGCGCGACCAGCCGCCACATGTTCTGGTCGCATCCGAACCCGTGGGCGAAGACCATGGGGCGGCCGTCCGCCCGGCCGGTGACTCGCACGTTGTTGCGCACCTGCACGCTCATGACGCGCAAGCGTACAAAGCGAACGGGCGCCCGGGTACGCCGGGCCGCCGGGGGTGGACGGCCGTCCGTCCGCGCCGTACGGCGGGCGGTCGCCGGAACCACGGCCCTCCCCGGGCCGGGGCTTCGCGGGAGGCCCTGTTTGATCTGGGCCGAGGGGGTATGGCGGCTTGTGCGCGCGCCGGAAGGGGGAGCGATGACCGACGACACCATGGCGGGCACACCGGAACGCTTCGCGTTCGACTTCGACTCCCGCTTCGCCGCCCTGCTGTCCGTGCTGGGCATACGCCAGGACACCGCCGGGGTCCTGGTCGGCCCCGGCACGCTGCGGGTCCGCTTCGGGCCCTGGGTGATCGAGACCCCGCTGGCCAACGTCTCGGGCGTCGAGACGACCGGCCCCTACTCCCCATGGCGGGCGATCGGGGTGCACGTGTCGCTCGCCGACCGCGGCCTGACGTTCGCCACCAACGCCCGCAAGGGGCTGTGCGTACGGTTCCAGGAGCCGATCCGGGGCGGCGAGCCGCTCGGGCTGCTGCGCCATCCCGGCCTGACCGTGACGGTCGCCGACCCCGCGGGACTCGCCGAGAAGCTGTCCCGCCGTCTGTAGAAGCTCCAGGAGGAAGACCTTGATCCGCCGACTCGTACGCGGCGCCGCCGCCGGAGCGCTGTCCACCCTCGCGATGAGCGGGGTGATGCTCGCCGGGCAGAAGAGCGGCCTCATGCCGGGCCAGCCGCCCAAGCACATCGTGAGGGCCGCTCTGCCGGGCCACCGGCACCGGCCCAAGCCCGGCGAACGCGTGCTCGGCGCCGCCGCGCACCTGGGATTCGGCGCCACCTGCGGCGCGGCGTTCGCGCTGCTCACCCGCGGGCGCGGGGCCGGCGTTCCCCTCGGGGTGGGCTACGCCCTGCTGATCTGGCTCGGCGCCTACGAGGGCTGGGTGCCCGCGCTGAACATCCTGCCGCCCGCCTCGCGCGACCCCGCGCGCGGACGCCCGGTCGTCATGGCCGCGGCGCATGTGGCGTACGGCGCCACGCTGGCGCTCGTGGTGCGTGCCATGGCGGACGGACGACACGACGCATAGGCGCGCCCCTCTGGTCCTGTTCGCGTGCCACGGCGCGAGACGGCTCAGGACGTGACGGCCCTCGCGGAGTTCCACAGCACCCCGCGGTTGATCCGGTCGGGATAGAGGGCGACGACGGCCTCGTACAGGTCGGCGTGGTCTCCGGCCTTGTCCGCCGCGGCAGCGAAGTCCTCGATGTAGCGGCGGGTCCTGGCGAGGTCGCCGGGGCTGTCGGGATCGCCGTCGCGCTTGTGGCCGGAGACGACGGCGCTGGGCCGGAGGCTCTCGATGGTGTCCAGTGCGTCGAGCCACTGCCGCGTGCCGTCGCCCTTCGACTCGGCCATGTAGAGGTGGACGTCTCCGTACACGGCGTCGCCCGCCACGACCAGCCCGATGGACGGGACGTGCAGTGCGCTGGTGGCGTCGGTGTCGGTGTGTCCCAGCTCGATCGCGTGGAGCCGCTCCCCTTCCAGCTCGATGTCGCCGGTCAGCGGTCGCGCGACCACGCGCCGATCCGAGATCTGGCCGGGGAAGCGCGGGTCCCAGAACCCGTCGAACCAGCGCGGCCCCCATTGGGCGCCCATCTGCGCCGCCACGGCCGGCGTGGCGACGAGCGTGGCCTCCGGGAAGCGCTCGAGGAGCGCGGGGGCACCGAAGAAGTGGTCGCCGTGGGCGTGCGTGACGAAGACGGTGGTCACGTTCTTGCCGGTGGCCGCCACCCAGTCGGCCAGGGCACGTGATTCGTCGATGGTCATGAGCGGGTCCACCAGGACCGCGTCGTTCGCGCCGTAGATGAGGGTCGACGCGGTCGGCGACCACATCCGCCGTGCCTCGCCGGGGGGCAGGTCGTCGGAGACCACGAACTTCGACGGTGCGACATACACGGAGTAGTCCAGGCGTGCCATGGGGGTGTTTCCTTCGGGAAGCCGGTCCGGCTCTCAGCCGGGTTGACTGAGGCGTAATTGTTTTGCCTCTGTCATCATGCTCGCGCCACACAACAGAAGTCAACACGCTTTGCCTATGTCGCCGGGCGGCGTCCTCAGCCGGCGACGTCCTTGAACGCGATGACCTTGCCGACGCGCAGCCGCACGAGGAGCTCTCCCGGCACGCCGTTGCGCCTGCCGTACTCCTCGGCCCGCTCCTGGCCCATGTAACGGCCGCCGAGCACCGTCGCCCAGTGGCGCACCTCGGCGAGGTCGTCCGACAGGGTCGTCTCCCCCTCGATCAGCACGTACGAGTACGGCGGGGCCTGGTCGTCGACGCACATGGCCGCCCGGGGATCGCGGCGCAGCGCGCCGGCCTTCACCCCGCTCTCGTGGGTGGTGAACACCACGTCGTCCCCGTCGAGGGCGAACCAGATCGGCGTCACGTGCGGCCGCCCGTCCGCCCGGGTGACGGCGAGCTTCCCGGTCCTGGTGCCGCTCATCGCGAACTCGCGCCACTCCGCCTCGGTCATCCTCTCCATGGTGTCGAAGCTATCGCCCCGCATCTTTCGTCTTCCCCACGTGGCGGCCGTTTTCTTACGACCTACGCACAAAGCCAGTCGCTTTTCCGTAGATGTACGGATATCGCTACGGATGTTCGCGTCGGGACCGTGGTTCTAACGTCGCGCACGGGCCGGATTCCCCGGCCGGAAGCCCCCATCCATTTCTCTCATCCCCCCCCGAACCCCACCGTGTCCGCCGCCCGGGTTCGTCTCCCGGAGGCGGGCCGCCGGTGCCCGCCCACAAGGCGGACGCCCCGTGGGAGGCAGAGAAAGGAAGACGCCCATGAGGCGCACAGCACTGCTCGCGGCCGCCGCCGCGCTGGCCGTGACCGGTGTGGTGGCACCCGCCACCGCCGCTGCCGCCAAGCCCACGCCCGGCAGCGAGACCGCGGTCAGGTCCCTCGCCGACGACCCCGCGCAGCGGGCCGCGGCCGCCGCGGACCAGGCCGTCGCGAGCGGCCTGGACGACCTGCGCGTGTCCCCGAACGAGACCTACCGGCGCACCGCCGTCACACCGGGCGGCGGCATGTTCTACGTCACCTACGAGCGCACGTACAAGGGCCTGCCCATCGTGGGCGGCGACGCGGTCGTGGTCACCGACTCCAACGGGCGGGTGCGCGACACCGAGTCGGCGTCCGGCGCCCTCCCCCTGGGCGTGCCGACCTCGCCGACGGTCAGCGCCGAGGCCGCCACCGAGACGGCGAAGACCGTGCTGTCCCGCGTCGACGACACCGCGGCCCCGCGCCTGGTCGTCCTGGCCTGGGGCGAGAAGCCGCGGCTGACCTGGGAGGCGGTGGTCTCCGGCATCGCCGGCGGCAGGCCGAGCATCCAGCACGTGTTCGTGGACGCGGTCTCCGGGGAGATCGCCGACTCCTACGACCAGGTGAAGGCCGGCACCGGCAACGGCTACTACTACGGCACGGTCACCATCAACACGAGCGGCTCGGGCAGCTCCTACTCGATGACCGACTCCACGCGCAGCGGCATCCGGTGCGGCGGGCAGAACGGCTCCGCGTACACCGGCTCGGACGACTCCTGGGGCAACGGCAGCGGCACCAACCTGGAGACCGCCTGCGTGGACGCGCTCTACAGCGTGCAGCGCGAGTGGGACATGCTGCGCGACTGGCTCGGCCGCAACGGCATCAACGGCAGCGGCGGTGGCTTCCCCGCCCGCGTGGGCCTGAACGACGTCAACGCCTACTGGAACGGCAGCTACACCAACTTCGGGCACTCGCAGGACAACGCCCGCCAGGCCACGCCGATCGACGTCGTGGCGCACGAGTTCGGCCACGCCATCTTCCAGACGACCGCCGGCGGCGCCGGCTCGGGCAACGAGAACGGCGGCCTGAACGAGGCCACCGGCGACATCTTCGGCTCGCTCACCGAGGCGTACGCCAACAACCCGAACGACCCGCCGGACTACCAGGTGGGCGAGAAGGTCAACCTCGTCGGTTCCGGGCCGATCCGCTACATGTACAACCCGTCCCTCGCCGGCGACCCCAACTGCTACTCCAGCTCGATCCCGAGCACCGAGGTGCACGCCGCGGCCGGCCCGCTGAACCACTGGTTCTACCTGCTCGCCGAGGGCTCCTCGCCCGGCGGCGGCAAGCCGAACAGCCCGATCTGCTCGGGCGGCCCGTCCTCGGTGACCGGCGTCGGCATCCAGAAGGCCGGCAAGATCTACATGGGCGCGCTGCAGCGCAAGACCTCGACCTGGAAGTACGTCAACGTCAGGACCGCCTCGCTGGCGGCGGCGGTCGAGCTGTACGGCGCGAGCAGCGCCGAGTGCGCGGCCACCAAGGCGGCCTGGAACGCGGTCGGCGTGCCGGCGCAGTCGGGCGAGGCGAGCTGCACCTCGTCGGGCGGCGACTTCTCGCTGTCGCTCAGCCCCACCTCGGGCAGCGTGACGCCGGGCCAGTCGGCCACCGCCACGGTCGCGACGTCGACCACCTCGGGTAGCGCGCAGACGGTGAGCTTCAGCGCCTCCGGGCTTCCCTCCGGCGCCACCGCGAGCTTCAGCCCGTCGTCGGTGAGCTCGGGCGGCTCCTCCACCCTGACGATCGCCACCAGCGCGTCCACGCCCTCCGGGACGTACACGGTGACGGTCACCGGAAGCGGCTCGTCCGGCTCGCACACCGCTTCCTACACGCTGACGGTGTCGGGCACCTCCGGCGGGCGTACGTTCACCAACGGCACCAACTACACGATCAACGACCTGACCACGATCAACAGCCCGATCACCTCGACCGCCACGGGAGCGGCGATCTCCCCGGTGCAGCTCAGCATCACGATCTCGCACACCTGCGCCGAGGACCTGCGGATCAGGCTCCGGGGCCCGAGCGGCACCTACTACACGGTCAAGTCCAGCGGCGGATCGAGCTGCACCTCCTTCGGCACCAGGACCTACTCCGTCCCGGTCACCCAGACGGCGGCGGGCACCTGGACGCTTGAGATCCGCGACCAGTACTACCTCGACACCGGCTACCTCGACTCGTGGAGCATCACGCTCTGAGCGACGCGGCACCGGCCCCCGGGATCGCACGGTCCCGGGGGTTTCCGCGCGTCCAGGGGTTTCCGCGCGTCCGGGGGTTTCCGCAGGTCCAGGGTGCCGCGTGCCCGGTGCTCGTCAGGCGGGCGGCGCGATCTGGGTCCGCGACCGCACGCCGAGCTTGCGCAGCACGGTCGCGACGTGGGTCTCGACGGTGCGCGTGGACAGGAAGAGCACGTCGGCGATCTCACGGTTGGTACGGCCGAGCGCGACGAGCCGGGCCACCTCCCGCTCCCGCTGCGACAGCGTCCCGGCGCCGCGCCGCCCGCCGCGCGGGAGCGGGACGTCCACCCCGATGTCGCGCAGCACCCGCCTGCACCGGGCGGCGTCGTGGGTGGCGCCGAGCATGCCGTACGTCTCCGCGGCCTCCCGGAAGCCCGTCGCCGCGGCACGGTCCCCGAGCGCGAGCCGGGCTCCCGCCTCTCCTTCGGCCGCCCGCGCCGCCGCGTACGGCTGGGGCAGAGCGGCGTACGCCTCCCGGGCCCGGGCGAAGAACGCGGCGGCGTCGGCGTGCCGGAGCCGCGCGGCGGCGAGCGCGCCCTGGGCGGCGTCGAGCGCGGCGTGCGCGGCGGGCGCCACCCGGCCCGCGATCCCGGCGGCGTACTCGTCCACCAGCTCCGCCGCCGTCTCCATGCGGCCCACCCGGGCGAACGCGGCCACGGCCGGCGGGACGAGGCCCGCGCCCCACACCCACACGCCCTTGCGGCGCAGCCGGGCGACCGCCGCCTCGGCCTCCGCGGCCGCCTCGTTCACCGCCCCACGGGCGAGATGCAGATCGACGAGCCCACCGGCGGCGGCCATCACGACCGGGACGTTGCGGGCCTCCGGCGCGTCCAGCCCCGCGCGGTGGAACTGCCTGACCGCCTCCTCCCATTCGCCCGTCGCGAGGGCGAGCAGCCCGAGCACCAGCCACAGGTCCACCGCGACCAGCGGCGTCTCCGTGGCCGACTCGCTCAGGGACGCCGCCCGGTCGCGCAGCCCGTCCCATCGCCCGGTGAGCCACTCCCTGCGGATCGTGGAGGCGTCGAGGAGGAAGGCGGGATACTGCGCGCCGGTCTCCAGGGCGAGCCGCCGCCCCTCCCGGCCGAATCGCTCGGCCGCCGCGTAGAGGCCCACGGTCGTCGCCGAGTCGTGGAGGTTGCAGTAGGCGCGGGCGACCTCCCGCCGGACCCCCGTACGCGGGTCGTCGGCCGGCAGCCGGGCGGCGACGTCGAACGCGCCGGGAGAGCCGGTCGTCATCTCGAAGGAGGCACGGTTGGCCAGGACCGCGGCCGACAGCTCCGGGTTGTCTGCGGTGGCGACGAGCGCCTCGGCCCTCGCCATCCATTCCGCGTGCTCCGCCAGCGACTCGGCGCCCCACTCGGGCATCGCCATGCTGGCCCAGCCGCGGGCGGCGAGCGTCGGCCGGTCGGTCAGCTCGGCGAGGGCGGCCATGATCTCCGGCCGTCCCGCGGCGGCGTCGCCCGCCTGGTTGGACAGGACCACCCCGAGATTGAGCCGCACCTCGCCGCGGACGCCGCGGGACAGGAAATCGCCCCGCAGCACCTGGCGCAGCAGCCGCACCACCCGCTGGTGCGACAGGCCCGTCGCCGCGAAGCGGCTCAGCATCAGCACCAGCGGACCTCTGTTGCGCACCGGGAGATCGGGGTCGTCGAGCATGCCCTCGACCACCTCGACGGCGAGGGCGGTGTCGCCCAGCCCGGCGGCCTGCTGGGCGGCGGCGGCCCCGTGGCGCACCCAGGCGTCGGTGTCCCCGGCCTGCCGGGCGTGGAAGGCCAGTTGCACCAGTGGCGGCGCGTCCGTCGCCGCGAGCGCGGCCATCGCCCGGACGTGCGCGGCACGGCGTTCCGGGCCGGGGATGGCGTCGTAGACGGCCTGCTGGGCCAGCGCGTGGCGGAAGCCGTACCGGCCGCCGGGGTGCTCGTGCAGGACTCCGGCGCGCAGCGCCTCGGCCAGCCCCGCAGCGCCCGATGCGACAGGACCCGGTCCGGTGGAGTCCGGCCCGGCGAGGCCCTGCCCGGCAGGGTCAAGGGCGGCGGGGCTCACGACAGCAGGGCCCAGCGCAGAAGGGCCCAGCGCAGAAGGGCCCAGCGCAGAAGGGCCGAACGCAGAAGGGCCGAACGCAGAAGAGCTCAGGACAGCAGAGCTCAGCGCGGCGGGGTCGGCGCCGACCGCGGTGATGAGCCGCTCGTCCGCGGGGAGCCGCAGCACCGCCGCCGCCCGGACCGCCGCGGCCGCCGCCGGGGAAAGACCGGCCATCCGCTCGGCCATCGCCTCGCGCAGCAGCAGCGGGACGCCCGCCCGGTCGACGGCGCGGTCGAGCGCGTCCGGGTCGTCCGTGCCGGGCGGCGAGGCGGGCAGGGACCGGACCAGCTCCTCCACCACGAACGGGATGCCCGCCGTGCGCTCGTGCAGCCGCGTGACGAACCCCGGTGACAGATCGGACCGCTCCAGAAGCGCGCCGGCCAGGCTGGCCACGCCTGACGCGTCCAGCGGCGTGAGCCGTACGACCACGCTGGTCGTGTCGGGCTGGTGCCGGTAGGCCCGGCCGAGCGGCGGGCCGGTGACGCCGTCGCGGCGGCACGTCGCGACCACCGCCAGCCCCTGCGGCGGCTGCCCGGCCAGGAAGCGCAGCAGGTCGAGCGTGCCGTCGTCGGCCCAGTGCAGGTCCTCCACGACGAGCACGGCCGGTCCCACCGCCGCCAGCAGGGCGCGTATCGCGCGGAACACCCGGTGGCGTTCGGCCCGCGGGTCGTCCAGGGGCTGTGGCGACGGCGGCAGTGCGCCGTCCAGCTCGGGGAGGTGGTCGCGGAGCGCGCCGATGACCGGGTTGAGCCGGTGCGCCGCCGGGAGCCGTCCCCTGATGTCCCGCAGCGCCTCGAAGACCGGCCCGTACGGGAAGGGCTCGCGGATCTGGTGGCAGTAGCCGAGGAGGACGGCCCGGTCGCCGGACGGCAGGCGGTCGAGCGCGGCGCGGACGAGCCGGGTTTTTCCGATGCCCGCCTCGCCCTCCACCAGCACGACCGCCGGGGGGCGGGTCACCGCGTCGATGAGAGTCCGCAGCTCAGTGGCGCGTCCGACCAGCGGGGGCGGGGGCACGATGCTCATCCACGGCTCCAGGGTCAGGGTTGCGAGTCCCCCAGGCTCGGCTACGGCTCAGTTATCCCCGCCTCTTGACCGCCGGTCAACCCTCCGGAGTAACGGCCGTGTTGCGGAACCGGACAGATCTCCGGAGCCCTACGCGCGGCGGGGCCGGGCGGCGGCGTCGAGCGCGGCGGCCTCCTCCGGGGTGGGCGCCGTGCCGCCCAGGTGGGCCGGCTGCCACCACACGCCTTGCCGCTGGTCGGGGTAGGTCCGCTGGGCCGCGTCGAGCAGGTCCGCCATCCGCCGCCGCAGGTCGCCGGTGAGCGCGGCGATGTCGTCGCCCACGCTGGGAAGCACGGGCTCGCCGACCAGGATCGTGATCGGGACATGCCGCTGCAGCAGCCTGCGGGGCCGGCCCTTGGTCCACAGCCGCTGGCCGCCCCACAGGGCGACCGGGATCACGGGCACCCCGGCCTCGGCGGCCATCCGGATCGGGCCGCTCTTGATCTCCTTGACGGTGAACGACCTGCTGATCGTCGCCTCGGCGAAGTTGCCGACGATCTCGCCGTCCTTGAGCGCCCGTACGGCGGCGTCGTAGGCGCCCGCCCCGGCCGACCGGTCCACCGGGATGTGGTGCATGCCGCGCATCAGCGGGCCCGACACGGGGTGGTCGAAGACCTCCTTCTTCGCCATGAACCGGACCAGCCGCCCGGCCGGGTGGGCGGCGAAGCCGGCGAAGATGAAGTCGAGGTAGCTGACGTGGTTGCTCACCAGGACCGCGCCGCCGCTCCGCGGAATCCGCTCCGTGCCCTCCATCCGGAACCTGATGTCGAGCAGTTTGAAGGCGGTCAGCGCGGTCCACAGGACCGGTGGGTACACGATCTCGGCCATGCCTGAAACCGTAACCTACTCGCCCGTAACTTTTGTGGGCCGAAAGTCCTCTTTCCGGCCGCTACACGTCGGCGCCCCGCGTCGGTCCCGCGTTCGGCACCGCCCCGGACCGGCTCCGGTGCGGCGCCGTGCCCGGTGCGGCGCTGTGCCCGGTGCGGCGCTGTGCCCGGTGCGGCGCTGTGCCCGGTGCGGTGCGGTGCCGTACCCGGTGCGCGGCGCCGTGTCCGGTCAGTGACCGCGGAAGGCCTCCTCCAGCCACCACGAGGGGCGGTCGGCGGTGACCTTCGCGTGGACGAGCAGGGGCTTGTCGCGCGGCCCCTTCAGCCACGCGGCGACCCCCGACAGGTCCTCCTCACGCCGTACGGTCACCGCTTCGAAGCCGAAGCCCCGCGCGATCGCCGCGATGTCGGCGGGCGGGAACGTGACCGCGCCGAGCGGGAACCCGTGCGGGCCGAAATGGTGGACCTCCGCGCCGTATCCCTCGTCGTCGTAGACCACGACCACCATCGGCAGGCCGAGCCGTACGACCGTCTCCAGTTCGGCGACGCCCATCAGCGCCCCGCCGTCCCCGAGGGCGGCGACCGCGAGCCGGTCGGGCCGCGCGACGGCCGCGCCGATGGCGGTCGCCAGGCCGAGCCCGATCGACTGGTACGCCTGGGTGAAGCAGAACGCGCTGCCGTCCGGGACCGTGAGGAACATCGACGGATATCCCATGAAGTTCCCCGAGTCGACCGACACCAGCCGCTCCTGCGGGAGCAGGTCGTCGAGCCCGATGGTCAGCGTGCGGGGGTCGATGCGCCCGCCGGTGCTCAGGTCGTCGTAGGGCACGTCGCGCCAGCGGCCCTCGCGGGCGATGCGCTCGGCGATCTCCGGGGAGCGGTAGCCGCGCGTCCCCGTCTCCCCCTCCGTCGCGGGCTCGGCCTCGCCGAGCAGGGCGACGACCGCCCGCGCGGTCTCGCGTACGTCGCCGACCACGCCGAGGTCGATCTCGCGGTGCACGCCGAGCGCGTCGGGGTCGAGGTCCACCTGGACGACCTTCGTGTCCGGCCCGATCAGCGCGCCGTGCCGCGTGGTCCACATGGTGAACGTGCAGCCCCAGCCGACGACGAGGTCGGCGCTCCGGATCAGCTCGGCCGCGAGCGGGGTGGCGAAACCGCCGCTCACGTCGAGGTCCCACGGGCTGCCGTGGAAGTGGCCCTTGGCGACCGCCGAGGTGGCGAACAGCGCCCCCACCCGCTCGCCGAGCGCCTCCAGCTCCCGCCGCGAGCCGCGGGCTCCCCGGCCGGCCACGAAGACCGGCCGCTCGGCCTCCGCCAGCATCCGCGCGAGCCGCGTCAGCGCGTCGGACGGCTCCGCCGGGATGCCCTGCGTCTCCTCGTCGTCCCTGGCCTCGATGGGGAACGTCAGCCCCCACGCCGCCGGCACGCGGCTCGCCACGTCGCGGTGCGCGCCGCCCCGGCCGGCCAGCAGTTCGCGTACGGCCTCGGCGGCCTCGTCGGGCAGCTCCTCGGCCTGCACATCGAGAGGCAGGTTGAGCACCACGGTCCGGCGCCCGAGCAGCGCGGCGAGGAAGGCCATCACGGTGTCGTCCACGACCGTGGCGGCCGAGCCGACCCTGGCGCAGTGCGCGCCCACGGCCTCGGCGAGCGCGGTCTGGTCGATGCGGAAGTTGGAGGTGGGCGAGGTCACCTCCGGGGCGAGCACGAGCAGCGGCGTGCGGCTCTTGGCCGCCTCGGTGACACCGGTCAGCGCGTTGGTCAGGCCGGGCCCCTGGTGGACGGTGAGCACGGCGACCGTGCCGCTCATCCGGGCGTAGGCGTCGGCCATCGTGGCGGCCCCGCCCTCGTGCCGCGCCGCGACGTAGCGCACGCCGTGCTCGATGAGGGCGTTGGTGACGTGGAAGTTGCCGCTGCCGACGACGCCGAAGGCCGCCCTCACGCCGAGGGCGGCGAGGGCCGCGCCGACGGCCTCCGCGACGTTCACCGCTCCACCAGCGCGAGCACGCGGACCGGGCTGCCCGAGCCGCCGACGATCGGCAGCGGCCCGGCGACCACCACCGCTCCAGTGGGCGGCAGCCGGTCGAGATTGCGCAACTGCGTCAGGCCGTACTTCCCGGCGCCGAGCAGGAAGGAGTGGCAGGGGAAGGGGGGGTCGAAGGAGTGGGCCGCGCCCGCGTCGGTGCCGACGGTCTCCACGCCGATGCCCGTGATCGGGGTCTCCTCGGCAAGGTAGCGGGCGCAGTCGATGGACATGCCCGGCGTGTGCGGCCCGGTCTCGTCGGCGTTCAGAAACTCCGCCTGCTCTTGGGCGCGGGCGTCCCACCCGGTGCGGTAGAGCAGCCAGCCGCCGTCGGGCAGCGGCCCGTGCTCGGCCTCCCATGCCTTGACGTGGTCGACCTCCAGCAGGAAGTCGGGGTCGGCGGCCGACTGGGCGCTGAAGTCGAGCACCACGGCGGGCGCGATCAGCTTGGCGGGGGCCACCTGCGACACGTCCTCGCCGTCGCGTCCGGTCACCCAGTGGACCGGCGCGTCGAAGTGCGTGCCGGTGTGCTCGCCCGTGGTGAAGTTGTTCCAATACCAGGCCGGGCCGCGGTCGTCGTATCGGCTGATCTCCTGCATCGAGAACGGCACCGTCTGCCCGAAGGGCTCCGGCAGCAACAGGATCGGCGTCTTGTCGCTCAGCGGCGCGGTGAGGTCGAGCACCTCGATCCCCCCGCTCCGGATGCCGTCCACCAGATCACGCAACACCGACACAACGCCTCCCATGACTCAGGCCCCTGCGATACTCCTACACCCGCCCCCCGGAACGCCATATCAGACGCGGGTGAACGTACGCGACGATGATCGTCCAAATCATGCGTGCGACGCCAGACACGGCGGGCACTCCGAGCCCCGGAACCACCGCGCGGCCGGGCCGGGCCTCGCTCCGTACGCATCCGGGGGCGGCTCCGGGCCTCCGGAACCGCCCCCGTCCGGCTCACGCGCCGCGGCTACATCCGGTCAGTCCCCGGGCAGCACGGTGAAGGCGAACCCGGTGCTCGTCGTACGGCGCGGCGGAACGTCGCACTTGACCCGGCGCAGCACCTCGTTCCTGCTGAGGCCGAGCCCCTGCGCGATGAGCCGCTCCGGGCGCACCGGCACCGGATCGTCGAAGACGACCTCCACCCGGACGGGCCACCCCTCGTCGAGCCATGCCGACGGGGTGTCCAGCCGCCAGGCCCCCGTCCAATCGAGAGCGACGCGGTTGCGCCGGGCGAACAGCGGATCGAGCAGCGTGGACGCCACCAGCTCCGGATCGTTGGCGTGGTAGCGCTCCAGCTCGGCCGGGTCGAACGAGGCGACCGGCGCCCGTTCGTGCACGTTGAGCTTGCTCGTGCGGTCGCAGGACACGCAGCGGACCAGCAGCCACACGTCCAGCAGCTTGCCGTTGGCGTTGACGCGGAACCTGCCCTCGCCGGTGGTGGCGGACTCCGACCGGCAGTCCACGCACCGCGACGACAGCAGAGGCAGCCTGGTCCGGCGGACGACCCAGGGCAGCACGATATGAGGTTGTGAAGACATGATCTCTCTAGACCTGACACGAGGCCGATTGCGCGCGGCCCCAAACGCTGCATGACCGGGCGCACGCGGGCAGCCCGGCAGAGCCGACGGAACGGTCGGCGTGAAGGTGAGCGGAAGAAGGTGTCAGGTCTACAGAGCGGGCGGGGTCACGCGGTTATGTCCTCTGTCCTCACTGCGATGGGCCGCAGGCACCCTACGAGAGCGCGTACGGCAGGCTCAAACGGTTTTCCCGCCGGCGACAGCGCGGCGCTCGAACGTTTTCCTCCGGCGTTGGCCGCGGCCTCGGCACCGGCAGCGGGAGTAGACGCCGGCGCGCGGGGAGCACACGCCCACGAACGGCAGGGGCGTGCGGTCGGCAGAGGCGTGCGGTTGACAGGGGCGTGCGGTTGGCAGAGGCGTGCGGTCAGCAGGGACATGTGGTCCGGCGGCGGGCCGACCGTGGTCCGACCGTGGTCCGACCGTGGTCCGGCAAGCGTCGCGCCGGGGGCCGCGCGGGGGGCGGGACCGAGCCCGCCGGTCCGGCCCCCCGGCATCGCCCTGGAAGCCGGCGGTCAGCCGGTGAAGGCGCCGGGGCCGAAGCGGCCCCAGGCGACGAAAACGGCGAGCGCGAGGTAGGCCAGGTTCAGCGCCGCGAACCGGAGCTCGCCGCGACGGCCGTGCGTGATCATCGCGCCGACCATCAGCGCGATCCAGCAGAGCGCGGTCACCGGCACCAGCACCGGTGCGATGCCGGTCGCGGGGGGCAGTGTGAAGCCGGCCGCGGCGAGGATCTCCAGGACGCCGAGGGTCTTGACTCCCCCGGCGCTGACGCTTCGCGTCCATGCTCCACCTGGGGTCGCGGCGAGCTTCTCCTTCGGCGTGAATGCCTTGATGGCACCACCGGCCAGGGCCACCACGGCCAGCAGTCCGGCAACGATCCACAGTGCGAGGTTCATCGAGTCGTCCAGTCGTGATCAAGGGTACGAACGTCGTGGAAGGGCCCAGGGGCGCGGATGGAACAGAGGCCGCCGGGCGTCCGGCGGCGGTTGAACCGGTGGTTTCCGGCGGCTGCCGGACGGTGCCGGGTCCGGCGACGGCACCGCTCGGCCGCATCAGCGATGCAGGCGCCTGGCTCGGCCGGTTCGGGGACGGCACCGCTCGATCGCATCAGCGATGCAGGGCACCTGGCTCAGCCGGTTCGGGGACAGCGCCGCTCGATCGCATCAGCAATGCAGGGCACCTGACTCGGCCGGTTCGGGGACGGCGCCGCTCGATCGCATCGCGCGATGCGATCGCCATGCTCGGCCGGTTCCGACGGCGGGCCGCTCGTCGCCGGGGGCCGGCGCTGGGGACCGCCGGGGGCCGGCGCTGGGGACCGCCGGGGGTCGTCAGCCCCGTGTGCCCGGCGAGATCAGCCCTTCCAGGTGCCCCCGTGGCTTGCGCGGACCAGGGCGCCGAGGTCGCCGACCCGGTCGAAATGCTGGAGCTTGTCGGGGTTGACGATGGAGTGGATGGTCTGGATCCGGCCGTCGGCGATGTCCAGTCCCATCACCCCGACCAGCAGGTCGCGGGCGTCGTAGACCAGGGCCCCCGGCTGGCCGTTGACCTGCGTGAGATGGAAGCGCACACCGCCGGCACGGGCCAGCAGGGGCGCCATCGCCGCCAGGACGCGCGCCACGCGCAGGCGTCCGTTGAGCGGACGTCCCAGCGCCGGCACCTTGCCGCCGCCGTCGCCGTGCATCGCCACGTCCTGCGCCAGCAGCTCTTCCAGCGCGCGCAGGTCGCCGTGCTCGACGGCGGCGAAGAAGCGCCCGGCGAGCTCCTGCCGCTGCTGCCGGGAGGCGTGATAGCGCGGGCGGCGCTGCCGGAGGTGGCCGCGGGCGCGGGCGACCAGGTGCCGCGTGCTGTCCACGTCGGTGCCGACGATCTCGGCGACCTCCGCGTACGGATAGTCGAAGACCTCGCGAAGCAGGAACGCGGCCCGCTGCTGTGGCGTCAGGCTTTCCAGCAGCACCAGGACGGCCAGCGACAGCGAGTCGGCGGTCTCGGCGTGCTCGCCCGGCGTGGGATCGGTGGCGAGCGGTTCCGGCAGCCCCTCGCCGATGTAGCGCTCCCGCCGTACGCGTGCCGAGCGCAACTGGTCGATGGCCAGCCGGGTGACCAGGGTGGCGATGTAGGCCCGTGGTGAGGCGATCGTCTCGCCTCCGCTCTGGGTCTGGTGCAGCCGCAGGAACGCCTCCTGCACCACGTCTTCGGCTTCGCCGACGCTGCCGAGCATCTGGTAGGCGATGGCGAAGGCGCGCGGCCGCAGCTCGCCGTACAGATCAGAGGTGGACATGCCGGGTCAGCTCAATCCGTCGATGAACCCGGTGCGCCAGCTCGGGTGCCGCGGCGCCCACCCCAGTTCGCGCTTGGTCTTCTCGCTTGAGATCCCGCGGGCCCGTGTCATCATGTCGACCGCCCCCTCGCAGGCCAGCGGGCGGGCGAGCCAGGCCGGCACCCGGCGCGGCGGTCCGGCGCCGAGCGTACGGGCCAGGTAGGGCAGCCAGACGCGCACCGGAGCCGGGTCGTCGTCGGCGACGTGGTAGATCCCGGTCTCGCCTTTCTCGACGGCCGCGACGGTGGCCGCCGCGGCATCGGCGATGTGCACCATCGACCACACGCCGTCGCCGCTGCCGATGATGGGGAACCTCCGCTTGCGGATCTGCTCGGTCATGACCGCGTCCGGCGCGGCGCTGAGGCCCGTCCCGGGGCCGTAGAAGGAACCGTAACGGAGCACGATGCCGTCGGCCCAGGTGATGCCGGTCACAGCGTGCTCCACGTGGCGCAGCGCGGCCCTGGCCACCGCGTCGGCCACCGAGTCGGGATCGAGCGCGTCGACGACGACCGGTTCGGCGCCCAGTGCACGCAGCGGCCCGGTCTTGGCCTGCGAGCGGGTCGTGCCGACCACCTGATGGCCGCGTGCCACCAACCGGGTGACGAGGTGGGTGCCGATCGCCCCGGACGCCCCGGCGATGAAGATCTTCATGTCGTCTCTGTTCGTCGCGCTGATGAAGTCGCGCTCGGCACTAGAGACGAGACAGCCCGCCTGCCCATGAACGGCAGTGACGCACCTCACACGGATGCCGTGGACGGCTCCCGCGCGGGAAGCGCCGACGACCCCTTGACGTGGATGGCCTCCAGATTTAACTTCTATGAAATCGCGTTCGACATTATCGAACGATGTTCACGGTCTGGACGGTCTCATGAACGACTCACCCCCCTCCACGTTCCAGAAGCTCCTGTCAGAACTGCTCGGCACCGCCTTCCTCGTGTACGTCGGCGCCGGCTCGGCCGCCGCCACCGGGGTCATCGCCGCCGGATCCCAGGCACCCTTCTCCATGGCCCAGCTCGGCATGATCAGCTTCGCGTTCATGCTGGTCATCGTGGGCACGGTCTATGCCATCGGGCACATCTCCGGCGCCCACATCAATCCGGCGGTCACGGTCGCCCTCGCCGCGACCGGCCGCTTCCCCTGGCGTGAGGTGCCCGGCTACGTAGCGGCGCAGGCCGCCGGGGCGGTCGCCGGCGCGCTCGGGATCTTCGCGACGCTCGGCGCGGACGCCGCCAAGGCCGCCGGAGGCGGCGTCACCGCGTACGCCGCCGAGGTCGGCTTCGCCCGCGGCACGCTGGTCGAGGCGATCGGCACGTTCATCCTGGTCTTCGTCATCTTCGGGGTGCTCGACCGGCGGGCCATACCCGGATGGGCGCCGATGGCGATCGGCTCGATCGTCTTCGCGATCATCGTCATCGTGGGCCCGGTGACCGGGGCCGCGATCAACCCGGCCCGCTACCTGGGCCCGTTCCTCGTGGACGCCGCCTGGGGCGGCTCGGTGAGCTGGGCCCAGGTGCCGGCGTACTTCATCGGGGAGTTCGCGGGCGGCCTGATCGGGGCATTCGCCTACACGGCGCTTGCGGCCTCGCGAGGAAGGACGAAGCTGGAGAGCACGACCACGGCAGTAGGGACCGCATCATGAAGAAGCTCATCAACAGCGTCGACTCCGTCGTCACCGACGCGCTTCGCGGCATCGCCGCGGCGCACCCCTCGCTCCGCGTCGACATCGAGAACAAGGTGGTCTTCCGCGCCGACGCCCCACGGCAGGGCAAGGTCGGCCTGGTCTCCGGCGGCGGTTCCGGTCACGAGCCGCTGCACGGCGGGTTCGTCGGCTACGGCATGCTCGACGCGGCCTGTCCCGGCGAGATCTTCACCTCCCCCGTCCCCGACCAGCTCATCGAGGCGACCAAGGGCGTGGACGGCGGCGCGGGCGTGCTGCACATCGTGAAGAACTACACGGGCGACGTGCTGAACTTCGAGATGGCCGCCGAGCTGAGCGGCGACGAAGGCGTCGAGGTCGCGACCGTGCTCGTCAACGACGACGTGGCGGTGCAGGACTCCCTCTACACGGCGGGCCGCAGGGGCACCGGGGCCACGCTGTTCGTGGAGAAGATCGCCGGGGCGCTGGCCGAGACCGGCGCGCCGCTGGCCGAGGTCGCGCGGGTCGCCCGGGAGGTCAACGAGCGCAGCCGCTCGTTCGGGGTGGCGCTGACGCCCTGCACGGTCCCGGCTGCGGGCAAGCCCACGTTCGAGCTGGGCGACACGGAGATCGAGCTCGGCATCGGCATCCACGGGGAGCCCGGCCGCACCCGGGCCCCGATGCGCGAGGCCCGGGAGATCGTCCGTACGGCCATGGACGCGATCGACGCCGACCTGCCGCTGTCCGGCGAGACGCTCGTCATGGTCAACGGCATGGGCGGCACGCCGCTCATCGAGCTGTACATCGTCTTCGCCGAGGTGGAGGCCTACCTGCGGGAGAAGGGCGCCACGGCCGTACGCAGCCTGGTCGGCAACTACGTGACCAGCCTCGACATGCAAGGCTTCTCGGTGACGACGTGCTCGCTGACCGGCGAGCTCACCCGGCTCTGGGACGCGCCGGTGGAGACACCCGCGCTGCGCTGGGGCCGCTGACCGCCATCCGAACCTCTGGAGTCCGCTCGTGAACACCCAGTTCTTCGCCGCCTGGATCGAGGAGATCGCCGCCGCCGTACGGGCACAGCGCGACCACCTCACCCAACTGGACGCCGCGATCGGCGACGCCGACCACGGCGCCAACCTCGACCGCGGGTTCACCGCCGCGCAGGAGGCGCTGGCCGGCGCCTCCCCGCAGACCCCGGGCGCGCTCCTCGTGCTCGTCGGATCCACGCTGATCCGCAAGGTCGGCGGGGCCTCGGGTCCCCTGTACGGCACCGCCTTCCGGGAGATGGGCAAGGCGTTCGGCGAGGCCGCGGAGATCACGCCGGCCGAGCTGAGCACGGGCCTGAACGCGGCCCTGTCCGGCGTACAGCGCCTCGGCGCGGCGGCCGAGGGCGACAAGACCATGGTCGACGCCCTCGCCCCGGCCGCCAAGGCGCTGGGCCAGGCCGTACAGGACGGGCTGAAGCCGGAGGAGGCGCTGGAGGCGGCGGCCGCCGCGGCCGAGCAGGGCGCCAGGGCGACGGTCCCGTTGCAGGCGCGCAAGGGGCGGGCCAGCTACCTGGGACCGCGCAGCGTCGGGCACGAGGATCCCGGCGCCGCCTCCACGGCTCTGCTGTTCGGCGCGCTGAAGGCCGCCGCCTCCCGATGACCGCGAGCCGCGGCCGGGCCGCGACGAGCCGGGTCCCGGCGCCGGCCCACCCGTCCAGCGCCCGGGAGCAGGGGCACGCGAACCGGCTGGACGGCCGGGTCGTGAGCCGCCGGGGCCGGGCGGGTTCGGGCCGGGTGGACGTGGGCCGGTCAGACGGCCGGGCCGCCGTAGCGGGGCGCGCCGAGATCGCGCGAGACCGCCCGTGCGGTCTCGCGCACGGCCAGCGCGATCTCCTCCCGCCGCGCCGGGTCCAGCACCCGCTCGACCGGCCCGACCACGGCGACGGCGCCGGCCACCGAGCCGTCCCGGGAGAAAACGGGCGCGGCGACGCCCGCGTCTCCCAGCGCCGCCTCCTGGTCCTCGACGGCGTACCCCCGGCGGCGCACCTCCGCGAGCACCCGCTCAAGGTCGTCGCGGACGGTCCTGGTGAGCCCGGTCAGCGGGGCGAGGTCGCCCGACAGCAGCTCGTCCCGGCGCGGGTCGTGGGCGGCGATGGCGTGGCCGAGGGCGCAGGCGTGCCACGGGATCGCCGCGCCGACCTCCAGGATCTGCACGACGTCGTCGGGCCGGAACACGTGGTGCAGCACGATCACCCGGCTCCCCGACAGCGTGCCGACCCAGACGGCCTCGTTGACCCGCTGGGCCAGGGAGTCGGCCCACAGCAGGCTCCTGGCCCGCAGTTCGGACCCCTCCAGATAGGCGTTGCCGAGTTGCAGCACGGCGGGCCCGAGCGCGTACTTGCCGGTGTCGGGGTCCTGCACGACCAGCTCGCAGGCGGCGAGCGTGCGCAGCAGCCCATGCACGGTCGGCTTGGCCAGGCCCACCCGCTCGGCGATCTCGGTGACCCCGAGCCGGGGGGTGCCTGACCCGAGGACCTTCAGGATGAGCGCCGCGCGCTCCACCGACTGGATCACTTTTCGATTATGCCGAACGATCTTCAGGAATAACGAATGGTTGGCATCGTACTCATTTCACACAGCAGCAGCCTGGCCGCGGAAGTGGCCGCACTGGCAAGGCAGATCGGCGGCGCACATGTGCCGCTGGCGGCGGCGGGAGGCACCGAGGACGGCGGTCTCGGCACCAGCCCCGACCTGGTGACCGCCGCCATCAAGGAGGTCGACCGGGGGGACGGCGTCGTGCTCATCCCCGACCTCGGCAGCTCGGTGCTCACCGCCAAGTTGCTGCAGACCCCGGATGACGTCGTGATCGCCGACGTGCCGTTCGTGGAGGGCGCCATCTCCGCGGTCGTGGCGGCGGGCGGCGGCGCCTCGCTGGACGGTGTGCTGGCGGCGGCCGAGGAGGCGTGGCATGTCCGTAAGCTCTGACCCCACGGCAACCCCAGCGCCGACGGCAAGCCCTGCCGGCGCGAGCCCTCCGCCTGCGACGCCCCCTGCGGTGGCGGCCCCTGCTGCGGCCGCGACGAGCCCCGCTGTGGCTGACCCCGCCGCAGCGACCGCTGCCATGATGCCCCCTGCTGGGGCGAGCCCTGCGGCTGTGCCTTCCAAGGCCGGCGCGGACGAGCGCACGATCGTCCTGAGCGAGGACCTGCACGCCCGCCCCGCGAGCGCGCTCGCCCAGACCGCCGCCGCCTTCACCTCGGCCGTCACCCTCTCGTACGGCTCCCGCTCGGTCGATGTGCGCAGCGTGCTGTCACTGATGGGCCTGGGCGCCACCAGTGGGCAGACCGTGACCCTGCGCGCCACCGGCGACGACGCCGCCGAGGCTCTGACCGCTCTCAGCGCGGTGCTCGGCGGCTGACGGACGCGCCGGGAGTCCGGTCCGAGGCGGCCGAAGCCGTGCTGCGGCGGAGCGGTTATGACCCCACGGACTGCGCGTGGCTCTGCCTCGCGGACTCTCCGGCGCTCTCCAGGAAGTCGCGGACCTTCTCGGCCTCCGGAACACCGAGCTCGCCGTAGAGGCCGAGAGCCAGCCGCCCATGCTCACACGCCTGCTCCGCGTGCCCGAGCGCGAGGTGGGCGCGCGCCAGCCCGTCGTGCGCACGCGCCCGCTCCGGCCGGTTGCGCGTCAGGTCGGCGAGCGCGAGCGCGGCCGTGTGCTCCTCGACGGCCCGAGCCGGGTCGCCCGCCGCCTCGGCCAGCCCGTTGAGCGCGGCCGCCTCGTCGGCGGTGTCGCCGAGGGCGCGGTAGACCGCCGCGGCCTGCTCGTGGCGGATGCGCGCCTGGGCGAGCTCGCCCTGGCGCCGCAGGACGACGCCGAGATGGTCGAGGATCGCCGCCTCTCCCGCCGGGTCGCCCACCTTGCGGTGGAGTGCCAGCGCCAGGTCGAGATGGCGCCGGGCCTCCTCGGGACGGCCGGCCCGGTCGAGGAGGAGGGCGAGGACGCCGAGCACGTTGGCCTCGCCCCAGGTGTCGGCGCCGATGCGGGTGAGGTCGAGCGCCTGCTTGAGGTGCTGCTCCGCCTGGGTGTCCCGGCCACGGCGCAGGGCCACGTTTCCCAGGGTGAGCAGTGCCCGGGCCCGTTCGCCGGCCTCCTCGCACGCGTCGAGGGCCTGGTGAGCATGCTCCTCCGCCCGCTCGTACTCGCCGAGCCGCCAGTAGGTCCGCGCCAGGTCGGTGAGCGCTCGCGCCTGAACGTCGGGATCGCCGAGCGTGCGGCTGCGCCGCAGCGCCAGGGTGTGCAGCGTCAGCGCGTCGTCGTGATGCGCGTGCCGGTCGAGGTAGGGGCGCATCGCCAGGGCCAGCATGCCCAGGCAGATCTCGGGGCCGTGGACGGCGGTCGCGATGATGTTGGAGCGTTCGGCGTCGAGCCAGGCGATCGCCTCCGCGGCGTCGCGGATGGGCGCGATCGGGGCGGCCGGCTGGGGGATCCCCTCCCGCTGGCCGACGGTGTACGGGAAGAGCCGGTCCATCGCCGCGCGGGAGCGGTGCACAGCCGCATGACGGCGCCGTCGTCCTCGGCGAGCGAGCGGGCGTGCTCGCGGAGCAGATCGTGGAAGGTGTAGCGGCCCGGTTCGAGCTGCAGGAGCATGTGGGCGTCGAGGAGGCCCTCGAGCAGTTCCTCGGCCTCGTCTTCGCGGATCCCGGCCAGCGCGGCCGCGCCGCAGACGTCGATGTCGCGCCCCGGAACCAGCCCGAGCAGGCGGAACATGCGCTGCCCGTCCTCGTGGAGCTGCTCGTAGGAGAGCGCGAAGGCCGCCGACACCCCGTCCAGGAGCCGGCGATGGTCCCGCAGCCGCCCGGCCAGATAGGACACGGTCCAGCGCGGGCGATGCTGGAGGCGGGCGGCGGAGATCCGGATGGCGAGCGGGAGGTGCCCGCACAGCCGCAGCACCTCGCGTACGGCCTCCGGCTCCTGGTGAGCGCGTTCGCCCACGATCCGCTCGAACAGCTCGGCGGCGTCCGCCTCGCCCAGCACGTCCACCGACAACGCCTGGGCGCCGTCCAGGTCGACGAGCCGCCGCCTGCTGGTGATCAGGACGAGGGTGCCGGAGCGTCCCGGCAACAGGGGGCGCACGTGCTCGGAGTCGAGAGCGTTGTCCAGTACGGCGAGCACCCGGCGATCGGCCAGCTCGGCGCGCCAGAGGGCGCTCCGCTCGGCCGGGGCGACCGGGATGCGGTCGGCGGGCACCCCGAGCTGGCGGAGGAGTGTCTCCAGCGCCGCGGCGGCGTCGATCGGCTCCCGGCCCGCCGTGTGGGCCTGCAGGTCGATGAAGAGCCGGCCGTCCGGATAGCGGGCGGCCAGCCGGTGGGCCACGTGGACGACGAGAGTGGTCTTGCCGATCCCCGCCATGCCGTCGATCGTGACGACCGCCGGCCCGTTGTCGGTGTGGTGCTCGTCCGCGAGCCGCTGCAGTTCGGCGGTCCGTCCGGAGAAATCGGGAATGTCGTACGGCAGGAAGGTGGAGCGGGACGCCGGTTGGGAAGCCGCCGTCGCCGCGCCGGCCAGGCGCAGGGCCGGGTCGTCCGCCAGGACCGCCCGCTCCATTTCGGTGAAGGCGTGTCCGGGGTCGAGCCCCTGTTCGTCCGCGAGAGCCGTACGGTAGGCGCGCGCGGCGGCCAGGGCGTCGGGCTGCCGCCCCGCCCGGTGCAGGGCCAGGACGAGATGGCCGTTGAGCTTCTCGCGCAGCGGGTTGGCGGCCACCTGGGCGGCGAGCTCGTCGAGCAGATCTCCGTGCCGCCCGGCGGCGAGCTCACCCTCCACCAGGCGCTCGTACGCCGACAGCCGCCGGTCGTTCCAGAGCTCCCGGACGCCGGTGACGTAATGCGCGTGCACGTCCTCCAGCGCCTCGCCGCTCCACAGGTCCAGGGCCCTGCGCAGCTCACCTGCGGCCACCAGCTCGGTGAACTCCTGCGCGTCGACCTGTCCGGGCGCCGGCTGCGCGATGTAGCCGCCGGCGCGCGTCTCCAGGAGCCGTACGGCTCCCGCGCCGCGCAGCACCTTGCGGATCGCGGTGATCGAGGCGTGGATCTGCGACCGGGCGGTGTCGGGCCGGTCGTAACCCCACATCGCGTCGATCAGCCGCTCGATGCCGATCACGCGGCCGGCGTTGAGCAGGAGGTAGGCCAGGACAGCCCGGTGACGTGGGGCGATGCCCGTCAGCGGCGCGCCGTCGACGACCATCTCGACGGGGCCGAGCAGGGTGAAGCGCAGCATCGTCCCCCCATCACGATCGCATCGTGCGCGCATAGCGAATGTATCAATCCGGACGGCCACTCTGATCTCACACGAACCGAGACGAATCTCGCAGAACCGATACGGAGGAACCACCGATGGAAGCCCGGATGAAGAACCCCGCCGCGATCATCCCCGCCGCGATGAAGCCGATCATGGAGCTGATGAAGGCCGCTCAGTCGCAAGGTGTCCCCCAGGAGCTCCTGGAGCTGGTGCACCTGCGGGTCAGCCAGATCAACGGCTGCAGCCCCTGCGTCGACAGCGGCCTGAAGAGCCTGCGCAAGCTCGGCGAGAGCGACGAGCGCATCGGCCTGGTCAGCGCCTGGCGCGAGGCCCCGTACTACACCGACGCCGAACGGGCCGCGCTGGAGCTGGCGGAGGCCTCGACCCGGTTGGCCGACCGCGCCGACGCCGTCTCCGACGTGGTCTGGGACAACGCCGCCGGCCACTTCGACGAGAAGCAGCTGGCCTCGATCCTGTTGATGATCGCCGTCACCAACCTCTTCAACCGCCTGAACGCCCCGGTCCGGCAGATCGCCGGCAGCTGGTAAGCCCCCACCCCTCACACAGGAGACACCGGTATGTCCGCCGTCCGCTCGCACCGCTACTCCGTCCCCGAGGCCGACCTGGAGGAGTTCCTGGCCCGCAGGACCTCGCTGATCGCGACCATCGGGGAGGGGCACCCCGGCCTCATCCGCACCGTGCTGGTCCAGCTCGAGGACGGCACCTACACCGACACCTGGCACTGGGAGAGCGGGGAGCAGATGGGCGCCGCGCTCGCCGCCCTGCCCACCTTCCCGGAGGCGCCGCTGACCATGGCCCTGACCAAGGACGCCACCGCCCTGAACGGCCGGGTCATCGACGAACGCTGACCCGGCCCACGCACGGTGGCCGCACCGGGCGGAACCGCCCGGTGCGGCCGGTGGAGAGAGCGGCGGGCCCCGCGCGCGGAAGGGGCGCGCGGCCTCAACGGCTCCGCGTGCGCCGAGAGCGGGGCACACCGGCGAGCTGGTCGCTCCGGATCTCCTCCAGATACGTCCGCATCAGGTCGCCCGCGCGAGTGAACCAGTCGGACAGCACGGCGATCTCCGCGGGCGTGTAGTCGGCGAACAGCTCGTTCAACCGCCGATAGAAGGGTTCGTAGACGGCCGCGGCGGTGGCGGCCACGGCCGGGCCGGCGACGACGCGCACCCGGCGGCGGTCCTCGGGATCCGGCTGCCGGTGCGCGTACCCGGCCTTCTCCAGCCGGTTCAGCACGCCGGTCACCGCCGAGGAGAACCATGAGCGGCATACACGACGATGTGGACCTCGGGCACACGATCGCGGGCTGGACCGGCTGCGTCGTTGTCGTGTGCGGCTGCGCGACGATCGGCGTGGCGATGTGCGGCGGTTCGGCCTGTTGCTCGACCAACGCGGTGCGACGACCTCCGCCGTGCCTTGGCGGTTCAGCACGCCTCAGCAGGAGCCGGCGGTGTGCGCATCACCTATACCTCGGCGGGCGGTGGGCGTACGGTCGACTTCGGTCGGCGAGTGCCGCTGTGCGCACCCGGCGACACCGGGTAGGAACTCGCGAGTGACGACGATCGGCCTTCAGCGGCGCGTGCCGCGATCCGGAGGCCGAACGGCTCGAACCCGAGGAGAGGACGAGCAGTGACCTATCCCCCACCGGCCTACCACGGTGAGACGGGCGAGCCGACGGCGTCGTACCGGCGCCCGGACGCCACGCCCGAGCTGGTCTACCCGAGCGGAACCACGGTGCACTATCTGGCGACCGGTGCGACCACCAACGGGCAGTTCGGGCTCTACCGCTGGGACATGGGACCGGAGCCCAGCGGCCCGGCGGCGCACTTCCACCGGTCGATCTCCGAGTCGTTCTACATCCTCACCGGCACGGTGCGGATCTACGACGGCCGGCGTTGGATCGACACCGGCCCTGGCGACTTCGTACACGTTCCGGAGGGCGGCACCCACGCGTTCCGGAACGAGTCGGGAGAGCCGGCGTCGATGCTGCTGCACTTCGCGCCCGGCGCACCCCGGGAGGGCTACTTCGAGGGGCTGCTCACACTCGCGGACATGAGCGAAGAGGAGAAGGCGGAGTTCTACCTCCGCCACGACACCTTCTGGCTCTGAAACGGAGCGGACACGGGCGTACGGAGCAGAGGCACCACCGGGGCTTATGACACTCAATAGCGCGGGAGGCACAGGCGCGGCAGGGCCGCCAGGGCCTATCGAGCCGGGTTCAGGGCTGGAGGTCGATCGCCAGTCCGATGTTCCGCGCCGGAGCGCCCCCAGGCGGGTTCTCTGAACGATCCGTCGTTCGCCGGTCGTGCGGGTAGGCCGGTCGCTGCTCCGGGTCGCGGGGCCGCCACCGGCCGCCCGGGTGTGAGCCTGCGTACGGAGGCCGGTGATTCGCGCGGGAAACCGAGGCCTCGGGCACGCAGTCGTACTGCGGGCATGGTGTGGTGAAGCACTGCTTGGGAGAGGGCACGCAGACGCGGCCGGGACCACAGTCGACCGCCGCACACGGCGATCCGGGGCTGCACGCACCCGCCGTCTGCCCGGCCGGCGAGGTTGCTGCGACCGTCCGTGCCTGTGGAACCGCAGGCACGTCGCCTGCCCAGGCGTTGGCGGCCGGCGACGCCGCTACGGCCATGCCCACCAGCACGATCAGTGTTCGAAGCATGCTTCCCCCAAGCCGTGGTGATCGCTTCTGCCTCTCGCGATGCTCGCACCGGCCACACCCGCTGACGGCAAAGCGGCTCTCTGCCAATCGCACGGCTTGCCGAAAGCCGGGTCACACAGAAGGTGACCGGATCGCGTGTCCACGGCGCGCGCCGGTCAGTCCCCTTGACGCGCTCCCCGGACTGAAGACCGGAGCGCTACGAATGACTCCGGTAGCGCACCCGGCCGGCCGAACGTGCATCCCCGGCCGCGTTCGGATCCCGGCCGGTCGGGCCGGAGAAGTCAGCCCAGCGCAGAAGTCAGCCCAGCCCAGAAATCAGCTCAGCGCGGCCGCCTTGCGCAACAGCACCGAGCGTTCGCGCTGGTTGGCGCACAGCCGGGCCGCCAGCTCCAGCTCGGCGCGCGCCTCCGGTTTCCGGCCGAGGCGGGCCAGCAGCTCCCCGCGTACGGTCGGAACCAGATGCGACCCGGAGAGCCGGCCCGAGGCGATCAGCTCGTCCACGATGGCCAGGGCCTGGGCCGGACCCGAGGCCATGGCGACGGCGACGGCCCGGTTGAGCTCGACCACCGGCGAGGGCGCGACCCGGCCGAGCGCCTCGTAGAGCACCACGATCCGCTCCCAGTCGGTCTCCTCGACCGAGGGCGCCGACGCGTGGGTGGCGGCGATCGCGGCTTGCAGGCCGTAGGGGCCGAGGCCGCGGGCGGACGCCTTGGCCAGCGCGGCAAGCCCGCGGCGGATCGCCGAACAGTCCCACCGCCGCCGGTCCTGGTCCTCCAGCAGGATCGGCGAGCCGTCCGGGCCGGTGCGGGCCGGGAAGCGCGCGGCCGTCAGCTCGCACAGCGCCAGCAGGCCGTGCACCTCCGGCTCGTACGGCTGTAGCGCGGCCAGGGTGCGGGCCAGCCGGATCGCCTCGTACGCGAGGTCGGGGCGCATCAGCCGGTCGCCCGATGTGGCGGTCGAACCCTCGGTGAAGATCACGTAGAGGACGCTGAGCACGCCGCCCAGCCGCTCCCGGCGCTCGTCGGCCGGCGGCAGCTCGAACGGCACTCCGGCCGCCGCGATCGTCTTCTTGCCCCGGGTGATGCGGGCCTGCACGGTGGGGACGGGGACGAGGAACGCACGGGCGATCTCCTCGCTGGACAGGCCGGCGACCACGCGCAGCGTCAGCGCCACGCGGGCCTCGGGCGAGAGCATCGGATGACAGCTGACGAACATCAGCGCCAGGATGTCGTCGTCGATCCTGTCGGGGTCGGCCTCCTCATCGACCGGCGGATCGTCCGGGTCGGCCGCCAGCAGGGCGTACCGGTCCTGGAGCGCGGTCCTGCGGCGGATCGCGTCGATGGCCCGCCGCCGCGCCGTGGCCATGAGCCAGCCGGCCGGATTGGCCGGAGGTTCGAGCGGCCACGACACCAGCGCCTCGGCCACCGCCTCCTGGGCCGCGTCCTCGGCCAACCCGAAATCGCCGGTGAACCGGGTCAGAGCGGCGACGATCCGCGCCGACTCGATCCGCCAGACGGCCTCGACGTCGGCCGCACCCATCAGACCCGGGCCCGTCCCTCGACGGATCGCACGGTGTCCTGCGGCATCTCGTCTTCGCCGGCCACCCGCCGGACCTCGATCTTGGAACCCGTGACGGCCGGGACCCGCTTGGCCCACTCGACCGCCTCCTGCTTCGAGGCGACGTCGAGCAGGAAGTAGCCCCCGAACAGTTCCTTCGTCTCTCCGTACGGCCCGTCCGTGACCACCGGGACCTCGCCATTGAAGTCGACCACGGCACCCTGGCGCGGATCGTCCAGCCCTTCCGCCGCGAGGAGAACGCCGGCCTTGACCATCTCATCGATGAACTGACGGGTCCTGGCCATCATCTCCTCGATGTCGGCCATCATGGCCGCGTTCGACTCGTCGGTGCCCCGCATGATCAGCATGTAGCTCGGCATCCTGTTCTCCTTCTCCGGCGGGGCCGCGTCTCGTCCCTCGCACCCCTACGTCGAACGAGCGGCTCAGGGATCGACACGGCCCGGAAAAATCTTCCGCCGAGTCACCGGCCGATCCCTCCTGCCCGCGTTCCGTACGGACGCCGCGGGTGTGGCCTCGGGCCGGATCAGCAGGTTCTTGACAGGACGTGAGACGCCGCTACTTCCACTGGAAATAGACGAACAGGCGGCCGTGGTTCTTGGAATCCTTGTCGATCCGGTGGTAGAGCGCCTTGATCTCCTTCTGCTCCAGGAAGCGCAACACCTTCTTCTTGAGCTGGCCGGACCCCTTGCCCGGGATGATCTCCACCTGGGTCGCCTTCTTGCGTACGGCCTCCTGGATGATGCCGTGCAGCGCCTTGTCGATCTCGCTGCCCTTGTTGTAGATGTCGTGGAGGTCGAGCTTCAGCTTCACGCAAGCGAGTCTAAGTCGCCGCTCGCCGCGCAATACGAGATACGTGACGCGGAACAGGGATGCGGAACGCGCGACAGGGACGCGGGGCGAGGCGGGGACCGCACCCCACGCAGACAGGGCCCGGAGTCAGCCGTTGATGTAGCCGACGAGGGCCTCCTTCTCGCTCTCCAGCTCCTGGATCGAGGTCTTGACGACGTCGCCGATGCTGACGATGCCGGCCAGCCGGCCCTCGCGGACGACGGGCACGTGCCTGATCCGGTGGTTGGTCATGGTGCGGCGCAGCTCGTCGACGTTGGTGTCCGGGCCGCAGGTGCGTACCTCGGCCGTCATGATCGATGAAACGGGCATGGTGAGCAGCGCGGCGCCGTGCTCGTTGAGCCGCCGTACGACGTCGCGTTCCGACACGATGCCCGCGATGGTCAGACCGTCCTCGGAGACCACGACCGCGCCGATGTTGAGCTCGGCGAGCCGGGCGAGAAGCTCGGACACCGTGGCGTGCGGCGGAACGGTCGCCACACCTGTTCCCTTGCTCTGCAAGATCGTCCCGATGAGCATCGACACCACCTCTCAGGGGCACCCGGGGGATCTGTCCCCGCTTCCGCTCCCGCCGGCCGGCCGGAGCGGCGAAATCCTGTTTCCCCAGGCAACAGCGGTCGTCGTACATCGTCAAGGGCCCCCACCCCTACGATGGCGAAATATCACCGCACCCTGGGGGCAGAGGATGGCCGAGAAACTCAACACCGGGAGTCACGATCTCCCGGTCACGGAAGCGCTCGCGGAGTTCATGCGCGGAGGCTGGGCCGACGTGCACGAGGACGTGGCGCCGCTGCCGGTCGCCGCGTACGCGGCCAAGCGGCGGGCCCGGCTCATCGAACGGCTGCCCGGCGAGCGCCTCGTCATCCCCTCGGGCACGCTGCAGGCCCGCAGCAACGACGACGACCACCGGTTCCGCACGCACAGCGCGTTCGCCTACCTGACCGGCGACCAGCAGCCGGACGACGTCCTGGTGATCGAGCCGTCGGGTGAGGCGCGGCTGTTCCTGCATCCCCGCCCGTCCCGTGCCGAGTCGCAGGAGTTCTACCGCGACCGGCGGTACGGCGAGTTCTGGGTGGGCCGCCGTTTCGACCTCGCGGAGGCCGAGGCGGCGTACCAGATCGAGTGCGCGCACATCGGCACGCTGCCGGCCGCGCTGAGCGGGCCCGCGCGCGTGCTGCGCGGGGTGGACGCCTCGGTGGACGCGCTCGTCTCCCCCTCCGGCGACGACCGGGACGCCGAGCTGGCCGCGGTCCTGTCGGAGCTGCGGCTGGTCAAGGACGAGTGGGAGATCGCGGAGCTCCAGCAGGCGGTGGACGCGACGGCGCGCGGGTTCGAGGACGTGGTGCGCGCGCTGCCCGCGGCCCTCGCGCACCCGCGCGGCGAGCGGTACGTCGAGGGCGTCTTCGGCCTGCGCTCGCGGCTGGAGGGCAACGCGGTGGGCTACCAGTCGATCGTGGCGTCCGGCGCGCACGCGTGCGTGCTGCACTGGATCCGCAACGACGGACGGCTCGACCCCGCCGAGCTGCTGCTGCTGGACGCCGGGGTCGAGGGCGACAACCTCTACACGGCCGACGTCACCCGCACACTGCCGCTGTCGGGCCGGTTCAGCCCGGTGCAGCGGCAGGTGTACGACCTGGTCTATGAGGCGCAGACGGCCGCCATCGCGGTGCTGCGCCCTGGTGTGCGCTTCCGCGAGTTCCACGAGACCGCGATGCGGGTGATCTCCGACGGGCTGCGCGAGTGGGGCCTGCTGACGAAATCGCAGGCCGACGCGGGCCTGCACCGGCGCTACACCCTGTGCAGCAGCGGCCACATGCTGGGCCTCGACGTGCACGACTGCGCCCGGGCGCGGGCGGAGACCTACCTGGACGGCGTGCTGGAGGAGGGGCAGGTGCTGACCGTGGAGCCGGGGCTCTACCTCCAGCCCGACGACCTGACGCTGCCGCCGGAGCTGCGCGGGATCGGCGTCCGCATCGAGGACGACCTCGTGATCACGGCCGACGGCGCCCGCCTGATGTCGGCCGCGCTGCCCCGCCGCTCCGACGAGATCGAGGCGTGGATGGCCGCTCTGGCCGGGTGAGCGACCCCCGATCCGGGCTTCCGGTCCGGGCCCGCCGCCGGGCCGGAAGCCATACGAGCACGTCCGTCGCGGACCCGCGCGCACCTCACAGAAGGGATGCCGTGCAGCACCTCACAGACGGGGTGCCGGCACGACCGGCAGACCGGCCGTCCGTTGAAGGCGGCCTGCGCACCGACCGTCGTGAACTGCGCCTGCGTGGAGACCTGTGCCTCGGCGTCGCCCCCCATCAGGCCTCGGCGTCGCCCGCCATCAGAACGGCTGCGGTAGCGAGAGCGGCACACGGCACACCGGCCGTCGGCAGCGCTGTGGCGTAGCGCGCTGATCGTCACGCATGCCGTCATCCGGATGCCGTTGTCCGGGCCGGACGGCGCCCGCCCCGTGTCCGCGCTGCGCCGGCCCCGCGGACGGGCGGGTCGCACCCCGCGCGAGCCGTAAGAGCCGTACGGAGCCGTCCGCGGAGCCGTCCGCGGGGCCGTCCGCGGAGCCGTCCGTGCCGCGACCCGTCTCGGCCAGGTCAGCGCACCCGCGATGGAGAGGCCCAGTTCACGTGATCGTCACATCGCTCCCCTACAGTGGCCTCGTGCGCCCCCCACTGGCCGTGGCCGGCCACACCGCCGACGTGCTGGACATGGTCGCCGGCACGCTCACCGAGGCAGAGCGCGAACGCGCCGAGCGCTTCACCCGCAAGCGGGACCGCCTCGACTTCGTCGCCGCCCACCTGCTCGTACGGCACTGCGCCGCCGAGCTGCTCGGCACCCGCGCCTGCATGCTGACCGTGGTGCAGCGCTGTGAGACCTGCGGGCAGGCCCACGGACGGCCCTGGCTTGCCGAGGCCCCCGAGGTGTCGATCAGCCTGGCGCACACCTCGGGCTACGTCTGCGCGGTCGCCGGGCTCGGGCGGGTGGGCGTGGACGCCGAGCACGCCACGTACGGCCCGGCCGACGAGAGGCTGGTGGAGCTCGCGCTGACCCCCGCCGAGGCGAAGCTGGTCGGCGACGACAACCGCGGGCTGATCCGCCAGTGGGTGCGCAAGGAGGCGCTGGTCAAGCGGGGAGAGCTGACGCTCGACCGGCTGCGCGAGGCGGACCTGTCGGCCCTGCCGCTTGAGGAGGGGCTGTCGGGCCCGCTGGAATGGCAGGGCCGTCACTTCGTCGAGTGGACGGCCGGCACGGTGATCGCGTCCGCGGTCACCGACGAGCCCGCCAAGCTACGCCTCCTTGGCGGCTGACCGTCCCGGGGTGGGGTCGAGGAAGACCTGCCGGATCTCCGGGAACCGCTCCGTGAGCCGCCGCTCCACCTGGTCGGAGGCGAGCTCCAGCCGCTGCCCGGACGTCTCGTCGCGGAAGTCGACCTTCGCCGCGACCATGACCTGGCCGGGCCCCATCATGACGGTGACGAGCTCGACGACGGCCTCGACCTCCGGCTGGGCGGCCAGCTCGCCGCGGATCTCCTCCTGCAGCCCGTACGGCGCCGCCTGGCCGATGAGCAGCGAAGCGTTGGTCCTGATCAGGCTCAGCGCCACGCCGAGCAGCAGCAGACCGATGACGATCGAGGCGGCGCCGTCCCACACTGCCGAGCCGGTGAGCCGCGACAGCAGCAGGCCGACGCCGGCCGTGGCGATGCCGAGCAGCGCGGCGGAGTCCTCCAGCACGACGGCCTTGAGCACGGTGTCGGAGGTGCGCCGCAGCAGCCGCCCAGGGCTCACCCGCCAGCGGCGGGCCTCGCCGCGGAGCTGCCGCAGCGCCTTCCCGAGGGAGAGCGACTCGATCGCGAAGGACACCCCGAGCACGACGTACGACACGCCGACGTCGCCCAGGCTCTCTCCTTCGGTGATCGTGTGCCAGCCGTGCGTCAGCGAGAACCCTGCCCCCACGACCAGCGTGAAGCAGGCCGCCACGATCGCCCACAGGTAGGCGGCCCGGCCGTGGCCGAGCGGATGGCGGGAGTCGGCGGGGCGCTCGCCGTGCCGGATCGCGGCGAACAGCACGACCTCGGTGGCCGTGTCGGCCGCGGAGTGCGCCGCCTCGGACAGCATCGCCGAGGAGGAGCTCATCAAGCCCGCGACCAGCTTGGCCAGCGCGATGGCGAGGTTGGCCGCGCCCGCGACCACGACTGTGCCGAGGCTCTCACCGTTCTCGCTGTCGGCCATTCCGCTCCATTCGCTCAAGTGATCTTATGCTGGTCGTCATGGAAGCCCCTCATTGGCTCACCCCGCACGAGCAGCGCGCCTGGCGGGCCCATCTGGCCGCCCACCGCCTGCTCTTCCACCAGCTCGACCGGGAGCTGCAGGGCACCGGGCTGTCGCTGAACGACTACGAGATCCTCGTGAACCTCTCCGAGAGTCCCGGCCGCCGCATGCGCATGAGCGAGCTGGCCGACGCGACGATCCAGTCCCGCAGCAGGCTGTCCCACCAGATCTCCCGGATGGAGGCCGCCGGCCTGGTGACCCGCCAGGACTGCGAGGACGACCGGCGCGGCACGTTCGCCGTGCTGACCGACCACGGCTGGGAGACGATCCAGCGGGTCGCGCCGGACCACGTGGCGAGCGTCCGCCGGCACTTCATCGATCTCATGACGCCCGAGCAGGTGTCCGCCCTCGACGAGATCTACACGCCGATCGTCGATCATCTGCAGGCGGTACGCGGCACCCGGTGAGGAGGCCGTGGGGCGGCGCGGGGTGAGCACCGGCTCCGGCTTCCCGCGACAGGCGGGGCCAAACCGTTTCCCGCGGGAGCGCGTGCCGGCCGCGCTCGATCGCTACGATCCGGCTGTGCGAACAATCCTCGGGCTCGTCGTGGCCGGCCTGCTGCTCGTGACCGCCTGCAGCGCGAAGAGCGAGACTGCCCTGCCGGACGGTCCCGCGCTGCTGAAGCGCTCGGCCGATTCCATGCGCACGGTCAAGACGGTCGCCTTCACGATCGAGACCAAGGACAAGCCCGCCATCCCGGTCCGGCATGCCGAGGGCAGCCTCACCCGGGAGGGCGACGCCAAGGGCACCCTGCAGATCGAGATCGCGGGACTGCAGGAGATCGAGTTCGTGCTCGTCGGTGACAAGGTCTACTTCAAGGGACCGACCGGCGGCTTCCAGACGATGACCCGGCAGCAGCTCATCGCCCTGTACGACCCCTCCGCCGTGCTGACCGGCGTACCCGACCTGCTGTCCACCGCGCAGGATGTCCGGACGCAGGCGGAGGAGAAGATCGGCGACGCCGCCGCCTACCGGGTGACGGCCGCGCTGTCGCAGCAGGTGCTGGCCAAGCTGGTCCCCGGCGTGCAGCAGGGGGTCAACGGCACGCTCTGGCTCGACAAGGCCACCAGCCGCCTGCTCAAGCTCGACCTGCCGCTCACCGGCGGCTCCGTGGCCGTGACCATGGGGGACTACGACGCCCCCGTGACCATCGCCCCGCCCGCGTCGTGACCGGCGCCACCGACGCCACCGGCACCGGCAGCGCGAACGCGACCGGGGCGGCCGGGCCGGCCGGGTCCGTCGCGCGGCGGCGCCGGCTCGCGCTCGGCGTCGGCGGGGCCGCCGTGCTGCTCGCCGCGCTCGACGCGTACGTCGTCGTCACCGTGCTCGTGGACGTCGCCGCCGATGTGGGCGTGCCGCTGAACCACCTGGAGCGGGCGACTCCGGTCGTGACCGGGTTCCTGCTCGGGTATGTCGCGGCGATGCCGCTGCTCGGCCGCCTGTCCGACCGGTACGGCAGGCGCGCGCTGATCCACGCCTGCCTGGCCGGGTTCGCCGCCGGGTCCCTCGTCACCGCTCTGGCGGCGGGCGTCCCCGCCCTGGTCGCGGGCCGTACGCTCCAGGGCGTCGCGGGCGGCGCGCTGCTGCCGATCACGATGGCCCTCATCGGCGACCTGTGGGACGAACGCACCCGTGCGGTGGCGCTCGGCGCGGTCGGTGCGGCGCAGGAGCTCGGCAGCGTGCTCGGCCCGCTGTACGGCGCGGGCCTGGCCGCCCTCGCCGGATGGCGCGGCATCTTCTGGGTCAACCTCCCGCTCGCGCTGCTGGCCGCCGTGGCCGTTCAGGTGGCCGTCCCCGGCGGGCGCGGGCCGTACGGCCGGCCCTCCCGCGAGGCGGGCACGGGCAACGCAGGCACGGGGACGGTGGGCGCGGGGACGGCGAGCACAGACGAGGCAGGCGCGAGCACGGGCAAGGCGGGCGTGGGGAAGGTGGATGCGGGCGGCGGTGTCCTGCTCGCGCTGGCACTAGGCCTGCTGGTCGCCGGGCTCTACAACCCCTCCCCCGACACGGCCGTGCTGCCGCCGTGGGGGCTGCCGTGTGTGGCCGCCGGAGTGGTCGCGGCCGTGCTGTTCGTGCTGTGGGAGATCCGCTCGCCGGTCCGCCTGCTCGACCTGACGGGCGTCCCCAGGACGCCGCTGCTCGCCACGCTGGCGGTGAGCCTGCTGGCCGGGGCGGCGCTGCTGGTCACGCTGGTCGACGTGCAACTCGCCGCACAGACGCTGCTCGGGAAGGACGCGGTGGGCGGAGCCCTGGTGCTCACCCGGTTCCTCGCCGCGCTGGCGGTCGCGGCGTTCCTCGGCGGGCTCCTGGTGCGGCGCTTCGGCGAGCGCCCGGTGGCCGTGGCGGGGCTGGCGGTGGCCGCCGTGGGCTACTGGATGATCTCCCGGTGGCCGCTCGACCTGGCCTCCACCGGCGTGCGGATGGACGTCGACCTCGTGGTGGCCGGCCTCGGCCTCGGCGTGGTGATCGCCCCGGTCTCGTCGGCGGTGCTGCGCCTGGTGCCCGCGGCTCAGCACGGGGTGGCGTCGGCGGCGGTCGTGGTGGCCAGGATGATGGGCATGCTGCTGGGCGTGGCCGCGCTGTCGGCCTGGGGCTTCCACCGGTTCCAGTCGCTCACCGCGCACCTGGACACGCCGCTGCCGTTCGGGGTGGAGGCGGCCGAGTACGCCCGCAGGCTCGCGGACTACACGGCGAAGGTGCAGGCGGCGCTGCACGCGGAGTACACCGAGATCTTCCTGATCACGTGCGGGCTGTGCGTGCTCGGCGCGGCCGCCGCCCTGGCCCTGCCGCGCCGCCGCGCCTGACCCCGAGCCTCATCTCCCCCGCCTCGTCTCGCACCTGCTCGCGGGATTCCTCGTTCCACGACCCATCCCGCGTCTGTTCCCGGGCCCTTTTCCGGCGCGGGGACCGGGTCAGGTGCCGAACCAGCCGGGGACGTCGAGGCGGAAGATGTCATGCGGCGTCACCTTGCGCAGGTCGGCCTCCAGTTCCCTGAGCCGTTCCTCGCCGATGACGGCGGCCCAGCGTGCTCGCAGCTCGTCGAAGACGCGGGCCGAGCGCACCAGCATGTCCACCCCGGACTCCGTCAGCCGTACGATCTTGCGGCGCGTGTCGCGGGGGTCGCGGGCGCGCTCCACGTAACCGATGCGCTCCAGCGTCTCGATCGTCTTGCCCGCCGCCTGTTTGCTGACGCCCAGCGTGCGGCCCAGCTCCACCGCGGTCGTGCCCTCCGGGCCGATCGCCTGCATGGCGAAGCCGTGCATGGGCCGGGCGTGCGGGTGCCCCTGCCGGGCCAGCTCGGCGTGCAGCTCGTCGATGAGTACGCGAAACCCCAGGAAGAGCCGCAGGGGCAGCTCGAAGCCGGGCGGGTCGATTGACACAGATAGACAACCTGGTTCACTATTACCGACAACGACGTTGTCTATCTTAGGAGACGCCCGGATGTCTGTCATCCGCCATGCCCAAAGCCGCAGATCCGAGACCCCGGCCGGGGTCATGACCACCTTCGCCTCGCCCACCCTGGGCGGCGCCACCCGGGCCCTGTGGCGTGTCGAGGCGACCCCCGCGACCAGTGGGCCGCTGCACGACTTCGACGCCGAGCAGGTGTGGACCTTCCTCGGCGGCACCGCCACCATCGAACTCGGCGACGAGACGTTCACGGTCGCGCCCGGCGACACCGTGGTCATGCCGCCCTCGACCCCGCGGCGCGTCACGGCGGGCGCCGACAAGGGGTTCACCGCCGTCGTCACCGCCCCCGCCGGAGCCAGGGCCATCCTGCCCGACGGCACCGTGCACGGCGTGCCGCCCTGGATCGCCTGACCTCCGGTCTTCCCTCCTGTCTCGCCCTTCTCCCCCGCGGACCGTGCGGCAACCCGTCCGGCACCCCTGCCCGGGCGACCCGTCCGGACGGCACCCGGGCCGGGCAGCCCGTCCGGCACCCGGGCCGGCGACCCATCCGATGCTCGCCCCGGCAACGTCCGGCACCCGGCCCGCTCTCACCAAGGAGTCACGCATGCCCCTCATCCGTTCCGCCGACAGCCGCAGGAGCACCACTCCCAACGGCGTCATGACCACCCTCGCCTCGCCCACACAGGGAGGCGCCACCCAGGCCGTCTGGAGGGTGGACATGCCGGCCGGAAACTCCGGTCCGCACCACGCCAGCGACGGCGAGCAGGTGTGGACCTTCCTCACCGGCGGCGCGACCATCGCACTCGACGGCGCGACCATCGCCGTCGAGGCGGGAGACACCGTCGTCATGCCCGCCGACGTGAGCCGCCGGGGGCACGCGGACGCGGAGTCCGGCTTCAGCGCGATCGTGGCCGCACCGGCCGGCTTCGAGGTCTACAACCCCGGCGGGACGACCGCCGTGGACGCATGCGACCTCGCTCCGAAGGGGACCGACCGGATCGTGCCGCCCTGGATCCTCTGACCGGCCGTACGCCGCGCGGGGTCGTCCGGCGCGCCTCCGGACCGCCCCGGCGGCAACCCGAACGACTCAGGACGAGATCGGCTGCGGCCACCCGGCCCGGCGCGCGTGGTCAGGAGCGGAGGTAGGCCAGCACCGCGAGGACGCGGCGGTGCTGGTCGCCGTCCTCGGCGTGCAGGCCGAGCTTGGTGAAGATGCCGCGGATGTGCTTTTCCACCGCGCCTTCGGTGACGACGAGGCGGCGGGCGATCGCGGGGTTCGACCTGCCTTCGGCCATCAGCGACAGGACCTCGCGCTCGCGCGGCGTCAGCGAGGCCAGCGGGTCGTCGCGGCGCCGCCGCACCATCAGCTGGGCGACGACCTGGGGATCGAAGACCGTCCCCCCGGCGGCGACCCGGCGCAGGCCGTCCATGAACTCCTCGACGTCGACCACGCGGTCCTTCAGCAGGTAGCCGACCGCGCCCCGGGCGTCGGCCAGCAGGTCGTCGGCGTACGACACCTCGACGTACTGCGAAAGGATCAGCACGGGCGCGCCGGGCACCTTCTCCCGCACCTCGACGGCGGCGCGCAGGCCCTCGTCGGTGAACGTCGGCGGCATCCGCACGTCGACCACCGACACGTCGGGCCGATGGGCCGCGACGGCCTCGATCAGGGCCTCTCCCGTGCCCGCGGTCGCGACGACCTCGCAGCCGAACTCCTCCAGCAGGCGGACGAGCCCCTCCCGGATGAGGACGGCGTCGTCGGCCACCACTACGCGCACGGAACCTCCGCCGTGATCAGTGTCGGTCCGCCCACGGGCGACCGCACCGACAGCTCGCCGTCGACGGCCCGCAGGCGGTCGGACAGGCCGGACAGGCCGTGTCCCTTTGCGACGTGTGCGCCGCCGACCCCATCATCCCCGATCGTGAGGATGAGCGCGTCGCCGATCCTCGTCAGCCCGACCGTGCAGGACGTCGCCCTGCTGTGCTTGGCCACGTTGGTGAGCGCCTCGGCGGTCACGAAATAGACGGTGTTCTCGATGAGCGCCGGATAGCGCTCGGCCGTCTGTACGTCCAGCTCCACGGGCACCGTGCAACGGCCGGCCAGGGCGGCGAGCGCCGGGGCGAGGCCGCGGTCGGCCAGGATCGGCGGGGCGCTGCCGCGCGACAGCGCCCGCAGCTCGTCCAGGGTCTCCCTGGTCGCGCTGATGGCCTTGCCGATCGTCTCGTGCGCGGCCGTCGCGTCCCTTTTCAGCTCCCGCTGGGCCCGCGACAGCTCCATGGCCAGGTGGACCAGGCGCTGCTGGGGGCCGTCGTGGATGTCGCGCTCCAGGCGGCGCAGCGCATCCGCCTCCGCGTGGGCGGCGGCGTGGCGGCCCTCGGTGAGGTCGTCGATGCGCTCCTGCAGCTCGGCGACGCCGGTCAGCAGCGCCCGCGCCAGCGACGCCTTGATCAACGCGCAGGAGCGGACGGCCGGATAGAGCGTGAGGGCGAAGACCCCGCCCACGACCAGATAGAAGACGCTGTCCACCAGGTAGCCCCGGCCGAACCCGAGCAGCTCCGGCAGCTGGTGGTTGTCCGGGATGTTCGACAGGATCCATCCGTACAGCGGGTAGGTCAGCCCGCTGATCGTCACGCACCACCAGACGACGGTCACGCAGAACGCCACGAGCGCGACCGGGAAGTTCAGCAGCGCGTGCAGCACGTCGAGCCAGGGCTGGCCTCCGGCGAGCGGGGTGACGGTCTTCCGGAGCACGCCCGCCCCGGGCGGTGATCTCGGATAGCGCGGCCGGGGCAGATCCCTGCCCAGCACCGCGCGGATGCGGAGCCGTTCGACGTCGCCCATTCCCCGGGCGATGAGGAGGGTCAGGGCGAGGACGGGCACGCCCAGCCAGACCACCAGCAGGCCGGCGCCCGCCGACAGGCCGGTGACCGTGAGGCAGAACGTGATGGTCGCGAGGGGGAACCCGACGAGGATATAGACCGTGTCCCCGCCGAGGCGGGAAAGAAGTCGGCGCATGTCCTCCACGCTATTGACTCGCCCGCCGCTGATCGATCCGGCGGACGGCAGTCTCGGGGGTAGGGCTTTCCCTACCCTCGGGCCCCGGCCGCCTCGGCAAGAATCTCCAGCAGGTCCTCCGGGGCGTCGCGCATGAGGTTGTGCCCGCCGTCCAGCGCGTACGTCGCCCACGCGGGGTCCGCGCGCAACCGCTCGTACGTCGGCGTGAAGGGGGACGGGCCCTCCCAGCCCGCCGCGTACACGTAGACCCGGCGGCCGGCGCGCGCCGGATCGCCGGTCAGCCGGAGCGGCTGGAGCAGCGAGGCGATCGGGTGAGGGGTGGCCCGGGGGTCGAAGAACGGCAGCGGCCGCGTCGCGAAGCCGGTGTCCACCACGTCCGCGTACCACCGCCGCTCCCGGTCCGAGACCAGGCTCCAGCAGGAGTCGCCGTCCGCCGGCACGACCGCGTCCAGATAGACCAGACCGGTGACGCGGCCGGGCAGGCGGTCGGCGACCCCGGTGATCACCATGCCTCCGTAGCTGTGACCGACCAGCACGGCGTCGCGGACGTCCTCGGCCTCGAGCACCCCGGTGACGTCCCGGATGTGCGTGTCGAGGTTGACCTCGCCGTCCAGCAGGTGGGCGCGTTCGGCGAGCCCGGTCAACGTCAGCGGCACGGCCCGGTGCCCGAGGCGGCGCAGCCCCTCGGACAGCTCGTGGAAGCACCAGCCTCCGTGGCACATGCCGGGGATCAGGACGAACGTGGTCATGGTGGGCCTCACTGCCTCACTGCCTCGTGGACGATTCGACGTCGCGGGTCTTCTCGGCGGGAGCCGCTCCGGCGCGGCGGGTGGGAGCCGCGAACGCCGCGACCACGGCCGCGGCGGCGCACAGGATCGCGGTCCACGCCAGGGTGGCGGTGGTCGAGGTGTGGTCGGCGACCAGCCCGGCGAGCCACGGCCCCGCGGTCTGCCCGGCCGCGAAGATCGTGGTGAACGCCGCCAGGATGGCCGTCCAGTCGGCGGGCGGGGTGTTCGCCTTGATGAGCGCGGTGACGGCGGCGGGCACGCCCATGAACGTCGCCCCGTAGACGATCGCGGAGGCGAGGACGACCGGCGGCGCGGGCGCCGTCATCGCCAGTGCCGCGCCGCTGCTCAGAAGGCCGAGGAGCACGGCCAGGGCCCGGGTGCCGGGCCACGCGGCGGTCGGACGGCTCCACAGCGCGGGCGACGCCATCACGGCCAGGCCGAGCGCCGTCCAGGTGAGCACCACCTGGCCGAGCGGCGCGTGCCGGTCGGCCAGGTAGGCGGACAGGAAGGTCATGTAGGTGATGTAACCGGCGGCGAACAGCAGGTAGGCAAGTGCGATCCCCCACAACGGCCGCACGTGGACCCGCACGTGGACCCGCCCGGCGGCCCGCGTCTCCCTGCCTGCCTGCGCCTTCCGGTCCATCTCCGGGTCCTCCCCCGCACGGGCGGGGCCCCAGCTCAGCAGCGCCGCCAGCCCGGCGGCCACGCCCAGACCGGCCCAGGCCAGATGAAGACGGTCGCCCAGCGGCGGGATGCCGACACCGCCGAGCACGATGCCCAGCCCGGTGCCGGCGAAATACACGGTGATGGGCGTGCCGGAGGCCGCACGGGCGGCGAGGCGCGACGCGATGACGCCCCCGGCGATGAACACCGCCGCGCCCGCCGCCCCGGCCCCGGCTCGCGCCGCCACCAGCACCGGATAGGCGTCGCTCGTCGCGGTGACCGCCAGCGACAGCGCGGTGAGGACCATGCCCCACCGGAAGGTGGCCGCCGTGCCCAGGCGGCGTACGACGACCGCGGTCACCAGCGCGCCGAGCAGATAGCCGAGCCCGTTGGCGGTGCTCATCGCCCCGGCTTCGGCCAGGGACCAGTGCAGCTCGTCCCGCATCGCCGGAAGGAACAGCCCGTACGCGAAGCGCGCCAGCCCGAGGGCCGACGCCGTGCCGAGAGCCAGCAGCACCGCCTGCCGCGTCTGACGGCGCGCCGGCGGGCCCATGACGAGGGCGTCGGACATGATGGCTCCCATAGATCGAACCGATCGGTACGATCTCGGAGCGTAGCAGTGGATCGAACCGGTCGGTACCATCTGGGGTATGCCGGTTCCCAAGGGCTCGACGATCGACCCGGAGCGCACCCGCGCCGCCATCCTGAAGGCGGCCACCCCCGTGCTGTACGAACGCGGGCTCGACGGCATCGGCGTCGCCGAGCTGTGCGCCCTCATCGGGGTGTCGAAGGAGACGCTCTATCGGCACTTCGGCACGAAGGACGGGCTCGTGGAGGCCATGCTCCGGGCCCGCAGCGAACGGGTGGGCCGATGGCTGGCCGAGGCCGTCGCCGCGGCCGGGGACGACCCTCGCGACCAGCTCGCCGCGGTGTTCGACACGCTGGGCGAGTGGTTCGAGGACCCGGTCTTCCGCGGCTGCGCGATGGTGAACGCGGCGGCCCAGCATCACGACGAGACCGTGCGCGCCGTCACCACGCGCCACCTCGGCCGCTACATCGACCTGCTGACCGGCATCGCCGAGCGCGCCGGGGCCGCCGCCCCGCCCCTCCTGGGGCGTCAGTTGCTCATGCTGGTCGAGGGCGCCACCGTCGTCGCCGCGCACCACGGCGCGGCCGGCACGAGCGGGCAGGCCCGCGAGGCGGCGCTCACCCTGCTGTCGGCCGCCACACAGAGCGCCGGCGGAGACGCCCCAGGCGGCAACGGCGGCAACTCGGGTGCCAGAGCGGGCAACCCAGGCGGCAACGGCGACAGCTCAGGCGCCGGCGGAAAAACCCCAGGCGACAGCGGCCACGGCTCAGGAGCCGGCAGGGACAACCCGGGCGGCAGCGGCCACAGCTGAGGCGGCGGCGACTGAAGCGTCCACCCGGGAGGCGCCCCCGGCGGCGCCCGAGGCGGCCGGCTCAGGCGGTGGGCTCAAGCGGCGGCGGCCGAGGCCCCGCACCGGCCGGGGGTTGCCTAGGCCCCCGGCCGGCCCGAAGGTTACTTCTTCTTGCGCTTCTCGCGGATCTTCATCGTCACCTCGATCGGAGAGCCCGCGAAGCCGAACTCCTCGCGGATGCGCCGCTCCAGGAACCGGCGGTAGGTCTCCTCCAGGAACGCCGAGGTGAACAGCACGAACTTCGGCGGTTCCGTGGACGCCTGGGTGGCGAACAGGATCTTCGGCTGCCGGCCGCCGCGCACCGGCGGCGGGGTGGCCTGCAGCAGCTCGGTGAGGAACTGGTTGAGCCGGGCCGTCGGCACCCGCGTGCCCCACGACTCCAGGGCCCGCTCGATGGCCGGGGCCAGCTTCTCGACATGGCGGCCCGTCTTCGCCGAGATGTTCACCCGCAGCGCCCAGGGCGTGCGGACGAGCTGCCGGTCGATCTCCTTCTCCAGGTAGTAGCGCCGGTCCTCGTCGACCAGGTCCCACTTGTTGAACGCGACCACCATCGCCCGGCCCGACTCGATGACCAGGCCGATGATCCGCAGGTCCTGCTCGGTCAGCACCTCGGAGGCGTCGATCAGCACGACCGCGACCTCCGCCCGCTCCAGCGCGGCCCGCGTGCGCATCGCCGCGTAGAAGTCGGCGCCCTTCAGCTCGCGGTCGCGCCGCCGGATGCCGGCCGTGTCGATGAACCGGTACGTCGTGCCGCCCAGCTCGACCAGCTCGTCGACGGGGTCGCGGGTGGTGCCGGCCATCGGGTCGACGAGCACCCGCTCCTCACCGGCGAGCTTGTTGAGCAGCGACGACTTGCCCACATTGGGCTTGCCCAGCAGCGCGATCCGGCGCGGGCCGCGCCGTTCGCCGAACGTCTGCGGCGGCGTCTCGGGCAGCGCGTCGAGCACCACGTCGAGCAGGTCGCCGCTGGCGCGGCCGTGCAGGGCCGAGACGGGGTGCGGCTCGCCCAGGCCGAGCGACCACAGCCCGCTCGCCTCCAGCTCCATCTGCTGGTTGTCGACCTTGTTGGCGGCCAGCACCACCGGCTTGCCGGAACGGCGCAGGACCGCGCCGACGGCCTCGTCGGAGTCGGTGACGCCGACGCTCGCGTCCACCACGAACAGGATCACGTCGGCCAGCTCGGCCGCGATCTGCGCCTGCTCGGCGATGCGCAGCGCCATACCGGTCGCGTCGGGGTCCCAGCCACCGGTGTCGACCAGCGTGAACCGGCGGCCCCGCCAGGTCGCCTCGTAGGTGACCCGGTCGCGGGTCACGCCCGGCACGTCCTCCACGACCGCCTCACGGCGGCCGATGATGCGGTTGACCAGCGTCGACTTGCCGACGTTGGGGCGCCCCACCACGGCGACGACCGGCAGCGGGCCCGCGTCGGGCTCCCGCTCGGTCTCCTCACCGGAAAGCTCGGCGAGCTCGGCCTCGATCCAGCCGCCCTCGTCCTCGTCGTACTCCCCCGTCACGTCCATACCCTGCCTCATCGGCTGCTCTTCCCGTTTCTCCCCGGCCTCCCGTGAGGCCTCCCGGCGGACCGCTTCCGGGGCCGGGCTCCGTTCGTACGCCGCACCGCGTGGCCCATCCCCGGCGCGGCGGACGCGGCGCGGGAGGGGGGTCAGGCGGGGCGGGCGGGCGTCAGACCCGCTCCTTGACGAGCCGGAGCACCTCGGCGATCACCTCGTCCAGGTCCAGCGGCGTCGTGTCCAGTTCCACCGCGTCCGCGGCCTTCGCCAGCGGATCGGCCTTGCGCGTCGAGTCGAGCGCGTCGCGCCGGGCCATCGCGGCCTTCTGCGCCTCCACCGTCGTGCCGTCCAGCTCCGCCGTACGGCGCAGGGCGCGGGCCTCGGGGTCCGCGGTGAGGTAGATCTTGACGGGCGCGTCCGGCGCTACCACGGTGCCGATGTCGCGGCCCTCGACCACGATCCCGCCACCGGGCAGGGAATCGGCGATGATCTGCCGCTGCAGGGCCACCAGCCGGCGGCGTACCTCCGGGACCGCGCTGACGGCCGACACCGCGCCGGTCACCTCGGGGCCGCGGATCGGCCCGTTGACGTCGACGCCGTCCACGGTGACACCCGGCGCGTCGGGGTCGGTGCTCATCACCAGTGTGGGCTCGCCGGCCCTCGCGGCGATCTCGGCGGCGTCCTCCAGGTTCACGCCCCGCTGGAGCATCCACCAGGTGACCGCGCGATACATGGCGCCCGTGTCGAGGTATCGCAGGCCCAGCGCCCGCGCGACGCCCCGCGAGGCGCTCGACTTGCCCGATCCCGAGGGACCGTCCATGGCGACGACCAGACCGGACACCGGTTCTCCTTCTCCCCATCGAGTTGTCGCCCACGAGGCTACCGGGATACCGCCGGAAAGCGTGCATCGGCGGCGGACCTGCCGCCCTGGACCGGACGGCGCCGGACGGCCACGCCGAGACCGGGCCCTCCCGCGCCCGTTCCATATATCCCTGTGTAGCTTCCTGCGCGGATTGACCTTGCCCCTGGGTGAAGCCGCAGCATCGTCGGCACCGGCCACGGCGGCCGGGACGAGGAGGACCGGGAGGAGGAGTGGTGCGGGAGCTGCTGACCATCGGGACGTTCGCACGGGCCGCCCGGCTGTCGCCCAAGGCGTTGCGGCTCTACGACGAGGCCGGGCTGCTGCGGCCCGCCGCGGTGGACGGCGAGTCGGGTTACCGCTACTACGACCCGGCGCAGCTGGAGCGGGCCCGCCTGATCGCCCGGTTGCGGCGGCTCGGCATGCCGCTGGCGCGCATCCGGCGGGTGTGCGACCTGCCCGCGCAGGACGCGGCCGAGGAGGTGGCCGCCTATTGGCGGCAGGTCACGGCCGAGACCCGGTCCCGGGACCGGCTCGCCGCCTTCCTCGTCGACCACCTGTCGGGAAGGGGCAGTGCCGTGCAGGACGCCACGACCACGCTGGAGATCCTTTATGCCGCCCGGTCGGAGCCGGGCCCGGTGCGGACGAGCAACGAGGACTTCGCGTACGCCGACGAGCGACTGCTGGCGGTGGCCGACGGCATGCGCGGCCAGGGCGGCGACCGCGCGAGCGCGGCGGCCGTCGACGCGCTCAATCGCCTGCTGACCCTGCCGGTGCCCGCCGAGGACCTGCTCGGCGCGATCGCCGACGCCGTCGGCGACGCCGAGCGCGCGATCCGGGAGATCGCCGCCTCCATGCCCTCGGGAGAGGCGGTCACCACGCTGACCGCGCTCGTGTGGTCCGGGTCGCGACCCGCGCTGGTGCACATCGGCGACAGCCGGGCCTACCTGTTCCGCGGCGGAGGGCTGTTCCAGATCACCCACGACCACTCGTACGTGCAGTCGTTGATCGACGAGGGCCGCCTCACCCCGGAGGAGGCCGCCTCCCACCCGAGGCGCTCGCTCCTCGTCCGCGCGCTGACCGGCGCCGGGTCCTCCCTGCCCGACCTGTCGATGCGCGAGGCCGCACCCGGCGACCGTTATCTGCTCTGTACGGACGGGCTGCCGGGTGTCGTGCCCGCCCGCGTGCTGCGCGAGACGCTCGGCGGCCCCGGAGGTCCGCAGCAGGTCGTCGACGAGCTGATCGACCGCGCGTACGCCGCCGGAGCCCCCGACAACGTGGCCTGCGTGGTGGCGGACGTGACAGCCCGCCCGGCGGCGGAGGAGGATTCCACGGCCGCCGGCGAAGCCGGGGCCGCGCGATGAGCCCCACGACGGCGCGGCAGCCCCGCTCTGCCACCCGATCCTCCAGGCGGGCCTCCGTTCGGGCCTCCGTTCGGGCCTTCGGCGTCGACTGGCGGCCGCTGGCCGTCCCGGCGTTCCGCCGGATGTGGGCCGCCTCGGTGATCTGTGCCGTGGGCGGATCCTTCAGCGTGGTCGCGGTGCCGACGCAGCTGTTCACGGTCACCGGATCGTCGTCGGCCGTGGGAACCGCCGCGGGGTTGTCGTTCGCCACGCTGGTCGTGGCAGCGGTGTGGAGCGGCGCCCGCGCCGACGTGAAGGACCGCCGGACGATACTGCTGGCCGCCCACCTCGGCCTGGCGCTGACGTACACGGCGCTGTGGCTCCAGGCGGTCCTGGGCGGCCGCTCCGTCCCCGTCCTGCTGGTGGCGGTGGCCTTCCAGGGGCTGACGTACGGGACGGTGCTGACGACGACGGGGGCCACCGTGCCCCGTCTCGTCCCGGCCGAGCTGCTGCCCGCGGCCAACAGCCTCAGCTCGCTGGTCCGCTACGGCGGGTCGGTCCTGGGGCCGATGCTCGCCGGTGTGCTGGTCCCGGTCGTGGGGCTCGGCACGCTGTACCTGTTCGACGCCGTCGCGCTGCTCGCCGTGGTGTGGGCCGTCGCCATGCTGCCGCCACTGCCGCCGCCTCCCGCGACGGGCACGCAGGACACAGCGAACGCGGCGGGCACCGGGGGCAATGGGGGCAACGGGGGCAACGGGGGCAACGGGGGCAGGCCGAGCGAGGGGAGCGTGGCGGGCAAGGAGGCCGCGGCGGGCGCGGAGCACGCGGCGAACGCGGCGGGGCGGATGCTTGCCGGGTTCCGCTACCTGGCGGCCGACCGGCTGCTCGTGGCGGTGCTGGCCGTGGACCTCGCGGCCATGGTCTTCGGCATGCCGTCTGCGCTGTTCCCCGAACTGGCCCGTGACGTCTTCGGCGGCGCGGCCGGGGGCGGCCCGGAGACGGGACTGCTCTACGCCGCCTATCCCGCCGGGGTCGTCGTGGCCGGGCTGCTGTCGGGCACGTTCACCCGTGCTCGACGCCACGGCGCGCTCGTGGCGGGTGCCGCCGTCGTGTGGGGGCTCGCCGTCGTGCTCGTCGGCCTGGCCGCCGAGCTGTGGATCGCGGTGTCGGCACTCGCGCTCGGCGGCGCGGTCAACTGCGTGCTGAGCGCCTTCCGCACCACGATCACGCAGGCGCGCACCGACGACGCCGTACGCGGGCGCGTGCAGGGCGCGCTCACCATCGTGCTGAACGGAGGGCCGCAGATCGCGAACCTGCTGCACGGTTTCGCCAGCGCACGCGTGCACGACCTTGCCGGCGGGCACTTGCACGATCCCACCAGCGCGCACCTGCACGACCTCACCAGCGCGCACCTGCACGACCTCACCAGCGTGCACTTGCACGATCCCACCAGCGCGCACCTGCACGACCTCACCAGCGCGCACCTGCACGACCTCACCAGCGTGCACTTGCACGATCCCACCAGCGCGCACCTGCACGACCTCACCAGCGTGCACCTGCACGACGCCACCGCCGGTGTGCTGGACGGCCCACGCCTCGTGATCTGCGCGGGCGGGCTGCTCACCGTGATCACCGCGGCGGCGATCGCCTGGGCGGTCCCCGAGCTGCGCCGCTACAGCGCTTCCGCTCCCGCCACGGCCCCGCTCCCGCCCCAGAGCCGGAACCAGGCGGGCCGGCTCGCCGGGCGACGCCCGAAAGGTTGCCGGGAGGCCGCCGGAGAGAGGCGTGGGAAACCCGGAAAGGCGCACGGACGCCTCGCCCGCCGCCGGCGCTGGGCCAGGAATATCCACACGACCTAAGTGACAGGCCCTTCTCCACCTAAAGAAACATGTTCCCCGGCGCCTTCTGGCCCCCTATATCGCTGCGATGTTTTCATCGCTGCCGTGAGTTGACGTGCGAGGAGGAGATCGTTCGTGCGAATCGATTTTCACGGCATAACTGCCGGGCCCGAGATATTCGGGGACTGGGCGGCGCGGGCGGAGGAGCTGGGTTACGACTCGATCTGGCTGTCGGAGACCCAGCACGATCCGTTCGTCGGCCTGACCGCCGCGGCCCTGCGCACCACCCGGCCCTCCATCCGGACGGGCCTGGCCGTGGTTTTCGCCAGGAACCCGATGACGACCGCGATGCTGGCCAACGACCTCCAGCTGGTCTCCCGGGGGCGTTTCGCGCTCGGCATCGGATCACAGCTGCAGACGCACATCACCAAGCGTTTCAGCATGCCCTGGTCCAGCCCGGCGCCGCGGATGCGCGAGTACATCCTGGCGCTGCGTGCCATCTGGGAGTGCTTCGCGACGGACGGGCGGCTGCGCTTCCGCGGCGAGTTCTACCGCCACACGGTCATGAGCCCGTTCTTCAATCCCGGGCCCAATCCGTACGGCCCGCCGCCGATCCTGCTGGCCGGGGTGGGGCCGATGATGACGCGCCTGGCCGGCGAGCTGGCGGACGGGTTCCTCGCGCACATCATGACCACCCGCAAGGCCCTGGAGGAGGTCACCCTGCCCACGCTGCGCCAGGCGCGTGAGGCGGCGGGCAAGTCGATGGACGGCTTCCAGGTCCATGTGACGCCGATCGTCGCGGTCAGCGACGACGAGCGGGAGCTCCAGGCGGCGATCCGCCGGGCCAAGGAGTCGATCGCCTACTACGCCTCCATCCCGAGCTACGCGCCGGTGCTGGAACTGCACGGCATGGGCGCACTGAAGGACGAGCTCTACCGGCTGGCCGGGGCCGGCCGGGCCGCCGAGATGCCGGACGCCGTCGACGACTCGGTGCTGGAGACGTTCGCGATCGTCGGCGGGTTCAAGGAGGCCGCGGTCAAGATCCACGAGCGGTTCGGCGACCTGGCCACCAGCCTCGCCTTCTTCCAGTCGATCGAGCGCTCGCCCGACGAGATCCAGCCGTTGCACGAGGCCCTGCGCGGCCAGTTGTCCTGACAGGACCGGTCGTCCTGACAGAAGACGCGAGACGAGCGGTGGCCGGGAGCCGGCCACCGCTCGTTTCGGTCTCGCCCCGCGTGCCGCTCAGTTCTCCGACCCGACCGCCGCCGGTGGGAGGAACTCCGGCAGGACGACGGCCTCGCCGAGCCGGCGAAGCCGCCCACGACCACGATCACCGCGAGCGCCCTCCCGGAGGGGCAGAAGTGCCGTGGCCGGGAGGGCCGCCGCGACGACGGGTGCGAGCATCATCGCCCGTTGACGGAGAACGCGTAGAACGTCTTGCTGCCCTTGCCGTGGATGAAGCGGTTGTCGTATCCGTTGCCCCAGAACACGGTGCCGTCGACAATGGCCGGCCCGGCGTTCGAGGATCCCTCACCCAGGTAGTCCCAGAGGATCTTGCCGGTGGCGCCGTCCAGGGCGTACATGTGACCGCTCATGGAACCGGCGAACATGACCCCGTTGGCCGTGGTCACCGCGGCCATCGTCTCCTCGTTGGACGGATCGGCGCGCTGCCACAGGATCCTGCCGGTGACCGCGTCGAGCGCGAAGAAGATGCCGTTCGTGGTCACCGTCCCGTCGGGAAGCGTGTACGCCACGTGGCTGGTGTTGGCGTTGCTCAGATAGATCTGGCGCCCGTCGGTGGCGCTGCCCCACTCGATGCCGCCGTGCGTGCCGCCGGGGCCCACCTGCCTCTTCCAGATGGTCTTGCCGGTCCGGGCGTCGAACAGCCAGTACACACCGCTCTTCTGGCCCGCGCCGACCACCAGGCGCGGCAGCCCGCCGGGGCCGGGAACGGTGTAGAGATGGCCGCCCTCGGCGAAGTCGTAGTCGCCGCCGTTGTGCGGCGGGCAGTGCTCCGGAGGGCCGATCTGGCAGGCCACGGTCCAGGCGTCGAACACCTTGTCCCCGGCCGCCCACTTGATCGCGCCGGTGGTCAGGTCCAGCGCGAGCAACTGGTCGATGTGGTTGTCGTCGGGCAGGCACTCCTCGGGCGTGCCGCCGTTCTCCTGGCACTGCAGGACGTCGTCGGGCAGGCTCACGTTCTGACCCGTCCCGATGATCACCTGGTGGTGCACGGGGTCGATCACCGGGTTGGTGGGCCACACCCCGCCGCCGGCGAACCCGCCCGGCCTGCCGCCGTTGTCGGGCACGGTGTACGTCTTCCAGAGGATCCTGCCCGTCGCGGCGTCCACCGCGTTCATGCTGCCGCGGAAGCTGCAGCAGGGGTAGCCGGGCAGGCCCGCCAGCGCGGCCTCCTTCGAGGAGACGCCCTGGTAGACGACCCCGTTGTAGACGACGGGCGAGCCGGTGAGCACGGCCGCGAACTGGTCGTCCAGGGTGGTCTTCCAGATCAGGTCGCCGGTCCGGGCGTCCACGGCCATGAGGTGCGCGCCCTGGCCGCCGTTCGGGCCGTTCTGGTCGCCGAAGTACAGCCGGCCGTTGACGTAGGCCGGGCTCGACCGGACGATGCTGCCCTCGATGCCGTTCCAGTCCGACACCTTGCGCTGCCAGATCACCTTGCCCGTGGCGGCGTTCAGCTTGTAGAAGTAGCCGCCCCAGTCGGGCACGTAGACCGCGCCGTCGACCACGGCGGGGATGGCCGAGGTGTCGCCGGTCGTGGTGAAGGTCCACTTGACGGCGAGCCGGCGGGCGTTCGCCGGGCTGATGCGCCGTTCGAAGGGGTTGGACTTGCTGTTGAAGGTGTCGTGGCCGCCCATGGCCCAGTCCGCCGGGGACGGCAGACCCCATGTCCGGGCCGGCACCGGGACCGACGCCTGGGCCGGGGCCGTGCTCGCCCCCACCACCAGGGCCATGACCGCGGCGGCCACCAGCCGCATGCGCACTCGCCTCGTCATCACAGCCCCTCCGCCGCGGCGGCGTCGGCGGGCGTGCGGTGCTCGGGGGTGAACACCCCGATCTGCCGCAGCAGGGTCAGCTCGTCCCGGGCGCCCCAGTGCTCGACCGCCTTCCCGTCCGCGATCCGGTAGAAGTGCAGATGCTGCACCCGCACCTGCCTGCCGGTCGGCGCCACGCCCAGGAAGTCGCCCGTGTGCCTGCCGCTGAAGGTCACCCGGCAGGCGAACTTGTCGCCTTCGGCGATGAACTCGTCCACCTGCCACCTGGCCTCGGAGAAGGCGCGGCGCATGTAGCGGGCCGTCGCGAGGTATCCCTCCGGGCCGCCGCCCACGCCCGGCGACGCCTCGTGATCCACGAAATCCGGCGCCACGTACTTCCTGGCCGCCTCGTCGTCCAGCTCGCCGAACACCTTGGCGATGCCGATCGCCACCTCGACCAGTTCGGGCGTCGCGCCGGGTGGCGGGGCCTGCACCGAGGAGAGCATCTCCCCTACCTCGTCGATCATCATCGTTTCCTTTCTGCCGGTGCCTCGGTGGTTCAGTGGCCCAGACCGGATCCGCCGCTGATCGGGATCGCGGCGCCGGTGATGAACGAGGCCTCGTCGGAGGCCAGGAAACGCACGGCCGGCGCCACCTCCTCGGGGCGTCCCGACCTGCGCAACGCGGTGATGCTGTGCAGATAGGCGCGGTGCTCCGCGCTGAGGCCCGCCACCATGTCGGTCTCGATGAGGCCCGGCATGACCACGTTGACGGTGACCTTGCGGGGACCGAGCTCCCAGGCGAGGGAGCGGGCGAAGCCGACGAGGGCGGCCTTGGACGCGGCGTAGTTGGTCACGCCCGGCGAGCCCCAGAAGGCGGTGGTGGAGCCGATGAAGATGATCCGCCCCCACCGGGCCTTGACCATGTCCGTGACGGTCGCCTTGGCCACCCGCATGGCGCCGAGGAGGTTGGTGTCGACGACGGTGGCGAAGTCCTGCTCCTTCATCGCCATGAACAGGTTGTCCCTGGTGGTGCCGGCGTTGGCGACCAGGACCTGGACCGGGCCGTGCTGCACCCGCACCTCGTCCACGGCCGCCTCCACCGAGGCGCTGTCGGTCACGTCGCACCGCACGCCGAACAGGCCCTCGGGCGGCTCGCCCGAGCGATAGGTGACGGCGACCTTGTCACCCGCGTCGGCGAACGCGCGGGCGATGGCCAGGCCGATCCCGCGGTTGCCCCCGGTGACCAGGACGGAACGGCTCACGGTGTCCTCACTTTCAGGTGCTCGCCCAGCGCGGTGATCGCCTGGGCCGTGTCGGTGAACCGGACGGCGCGCCATCCGGCGGCCTCCGCGCCCTCGCAGTTCCTGGCCAGGTCGTCGACGAAGATCGAGCGGGAGGCGGGCACGCCGGACCGCCGTACGGCGAGCTCGAAGATCTCCCTGCCGGGCTTGCGGCAGCCCACCTCGAAGGACAGCACCACCTCGTCGAAGTGGGCGGCGGGGTCGATCATGCGGCGCCAGTGGTCGTCCCACGCGGGCACCATGTTGGACAGCAGCCCGACGAAGAAGCCCTGGCCGCGCAGCGCGCGCAGGTGCCCGGCCCACTCGTGGTTGGCCTCGCGGCCGTCGAACCACGCGTCGGCCAGGCTCGTCAGGCGGGGCTCGATCCCGTGGTCGGCGCGCAGCACCTCGCCGATCTGGGCCAGCCACTCGCTCTCGGTCACGAGGGGCGTGTCGATCGGCAGCATGATGTCGTCGGTGCCGTACGTCGCGGTGACCTTGAGCACGGCGTCGATCAGCGGCTCCATGGGGATGTTCTGCTTGGTGCAGAAAGTGGCCAGCGTGTGGCTGATGGGCGGAGTCAGGACGCCGCCGAAGTCGGTCCAGATCGCCTCGACGGGTTCAGCCATGGCGCACCATCGCCAGCGTCACCTCGGCGATCACCGTGCCGTCCTGCGTGAAGGAGACGTCCACCCGGTCGCGTGCCGGCCCGCCCGCGCCGGAGCCGCGCGCCCGATCACCGCTCGCGCCGTACGGCACGCGGACCGCGGCGGCGTGCACGGGCAGGTCGAGCTCGGCGAAACGGCGGAACCCGCCTGTCACCGAGACCGGCCAGACCACCGCGTCGCCGCAGGCCACCACCGCGAGCTGGCGCGCCGCCTCGGTCAGCACCATCGCGGGCAGGTGGTCGTAGTCGTGGTCGAACAGGGACCGGTTGCCGAACCGGGGCCGCACGAGCGCCCGCGCCCCCGCCTCCCCGCGCTCGACCTGGGCGAGGACGACGTTGAGAGGGTTGTTCCGCCCGACCACGGCGGGCGGAGCCGCGAGCGGGCCGGCGTCGTCGGGCATCTCTCCGGTGGAAGGAGCGGGAGTGCCCCGGACCACGGTGCGCAGCGCCGCCAGCTCGTCGTGCGAGACGACCTGGACCTGCATCTCGTGCGTGCCGGCGTGCCGGTCGCCGAGCCGCAGGTCCTGGCGGACCACTCCCTGGCGTACGCGCCCCCGGCGCAGCCGGGTGACCTCGAAACGGCTGTCGATGAGCAGCTCGCCGGGCAGGCGCCCGATCCGCAGGGCGTCGGCGTCGGGCAGATCCAGCTCGAACCTGTCGACCATCATGATCGTGTCAGGCGGGAAGCCCAGCATGTGCCCGCCGGCTATCCCGGCCTGACGGCCCGCCTCGAGGATCAGCAGCGGGTCGAACAGACCAGGCCCGCACGGATGGTCGCTGTAGTACCCGTGGCTGAGCGGCAACTGGGCGGCCACCAGCAGCCGCTGGGGCCCGGCCAGGGCCATGTCGGTCACGAACACCTCGGCGACCGAGGTCCGGTGGACGAGTGTGCGCTCCATGGTGCGGTTGAAACGTAATTCGGCGGCGCTCACCGGGTCGTCGGCGACTTCCAGGTCGACCGTCATCATCACCTCCACTGAATGGAAATGGAGCAGAGGCGACTGTGACACAGGCCGATGAAACGGAGGTAGAAGGACGATAAAAGCAGACGGGCGCATACCACTTTCGGCTCACTCGCCTTGCCGGTCGCACGACGGCCTGTTTAACGTTCCGGCACGGAAAAGGCAGTCGCCGAAGGGATCAGCAATGGATATTCACGAGAAGGTGCGCGACATCATTTCGCAGGAGCTCGAACTGGAGCCCGGCGAGCTCACCGAGACGGGTCATTTCATCGACGAATACGACGCCGACTCCCTTTCCCTCATCACGATCCTGGCCCGCATCGAGAAGGAGCTGGGGATCGCCGTCCCGCAGGACGAGCTGCCCAACATGCCGAACCTGCAGGGCGTGTACCAGGTCATGGACAAGCTCGCCGGAGAGACCAGCGGTGTCTGAGCCCCGCCGCGTGGTCATCACCGGGCTGGGCGCGGTCAGCTGCATCGGCATCGGGGTCGAGGCGTTCGTCGAAGGGCTGCGGGCGGGCCGCACGGGCTTTTCCCCCATCCGCAGCTTCGACGCCTCGGAGTTCCCGTCGGTCGTCGCCGCCGAGGTGCACGACTTCGATCCCGCCGCCCTCGTCGAGCGGCTGGACCCCGGGCAGTGGGGGCGCAGCGGGCAGTTCGCCGCGGCCGCCGCGCGGCTCGCCGTACGGGACGCCGGAATCGACCCGGACCTGCTGTCGGCGCGCCGGACGGGTTCGATCATGGGCACCACGGCCGGCGAGTCGCAGGTGCTCCAGGCCGCGGTGGAGCAGTGGGTCGGCAACGGGCTGAAGAACGTCGACCCCCGCCTGCCCGGGATGACGCCCGTCAGCCAGATCGCCAACGCGGTCAGCTACGAGCTGCGGCTGTCCGGCGACTCCCAGACGATCCCCACGGCCTGCTCGGCGAGCAACATGGCCCTGGGGTACGCCTTCGACCTGGTGCGCACCGGACAGGCGGACTTCATGCTCGCCGGGGGCGCCGACGCGGTGAACCGGGCCTGCCACGCGGGCTTCTACCGTCTCGGCGCGCTGGCGGAGCAGGTCTGCCGGCCGTTCGACGTGAACAGGTCGGGCATCATCACCGGCGAGGGCGGCGCGGTGCTGCTGCTGGAGCCGCTGGACCACGCGCTGGCCCGCGGCGCGCGGATCTACGCCGAGGTCCTGGGCTACGGCGTCAACTGCGACGCCAGGCACATGGTCAACCCGGACGCCGACAGCATCGCCGAGTGCATCAGGATCGCCCACCGCTACGCGGGGGTGCGCGCCGAGCAGATCGACTACATCTGCGCGCACGGCACCGGCACACCGACCAACGACCTCACCGAGGTGAAGGCGGTGCGCGAGGTGTTCGGCGACCGGCTGCCGCCCGTCAGCTCGATCAAGTCGATGATCGGCCACACCATGGGCGCGGCCAGCGCGTTCGGCGCGATCGCCTGCAGCAAGGCCATCGAGGAGGGCTTCCTGCCCCCGACGGCGACCGTGCAGGAGCTGGACCCCGCGCTCGGCGAGGGGCTGGACGTGGTTCCCGGCGCGGCGCGGCCGGCCTCCGTCCAGGTGGCGCAGAACCAGGGGCTCGCCTTCGGCGGCAACAACGTCGTGATGATATTCGGGAGGTTGCGTTGAGCCTCGTCCTCACCGAGACACCGCTGGCGATCACCTCGTGCGGCGTCGTCTCCCCCGCGGGACTCGGGCTGGAGCCCCTGGAGCACGCGTTGCGGCACGGCCTGGAGAGCCGGGCCGAACCGGAGGAGTCGCCCGAGGACTATCCGCCCCGCCCGTTGTGGGCGATTCCCGACCTCGAGGTGGCCGAGCTGCTGGGCCGCAAGGGGCTGCGGCACGTCGACCGCTTCACGAAGCTGGGGCTGGTGGCGTGCCGGCTCGCCCTGGACGGGATCGGCGGGCTCGACGCGGACGCCGGGGCCGACACCGGTGTGGTGCTCGCCACCAACACCGGGAGCCTGACCAGCATGGTCGAGGTCGGCATCGACACGCTCGTGCAGGAGAAGCCCTACCTGGTCAACCCCGGCAACTTCCCCAACGTGGTGACGAACGCCTGCACCGGGCAGGTGGCCATCCGCAACTCCCTGCGTGCCGTCAACTCCGTCGTGTCCAGCGGCCAGGCCGCGAGCCTGGCCGCCATCCGGTTCGCCCGTACGGCCATCGAGCAGCGCCGGGCGGGCAGGGTCCTGGTCGGCGGCGTGGAGGAGCTGTCGCCCGCCGCCGCCTGGGGCTGGCACCTGTCCGGGGCGCTGGTGGACGACGCGCCGGTCGGCGAGGGCTGCGCCCTGTTCCTCGTCGAGGACGCGGAGGCGGTCAGGGCGTCCGGCCGGACCGCGCCGGCCGAGATGCTGGCCTGCGAGGTCGCCTACCGGGGCCACGGCACCGCGCAGGAGCAGGCCGAGGCGCTGACGGAGTGCGTGGAGCGGGCGCTGGAGCGCAGCGGGGTGAGCCCCGGAGCGGTCGACACGGCCAGTCTGGGCGCGACCAACCACTGGGTCCGCGACGACCTGGAGAGATGGGCTCTCGGAGAGGCGCTCGGCCGTCCCGTCCCGCACGTCAGGGTGGGCGAGGTCCTGGGCGAGCTCTACAGCGCCAGCGGCGCCATGCAGCTGGCCGCGCTGCTCGCGCTGTGGCGTGAGCCGGCCAGGGAGCCCCGCATCGGGCTGGTCACGTCCATCGGCGAGGACGGCAACGTGGGTTGTCTGGTGGTGCGCGAGTGGCGCTGAACCTCTCCTGCGTGGGCAAGGTCTACCCGCCGAGCGAGCCGTACGAGGTCAGCAGGGAGAAGATCAAGGAGTTCGCCCTGGCCCTGCGCGACGGGCACGACGCCTACGTGGATCCGCGGGCGGCGCGTGCGCTGGGCTACCCCGACGTGATCGCGCCGCCGAGCTTTCCCATGGTGGTCACGCTCGACGCGGAGTATCGGGCGGTGCTCGACCCCGAGCTCGGCGCCCAGGGCCAGGACCGCTTCGTCCACCGGGAGCAGCGCTTCGCCTACGAACGCCCGATCCACGCGGGCGACGTCATCACCGTGACCGTGCGCCTGGCCGCGGTGGAGACGCTCGCCCGGGGCGACGTGGTCAGCTACGAGAGCCGGATCACCGACCTGGGCGGACGGCACGTCTGCACGGGCCGGTCGATCTTCGTCGTCTTCGGGGAGGAGGTGCCTCGGTGACCGTCCAGAGCGTGACCCGGCCACGCTACGACCTGCTGGAGCCGGGCTTCCGGCTGCCCTCGCGCGCCTTCCGGGTGCGGCGCAAGGATCTGGTCAGGTACGGCGGGGCCGCCCGCGACTACAACCCCATCCACTGGGACGACCGTACGGCCACCGGGTTCGGCCTGCCCGGGCCCATCGCGCAGGGCATGCTGACGATGGGCCTGGCGCTGGGCTACCTCGTCGAGTGGGCTGGCGATCCCGGCGCCGTGGTCGACTTCGGCGGGCGCTTCCCCCGGCTGGTTCCGGTGCCCGACGACGACGCCGGCGTCGAGCTGACCGTGGAGGCGTCGGTGGCGGAGAAGCTGGAGCCGCCGAAGGTGCGGGTGAACCTCGCCGTACGGCTCGACGGGGCGAAGGTCCTGCTCATGCCCAAGGTGATCGTCGCGCTGCGGTGAGCGGAGGCCGCTACCCGGCCTCGGCCAGCACGGCCAGCTGGAGCCGCCGCACCTCGGCGGAGGGTTCCACGCCCAGCTCGTCGTGCAGCATCCGGCGCAGGCTCTGCACCGCGTTCAGCGCGTCGCCGCGGCGTCCCGAGCGGTGCAGGGCCTCGATCAGCCGGGCGTGGAACCATTCGTTCAGCGTGTGCACCGCGACCAGCTCGCGCAGGTCGGCGATGAGCTCCCGATGCCGGCCCAGGCTCATGCCCGCCTCGACCCACAGCTCCAGCCCCCGGATGCGCACCTCCTCCAGGTGCGCGACGTGCTGGGCGAGGACCGGGCCGAGCGGCACGTTGGTGAGGGGCGAGCCCCGCCACAGGTCCAGGGCCCGGCGCAGCACCCCGGCGGCGGTCTCCGCGTCGCCCTTCTCCAGGTGCAGCCGCCCCTCGCCGACCATCCGGCGGAACCTGTCCACGTCACCCTGCCCGGGCGGCACCCGGAGCAGGTAGCCGGTCGGCTCGGTCACCAGCAGCCCGGCCGCGCCCGGCAGCCCCGCCTCCCGCTCCAGCCCCGTCCGCAGGTTGTAGACGTGGGTGCGGATGGTCTGCACCGCCGTACGCGGCGGGCTGCCGTCCCACAGCTCCTCGACGAGCGTGTCGAGGGTGACCGTCTGCGATGGCCGCATCAGCAGCAGCGACAGAAGCTGCCGCACCTTCGGCCCGCGTGGAGTCCACTTCTTGTCCCCCTGATTCAGCTCGACAGCTCCCAGCAGGGAAAAAGACAACATCTCCGCCTCCCGGTCCGGTTGCCGATCACTCCCTAGACTGCCCGTACGCCAGGTGAGGCCCCCAGTGCACATAGGGGGTAGGGCGTACCGCTCCCGAGGCATCGCCTCTACCCCCAAAGAGGAATGCCGCCCGACCGGACCGCGCGCATAGATTCACCGCTGACCGGCACGTCTCCGCGTACGGAAGGGTCGCGATGCCGCTGAATGCCGCTCTGGTGGGCCGGGTCTACCCCGCCACCGATCCCTATCTCGTCAGCCGGGAGAAGATCCGGGAGTTCGCCCGGGCCATCGGCGACTCCGGTGATCCGGCGTGCGCCCCGCCCACCTTCGCGGTCGTGGTCACGATGCCTGCCGAGCTGCGCGTCGTCTTCGATCCCGAGGTCGGGTTCGACACGACGAGGCTGCTCCACCGGGAGCAGCGCTTCGAGCACCGGCGGCCCATCGAGCCGGGCGACGAGCTGACCGTGACGGTCACCGTCGCCGAGGCCGGCCACGTGGGCGGCACGGACGTGCTCACCCTCTCCAGCGTCGTGCGCACGACCGAGGACGAGCTGGTCTGCACCGGCACGTCGACGCTGATCGCGAGGTCCGATGGCTGAGCCCCGCTACGAGGAGGTCGGCGTCGGCACCCGCCTGCCCGGGCTCACCCACACCCTGCGACGCGGCGACCTCGTCGTCTACGCGGGCGCGTCGGGCGACTTCAACCCCATCCACTGGAGCGAGCGCGCGGCGGCCGGGGCGGGCCTGCCGGCCGTCGTCGCGCACGGCATGCTCACCCTGGGCGTGGCCCTGCGGGTGCTCACCGAGTGGGCGGGCCGCGACACGGTGCTGGAGTGCGCCACCAGGTTCGCGGCGCCGGTGCTGGTGCCCGACACCGACGAGGGCGTCGAGATCACGGCCGGCGCGGTGGTGAGCGAGAAGCTCGGCGACGGCCGGGTGCGGGTGGACCTCACCGTCCGGTGCGGCGGGGAGAAGGTCCTCGCGCGCCCGCGCGCCGTGGTCAGGCTGCGCTGACCCCACCCCGGCCTTGCCCACGGGTCCTGCTGCCTTTTCAGTCCTGCTGCTCGCCCTCGGCCGTGAAGACGGTCTCGCCGAACCGGCGTACGGTCTCGGCCTCCTGCGAGAGCCGGCGCAACGCGGTGAGCATCGAGTCGCCGATGGCGGTCCAGATGACGATCGCCTCGGCCATCCCGTCCAGGTTCCTGCGCGCCAGGACCCCGTCCACCTCCATCGTCGTCATCTCGCCGACGATCTCGGCGTAGCGGTCGAGCATGGCGAGGTAGTCGTCCTGGCCGAGGCGGCGCAGCGTGGCCAGCGCCTCGGCGAGCTGGAGCCGGGCGGGGTTGTTGCGCGAGACCTTCCAGCCGTGCTTGGCGAGCAGACCGTCCACCTGCTCGCCGGCCCACTCCCATGCCTCGTCCGGCTCGTGCTCCCTGCGGGGGGTCAGCGCGTACTGGGCCTTGCCCAGGCGGGCGAGGTCGCTCGTCTGCGCGTCCATCAGGCTCAGCACGTCGCGGGTGGCGGCGATGGACAGCCCGCCGACCTCGACCAGCGCCCTGACCAGTTTGAGCCGGCGCAGGTGCGTCTCGTCATACTGCGCCTGGTTGAACTTGGTGCGCTCGCCCGCGGGCAGCAGCCCCTCGCGGACGTAGTACTTGATCGTGGGGATGGACACGCCGCTCTCCCGGCTGAGCTCACCTATGCGCACGTCGCCGCCCTCCCCATCCTTACGCCGATCGTTTCCAGAATAGATAGCGGAAGTTGTGCTTATCCACTTTCGATCGTGCTCAAAGTGGTCTCCTCACGTTCGCCCGGGGTGGCGGAGACGGGACGCGGCACCAGCATCGCGACGACGGCGCCCAGCAGCACGATCGCGGTCCCGGCCCACAGCGCCGGATGCAGACCGGCGACGAACCGCGCCGGCGCCGCGTAGCCTCCCGCCGTCGCGAACACCGCCGACAGCACGGCCACGCCCAGCACCACCCCGATCTGACGCATCGCGTTGTTGACGCCCGAGGCCAGCCCTTCCTCGTCGGTGGAGACGTAGTCCATGGCCACGCGGGCGGCCAGGGCGAAGAACAGGCCCATGCCGACGCCCGCGACCACCATTCCCGGGAGAAGCACGACGTACGCGACGTCCGTGGTGGAGACCACCGCGAACCAGGCGAGGGCGGCGGCCTGCAGCAGCGCCCCCGCGGTGAGCAGCCGCCGCGGCCCGATCCGGTCGCCGAACACGCCGGCGGCCGGCGCGACCAGCAGCGGCATCATGGTCCACGGCAGGGTCATCGCGCCGGCGCGCAGCGGGGTGTGCCCCAGGGCGTTCTGCAGGAACTGCGTCAGCAGGAAGACCGCGCCGAACATGCCGCCCTGGACGAGCAGCGCGACCGCGTTCGACAGCGTGAAGCCGCGGCTGCGGAACAGGCGCGGCGGGATGATGGGGTAGGCGGCGCGCCGCTCCCACCGGACGAACACGGCCAGGATCGCGAGCCCGGCCAGGACGGACAGCACGACCTGCGGGTGCAGCCAGCCGAGCCGTACGCTGCGGATCAGGCCGTAGACGATCCCGAACAGGCCGGCCGTGACGAGCACGGTGCCGCGGACGTCGAGACGGTCGTGCGGGCCCCTGCCGGCGCCCAGCAGCCGTGCGGCGAGCGGCGCGAGCACCAGCCCGATCGGCACGTTGATCCAGAACACCCACTGCCAGTCGCCGTACTCGACGATGAGCCCGCCGATCCAGGGGCCCAGCGCGATGCCGAGGCCGCTCATGCCGCCGAAGCCCGCGATGGCCAGGCCGCGCCTGGCGGGCGGCGCCGCCGTCACCACCAGGGTGAGGGCGAGCGGGAAGACGAGTGCGGCGCCGATGCCCTGGACGGCGCGGGACGCGACCAGCACGCCGACGGATCCGGCGGAGGCCGCGGTGGCCGAGGCGGCGGTGAACACCAGCAGCCCCGTCACGAAGACCCGCCGCCGCCCGAAGCGGTCCCCGAGGACGGCCGCGGTGAGCAGGCAGACCGCGTAGGTGAGCGTGTAGGAGTTCACCGTCCACTCCAGCCCCTCGAGAGAGGCCCGGAACTGCCGCTGGATCGTCGGCAGCGCGGTGGTGACGACGAGGTTGTCCAGGGCGGTCATGAAGGCCGCCAGACCGGCGATCAGGAACGTGACCAGACCGCCCCTGCGTGAGCTCATGGAGGCCTCCTGAGGCCCGTTGCGCAATGAACATGGATAGTGGATAGTGAAGCTGACGGTAATTATAGATAGCCCAACTTTCCACCTCTTGACAGATGAGGGCAGTTCATGTTCAGCGCTCTAGGCACTTTCGTGGTCCGACGGCGTCTATGGATAGTGATAGGCGCCCTGATCTTCGCCATCGGCGCGGGCGGCTGGGGCACCGGTGTCCTGGGCGCGCTCGGTGGCGGAGCCGGCTTCGACGATCCGGGCAGCGAGTCCGTCCACGCCGACAAGGTGCTGGCCGGGCCGCTCGGCAGGTACGCCAACGACGTGGTCGTCCTCTACGAGAGCGACACCCTGACAGTGGACGACCCGAGGTTCGCCGAGCCCGTCCAGCGGGCGATCGCGTCGGTGCCGCGCGACGACGTCGTGCGGCTCGAGTCCTTCTGGTCCACCCACTCGCAGAGCTTCGTCTCCAAGGACCGGCACGCGACCTACGTCACCGTGCAGCTCGGCTCCAGCGTCGACCAGGAGCGTGTGCAGATGCTCCGGGCGATCCAGGACAAGTTCAAGGCCGACGGCCTCACCGTCCGCTTCGGCGGCATCACCTCGATGACCGACCAGGTCAACCGCCAGACCATGCGGGACCTGCTGTTCGCCGAGGCACTGTCCATCCCGATCCTGCTGATCCTGCTGGTGGTCATCTTCCGCAGCCTGCCGGCCGCCTCGCTTCCGCTGCTCGTCGGCATCGTCGCGGCGCTGGGCTCACTCGCCGTGCTGCGGCTGGTGACCTTCTTCACCGACATCTCGACCTTCGCCATCCAGGTGGTCACCATCCTGGGGCTGGGCCTGGCCATCGACTACGCGCTGCTCATGGTCACCCGGTTCAGGGAGGAGATGAGCCAGGGCAGGCCCCTGGACGAGGCGATCCGCCGGACCACCGCCGCGGCCGGCCGCACGATCATGTTCTCCGGCCTGGTCGTGGCGATCTCACTGGCCGGGCTGACCCTCTTCCCGTCCAGGTTCCTGCTGTCGATGGGCTTCGCCGGCGCCGGAGTGACGCTGCTGGCCGTGCTGGCGTCGCTGACCGTGCTCCCCGCCCTGCTGCGTCTCGGGGGCCGGCGGCTGGTGCCGCGCCGGGGCCGCGCGCTGTCCGCCCCGCCCGAGCAGGGGCGCTGGTATCGCGTCGCCCACGCGGTGATGCGGCGCCCGCTGGTGACCACGATCGGCATCGTGGTCCTGCTCGTTGGGCTCGGCCTGCCGTTCGCCGGGGTCAACTGGGCCCGGCCCGGCGACTGGGTGCTGCCCGCCTCCGCCGACGCCCGCGTGGTCACCGGGGAGATGGCGGCCAGGTTCGACGGCGATCCCGGCAAGCTCATGACGATGGTCGTCGAGTCCGCGCCCGACCGCGCGGCACTCGACGCCTACGCGACGCGGCTCGGCGCGGTGCCGGGCGTCGCGGACGCCCGCGTCACCGGGACCCAGGGGACCGAGGGACGGGTGACGCTCGCCTACTCGGGCGACCCGATGTCGCGTGAGTCGCGCCGCATGGTGGAGGACCTGCGCGCCGTCACCCCGCCCCCGGGCGCGAAGACCTCGCTCACCGGAATGCCCGCCTCCCGGGTCGACATCGTCGACATGGTCACCTCGCGGATGGTGTGGATGGCGCTGTTCGTCGCGGTCGTCTCCTTCGTGGTGCTCTTCATGGCCTTCGGTTCGGTCCTGCTGCCGCTGAAGTCCGTGCTCTTCAACCTCCTGTCTCTGTCGGCGTCCTTCGGCGCCATCAAGCTGATCTTCCAGGACGGCTGGCTCTCCGGAGCGCTGGGCTTCGTCCCGATCGGCGCGGTCGACGTGAACTTCCCCGTGCTGATCGTGGCCATCGCCTTCGGCCTGGCCATGGACTACGAGGTGTTCCTGCTGTCGCGCATCCGCGAGCAGTGGATGCTGACGGGCGATCCCGTCGAGTCGGTGGCGGTCGGCCTCCAGCGCACCGCGAAGATCATCACGAGTGCCGCGCTCCTGGTCGTGGTCGTCGTCGGCGGCTTCGCCGTCTCCGGCATCGCGTTCATGAAGATGGCCGGAATCGGCCTGGTCATCGCGGTCGTCGTGGACGCCACCATCGTCCGCAGCCTCCTCGTGCCCGCGACCATGCGGCTGCTGGGCCGCTACGCCTGGTGGGCGCCGCGGCCCCTGGCCCGGCTGTGGGACCGGTTCGGCGTACGGGAGGGCGAGTCCGTCGTGGAAGCCGGGCAGGTCGACGCGAAGGTCTGAGCCCGGGGGCCGGGTCCCCCGGCCGCCGGCGGCTTCGTTTCCGGCAGATCCCCCGGTGCGGCCCGAGGCGGGCCGCACCGGGGGCGACAACTTCGACAGGAGGTCCCATGCGAGCGCTCCTCCGCAGTGTGCTCGGCCTGCACCGCACGCTCATCGTCTTCTGCGGCGCGATGGCCGTGCTCGCAGTGGTGTCCCTGGTGGGGCTCGTCGTCGACGACCGCACCCTCCTCGGCGTGCCCGTGTGGATGAAGCCGTTCAAGTTCGCCGTCTCGTTCGGCGTCTACAGCCTGACCCTGGCCTGGCTGCTGACGCTGCTGAAGCGCGCCCCGGTCGTGGCCAGACGGCTCGGCGACCTGATCGCGGGCATGAGCACGGTGGGCGTCGGCCTCATCACGCTCCAGGCGGCGCGGGGACGGCAGAGCCATTTCAACGTGAGCACCCCGCAGGACGCGGCGATCTTCGGCCTCATGGGGACGCTGGTGACCGCCCTCTGGGTGGTGACCATCGCCGTCACCGGGCTGGTGCTGCTGCACCGGGTCGGCGACCGGCCCACGGCCTCGGCGCTGCGCCTCGGGCTCGCGCTGTGCGTCGCCGGCATGGCCGAGGCCTACCTGATGGTGGGCTCCACGTCCAACGCCGGCGGCGTCTCCGGGGCGCACAGCGTCGGCGTGCCCGACGGCGGGCCGGGGCTGCCCATCCTCGGCTGGAGCACCACCGGGGGCGATCTCCGGGTGGCGCACTTCGCCGGGCTGCACGCCCTGCAGGCCCTGCCCCTGCTGCTGGCGGCCCTCCGGGCGCTGGGCACGCGGGTGCCCGTCCTCGCCGACGACGGTGTGCGCCTGGGCCTGGTCAGGGTGGCGGCCGCCGGATTCGGCGGGCTGCTCGTGCTGCTCACCTGGCAGGCGCTCAGGGGCGAGCCGCTGATCTACCCCGGCCCTTCCACCGTGACCGCGTTCGCCGTACTGGTGGCGGCCGTGACGTCGGCCGCCGCGGCGGTGGTCGTCGCGGGCGCGCGGCGCGTCCGGACCGGCCCCCGCCCGCCCGTCCCCGCCCGGGCCTGAACCCCCTCGTCCACCGGACCGCTCCCGCTCCTCCCTGCCGCCGGTGCGGGAGCGCCGATCGCCCCGGCCGGGCGACGCGACGGCGTCACCGGGCCGGGGCGATCGTCCGCCCGCTCCCCGCGAGGTCAGGTGCCGAGCACGCAGAGGACCTCGCCGCCGGCGACGGCCTGGCCCACCGTGACGGCGAGACCGGCGACGCGGCCGGCCCGCTGCGCGAACAGCGGCTGCTCCATCTTCATCGCCTCCAGCACGAAGAGCAGCTCGCCCTCCTCCACCGTCTCGCCGTCCGCCTTGTTGATCTTCACGATGGTGCCCTGCATGGGACTGACCACCGCGCCCTCGGCGGCCGGCGCACCGCCGCCCGCCCCGGCCCGGCGCGCACCCCTGCGCCGCGGCCCCGCGGCGACCCGCTCCGCGGCCGGCGTGGTCAGGCCAGCCGGCATCACGACCTCGACCCGTCGGCCGTCCACCTCCACCACCAGCGTCTCGGTCCCCGCGCCGGGCTCCGGCTCCACGACGAGGCCGCCGTACGGCTCGACGCCGCCGGCGAACTCCGTCTCGATCCACTGCGTGTGCACCGTGAGGCCGGGGGCGAACGCCGGGTCGTCGACGAGGGCCCGATGGAACGGCAGCGTGGTCGCCAGCCCCTCGACTTCGAACTCGGCGAGCGCCCGCCGGGCCCGGGCCAGGGCCTGCTCCCGGTCCCGCCCGGTGACGACCAGCTTGGCCAGCAACGAGTCGAACGCCTGGCCGACCTGCGTGCCCTCCACGACGCCGGAGTCCAGGCGGACCCCCGGCCCGCCCGGCGGCCGCCAGCGGATCACCGTGCCGGGGGACGGCAGGAAGTTCCGGCCCGGATCCTCCCCGTTGATCCGGAACTCGATGGAGTGGCCGTGTATCTCCGGGTCGCCGTAGCCGAGCGGTTCCCCCGCCGCGACGCGGAACATCTCGCGGACCAGGTCGAGGCCCGTGACCTCCTCGCTGACCGGGTGCTCCACCTGGAGGCGGGTGTTGACCTCCAGGAACGACACCAGGCCGTCGCGGGCCACGAGGAACTCGCAGGTGCCCGCCCCGACATAGCCGGCCTCGCGCAGGATGGCCTTGGAGCTCTCGTACAGCAGCCGCGACTGCTCGGGGGTGAGGAACGGCGCAGGGGCCTCCTCGACCAGCTTCTGGTGGCGGCGCTGCAGCGAGCAGTCGCGGGTCGAGACCACCACCACGTTCCCGTGCGCGTCGGCCAGGCACTGGGTCTCGACGTGCCGGGGCCGGTCGAGGTAGCGCTCGGCGAAGCACTCGCCCCGGCCGAAGGCGGTCACCGCCTCCCGCACCGCGCTGTCGTACAGCTCGGGGATCTCCTCCATGGTCCAGGCGACCTTGAGGCCCCGGCCACCGCCGCCGTACGCCGCCTTGATCGCCACGGGCAGGCCGTGCTCCTCGGCGAAGGCCACGACCTCGGCCGCGCCGGAGGCCGGGCCGGGGGTGCCGGGGGCGAGCGGGGCCCCCACCCGTGCCGCGATCCGCCGGGCCGACACCTTGTCGCCGAGCTCCCTGATCACGCCGGGCGGGGGCCCGATCCAGGTCAGCCCGGCGTCGATCACGGCCTGGGCGAAGCCGGCGTTCTCCGACAGGAATCCCCAGCCCGGATGGACGGCGTCGGCGCCCGACTTCAGCGCCGCGTCGAGCACCTTGCCCACGTCCAGGTAACTGGCGGCGGGAGTGTCTCCCCCCAGGGCGAACGCCTCGCCGGCCAGCCGCACGTGCGGCGCGCCGGCGTCGGGCGCCGCGTAGACCGCGACGCTGTCCAGCCCCGCGTCCCGGCAGCCCCGGATGATCCGGACCGCGACCTCTCCCCTGTTGGCGACCAGGACCTTACGCACCGTTCCTCCTCCGCGCGGCCGGGGCGTCTCCCGCGGCCGCCACGCCTGCTCCCACGACTTCGTACGGCCCCCGCGCGGGGCGGCCCCCGCGCATCACGCCGGCCGCCATACGGACTCCACCGACCACCGGGGGCGGGGGACCGGGGGCGGGGGCGTCCCGGTCCCCCGGGCTCCGGACGCCGCCGACAGCACGGCCAGCACGGCCGCGAGCTGCTCGTCGGTCGGCGCCCCACGCACGACGGCCACCGGCGTCCGCGCCGGTTCCCGGGCCGTCATGCCGGGGGGTTGGCGTGCTTGCGATGCGGCAGCACGGCCTGTTTGCCGCGGAGCGTGGCCAGCGCGCCCGCGAGGACCTTCCTGGTGTCCCTCGGGTCGATCACGTCGTCGACCAGACCGCGCTCGACCGCGTAGTAGGGGTGCATGAGCTCCGCGCGGTATTCCCCGACGAGCTTCGCGCGGGTGGTCTCGGGGTCTGCGGAGGCGGCGATCTCCTTGCGGAAGATGACGTTCGCGGCGGCGTCCGCGCCCATGACGGCGATCTCGTTGGTCGGCCAGGCGAACGACAGGTCGGCGCCGATGGAACGGGAGTCCATGACGATGTAGGCGCCGCCGTACGCCTTCCTGACGATCACCTGGACGCGGGGCACCGTGGCGGCGCAGTAGGCGTGCAGGAGCTTCGCGCCGTGCCGGATCACCCCGCCGTGTTCCTGGTCGGTGCCCGGCAGGAAGCCCGGCACGTCGACGAACGTGACCAACGGGATGTTGAACGCGTCGCACATCTGCACGAAGCGGGCCGCCTTCTCCGAGGCGTGGATGTCGAGCACGCCCGCCATGGACAGCGGCTGGTTGGCGATGACGCCCACCACGTGGCCGTCCAGCCGGGCCAGCGCGCAGATCACGTTGGCGGCCCACCGCTCGGAGAACTCGAGGAACTCGCCGTCGTCGACGACCTCGGCGATGACCTCCCGCATGTCGTAGGGCCGTCCGGGGTCGGCGGGCACGATGTCGATCAGCGCCTCACAGCGCCGGTCGGCCGAATCGGCGGTGAACTCCACCGGCGGGGTCTCCAGGTTGCTGGCGGGCAGCAGCGAGACCAGGTATCGCACGTCTTCGAGACAGCTCGCCTCGTCCTCGTGCACGAAGGTCGCCACGCCCGACCTCGTGGCGTGCACGTCGGCGCCCCCGAGGCCCTCCTGGCTGATCCGCTCGCCGGTCACGGCCTCCACGACGTCGGGACCGGTGATGAACATCTGCGAGGTGTCCCGCACCATGAACACCACATCGGTGAGCGCGGGGGCGTACGACGCGCCGCCCGCGCAGGGGCCGAGCATCACGCTGATCTGCGGAATCACGCCCGACGCCCGGACGGTCCGCTGGAAGATGCCGCCGTAGCCCGCGAGGCCGGTCACGCCCTCCTGGATGCGGGCGCCGGCGCCGTCGTTGAGGCTGATCAGGGGCGCCCGGGCGGCGTAGGCCAGGTCCATCACCTTGTGGATCTTCTGGGCGTGCGCCTCGCCGAGCGAGCCGCCGAAGACCCGGAAGTCGTGGGCGTAGACGAAGACCCGGCGGCCGTCGATCATGCCCCAGCCGGTCACCACGCCGTCGCCGTGCGGCCGGCGCCGCTCCATGCCGAAGCCCGTCGCGCGGTGGCGGCGAAAGCCCTCGATCTCCGTGAACGAGCCGGGGTCGAGCAGGATATCCAGGCGCTCGCGTACGGTGAGCTTGCCACGGGCGTGCTGCGCCTCCGTCGCGCCCGCGCCCGGCCCCTCGGCCAGCCGCCTGCGCATCCGGTCGAGCTCTGCGAGCCTGCCCTCCATGGAGTCCGGCGGCGCCTCGGTCACGGCGTTTCTGTCGTCAAGCAATGTCATGCGCGAAGGCCTTTCATCAGTCACTCCGCATTTGCCCGAATGATTCCAACAAGGGCCGCCGGGGCAAAGGAGAGTCACCCCTAGGAGGCACCGGCCGTATGTCTTAGGTGACATGGTCCGCGGCCGTTCCGAATGATGAGATCGCGATCGGCGGCGGGCCGGCTTTCCCACGCGCCGCCGGCGCCGCGCGCGCCGGATGAGCCAGGTGAGCAGGGTGAGCCGGCCACGCCGGGTGGCGTGTTCCCCGGCCCCGCCGCGACAGGACTCCCGGGGGGACGGCCGTCCACCTCGGGACTTGAGGGGAAAACAGAGGGGCTCCGGCGATCCCGGAGTCCCTCGCTCTCCCATCCTGGATCGGCGGTGACCCGGAGCCGGCTCCGGGGGGCCTACTCCTTTCGAAACATCCATTACCCCCCAAGTGACATCTCGTCATCTGCGCAGATAAGGCTAATTCCGATAAAGTCGGGAAACGGCTCGGCTCCTCCCCCAAAGGAGCCGCATGCCGCGCCGCCGGCGGTCGCGATCCTGCCCGGTGGCCGTCCGGCGGATCGGCGGGCCCCGCCCAGAGCGGCGACTGCGACCGATGCGACGAGGAAGGCGCGGCTGTGATGCAACTGTTCGTCGGCGGCTACTCCTGGACCGAGACCCTCGCCAGGGGCGTGCGCGCCGTGATGTCCGCTCCCACGACAGGTGAGCTGGTGCTCACCGGCACGTTCACCGACATCCCCAACCCCTTCCACCTGCTGCCGTCCCCCTCCGGGCGGACGCTCTACGTGGCCTCCAACGTGCCGGAGGGCCGCGTGCACGTCCTGCGCGTCGGGCGGGGCGGCTCCCTGGAGCACCTGGCCGAGCGGCCTGCCCTGGGCGCCGGCACCGTCCACCTGTCCCTGCACCCGTCGGGACGGCACCTGTTCGCCGCCAACCACGACTCGGGCGAGGTCGTCGTGTTCCCCGTCGAGTCCGGCGAGCTCATCGGGCCGCCCGCCGACGTCGTACGCCACACCGGGAAGGGCCCGGATCCGGTCAACCAGGCGGGTCCGCACCCGCACATGACGGCGACCGATCAGACGGGAACGTTCGTACTGGTGCCCGACAAGGGCGACGACCACGTCCACGTCTACCGATACTCCGCGCCGGACGGACATCTCACCGCCGCGGGACGGACCCACGTCGGCGAGGGTGTCGGGCCCCGCCACCTCGTCTTCCACCCCTCGGGCCGGTACGTGTACGTGGTCGGCGAGCTCCGGCCGGTCGTCGTGGTGTGCGAGTTCGACGCCTCGGGGACCCTGCGCCCTCTCGGCTCGGTGCGTACGGTGCCCGACGAGGCGGACGGATGGATCGCCCCCTCCACCGTCGTGACGACGGCCGACGGCCGGTATGTCTACGTGGCCAACCGGGGCCATGAGAGCGTGGCGGTCTTCGAGACCGGCGCCGCGGGCGCCCTGCTGAAGCGGGTCGGAGAGCACCGGTTCGGCGACCCGTTCACCACGCTGCCGTGGGACCTGCTGATCGACCCCTCGGGCTCGGTCGTGTACGTCGCCAGCCAGATGGCGGGGACGCTGACCGCCCTGTCCGCCGACGCCGGCACCGGCCTGCTCGGCGCCCTGGGCGCACCGCTGGCCGTCCCCGACGCGGCCTGCGTGGTCGCCGTACCGGCGCCGGCCACCCGACCCCGGCCGCCGGTCTCATAGGGGATGTGACACGGCTCACTCTTGTCCGTCAAATGGATAGTGGATAGCATAGCTATCAGCTATTCACGGCACATCGCCACTTTCGGCGGAGGCGACGCGTTCGCCCGGCCGACCGCACCCGCCATGCGGAGCCGCCGTTCGGGGCCGCCGTTCGGGGCCGCCCGCGACGTGCGCCCGGGTCCCGCCGTCCGCCGTGTCCGCCGCGACAGGAGTACGCGCGCCCCCGGCCGCCTCCCCGGCGCCCGCGGCCTTCCGACCCCCGACACGAGGGAGAACGCATGCAGTACGAGGTGCTCGGCCGGACCGGTGTCTCGGTGAGCCGGTTGTGCCTGGGCGCGATGATGTTCGGGTCGTGGGGCAACCCCGACCACGACGACTCGATAAAGATCATTCACCGCGCGATCGAGAGCGGCGTCAACTTCATCGACACCTCCGACAACTACTCGGCCGGAGAGTCGGAGGAGATCGTCGGCAAGGCCCTCGCGCAGGGCGGGGTGCGCGACCGGGTGGTCCTCGCGACCAAGTGCCACTTCCCGATGGGCGCCGACCCCAACATGCGGGGCAACTCCCGCCGGTGGATCATGCGGGAGGTCGACAACAGCCTGCGCCGGCTCGGCACCGACTGGATCGACCTCTACCAGATACACCGTCCCGATCCGTCCACGGATATCGACGACACATTGGGCGCCCTGACAGATTTGGTCAGAGCTGGCAAGATCCGATATTTCGGCACATCCACGTTCCCGGCCCACATGATCGTCGAGGCGCAGTACGTGGCCGCCCGCGGGTCCCGGGAACGCTTCTCCGCCGAGCAGGCGCCCTACTCGATCCTCGCCCGGGGGATCGAACGTGACGTTCTGCCGGTCTGCCGGCAGCACCGGCTGGGCGTGCTGACCTGGAGCCCGCTCGCCGGCGGCTGGCTCACCGGCCGGTATCGCAAGAACCAGGAGCTTCCGTTCAGCATGCGCAGCTTCGTGGTGCCCGGCAGGTACGACATGGAGCTGCCGGCCAACCAGCGCAAGCTCGACGCGGTCGAGGAGCTGGCCCTGCTGGCCGAGCGCGCCGGGCTCAGCCTCGTCGGCCTCGCCCTCGCCTTCGCGCTCCGGCATCCAGCGGTCACGTCGGTCATCATCGGCCCGCGTACTGTGGAGCACCTTGACACCCAGCTCGGCGCGGTGTCGATCGACCTGGACGACGAGGTGCTCGACGAGATCGACAGGATCGTCCCGCCGGGCGTCACGCTCAACCCGCACGACGAGGGCTGGCAGCACCCTGAGCCGGCCGACGCCGCGCTGCGGCGGAGATAGTTGAGAATTACAGAATAGCCCGTTCCACTAACACCACTCGAATCGCGTTCGAAAACATAACAGCTTTCTCTACTATCTGTCATACCCGCAGAAAGTAATCCCCTGGGCGTTGCCTTGAAAGGCGAAATATCCGGATAATTGGGGAGATCAAGGCTGGTGGTTTTCGCCGGCTGGCACCATGTGGTCGTAACGCGGACCCCCTTCTGGTCCGTGGACAAGGCGGGGGTGAACAAGGTGCGGGGGATCGAGTATGACGGAATACGTGTCGCCGGAGCTGCTCATACGGAGTCCGGCGTTACTTCACTCGTACGAAAGCCGCCTGCGGGCGCTGGCCAGTCCCGTCGTCCAGGATCCCCTGGTCTGGCAGGAGTGGCGCAGGCAGACGCGGGCCCTCCTGAAGATCTGCGCGGCATCCGTCGGCGGTGACGCGACACCGGCCACGCCGGAACCGCCGGGGCCGGCCGTCCGGGAGGTCGGTCTCGCGGCGGCGAGCCTCGCGTGGGCGGAGCTGTTCCAGACGGTGGCCGACCATCTCGCCGAGGCCGCGGGGGCGGCCCCGGACCGGGAACGGCTGGCCCGCCGCGTCCTGCCCACCCTCAACCGGGCGATCCTCGCCCGGGTGGGCAGCTTCGCCGACGAGGTGGAGACCCCGGAGCGGATCCGCAAGGCCATCGCCCGGGACGTGCACGACTGGGTGGGCAGCAGCGTCAGTCTCGCGCTGCGCCGCCTGGACCTCTACGAACTGCGCCGTGACACTCCGGAGGGACGCGACGACCTGCGCGGGTTGCGCCAGGCTCTGAACGACGCCTGGGAGACGGTCCGGCGCGTGATGCGGGGCCTTCGGTCGTGCCCGCACGACGTCGGCCTCGAAAGCTCGCTGCGGGCGTTCGGGGAGGCCGTCAAACCACCGGGGGTGAACCTCCAGGTGTCCGTACGCGGGGAGGAGTCCCGCCTTCCCGACGAGGTGCGCGCGGAACTGCTGGCGATCATCAGGGAAGCCCTGCGTAACGCGCTCACCCATGCCGGGGCGGAGGGAGTGAGCGCACACGCCGAGATCCTGCCGGAGAAGGTGGTGGCCGTCGTCCAGGACGACGGGACAGGACTGGACCCCGGCCGGTCCTGGCGGAGCGGCGGCTTCGCCTCCATGCGCGAGCGCACCGAGTTGCTCGAAGGCGAGTTCCGCATGAGCAGCCATCCGTCCGCGGGAACGCGAATCCACATCTCCGTGCCGCTCGGAGGGCGCTGATGAGTATCGAGCATCCCATCCGGATCGTCGTCGCCGACGATCACACGCTCCTGCGCGAGGCGCTGTGCGAACTGCTGCGCGCGCAACACGACTTCCGCGTCGTCGGGCAGGCCGGAGACGCCCGGACCGTCGTGTCCGCGGCCGCCGCGACCCGTCCCGACATCGTCCTGCTGGACATCGAGATGCCGGGCCACCCGCCCACGTACACGCTCAAGCAGATCGCCCACGTGTCGCCGCACAGCACCGTGGTGGTGCTGACGGTGCACGACGACCCGCATCTCGTGCACGAGATGCTCTCCGCGGGCGCCCGGGGCTACCTGCACAAGGGCGTGAGCTGGCAGGACCTGACGTCGGCCCTGCGCGGCGTGCACCGCAACTCCTACCGGGTGATCGTGTCGTCGCGCCCGCCGAGGGCCGTCGGGGAGCCGCCGCGCACCGCTCTGCTCACCGAACGGGAGGAGGAGGTGCTCGCCCTGGTCGCCCGCGCGCTCAGCAACCGGCAGATCGCGGTCCAGCTGTCGATCACCGAAGGCACGGTCAAGCGGCACCTGCGCAACATCTTCGGCAAGCTCGGCGCCGTGTCGCGGCTCGACGCCGTCAACCGGGCCAAGGTCGCCGCACCGGCCTTCGAGCCCGCCGTGCCGGCCCCCGTGCCCGTACCGCTGAAGCGGGTCCCGCCCTTCCCCTCCGAACCCGTCCGGCAGAACGGGTCCCTGACCTACCGGTAGCCCTCCTCAGGCAGAAGGAGCCGATGACCGAGACCCTCTTCGAGCTGGCGTTCCCGCTCGCCACGCCGTTCTGGATATTGATGATCCTCGTTCCGGCGTGGTCGTGGACACACCGGATCGTGTCCTCACCACTGATCGTCGTACCACCGCTGCTGGTCTACCTGGTGCTGGTGATACCGCGCTTCGGCGCCCTGTGGGCCGCCGTGAGCCGCCCGGATCTGCGCGTTCTCACCGACTTCTTCGGCAGCCCGGACGGCGCCGCCGTCCTGTGGGCCCATGTCATCGGGTTCGACCTGTTCGTCGGGCGGTGGATCTACCTCGACTCCCGGGAACGGGGCATCTCCCCGCTGGTGACCAGCCCCATCCTGCTGCTGACGGTCCTGCTGTCGCCCATCGGGACGATGCTCTATCTCGCCGCCCGCCTGATCCTGCCGTCCCGCGCCGCGAGGGCGCGCGGGACGGTCCCCGGCGCGCATGATCCGTCGCCGGGGCCGGTACCCGCCGCGCGTGACCCGTCTCCGGGGCCGCTCCCCGCCGACTGACGACCGGGCGCCTAGCTCGGCAGCTGCCAGCCGCGCTCGCGCAGGCCGTCGGTGAGCGTCTGCACCGCCTCCGGCTGGACGTACAGCTCGGCCGCGCCGAGCTCCAGCCCGGTGGCGTGCTCCAGGCGGATGTCCTCGATGTTGACGCCCGTCTCCCCCGCGGCCTGGACCAGGCGGGCCAGCTCGCCGGGACGGTCGCCGATGAGCACCTGGACCACCGCGTACGTGCGCGCCGGACCACCGTGCTTGCCGGGGATCCTCCCGGTCCCCCGCACACCCCGCGACAGGAGATCGGTCACCTGCCCCATGGCCGCGCCGTCGCCCGCCAGCGCGCGAAGCGAACGGGCGGCGGCGCTCAGATCGGCCACGAGCGCCTCCAGCACCTCGGCGACGGGCAGCGCGTTGCCCGCGAGGATGCCGGTCCACAGCGCGGGGTCACTGGCGGCGATGCGGGTCACGTCGCGCACACCCTGCCCCGACAGCCCGAGGGCCGTCTCCGACGCCTCCGCCAGCCGGGCCGCCACCGCGGCCGCCGTCACGTGCGGAGCGTGCGAGACGACCGCGACGGCACGGTCGTGCTCCTCCGCCTCCACCCGCACGGCGTTGCCGCCGCACAGTGAGATCAGCCGCTCCACCGCGGCCACCGCCCGCGGCGACGCCTCGTCCGTCGGGCAGTACGCCCACGGACGGCCGAGGAACAGGTCGGCGCGGGCCGCCGCCGGGCCCGACCGCTCGCGGCCCGCCAGCGGATGCCCCGCGACGTACGTCGTCAGGTCGCAGCCGAGCTGGGCGGCCTGAGCCAGCGGGAGCGCCTTCACGCTCGCCACGTCGGTGTAGAACCGGGCGCTGTCACGCTTTTGCAGATCCAGCAGTTGCTGCGCGACGAACTGGGGCGGCACGGCGACGACCGCCAGATCCACCCGCTGCTCGCCGGTCCAGTCCTCCCCCGCCCCCAGCTCACGCGCCAGCCGTACGGCTCCCGCGTCCCGATCGGCCAGGAAGACCCGCACGTCCCGCTGCCGCAGCGCCAGCGCGATCGACGTGCCGATGAGGCCCGTCCCGACAACGACCACACTGCCGATCTCGGCATCCTCGATGGGAGTCATCGCGTTCTTCCTGCCATCGCCGTCCCGGGCGCGCTGTCCCGCGACGCATCTCTTGTGGGTGGATTGTGGTGATTCACCGGCCCCGCCGTCCCGGCGCGAACCCGCCGGGACGACGTCTACCGTGCGTCGCCCGATGGACGACGCCCGAGGGAAAGGTTCACTGCGCGATGTCCACGCGCAGCGCCGCGGCGCCGCGCAGGTACACGTGCTGGATCTCCTGCCGGGGCCGGTCGGTCTGCACGTGGGCCATCAGCCGCACGACGCGAGGGAGCGCGCCGGGCACGTCGATCTCGGTCGCGCACAGCAGGGGCACGTCGTGGAAGCCGAGCTTGCGCGCGGCCAGCGCGGGGAACTCCGCGGTGAGGTCGGGGGTGCACGTGAAGATCACGCTGATGACGTCGTCGGTCGTGAGGTTGTTGCGCCCCATCACCTCGGTCACCAGCTCGGTCGTCCCGGCGAGGATCGCGTCACGATCGTTGCCGTCGACCTGAATGGCTCCCCGAATCGCTCGCACCATGTCGTTCCCCTCTCGCTGGGCCGGGCCGGTCTCCCGCGGAGACGAACCCGACCCATATACGCGCTTCATCCAATTCCGCCCGGCTTGCGGCTTTCGCCCGCCGCGCGGAAAGGCTACAGGCCGACCGCCGCGTACAGCTCACCGATCTCCTGCACGGTGAGCTGGCGTACGGTCCCCGGCTTGAGCCTGCCGAGCTTCACCGGGCCGAACTCGATGCGAGCCAGGTCGATCACCCGATGACCGACGACCTCCATCATGCGCCGGACGATGTGCTTGCGGCCCTCGTGCAGCACGATCTCGACCAGCGCCTGCTGGCCGTGCTCCTGCACCACCCGGAACTCGTCGGCCTTGGCCAGGCCGTCCTCCAGGTCCACGCCCTTGCGCAGCACCTTGTGCAGGTCGCGCGGGATGGGGCCGGGGACCTTGGCCCAGTATTTCTTCTGCACGCCGTAGCTCGGGTGGGTCAGCCGGTGGGCGAGCTCGCCGTCGTTGGTCAGCAGCAGCAGTCCCTCGGTCTCGGTGTCGAGACGCCCCACGTGGAACAGCCGGGGCGCGAGGTCCTGCACGTAGTCGTTCAGGCAGGGCCGGCCCTCGGGGTCGTCCATCGTGCTCACCACGCCGATCGGCTTGTTGATCGCGTAGTAGACGGTCTCCGAGGACGTCGGGATGCGCTTGCCGTCGACCCGGATGACCTGCTTGGCGGGATCGACCCGGGCGCCGAAGCGGCGCACGGTCTGGCCGTCCACCGTCACCCGGCCGTCGCCGATCATCTCCTCGCAGGCCCGCCTGCTGGCCACCCCGGCCTGGGCGAGGACCTTCTGCAGCCGCTCGCCGCCCGGCACCTCCGTGGTGTCGCGCTCGTCGGTGTAGTCCTCGTCGTAGAAGTCCGGGTCGCGCAGCGGCTGCCGGGACGTCTTGAACGGGTTGGCCACCGGGCCTGTCACGCCGGGCCGGCCGGCGCCCGAGGGACGGCCGGCACGGGAAGGCGCGCCGGTGCGGGAGGGTGCCCCGCGCTCCGCGCCGCGCGAGCCGGACCGGCCGCGCGGGCCGCCAAGGCGGCCGATCGTCTGTACCTCGTCGCTTCGGGCCCTGCCGCCGCCGCGCGCCGCGCGCAGCCCGCCGCCGCTGCGCCCGCCGCGATCGTCACGGCGGTCGTCACGGCGATCGTCGCGCCGGTCACGGTCGTCGCGGCGGTCGTCCCTGTCGTTCCGGCTCCATCCGCGATCACCGCGGGCCTCGAACCGGTCACCGCGGCCTTCATAGCGGTCGCCACGGGCCTCGCCCCTGTCACCGCGCTCGGCGAAGGACGGGCGGCCTGCGCCCCTGACGGCCTCGCGGTCCCGGCCGCCCTCGGACCTGCCGTACCGGCCACGCGAACCCGTGCCCTCGCCGCGGAACGCGGGCCGCTCGGCGGGCGAACCGCCCCGGGAGCCGCGCTCACGGTCGTCACGGCCGAAGCTGCGGCCGTCGCGGTCACCGCGGCCGAAACCGCGCTCACGGTCGAAGCCACGCTCACGCTCGAACCCACGGCCGCGGCCGGAGGCGTCGTCGCGGGCGAAGCCGCGGTCACGCCCGCCGTCACGGTCGCGGTCGCCGAAACGGCCGCCCTCGGGCTTGCCGTACCGGCCACGCGAGCCGCCCCGCTCCGCCCGGAACGCGGCCCGGTCGTCGTCGCGGCGGCCCATGCCGCGGGGCCGGTCGTCGTATCGGTCGCCGCGGGCGTCCGGCCGGCGCTCGCCGTACCGGTCGCCGCGCGCGTCGTCGTCGCGGGAACGCCTGGAGTCGAACCCGTACCCGGACCGGGAACCAGGAACGCGGGAGCCTCCGCGCCGGTCGCCCTGGGGGCGGAAGCCGCCGCCGGACCCGCTGCGGGATCCACGCGGGCTCGCGCCCTGCCGACCGGTGTTCCGGCTCCGACCGCGTCCCTCACCGGACGGGGTGCCACGCCTGTTGTCCACTACTTCTGCTCCTCAAGAATTTCCACGTCGTCCGGGAGGAACGGGGCGAGCTCGGGAAGCTCGTCGAGGCTTCGCAGCCCCAGTCTCTCCAGGAAGTAACTCGTCGTCCGGTAGAGCACTGCCTGGCTCTCCGGGTCGGTTCCGGCCTCTTCCACGAGGCCTCGTGCGACCAGCGTCCGCATGACGCCGTCGCTGCTCACGCCGCGCACCGCCGCCACCTTGGCCCGGCTCACGGGCTGCCGGTAGGCGACCACGGCGAGGGTCTCCAGTGCGGCCTGCGTCAGCCGCGCCTGCTGGCCGTCCCTGACGAACTTCTCCACCAGGGCGGCACACTCCGCCCGCGTGTAGAAGCGCCAGCCTCCGGCCACCTCTCGAAGGTCGAAACCCCGTCCTGCGGCCGTGTATTCCTCTGACAGGGCGCGCAGGGCGGCCGTGATCTCGGCGGTGGGCCGTTCCAGCACCTGCGCGAGGGTGACCTCGGCGACCGGTTCGTCCACGACCATCAGGATCGCTTCCAGCGCCGCGGTGAGCGCGGGCCCGTCCGCCGGCACCTCCGCCTCGGGATCGCGGGCGCCGGAGACCGGATCCGGCGTTCCGGGGCCGGAGGACGCGAGGCCGGAAGACGCGAGGTCGTCCTCGTCCCGTCCGGTCACGTCGCCGGCGGGGCCGGAGAGATCGTCGCCGGAGCCGGGGGTGTCGCTCGCTTCCATCGCTCCTCGCTCGTCGTGCGGGTCACCATCTCCGCCGTGCCGTACGCCGGCGCCCGCAGGCCGGGCATGCTCGGCCGGTGTCCGCCGGTCCGGCGTTTCCGGTCCGGTGCGGCCCTTGGTCCCGGCCTCACTCGTCCCGCGTGTCCGCCGCCTCGGCGGGCCGTTCCTCACGCCTGCCCTCGTCGTAGTCGTCGCCGACCGTGACATCGCCCTCGGCGCTTCCCGTCCAGGTGACGTACAGGTCGCCGAGCGGTTCGACCTGCTCGAAGGAGACCGCGGCCTCCCTGAACAGCTCAAGGACGGCCAGGAAACGGGCGACGACCTCGAACGTCCCCGAGCAGTCGGCGGTCAGTGCCCGGAAGGTCGCCCGGTTGAGCCGCCTCAGCCGCTCGACAAGGATAGCGGCTTGTTCCCGTACGCTGGCGAGCGGTTGGTAGATGTGCGCGACCGACACCGACGGCGGCGCCTTCGGTGTGAAGGCCCTCGCCGCGATCTTCGCGAGCTGATCGGGCCCGATGCCGAGCACGAGCTCCGGCAGCAGGTCGGCGAACCGCTTCTCCATCGGCACCGCGCGCGGGAAGCGCAGCGCCTCCTCGGCCATGCGCCCGGCGAAGATCTTCGCGACCTCCTTGTACGCCCGATACTGCAGCAGCCGGGCGAACAACAGGTCGCGTGCCTCCAGCAGGGCGAGGTCCTCCTCGTCCTCCACCTCGCCGGTGGGCAGCAGCCGGGCCGCCTTGAGGTCGAGGAGGGTCGCCGCGACGAGCAGGAAGTGGCTCGTCTGGTCGAGGTCCCACTCCGGGCCCCGCGACCGGATGTACGCGATGAACTCGTCGGTGACCTTGTGCAGGGAGACCTCGGTGATGTCCAGCTTGTGCTTGGAGATCAGCCCGAGCAGCAGGTCGAACGGCCCCTCGAAGACGTCCAGGTGCACCTGGAAGCCGCTCGGGGCGCTCTCCTCGCCGCCCTGGTCGGTCTCCGGGCCGGTCGTCACACCTGCCATTGTCCCCTACCGGCCCGTTGTCCCCTTCCGGCGCGGCCCGGGGGGCTCACACGCGGGCGGGCCACCTGGCCAGCAGTTCGCGGGCCAGCTCACGGTAGGCGGTGGCACCCATCGAGCCGGGATCGAACTGGGTGATCGGCTCCCCCGCCAGCGTGGCGTCGGGGAAGCGCACCGTGCGGTTTATGACCGTGTGGAACACCTTGTCGCCGAAGCCCTGCATGATCGTCTGCAGCACCTCGCGGGCGTGCAGCGTCCGGGGGTCGTACATCGTGGCGAGCAGGCCGTCGATCTCCAGGCTCTTGTTGAGCCGCTCCTGGACCTTGCCGATCGACTCCATCAGCAGCGCCACGCCGCGCAGCGCGAAGAACTCGCACTCCAGCGGGATGATCACGCTGTGCGCGCAGGTCAGCGCGTTGACCGTCAGCAGACCGAGGGACGGCTGGCAGTCGATCAGGCAGATGTCGTAGTGCGGCAGCAGGGGCTCGAGCGCCCGCTGGAGGGCGTACTCCCTGGCCACCTCGTTGACCAGCCGGATCTCCGCGCCGGACAGGAAGATGTTGCTCGGCAGGAGCTGCATGCCGTCGACGGTGGTGTCGAGCAGCACGTCCTCGACCGTGACGTCGGGCTCCTCCATGATGAGGTCGTAGACCGTGGCCTCAAGCGGCCGGGGGTCTATTCCCAGGCCGACCGACAGCGCGCCCTGCGGGTCGAAGTCGACGAGCAGCACCCGCTGACCGACCTCGGCGAGCGCGGCGCCCAGGTTGATCGTGGTCGTCGTCTTGCCGACGCCGCCCTTCTGGTTCACCATCGCGACGATGCGCGCGGGCCCGTGCGACTCCGGCGGGGTCGGCTCGGGGAACACCGGACGGGGACGGCCGGTAGGCCCGATCGCACCGGGAGCCCCCACCCACGTCCCCTCTGTGGTCGCAGTCACCTGTTGGTCCTCCCTGACGGCCCTCGAACCTGATCGAATCTAAAGGGTAGGCACGTGGTCGGCAAGGCGGCGCGCCAGAGGCTGCCGAGATGGGTTTTCTAATGCAACGCACGGGGATGCGCCGCCGCGTAGACCTCCCGGAGCTTGTCGACCGTCACCAGGGTGTACACCTGCGTGGTGGTCACCGAGGCGTGGCCGAGCAGCTCCTGGACAACCCTAACGTCGGCGCCGCCGTCCAGGAGATGAGTTGCGAACGAATGGCGCAACATGTGCGGTGATACACCGGAAAGTCCGGCTCGTTCCGCCGCCGCCTGAAGCACCTCCCACGCGCCCTGGCGGGTGAGCCGCCCGCCCCGCGCGTTGAGGAACAGCGCGGGCGTCCCCCGGCCGTGCGCCGCCAGCCGGGGCCTGGCCCTCACGAGGTACGCGTCGAGCGCCTGGCGGGCGAAACGGCCGAGCGGCACGATCCTGGTGCGCCCGCCCTTGCCGCGCAGCCGCACCTGGTCCTGGTCGGACTCCTCGTCGTGGACCGGCCCCGTCGGCACGTCGTCCACCGCCAGCCCCACGGCCTCGGAGATCCGGGCGCCCGTGCCGTACAGGACCTCCAGCAGCGCGCGGTTGCGCAGGGCCAGCGGCGAGTCCTCCGGGCCGCAGGCGGCGATGAGCCGCTCGACCTCCGCGACGGTGATCGCCTTCGGGAGCCGCCGGAGCTGGCGCGGCGGGCGCACCTCGTGGGCGGGATCGTGGCCTGCCACGCCCTCGCGCAGGGCGAAGCGATGCAGCCCGCGTACGGCCGACACGGCGCGGGCCGCCGAGCTGGCGACCAGCGCCGGGTGATCCTCGTCGCCCTCCCGCAGCGCGGCGAGGAAGGCGACCACGTCCGACTCGGCGACCTGCGCGAACGTCTCGAGCCCGCGCGCCCGGAGATGCTCGACATATCGGCGCAGGTCACGCCGGTAGGAGGCGAGCGTGTTGGCAGACAGCCCCCGCTCCACCGCCAGGTGGGCGAGGTAGCTGGACAGCACCGCCTCGGGCTCGCTCAGAACGTCTCCCTACGGAATCATGCCTCCGGCGCGTCGGCGGGACGAAGGCCCTTGAATCCGTCGGCGGAAGCAGCGTACGCGGCGAGGATACCGGCGACCGCAGGAGAATTGTGGATCATTCCGCTCAGGGCCTTGTCGACCGCCACGCCCAGCGGAATCCAGACCGACGGCATGTCGGCCTCCTCGTGGTGGCGTACGTACGTGTTCTCCTCGTCGGGGATCGGCTCCAGGTCGCGGGCCAGGAAGACGCGGATCCGCTCATCCGTCATGCCCGGGGAGGTGCGCAGATCGACCAGCGTGTGCCACGTACGCGCCCGGTAGGCGGCCTCCTCGGCGAGCTCGCGCGCCGCGCACTCGACCAGCGGCTCGCCCGGCACGTCGCGGATGCCGGCCGGCAGCTCCCACAGCAGCCGCCGCGCCGGATGCCGATACTGGCGGATCAGCAGCACGCGGTCCTCGGTGTCGAGGGCGAGCACCGCGACCGAGCCGGGGTGGACGACGTAGTCGCGGTCGGCGGTCACCCCGCCCGGCATCTCCACCGTGTCGGTGCGCACCCTGATGATCCGCCCGCTGAAGTGCTCGACGGAGGCGACGACGTTCCAGGACTCCTCGACGTCTTCGACGTTCACCGTGTTGTCCGCGGTCACTTGGCCCGGCCCGCCTTCGCGACGTTCTCACGCCGGCCCGCGTACTCCAGGGCGGCCCCGACGAGCCCCTTGAACAGGGGGTGCGACCGGGTCGGGCGGGAGCGGAACTCCGGGTGGGCCTGCGTGCCGATGAAGAACGGGTGCTGGTCGGTGGCGAGCTCGGCGTACTCGACGAGGCGGCCGTCGGGCGACAGGCCGGAGAACACCATGCCGACCTTCTCCAGCCTCTCCCGGTAGGAGTTGTTCACCTCATAGCGGTGCCGGTGGCGCTCCTCAACCTTGGCCTTGCCGTACAGGCGGCGGGCCAGCGAGCCGTCCACGAGCTTGGCCGGATAGAGGCCGAGCCGCATGGTGCCGCCCATGTCGCGCTCACCGGCGACGACGTCCTTCTGGTCGGCCATGGTCGAGATGACCGGGTTGATCGTCTCGGGGTCGAACTCGGTGCTGTCGGCGTCCTCGATCCCGGCCAGGTTGCGGGCCGCGTCGATGACCATGCACTGCATGCCGAGGCAGATGCCGAGCAGGGGGACGCGCTGCTCGCGGGCGTGCCGTACGGCGCCGACCTTGCCCTCGATGCCGCGCACGCCGAAGCCGCCGGGGATCAGCACGCCGTCGACGCCGTCCAGCTCGCGGGCCGCGCCCTCGGGGGTCTCGCAGTCGTCGCTCTTGACCCAGCGGATGTTGACGCGCGCGTCGTTGGCGAAGCCGCCCGCGCGCAGCGCCTCGGTGACCGACAGATACGCGTCGGGCAGGTCGATGTACTTGCCGACCAGCGCGATCGTGACCTCCTTGGCGGGCCGGTGGACCCGCCGCAGGAGCTGGTCCCACTCGGTCCACTCCACGTCGCGGAACGGCAGGCCGAGCCGGCGCACCACGTACGCGTCGAGCCCCTCGGCGTGCAGCACCTTCGGGATGTCGTAGATCGAGGCCGCGTCGACGGCGGAGACCACGGCGTCCTCGTCCACGTCGCACATCAGGCTGATCTTGCGCTTGAGCGAGGTGGTGATCGGCCGGTCCGAGCGGCAGACGATCGCGTCGGGCTGGATGCCGATGCTGCGCAGCGCGGCGACCGAGTGCTGCGTGGGCTTGGTCTTCAGCTCCCCGCTCGGGCCGATGTACGGCAGCAGGGAGACGTGCAGGAAGAAGACGTTGTCACGGCCGACCTCGTGACGGACCTGCCGGACTGCCTCCAGGAACGGCAGCGACTCGATGTCGCCGACCGTGCCGCCGACCTCGGTGATGACCACGTCGACGTCCGGGCCCGCCATGCCGCGGATGCGGTCCTTGATCTCGTTGGTGATGTGCGGGATGACCTGGACGGTGTCGCCCAGATACTCGCCGCGCCGCTCCTTGGCGATCACGTTCGAGTAGACCTGGCCGGTGGTGACGTTGGCCGAGCCGTGCAGCTCGGTGTCGAGGAAGCGCTCGTAGTGGCCGATGTCGAGGTCCGTCTCGGCCCCGTCGTCGGTGACGAACACCTCACCGTGCTGGAAGGGGTTCATCGTGCCGGGGTCGACGTTCAGGTAGGGGTCGAGCTTCTGCATGGTGACGCGGAGGCCGCGAAGCTTGAGGAGACGACCGAGGCTGGAGGCCGTGAGTCCCTTGCCGAGACTGGAGGCGACGCCGCCGGTGACGAACAGATGCTTGGTTTGTGCGGCGCTGCGCAAGAAGAACTCCCGTGGTCGATGTCGATCCGGCCGTCCGGTTGGACGCCGCGATGCCCACGGGCTCTCAGAATATCAAACGTCGGGCAACATTGGGCTTACCACGTGCACTAACCCGCCATAGCGGACACGCCGACCTAGCGGTAACTTGTCGCGTTATGTCGTTCGTGAAGCGCGCCGTAGGCCGTCTGGTCCATCGGGGGTGGACCTACGTGCGGGAGGCCGCGGCGATCAGCCCGGCCGCCCCGGGCGGCTACCGGTTCCGCAGCATGGGCGAGGGAGTGTGCCTGTCCTTCCCCCAGGGCGCGATCTTCGGTGAGCAGTGGATCGAGATCGGCCCGCACACGCTCGTCGGAGAACGGGTGTCGATCTCGGCGGGCATGGGCCCCGGCGTGGACCTCGGGCCCGACTCGATCGTGCGGATCGGCCGGGGCTGCTCGATCGGCAGGGGCAGCCACATCGTCGGCCACCAGTCCATCGACATCGGCGACGACGTCTTCACCGGCCCCTACGTCTACATCACCGACCAGAACCACGTGTACGACGATCCCGACATCCCCATCGGACGGCAGTGGCCGCGCAACAAGCCCGTCTCCATCGGCTCGGGATCGTGGATCGGGACCGGGGCGATCATCCTGCCGGGGACGCGCATCGGCCGTCAGTCGGTGGTCGCGGGCGGCGCCGTGGTGCGCGGGGAGTTCCCCGACCACTCGGTCATCGCCGGCGTCCCCGCCAAGATCGTGCGACGACACTCCCCCGACCTCGGCTGGCACAGCCCCTCGGCCGCCCGCCTCACCTCTCCCCCCCCCGCCGATCCCCGCACCCTTTCCGAGCACGAGTCCCGTACGGCCTAGCCGAACCGGCCCGGGCTTCGCACGCCTCCGCGAACGAGCCATGCACGACTACCGAACGTGACATGATCGCCATGGGTTCCTCATCATGAGGTCTCCCCAGACCAACTTCCACATGTTGATGGTCAACCTGCTGGTCGACCGTGACCGCGGCATCCGGCCTCCGAGCCATCTCGCCGTCGCCAGGGAGATGTCGATAACTCTGGGCCTACGGCAGCGGCCGGAACCGGATGTCCTTGTCGTCAAGAAGGAAGCGCTCTCCGATTTGCGGCGGACCTCTTACCGACCGGAGGAAGTCCAGCTCGTCGTCGAGGTCGTGTCACCCGACTCGGAGGAGCGGGACCGCACGACGAAGCCGATCAATTACTCGGACGCCGGGATCAGATATCTCTGGCGCATCGAATTGGAAGACCAGGAACCGGTCGCGTACACGTTCGAGCTGGAGCCGAGCGTCAGGGCGTACGTGCCGACCGGGATCCATCGCAAGCGCCTCACGACCTACGTCGGCTTCGACGTGGACATCGACCTCGACCTGAGCCCCTTCATCGGCTGAGCCCCTTCATCGGCTGAGCCGAACAGCGCCGGCCGCGAGCGAGGGTGGTGAGCCGCCGGTCAGCCGGGCGGCGCGGTGGCGCGGGCGCGGCGGGCGGCCCGGTGGCGCCGCACCCTGCGGATGAGCCGCCAGGCCACGAACGCCAGCACGGCCAGCGCCGCCACCACCAGGATGGGCAGGAAGATCGCGATCAGGCTCATGCCGAGCGAGCCCACGTCCTCGGCCACGCTGACGACCGGCGCGCCCACACCCGCCGTGGTGGCGTTCACCACCGGCCGCGCCGAAGCCTTGATCAGGTGCACGGCCAGTGCGGCGGCGATGCCCAGCAGCCAGCCGACCGCCGGGTGCTCGGCCATCCACGCCGAATTGTCGATCTCCGCCGCGGCCGCCGTGGCGCTGAAGACCACGCCGCCCGCCGCGGGCCGTACCGCCGTCTGGATCATGTCGTTGACGTGGTCGACCACGGGCACCTTGTCGAGGACGAACTCGGCGACCAGCAGCACGGCGATGATCGCGAGAACCCAGGTGTCGGACAGCCAGGCGTACTCGGCCGGCAGCCGCACGGCGTCGGTGACCCGCGCGAGCACGCCGACGAGCAGCAACGGGATGTACGCGTTGAGCCCGGCCGCGGTCGACAGTCCAAGCCCGGTGAGCGCCGCGAACATCAGCCACCTCCTCCGGCCGGCGGGGCGATCCCGCCTTCCCGTCAACGGACGGCGGTTGCGCCGTGTCCCCGGTTGCCCCCGCGAATCGACACGGGTGAGCGGGCACGGCCGCGGGCCGTGTGGCCGCGCTCGCCCTCTCGGGCGCCGCCCCGAGACGTCGTCAGCCTGGCGTGGCGGCGAGTTCGTCGATCGCCGTGGCGACGTCCTCCGCGTCGGCGCCGCGCTTCACCAGCGCGCCCAGGCGCTGGGCCTGCTTCGTCGTGGGAAGGCCCGGAGCGACCGCTGCGCTCATGGGCCGGTCCCGGCAGACGGCCGACGCTCGGCCCGGGTGTTCTTCCGAGACTTGGCGGCGGCCTGCCCGGGCACGGCGGTCGACTCCGCCGCGGCTCCCGCCGTCCCCGCCAGCGGCAGCGTCAGCACGAAACGGGCGCCTACCGGAGAGTCCTCGATTCGCAACGTGCCGTTGTGGGCGTGAGCGATGTCGCGGGAGATGGCGAGGCCGAGACCACTGCCGCCGGAATCCAGGCGATGCCCCTCGTCCAGGCGAACGAAAAGTTCGAAGACGCGCTCGCGATCCGCCGGGGGGACGCCCGCCCCGTCGTCGGTGACCGCCACGACAGCCTGGTCGCCGACGGAGTCGACCGTCACCGTGACAACGCTGACCGCATGCCGTTGCGCGTTGCTCAGGAGGTTGCCGATCACGCGGGCCAGCCGGATCCGGGAGCCGTAGACGCGCACGTCGCCGGCCGCCAGAACGTGCACCGGCACCCCGGGGGCCAGCGCCGACGCCTCCTCCGCCGCCAGCGCGCCGAGCTCTACCAACTCCGGCGCCGCCGCGGCGGTGCCGTGCAGCCGGGTCATCAGCAGCAGGTCGTCGACGATCGCCTCAAGCCGGCCGGTGGCCCGCAAGGCTCCCTGGATGGTGTCGCGCGGGTCGACGTCGTCGGGATAGAGGAGAGCCTCCTCCAAATGCGCCCGCAGACCGGCGATCGGCGTCCTGAGCTCATGGGATGTGGTGGAAGCGAACTGGCGTTCCCGCTCGACCGAGCGCAGGGTCCGCCCCATCGCCCACCACGTCATCCGGGCGACCGAGATCAGGATCAGGATGCCGCCCACAGCTATGGCGTACTCCAGATTGTGCGTGGCCAGGAGGGACGGCTGGGCCGTGCCGGCGTACACGACCGGCGAGTCCGCGGCCGGGGTGACCCGATTGGCCATGAGCATGATGCACCGGCCCTGCGCGGAACACTCCGTGCGCTTCTGGAGGCGATCGTCCGCCGGAGGGCGCAGCGTGCTGAGCGGCCGCATGCCCGCAGCTTGCATGCTCGAGTTGACGACTTCGCCGCGGGCGTTCACGAACTGGACGAGGGTGATGTCGGTGGTGGTGGGGATCGGGCGCGGCACGGCGCCGTTGCGCGCCGCCGCGCTCCATCGCGCGGCGACCTGCTCGGCCGAGAAGAAGACTTCGCTCTGGACTCTGTAGCGGATCGCCAGGTCGAGGCCGACGCCTCCCACGACCAGAGCGAGCAGCAGGAGCCCTGCCGCGGCGATCGTGGAGCGGGCTTTTATGGAATGCGGGTTCACATCCGGTTACCCCTCCCTGGTTCCGGCGATGGTCATCGTCGCGGGACGATCAGTTCTGCTCGTACCAGCGCCGGATCACCTCGCCCGCCTGGGGCGCACGCCGGTTCGCCGCGGCCTGCACGTCGGCCAGGGTCTGCGCGGCCAGCACCCGCCGCCACGCCATCTCGGCCTTGCGCATCGCGGTCGAGACCGCGCACGGAACGCGGAACTGCTCCTCCGGCCGCCCCGCGCCGGCCCCGCGCCGTCGGATCTCCGTGCACTGGAACGCCTCGGCAGGCCCTTCGATCGCCGTCACGACGTCCATGACCGAGATCTCCTCCAGGGGCCGCGCCAGCCGGAACCCGCCCCTCGCCCCCGGAGTGGACGTCATGATCCCGGCCTTGGCCAGTGCCTGAAGCTGCTTGTTGAGATACGCGGGCGGCAGCTCGAACCCTGCGGCGAGCTTCGCCGTCGAGACCGGCACCTCGTTGCCGAGCCATGCCAGCGTCAGGCAACAGTGCATCGCCCACTCGACGCCTTCGCTCATCCGCATACCTGGATACTACACATCCAGGTTTTTGATCGGCATACATTTTGCCTGGTCAGAAGTGGTGCAGCCATCATCTGTGGGTATTGGGCGCGCGCTGCGCGGGACCCATCAGACCGCGCGAGCGGGCCCGTGCGGGGGTGTCGCGGCCACCGGGCGTGGCCGGAAGTCCCGGCTCCGCAGAAGGCGCAGCGCTTGGGAGGCGGCGCGAGGAACCCGGCGATGAGAGCGGCTCGGAAGCGTGGTCACGAGCGACCGGGCCGCCCCCACCACCACGAAAATCACCGGTGAGCCAGATCGCCGGCGGCTCCGGACAGCCCCAAAGCTGTACGGAGATCACCAGTAGCCGAGCGAGGAGACATCGCACCGGCTCCGGCCCACCTCGGCGCCGCACGAAAATCACCAGTAGCCGGGCCACGAGACATCACACCGGCTCCGGCCGGCCCCTAGGAGCAGGGGTGCGAATGCCTGTCGTCCTACCGGGTGACGGGCTTCAGCACCAGCGCGGCGGTGTCACCGGCCACCTGGGCGAGGCGCAGCGCGACGTCGCCGATGCGGCCCGGCCTGCTCGTGGTGATCGTCACCGCTCCCCTGACCCTGCAGTCGTCGTTGTTGCAGGTCCGGCTGATCGTGGTGTCCAGACCGTCGACGACCGTCGAGGTGCCGGTGAACGAGAGCCTGACGGCGTTTCCCCGCAGGCCCACGACGGTGATCTGGTCCACGCCCAGGCTCGGGTCGATCGTAATGCGGTCCTCCGCATGCACCCGCACCTCGCAGTCGCCGTCCCGGCACCCGGCGAGGTCGCCCGGCGTCGCCGACGGGCTGGGCTCCGACGACGGCGCGGGCGTAGCGGACGTGCTTGGAGAGAGCGGAGCGAACGCGACGGGCCGATGCATCGCCACCGCGGCGTACGACCGCGCCGGAGATTCGCCGCCACCGGCGAGGAGAGCGGTCACCGACCCGGCGGTGAGCACGAGGCCGGCGTAGGAAGTGAAAACGAAAGTCGTCGAACGCATTGTTTCCCCGATTTGCCACAGACGGATTCGCCCGGCGGGGGCCGCTCGAACGAGCCACCCCCATGACATATGGACGTTCATCCACACGCCGACGAATGCCTTCCCTGCATCAGACCAGGTCAATCGCATCCGGCGCCGCATCCGCCGATTTCACCTGCCGGCCATGATTTCGCCGGAATAAGAACGCCAGAAACGCGGTCAGTTTTTCACGCTTCGCCCATCAATGGCCACATCGCGCGATTCACCAGATTCGCCGACCTGGAATCTCGGCCGCATGGCCGGGCACCGGGTGACGCCACCTCGCCGCCGGGCTCGGCGGTGACACGCTGAACCTCGCGGCTCGCCCGGGCCTGCCGGCCCGGGCGGTCACGGCACGGCGGCGCTCGGTTGTCCGATCGCCAGCGCCGGGCCGGCGATCACAAGCTGGACCCCGCCTCGCCCAGGCCCGCCTGGCCCAGGCGAGCACGGCGCGGTCGTGCCTCCCTGCCGGCGCTCGGTTGCCCAATCACCAGCGCGGCCCGGCGTGCCCGGGGCGGGGCACCGGGCAGGGGATCGCGTGGCCGCTGGGCCGTTACTTGACGCCGGCCTCGCGCATGTCGCGGACCTCCCGCTTGAGCTCCTTGATCTCGTCGCGCAGCCGGGCCGCCACCTCGAACTGCAGGTCGGCGGCGGCGTTGTGCATCTGCTCGGTCAGCGACTCGATCAGCGACTCCAGCTGGGCGCGTGGCATCTCCCCCGCGATCGCCTTCGCGTGCTGGCCCGCGCCGCGGGAGGCGAGACCCGGCACCGGCGCCTTGCCGCGCGACTGCTGCCGCCCCGCGCCGCCGAGAAGCTGCGCGGTGTCGGCGTCCTCGCGGACGAGGCTGTCCAGGATGTCGGCGATCTTCTTGCGCAGCGGCTGCGGGTCGATGCCGTGCGCCTCGTTGTAGGCGATCTGCTTGGCCCGGCGCCGGTTGGTCTCCTCGATCGCCCGCTCCATGCTGGGCGTGATCTTGTCGGCGTACATGTGGACCTGGCCGGACACGTTGCGCGCCGCGCGGCCGATCGTCTGGATGAGCGAGGTCTCCGAGCGGAGGAAGCCCTCCTTGTCGGCGTCGAGGATCGACACCAGCGACACCTCGGGCAGGTCGAGGCCCTCACGCAGCAGGTTGATGCCGACCAGCACGTCGAACTCGCCCATGCGCAGCTCGCGCAGCAGCTCGATGCGGCGCAGCGTGTCGACCTCGCTGTGCAGGTAGCGGACGCGGATGCCGTTGTCGAGCAGGTAGTCGGTGAGGTCTTCGGCCATCTTCTTGGTCAGCGTGGTGACCAGGACCCGCTCGTCCCGCTCCGCCCGGGCCCGGATCTCCTCCATGAGGTCGTCGATCTGGCCCTTGGTGGGCTTGATGATCACCTCGGGGTCGACCAGGCCGGTGGGGCGGATCACCTGCTCCACCACCTCGCCCTTGCTCCGGCCCAGCTCGTACGGCCCCGGCGTGGCGGACAGGTAGACGGTCTGGCCGATACGCTCCAGGAACTCCTCCCACTTGAGCGGGCGGTTGTCCATGGCGGACGGCAGGCGGAACCCGTGGTCGACCAGCGTCCGCTTGCGCGAGGCGTCGCCCTCGTACATCGCGCCGATCTGGGGGACGGTCTGGTGCGACTCGTCCAGGACGAGCAGGAAGTCGTCGGGGAAGAAGTCGAGCAGCGTGTGCGGCGGGCTTCCGGCCTCACGGCCGTCGATGTGCCGCGAGTAGTTCTCGATCCCGGCGCAGGTGCCGACCTGGCGCATCATCTCGATGTCGTAGGTGGTGCGCATGCGCAGCCGCTGGGCCTCCAGCAGCTTGCCCTGCCGCTCCAGGTCGGCGAGCCGCTCGGCCAGCTCCGCCTCGATGCCGGCGATGGCCCGCTCCATCCGCTCGGGACCGGCCACGTAGTGGGAGGCGGGGAAGATGTGCAGCTCGTCGTCCTCACCGACGACCTCGCCGGTGAGCGGGTGCAGCGTCGCCAGCTTCTCGATCTCGTCGCCGAACATCTCGATGCGGACGGCCAGCTCCTGGTAGACCGGGATGACCTCGACCGTGTCGCCGCGCACCCGGAAGGTGCCCCGGGTGAAGGCCAGGTCGTTGCGCGTGTACTGCATGTCGACCAGCCGCCGCAGCAGCTGGTCGCGCTCGATCTGCTGGCCGACCTTGAGCCCGACCATCCGGTCGACGTACTCCTGCGGCGTGCCCAGGCCGTAGATGCAGGAGACGGAGGCGACCACCACCACGTCGCGGCGCGACACCAGCGACCAGGTCGCCGAGTGGCGCAGCCGCTCGACCTCCTCGTTGATCGAGGAGTCCTTCTCGATGTAGGTGTCGCTCTGCGGGACGTACGCCTCGGGCTGGTAGTAGTCGTAGTAGGACACGAAGTATTCGACCGCGTTGTTCGGCAGCATCTCGCGCAGCTCGTTGGCGAACTGGGCGGCGAGCGTCTTGTTGGGCTGCATGACCAGCGTCGGGCGTTGCACCCGCTCGATCAGCCACGCCACCGTGGCGGTCTTGCCGGTGCCGGTCGCACCGAGCAGGACCGTGTCCTTCTCCCCAGCCCTGACCCGGCGCTCCAGCTCCGCGATCGCCGTGGGCTGGTCGCCGGACGGCGTCATGTCGGTGACGACCTGGAAGGGCGCGACCTTCCGATTCAGGTCCATCATGGATGTCATCGCCGTTCAGCTCCTCACTCGCCCCGTCCACCGGCGCGGGCGGCCGCACAGGGGCATTCACGCTCGCTCCGGTTCACCTCCATAACCTACGCGCGCCGACCGACAATTCCGGTCCTGATGCCGGCTCCGCCCCTCGCCTCCGCGCCGCCGCGCCCGGGCAGGCCGACCCTTTGCCGGACCATGACCCTGTCGTTACGATTCGAGTCGGGGGCCGACACTGACGGGATGGCGGGGCTGACCTATGGCGGGGTTACGGAGTGCCGTCGGCCGGTCACTCGCATGGGCGGCCAAGAACGTCGACGGGGCCATCGCACTCGTGCTGGCCGTCGTGGTGGGCGTGCTCGGCGTGCTGCCCGACGAGATGATCCCCCTCAACGTGAGGACTCAACTCGTCAGCGGCACCACCCTGGTCGTCCTGGCCCTCGTCGCGACCGCACTGCTGCGCGACCGGGTCCGGCAGGAGCCCGTCGAGGAGGCCATGCACGCGACCTCCGGCGTCCTCGCGCGGCTGCCCGAGCGCCTCGACCGCCTCGACGAGCTGGAGGACCTGGTCGCGGGCACCCGCAGGGCCCTGCAGGACATGTCGGTCATCCGCGTCCTGGTCAGTCAGCACGAGATCGCGCAGGCGCACGCGGACGCCCGCCGGGGCACCGACCGCTGGACGTTCAAGGGCGGCACCGGCACCTACATGCGGGCGGTCACGCTGCCCGAGTGCGTGGCCGCCGCGCGGCGCGAGAAGCGGCACCTCACGGTGCGTCTGGAGATCATCGACCCGACGGACGAGGCGGTGTGCGAGAGCTACGCGCACTACCGTAGGTCGCTGTCGGACCGTCCGGACGGCACCGGTGAGGTGTGGACGACCGACCGGGCCAGGAAGGAGTCGTACGCGAGCGTCCTGGCCGCGTTCTGGTATCGCCAGCGGTACGGCCTGCTCGACATCGCGGTGGGGCTCTCGCCGGTCATGACGACCTTCCGCTGGGACATGTCGGGCCGCGCCCTGATCATGACGTCCGAGGACCCCAACCGGGCCATCATCGCCTTCAGCGGCTCGTTCTTCTACGAGAGCTGCGGCACCGAGCTGCGCACGAGCTTCGAACAGGCCCGCCGCGTGGCGATCGACCGCTACCGGTCGGTGCCGCTGAGCGACGAGCCGACCGTCGAGGAGGTCCGCAGGCTGTTCGAACGCGTCGATCTCCCCCTGCCCAAGTCGTTCATCGACCGCGACGTGGTCGAGGTCACCCGCAAGGCCCTGCGCGCCAAGGATCCGTACGCGCCATGAGATATGGGGACGTGTTCGACGTGCTCGCCGGCGGGAGCGCCCGCGAGTGGGCCCTCGGCGTGCTCGGCGAGATCGCGGAGGGCGGCTCGGGGGTGCGGGGGGTGCGGCATCCGCTGGGATTCCTCTGCCTGCCGCTGGTCCGCGAGGGAGAGCTCGGGGCGTGCGTGCACGTGTGGACCGCGGCCGCCCGGCGCGCCCGCAGCACCACCTCACAGGTCCACTGCCACAGCTGGGACCTGACCAGCTATGTCCTGTACGGCCAGGTGCGCAACGTCCACGCCGTGGTGACCGACACCACCCGTTCCCCCACCCACCGCGTCTTCGAGGTCGTCAGCACCTCGTCGGGCGACGTCATCCGCCCCACCCCGAGGACCGTGGCGTACGCCCCGGGACGTGCCGAGCTGTTCGGCGCCGGGGACACCTACCCGCTCGTCGCGGGCGCCTTCCACAGCAGTGTCATCCCCGAGGACGGCGAGGCCGCCACCGTGGCGCTCGGCCGTGGCCGTCCGGGGCTGAACGACCTGTCGCTCGGGCCGCTCGCCACGCCGCTCCACCACGTCAGTCGGGAACGCCTCGACGACGCGGAGACCGCACGTGCCGCCGAGCTGGCCAGGAGGAGCCTGTGGACCTCGAACACGCCAGGCGGGTAGCCGTCGAGGCGGCCCTGGCCGCCGGATCAGTGCTGCGCGAGAGCGCGCCGGGGGCGGTCGCCGTCCACGACAAGGGCGGGTCGGGCGACGTCGTGACCGACCTCGACGTCGCCGCCGAGAAGCTGATCCTCGACCGCATCCGGGCGGAGTTCCCCTCCCATCGGATCGTGGCCGAGGAGTCGGGCGTCCACGGCGGTGATCGCCCGCAGGGCGGATGGACCTGGCTGGTCGATCCGCTCGACGGCACGAACAACGTGGCGATCGGCCTTCCCGCGTACGTCGTGGGCCTGGCGTTGTGCGCGGACGGCCGCCCGGTGCTCGGGGTGGTCCACGAGCCGCTCTCCGGCCGCACCTGGTCGGCGGTCAGCGGCGCGGGGGCCCGTGGGCCGGCGGGGCCGCTGACCGGGCCGCCGCGGCGCGACCTCCGGCACGGGCCGGTGCTCGCCTGGACGCAGGGCCACGGGGTCTCCCGGCTGGATCCGGCGGCGCGGTCGCTGAAGATGACGATGGACGCCCGCGCCCGGCGGGTGCTCCAGCTCTGGGCGCCGCTGCTGTGCTGGGCCATGCTCGCGCGAGGCGACATCGACGGCATGATCGGCTACCGCGCGGAAGGACTCGACCTGCCCGCCGGGGCCCTGATCGCGCGGGAGGCCGGTCTGGAGATCGTGGGGCTCGACGGCGGACCTTTCGAGGCGTCCGCGGAGGGCCCGGCCGAGGACCGCAGCTTCGTGGCCGCGCCGCCCGGCCTCGTCGGAGACCTGCTCGACCTGGTCGCCGAGGCCCGCCGCCTGGCCCCCGCCCTGCCGCCGCTCTGACCACCCTGCTCTGACCGCCGTGCTCTGACCGCCGTGCTCTGGCCCGCCACCGCCGTGCTCTGACCCGCCATCGCCCCGCATGGACCCGCAGCAGGCCCGGGAAAGCCGTCGAGGCTCTTCAGTCGTCGAGACCGCGCGCGGCGAGCGCCTCCCCCAGCGCGTCGGCGTGCCGCAGGGCGCCCACCACCAGCGGTACGGCGAAGGCGCGTGGGCTGCGCTCGACCCCTCTGGCGCGCTGGGCCTCCCGCACCCGGGTGACCAGATCCGCGATCACGGGCACGCTCCGCAGCGTGAGCGACAGCAGCAGCGACAGGCGGAACGGATCGAGGCCGACGAGCCTGGCGGGGGCGAGGCAGCGCTCCAGGGCGGCCATGACTGCGCCGGTGCGCGTCGTGAGCGTGACCAGCCCGGCCAGGGCGATGGCGAGCACGACGCGGAGCGTCGAGGACGCCGCGGTGGGCAGGTCGGCGAACACGAGCTGCACGCCGAACAGGGCCACGGCGAACCAGCGGACGGGCCGCACCTGCGCCCAGGCCGCGGCGGGCCCGACCCCGGAGACGACGTACAGGAGCACGACGACGGCCGCGGCCCCCGCGAGCGCCGCGGGCCCGCGCAGCAGCAGGAGCGCCGTGCAGGACACGGCGAGCCCGGCGAGCTTGGCCCCGGCGGGCAGCCGGTGCAGGAGCGAATCGCCGTGGACGTAGGCGCCGGTGAGCCCCCTCACGCCATCATCTTCCGGTAGTGACCGATCGCGGCGGCGGGCTCGGCGTCGGCGACGATCCGCCCCTCGTCGATCACGAGCACGCGGTCGAAGTCCTCCAGCAGCGGAAGATCGTGGGTCACCACGACCACCTGCTGCGGAAGCGTCCGCAGCAGCGCGGCGACCTGCCTGGAGTGGCGCAGGTCGAGCAGCGTGGTCGGCTCGTCCATGACCAGGATCTCCGGTTCGAGCACCAGCACCGAGCAGAGGGCCAGCAGCTGCTTCTGGCCGCCGGACAGGTGATGCGCGGGGTGGTCGGCGTGCTCCCCCAGGCCGTACCTCTCCAGGATCTCCCGCACCCGGCGCTCGACCTCCTCGCGCGTCAGGCCCTTGCGGCGCAGCGAGAAGGCCACGTCCTCGGCCACCGTGGGCATCACGATCTGGGCGTCCGGGTCGGTGAACAGGAACCCCACGCCGCGCCTGATGCGGGCCGCGTGACGGCGGGTGTCGAGCCCGGACACCGTGACCGTGCCCGAGGTCGGCAGGACCAGACCGTTGACGAGGCGGGCGAGCGTGCTCTTGCCCGAGCCGTTCGCCCCGACCACGCCCACACGGCGCTCGGTCAGCGAGGCCGTGACACCGCGCAGCACCTCGCGCTGCCCCAGGCGCACATGGACGTCCTCCAGCCGGATCACTCACACCACCTCGAACAGGGCGGCGATGCCGAGACCGCCGCCGACCGCGACCGCCGCGAGACCCAGGGTCCCCGGCGGCGCTCCCACAAGCCTGCTGAACAACCGGGTCACCACCACCGCTCCGCTCGCGCCCCAGGGGTGACCGAGGGCGAGCGCGCCGCCGTCGGCGCACACCCGCTCGGAGTCGGACCCCAGGGGATCGAGGCCGAGCGCGTCGGTGACCGCGAGCACCTGCGCCGCGAACGCCTCCACGACCTCCACCGCCGCCACCCTCTCCAGGTCCGTTCCGGTCCGCCGCAGCACTCGCCGTACGGCGGGCACGGGGCCCCACCCGGGCAGCTCGGGGTCGCAGCCGGCGACGGCGCCCGCCAGCAGCCGCAGGCCGGGCAGTCCGGCCGCGGCGCGCAGCCGCTCGGGCACGACCGCGACGGCCGCGGCGCCGTCGCTCACCGGGGAGGAGTTGCCGGCCGTCACCGTGCCCCCCGGCACGAACGCGGCGGGCAGCCGGGCCAGCGACTCCGGCCGCAGCACGCGCGGGCGCTGGTCGTCCGCGCGCCCGCCGATCGGGACGATCTCGCGGGCGAAGCGCCCGGCCTCCCGCGCGGCCAGCGCCCGCGCGTGGCTCCGGCAGGCGTACGCGTCCTGGCGTTCCCTGGTGACGCCGCGCGCGGCGGCGAGCGCCTCGGCGGCCGGGCCCATGTCCGGGTCGGGGTGCCCCCCCGGGGCGAACGGCGCCCGCTCGTACGGCACGCCCGGCTCGCCCTCCCGCCGGTGAACCCGCAGCGGCGCGGTGGAGGCGCTCTCGACGCCCCCGGCGACGACCAGGTCCGCGTCGCCGCAGCGCACCGCCTGGGCGGCCAGCAGGATCGCGGCGAGGCCGCTGCCGCACTGCCGGTCGACGGTGACGCCGGGCACCTCGTGCCCCATCCCGGCGGCCAGCGCGCAGACGCGGGCGAGGTTGCCTCCGGGTCCGGTGCAGTTGCCCAGCACCACGTCGTCCACGGGGACGCCGAGGTGCGCCACGTCGCGGGCGACCGTCTCGATGACGGGCGCGGCGAGCCGCTCTGCCGTCAGGCCCCGGAACGCGTGCCCGGCGGTGCCGATGGGGGTGCGGCGGGCCGCCACGACGGCCGCGTGCTCGTCCATGTCACTCGTCCACGTCAGGTGAGCCGCCTCAGGCCGGGGGCGCCGCCGGCCGCCAGACGGGTGGCGAGGAGGCCGCGGGCCGGCTTGCCCGCGGGAGTCCGGGGCAGGGACGCGGCGGCATACCAGCGCCGGGGCCGCTGCGCCGGGTCGAGCTCGGCCCGCGCCGCCGCCTCCAGTGCGTCCCTCGCCACGTCGTCGCCCTCGACGACCGCGGTGACCACGGCGCCCAAGTAAAGGTGCGGCGTGCCGACCACGACCACGTCGTCCACTCCCGGCACCTTCCTCAGCACCTCCTCGACGTCCTCCGGCACCACCGTGGCGCCGCCGGTCTGGATCGCGCCGTCGCCCCGCCCGCGCAGCCGCAGGATCTCACCGGGCCGGTGCGGCTCCGCGAGGTCGCCGACGGTCATCCAGCCGCCGTCGTCACTCCGCAGAGGGCCGGTCGCACCGGCCAGGTAACCCTCGCAGAGCCACGGGGAGCGCACCCACACCTCGCCCAGAGCCTGTCCGGGCGGCACCCTGACGTCGATCTCCACGCCGGGGAACGGCCGCAGCCCGGAGCCGTCGGCGTCCACGGCGACGAACGACAGCTCGGTCGCGCCGTAATAGGACACCACACGCACTCCGGCCTCCACCGCCCGGGTCCTGGCGGCGGCGTCGAGGGCGGCCCCTCCGACCACGGCGGTACGCAGCGGGCCTCCGGCCGCCTCCAGGGCGTCCAGTACGGCAGGCAGGCGATGGGGCACCACGTGGACCGCGGTGGCCCTCCGCATCTGCTCAGCCAGCCCGCCGGGCGCCCATCGGCCGGGCACCACGGCCGTCGCTCCCGCGGCCAGCGTGTGCACGGCGGCGAAGCCGTACAGGGAGGAGACCAGCGGGCCGGGGATCAGCACGACGTCGTCCGGGCCGATCCCGATCAGCGCGTCCAGGTGGGCGAACGACACGGTCCACGAGGCCCGGCCGCGCACCACGGCGCGGGGCCTGCCGGTGCTGCCGGAGCTGAAGCAGGCCCAGGTGAGGTCGTCCGGCGCGGGGCGGTGCTCCACGGGCGGGCCGTCCACCTCCGGCAGGGGGTCGTCGAAGCGGGCGGCGACCGGCACCGCGGCCATGACCTGCGCCCGCCGTTCCTCGCTCCAGGCGGGGTCGCACAGCAGCGGCGTGGCTCCCACCAGGTCGGCGGCGAGCACGGCGACGAGCAGGGCCACCGGGTCGGCCTGGGCGACCGCGACGAGCGCGCCGCGCCCGACACCCTGGCCGGCCAGGGCGCGGGCGGCACGACCGGCCCGGGCGGCGAGCTCGGCGTAGCCGAGGTCGCCGCCCGGGCCGGACACCGCGATCCGGCCGGGGGTGGTGGAGGCGTGCCGCAGGACCTGGGCGGCTACCGGCACGGGCGCGTCACCGCCCGCCCGCCCGCAGCCGCTCGCGGTGCACCGCGGGAACCGCGTCGGGGTAGGCCCGCTGGGTGCCCCGCGCCACGATCGACGCGAGCACCGCCTTGGCCACGTCGCCGGGCAGGAAGACGGCGCTGAGCAGCGCCGTCTTGCCCAGGGACAGCCCGGTGACCAGGGCCTGCACGGGGATGCCGAACAGGTAGACCACGCCGACGCCGCCGGCCAGGCAGGCGGCCACCAGCCGCACCGTGGACGGCGTGCGCCCGCCGCGTTCGACGATCCAACCGGTCACGGCCGCGCCGGGAAGCCAGCCGATCAGGAAGCCGGCCGAAGGCCCGGTGAAGACGCCGAGCCCGCCGCGTCCGCCGGCCAGCAGGGGCAGCCCCGCGGCGACCAGCACGAGCAGGACCACGATGGCGAGGGCGGACCGCCACGTGCCGAGGATCGCCCCGGCGAGCATGACGCCGAGCGTCTGCAACGTGATCGGCACCGCGTCGCCGAAGATGTTCAGCGCGCCCGGCATGCCGAGCACGGCGATCAGCGCGGCGAAGACGCTGACCCTGGCGATGTCGGCCGTGGGGAAGCGCCGCCCACGCGGACTCTGTTCATCTGTCACGGATCGATCCCATACCAAGACCCTCCGTGCGGCGAATGAGGATTCCGACAACTTTTCGCCGTGTCGTTCTCAGCACCCTCCATAGCCGCCGGCCACCCGCGCCCGGAGCGCCGGGGCGGCCGTGTCACGGTTCACCGGAAGGCGTCGACGTTGCCGCGGGCCCACTCGGCGAACGAGCGGGGCGCCCGGCCCAGCACATGCTCGACGTCCGGGCTGAGCCGGAGTTCGGCCGCGTTGGGCTCGCCGAGCACGGCCAGCGAGGTCTCCACGGCCGGCTCCGGTATGAACGTGGACATCAGCGCGTGCGCCTCCGCCCGCGTCAGCTCCTCGAAACGCACGGGCTCCCCGAGGGCCGCGCCGATCGCCTCCGCCTGCTGCCGGGGTGTGACGGCCGCCGGCCCGTTCAACGTGTAGACATGGCCCACGTGTTCGTCCCCGCGCAGGGCCACGGCCGCGACCTCCGCGATGTCCGCCGGGTCGATCACGGGGATCCCGACGTCGCCGAACGGCGCGGCGACCGTCCGCTCGGCCCGTACCGACTCCGCCCAGGCGTAGGCGTTGGACGCGAAGACGCCGGGCCGCAGGATCGTCCAGGCCAGGCCCGACTCGCGCACCGCCTCCTCGGCCGCCCGCATGACACCGCCGTGCGACTGCGACTCCGGCCTGGTCACCACGCCTTGCGAGGAGAGCAGCACCACCCGCCGGACTCCGGCGGCCCCGGCCACGTCCAGGATGGCTCGCGGGTCGAGCCCGACGCCGCCCGTGCCGCCGTCGTGCAGGAACAGAGCCTCGGCACCGTCGAAGGCGGGCCGCAGGGTCTCCGGTGCGGCCAGGTCGGCCCGGACGTGCCTGGTCCCTCCCGGCAGGTTCACCGGGGCCGTCCCCCTCGACACCGCCGTCAGCCTCTCCCCTGCCTCCGCCAAGGCCCGCACCAGCGTACGACCGACGTTCCCGGTCGCACCCGTCACCACGATCATGTCGACTCCTGCGTCTTTCTCTGCGGTTTCTCGCGATGACGGCGACGCTAACACCGTCGGTATAGTAGGTACCTAGAGGAAAGTGACTACCTCAGAGGGTATGAGCCATGCCGATCGAGATGAACCGGCCCGCGGCCGATGCCACCGCCGACCCCGAACTGGCCTGCCCGATCTCCCCGGTCGTCGACATCGTGTTCAGCCGGTGGACCTCGCCCATCCTCTGGTCGCTCCAGGCCTTCGGCCGCCAGCGGTTCGTCGAGCTGGAGCGGCGGATAGAGAACATCACCCCCAAGGTGCTCACCCAGCGCCTGCGCCAGCTGGAACGCGACGGCCTGGTCGTCCGCACCTACCATCCCGAGGTGCCGCCGCGCGTGGAATACGAGATCAGCGAGCTCGGCCGCACCCTCTCGCCCCTGTTCTCCCAGATCGCCGAGTGGGGCGCGGCCAACCTCGAGCGCGTCGAACGGGCACGGCGACAGTACGACGACGCGAGGGCCTGATCCGCCGGGACCCGCCCCAGTGACGCCTCAGGCGGTGAGGATCAGGACGGTCACCGTGGCGGCGAGGCCGGTCAGGGCGAGGCCGGCACCGGTGGCGACGAACTTGGCCAGCGGCACCCGTACGTCTCCGCGACGGCACCACTCGAACCACAGCAGCGTCGCGAGCGAGCCCCAGGGCGTGATCACCGGGCCCAGGTTGGTGCCTGCGAGCAGCGACAGCAGCTGCGTGTGGTTGGCCGCGGGGATCACCTGCTCGCCCGCGACGTACGCCGGGAGGTTGTTGAGCACGTTGGACAGCGCCGCTCCGGCGGCGGCCGCGCGGTAGGCGCCGTCCCCGTCGCCGCCCAGGCCGACGAGCGCGCGCATCACGTCGGCCAGGCCGAGGCGGCTGAGCGTCGGGACCACGAGGAAGAGCCCGGTGACGAAGACCAGCAGCCGCCAGGGGATCAGGCCCCACACGAGCTTGGCCCGGTCGCGCCAGGCGAAGGCGGCGACCACCGCGACCGCCGCGACGAGGGCCGCCACGCCGATCTCCACGCCCGCGAGGATCGCGGTGATGAAGAGCAGGCATGCCACCCCCGCGACGCCGAACAGCACCCGGTCGGCCACCGGCACCGGGGGCGGCGCCACGTAACGGTCCTCGCCCCGCTCGCCGCGCCGCCAGTAGAACGCCCAAAGGAACGCCATCGTCACCACGATCGACGCCGCCTGGGGCGCCCACATGCGCGCGGCGAACTCCTGCGTGGTCAGCGCCACCCGGTTCATCGCGAGCAGGTTGGTGAGGTTGGAGACCGGCAGCAGCAGGCTCGCGGTGTTGGCCAGCCAGACCGTGGTCATCACGAGCGGCAGCGGCGCGATCTTCGCGCGCGGCGCCAGGGCCAGCATGACCGGCGTCAGCAGTACGGCCGTCGTGTCCAGGTTCAAGACGATCGTGACCAGCGAGGCGAAGGCCGTGCAGAGAAAGAAGAGAGCGGCGTAGCTCCCCCGGCCGACGATCGCGAGGCGGGTCGCGATGACGTCGAAGACCTGCGCCTCCTTGGTCAGCTCGGCCAGCACGATCACCGCGCCGAGGAACAGCAGAAGCGGGGCGATGCGTTCGACGCTGGCCCTCGCCTCCTCCGCGGGCAGCAGGCCGGTGGCCACGAAGACCAGGCCCGCGGCGAGCAGCCCGAACCTGATCCAGTCGAGAACACTCAATCGCCGCAGCCCGGTCGCCACGCGCACACCTTATATCGGCGGCCCGAGGATGATCGAACCCCCTCCAAACCGTCGGGGGCAGCGGGGATACTGGGCTCCATGACGCACACGGGGCGGGGGGACGCGCGGACCGAGATCTTCGTCAGTTACTCTCCCGCCGACGAGCGGTGGGCGACGTGGATCGCCTGGCAGCTCGAAGCCGCCGGTTACCGCACGATGCTGCAGGCGTGGGACTTCGTCCCGGGCACCAACTTCATCGACTTCATGGACCGCGGGGTCAGCGAGGCCGACCTGGTCGTCGCCGTGCTCACCCGCAACTACCTGGGTTCCCGGTACGGCAGGCTCGAATGGCAGGCGGCCCTGCGCGCCGATCCGGACAACCCGTCCAACAAGCTCGTGACGGTGCGGCTGGAGGACGTCTCGCTCGACGGCCTGCTGTCCACGATCACCTGGGTCGACCTGCTCGGCGTGACCGACCCCGGCGAGGCGCGGCGGCTGCTGCTGACCCGGATCAGGCAGGCGCTGGCCGGCCGGGCCAAGCCGGCCGAACCGCCCCGGTTCCCCGGGGGGCCGGGCGCGCGCGCCCTCCATCCGCCCGCCGAGCCCGAGCCCCCCGCCGTACGGGTGCCCCGGCCCCGGCGCGCCCCGGCGGCCGAGCCCGCGTTCCCCACGGCCGAGCGCGCGGGCGGCGCCTCCTCGGTGACCGTGCTGCACGTCGCCGGGCCCCGGTTCGGACGCGGCCTGGCCGAGGCCGACGAGCCGCTCGACGCGGGCGAGCTGCAGGCGAGCGTGTGGGCCGACCTGACCCGCCTCGCCGACGCCGGGATGCCCCGACCCGACCTGCTGATGGTCACCGGCGACCTCACCGAGTCGGGCAGCATCCGCGAGTGCGAGCAGGCCCTCGCGTTCCTCACCGGGCTGCGCGTGCTGCTGGGGCTCGAACCCGGGCGGCTGGTGGTCGTCCCCGGGCCGCGCGACGTCACCAAGGCGGCCTGCCGGGCCTACTTCGCGACCTGCGAGGCCGACGACGTGCGCCCGCAGCCGCCCTACTGGCCCAAGTGGCGGCACTTCTCCACGCTATTCGGCGAGCTCTACCAGGGCCTCGACGGCCCGGCCTTCGACAGCGCCCAGCCGTGGACGCTGTTCGAACTGCCCGAGCTGCGCACGGTCGTCGCCGGGATCAACTCCACGATCGCGATGAGCCACCGCGAAGAGGACGACTACGGTTTCGTCGGCGAGGCCCAGGCGGCGTGGTTCGCCGAGCGGCTGCGGCCGTTCGAGGGCTGGCTGCGGATCGGCGCCGTCGCCCATCCCCCGCGCCCCGGGCTGCGCGACGCGGCCACCCTGGAACGGCTGCTCGGCTCCCGGCTCGACCTGCTCGTGCACGGGCGCGACGCCCGGCGCGGCGGGCCGGATGAGGTCTGGGAGCTGGAGGGGCTGCCGTGCGTGCCCGCGCTCGCCCCCGGCCGTCACCAGATCCTCCAGATCACGCCGCAGGGGCTGCGCCGGTGGACCAGGGACCGGCCGGAGCTGGGCGACGCCGAGGCCCTGCCGTACGGCTGGCGCGGCTGGCGGCCGCAGACCCCCGCCGCGGCGGCCCCGGAGCCGCCGGCACAGGAGCCGGAGGAGCCCGCCGGACCGGCCGACCTGCTGCTCGACCGGATCGCCGAGGTCTGCGAGACCCGATTCGAACGCGCCAAGATCCGCCGCGTCGCGGGGGACCCGCCGCGCCTGCTCGTCACCCACCCCGAGGACGGGTTCGTCCGCCAGGTCCTGATCGGCGCGCACGCCGGGGAGCTGAGCCAGGACCGGGTCGAGGCGTTCCTCGGTCACGTCCACGCGGCGGGGCTGGAGCACTCAGCCGAGCTGGTCTACCAGGGGCCGCAGCCGTCGCGGGCCTTACGCGACGACGCGATGCGGCGCGGCCTGCGGCTGCGCAGCTTCACCGAGTTTCAGGGCCTGCTCGACCTGTCGTCCTACGTGGCCGGGCAGACGGCCAGGCTGCGCGGCGACCGCCGTTATCCGCCCGAGCTGTACGTGCCGCAGCGGTTCAGGGAGCTCGACCGCACCGGCGGCGAGGTGCGCGACGACCTGACCGACGAGCTGATGAACCTGCTCGCGGCCGACCACGGGCGGTTCGTGCTCGTGCTCGGCGACTTCGGCCGGGGCAAGACGTTCTCCTTGCACGAGGTGGCCAGACGCATCCCCGGTGAGCTGCCGCACCTCACGCCGATCCTCATCGAGCTGCGTGCCCTCGACAAGGCGCACTCGGTCGCCGGGCTGGTCGCGGCGCACCTCGCCAACCACGGCGAGGAGCTGATCGACCTCAAGGCATTCCACTACATGCTGCGCCAGGGCCGCATCGTGCTGCTGTTCGACGGCTTCGACGAGCTGGTCACCCGGGTGACGTACGAACGGGCCGCCGACCACCTCGACACCCTGCTGCGCGCGGCGGAGGACAAGGCGAAGATCGTCGTGGCCGGGCGCACCCAGCACTTCAAATCCCGCAGCCAGGTGATGACCGCCCTCGGGGAGAAGGTCGGCCTGCTGCCCAACCGGCGGGTGCTCAGCATCGAGGAGTTCACCGAGGAACAGATCCGCGCCTACCTGTTCAACCGGTACGGCTCGCAGCAGGCGGCCGACGAGCGCATGGCCCTGCTCACCGGCATCGGCGACCTGCTCGGCCTCGCGCACAACCCCCGCATGCTCAGCTTCATCGCCGACCTGCCCGCGGAACGGCTGCGCGCCGTCGCCCAGGCCGGGGAGGCGATCAGCGCCGCCGGTCTCTACCAGGAGATCCTCGACACGTGGCTGGCCTTCGAGGAGGAGCGCGTGGGCGGCGTCGCCGGGGCCCCCGGCGGGCTGACCCGCGAGGAGCTGTGGCGGGCCGCGACCACGCTCGCGCTGCGGCTGTGGGAGACCGGCGAGACCTACCTGCGCCCGGCGGAGCTGGCCGAGGTCGCCGACACGCTCACCGATCTGGCCGCCGACCCGCAGGGCCGCGCGCCGTACGGACCGCAGGCGGCCCCGGCCGGCACGGACGGCGGCGCGGCCTCTGCGGGGCAGGGGATCTCGCGGCTGACGCCCGAGCAGGCCGCGCACGCCGTCGGAGCCGGCAGCCTGCTGGTCCGTACGGACGAGGGGTTGTTCGGCTTCATCCACGCCTCGGTCGTGGAGTGGCTGGTGGCCCGGCACCTGGCGGAGTCGCTCGACGGCGGCCACGCGCCGGGGCTCGGCCTGCGGCCGTTGTCGGCGCTCGCCGTCGACTTCCTGTGCGACCTGGCCGACGCCTCGCGGCTGCAGACCTGGGCCGCCCGCACGCTCGCCTCCCCCGGCGCCGGCGACGTCGCGCGGGCCAACGCCATCAAGGTGACCACCCGGCTGCGCACCTCGGCCGCCACCGACCTGCGCGGGGCCCGGCTCAGCGGCGAAGACCTGTCCTACCGCGAGCTGCAGGGCGTCGACCTCACCGGCGCCGACCTGACCGACACCCGGCTCGTCGGGGCCGACCTGTCCCACGCCGTGCTCAGGGACGCCCGGCTCGCGGGGGCGCGCCTGGACGAGGCCGTGCTGGTGGGCGCCGACCTGCGCGGCGCCGACCTCACCCGGGCCCGGTTCGCCCGCGCCGACCTGCGGGACGTCGCCGTCGAAGGCAGCCGCTGGGACCGTGCCGCGCTCATCGACGTCACCGGCGTCCCCAGGGGAGCGCCCGAGCTGCGCGGCGCGGCCGTGGCGCCCGCCGTCCCCGGCACGGACGGCGGCACGGGCGGCGGCACGGGCGGCGGCCCGGACGGTGGCAGGGTCGGCGCCGAGCTGGCCCCCGCCGTCGTCGGCGTGCCGTACGGCTATCACTTCAACAGCAGCCGCCTGCCCGAACCGGTCGCCTATGACCCGGGCGGGGGCGTGGTCGCCCTGGGCGGAGAGGACGGCGGCGTCCTCGTCTGCGACAGCGTCACCGGGTCCGCCCTGCGCACGCTGCAGGGCCACCGGGGCCGCGTCTACAAGGTCGCCTACGGCGAGGCCGGGCTGGTGACCGGCGCGAGCGACGGCACCGTCCGGGTGTGGGACCCGGCCACGGGCGAGCCGGCGCACGTCCTGCGCGGCCATCCCGAGGGCGTGTGGCCCGTGGTCACCTCGGGCGACCTGATCGCGGCGGGCGGCGCGGACGGGATCATGCGGGTCTGGGCGTCCGGCGAGCTCGTGTGGGAGCTGCCGGGCCACACCGCCCCGATCTACACCGCCGTGTTCCTGCCGGGACTGCTGGTGACCGGCGACAGCGCGGGGGCGATCCGCGTGTGGGACCTCGCCACCGGGCGGGTGCGCCACCACCTGCACGGCCACAGCGGAGCCGTCTATCGCCTGGCCCTCAGCCCCGACGGCACCCGCCTGGCCGCCGGTGACGGCCAGGGCGTGCTGCGCGTCTGGGACCCCCGCACCGGCGCCGCGACGCACGAGCTGACCGGTCACCCCGGCCGGATCTACTCCCTCGCCTTCCACCCCCAAGGCCGGCTGCTCGCCTCCGGCGACACGGAGGGAGCCGTACGGCTGTGGGACCCGGCCACGGGCGAGGCCGCCGGCAGCCTGCCCGGGCACCGTGGCGCCGTCTACCAGGTCCTGTTCGACCCCACCGGCGAGCTGCTTGCGACCGGCGACAGCGACGGGGTCGTACGGATCTGGGACCACCGCACCGGCCAGGTGCGGGCCGAGCTGACCGGGCACCGGGGCTCGGTGTGGCCGTTCGCGTTCCGCCCCGACGGCCGGCAGCTCGCGACCTCCAGCAACGACGGCACCGCCCGCCTGTGGGACCCGCGCACCGGGCAGTGCGTCCAGACGCTGCGCGGCCACGGCCGCCGCATCACCTCGGTGCGCTTCTCCACCGACGGCGGCATGCTCGCCGCGTGCGGCAACGACGGTTACGTACGGCTGTGGGACCCGGTCACGGGCCGCCGCCTGCGTTCGCTCACCGGGACGGCCGACCGGCTGGTGTCGGCCGTCTTCAGCCCGGCCGGTCCGCTGCTGGCGACCGCGAGCAACGACGGCGGCGTCTACCTGTGGAACCCGGTGGCGGGCACGTACGAGCGGGAGCTCAACGTGGAGACCGACCACGTGTGGGCCGAGGCGTTCAGCCCCGACGGGCAGCTGCTGGCCACCGCGAACGACGACGACAGCGTGCGGCTGTGGTATCGCCCCTCCGGACGGCAGGTCGCCAACCTCGCCGGGCACCGGGGCAGGGTCAGGTCGATCGGCTTCAGCCCCGACGGCAGGCTCGTGGCCACGGGCTGCGACGACCGCAACGTGCGGCTGTGGGACGCGCCGACCGGCCAGTGGGCGGCGACGCTGAGCGGCCACGACGACCGGGTGTACGCGGTGGCCTTCTCTCCCTCGGGCGACCTGCTGGCGAGCGCGAGCAACGACGGCACCGCCCGGCTGTGGGACGTCGCCTCGGGCGAGTGCCTGCACGTGCTCGCCGGCGGCGGGCGGCTGTGGACGGCCGCCTTCAGCCCATCGGGCGATCTGCTGGCCACCGCCGGGGACGACCTCGGCGTCCACCTGTGGGACCCGGCCTCCGGCGCGCGCGTCGGCACCCTCTCCGGTCACGGCCGCCGGATCTGGTCGGTGGCGTTCCATCCCTCCGGGGACCTGCTCGCCAGCGCCGGCGACGACGGCGTGGTGCTCCTGTGGGACGTCCCCCGGCGCGAACGCCGCGCCACCCTGCTCGGCCTGCCCGAGGGATGGGCCGCGTTCTCGCCCGGCGGGCTGTACAAGCTGGAGGGCGACGTGACGGGCCAGTTCTGGTACGTGATCGGCATGTGCCGGTTCGAGCCCGGTGAGCTTGACGAATACCTGCCCGAGGTCAGGCGGCTGGCCCTCGACGAGCCGTTCTGACGGCCTCAGGCGGGGGGCTCGGCGCTCGCGGGCGGTGCGCAGCCCGGACACGCGGCGGGCTCAGCGCTCGGCGGCGTTGGGCGGCCCGGGCACATCGCTCGCGGGCGCTGCACAGCCCGGGCAGGGCACGGGAGGGCTCAGCGCTCGTGGGCCGTCCGCAGGCCGGACACGACCATGTGGATCAGCAGGGCGTGGCTCTCGTCGAGATCCTCGGCGAGCTGGAAGGCGCCCGCCGCCTCCAGGACGGCGAAGCCGTGCATCGCGGCGCGCAGGCAGCGCACCGCGTGGATCGCGGCCGAGCCCTCGAGCCCGTACGCCCGCAGCGCGGCGACCATGATGCCGACCAGCCGGTTTCCCGTCTCGGCCGTCTCGGGCCGGGGCGCCTGGATCAGCGCGGAGTAGCGGTGCGGATGCCGGCCGGCATAGGCGCGCCACCCGTCCATCAGGGCGCGCAGCGCCTCGTCTCCCGACCGGCCGAGCACCGCCTCGCTCGCGACCTCCGTCAGCTCGCCCATCACCCTCCCGGACACCAGGACGCGCAGCTCGGCGAGGTTGCGTACGTGCTTGTAGAGGGAGGGCGTGGCGACGCCCGCCCGCCCGGCGACCGCGGACAGGGTGAGCGCCTCGGGGCCCTCCTCGTCCACGACGCGCAGCGCGATGTCGACGACGGCGTCCGGGGACAGGGCGGCCCTAGCCACGGACGCGCTCCTTGAGGAACGCGAGCATCGCGGCGGCGACCTCGTCGGGGTGCTGCGCGTGCGGGTAGTGCCCGGCGCCCTCGATCATCACCACCTCGCCGAGACCCTGCGGCATCCCGGCGACGACGCCGTCCGCCTCCGCCCGGGGGTCTGCCCAGTCGGGGTCGCGGGTGCCCATGACGACCAGGGCGGGGCAGCGGATGTCGCCGAGGTGGGCGCCGGCGTCCGTGGGGGCGGACGCGCCCATCGCGCTCACGACGGCCATCCGGCCCGGCCTGCGCAGGTCGCTCTCCAGGGCGGCCAGGTAGTCCGCCCAGTCGGCGGGCTTGACGCCCGGGTAGGCGTGGTCGAGGTAGCTCTTCCACAGCCCGATGCTGCGGAAGAGCGCCACGCCCATGAGCCGCGTCATGCCCTTGCGGTAGTGACCGTTGCTCAGCAGCCCGCCCAGGTCGGGCTTCTGCGGCCGGGTGAAGGGGCCGACCTCCACGAGCGCGTCGACCAGCTCGGGCCGCTGCGCGGCCGCGATGGTGGCCGCTCCCCCGGCGAACGAGTGCCCGACGACGACGGCCGGCCCGCCCAGGTGCTCGATCAGGGCGACGATGTCGTTCGCGGTGTCGGTGCGGGTGTAGGAGTCCCAGCCGAGGCTCGACTCGCCGTGCCCGCGCAGGTCCATGGTCGCCACGCGATATCCGGCGGTGGTCAGCGCCGAGGCGAGGAAACGGTACGCGCGACGGCTGTCCCCCATGCCGGGGACCATCACGACCAGCGGGCCCCCGCCGGTCACGTCGTACGCGATCTCACCCTCGCCGATCTTCAGGAACTCGGTCATTTTCGCCCTCCAGGCTCATCATTATAGCCCAAAGGCTAATGGCATTAGCCGCTACCGTCAAGACGGGCCGTCCCCGCCGCGAGGAGCGGCCACTGACGCGCCGTTCCCGCCGCCGCTAAGGTTGTGGAGGTGAGCCCGAGGCCCGTGCGCGCGATGGACGCCGACGAGAAGATCGACCGGCAGGCGCGGATCCTCGAGGCGGCACTCCGGCTGCTGTCCCTGCAGGGCATCTCGGGGGTCAGCATGCGCGCCGTCGCGCGCGAGGCCGGGGTCTCCCTGGGGCTGGTGAACTACCACTACGAGGACAAGACGAGCCTCATTCGGGCGGCCCTGCGCCGCATCGAGGAGCAGGACATCGCACTGGTCGAGCCGGACCCTGCCCTGGAACCGGAAGAGCGGCTGCGAGCCGCGCTGAAGCGGGTGGCCGATCCGGAGTTCCTGACGACCGAGTATCTGTCCCTGCGGCTGCAGCTCTGGGCGCTCGCCCAGGCCCACGAGGACTTCGAACGCATCAACACCGAGGCCCAGAAGCGCTACCGCGCCGGACTGGCCGCGCTGATCCACGCGGCCCGCCCCGAGTTGCCGGCCGACGAGTGCGGCAGGCGTGCCGCCGACATCGACGTCATCCAGAACGGCCTGTGGCTCACCGCCCTGCTGGGGCTCGATCACGCCTCGATCAGCAGGAACGTCGCCCGCTGCGAGGAGATCGCGCTCGCCGGCACACCGGCGGCACAGCGGCAGGACTGAACGAACGTCCAGGAATATATTGAACGATCGTTCAGACGCTCGTATGCTCCGGCCATGGCTTCAGTCACGATCGACGACGTACGCCGCGTCGGCACCGGATATCACGAGGACCCCGCACGATCGATGTCGCTGCGGGCCGAGACGTACACCGACCCGCGATGGCTCGACGTCGACCTCCGGGCGATCTTCGCCCGCACCTGGCAGTGGATCTGCCATGTGGAGAAGCTCGCGTCCCCCGGCAGCTACGTGTCGGCCACCGTGGCCGGCATGCCGATCGCGGTCGTGCGCGATCGCGACGGAGCGCTGCGCGCGTTCTACAACGTCTGCAAGCACCGCGCCCACGAGCTGCTCACGGGGTCCGGCACCACGCGCAACATCGTCTGCCCGTACCACGCGTGGACGTACGCCCTGGACGGCCGGCTGAAGGCGGCCCGCCGCGCCGACGCGATGGAGACCTTCGACAAGAACGAGATCTGCCTCGACCAGGTGCGGGTCGAGGAGTTCGGCGGATTCGTCTACGTGAACCTGGACGCGGACGCCGTCCCCCTGGCCGAGCAGGCCGGAGATCTGGCGGCCGACATCGCCAAATGGGCCCCCGACGTGGCCGAGCTGACCTTCGCGAAGCGGCTGACGTACGACATCGCGTCCAACTGGAAGAACGTCATCGACAACTTCCTGGAGTGCTACCACTGCCACATCGCCCACAAGGAGTTCGTCGACCTCGTCGACATGGACACCTACGAGGTGAAGACCCGCGGCATCTGGTCGAGCCACTTCGCCGAGGCCGGCACGCACGACAACGCCGCGTACGACGTCGCGGGCGCGTCGGTCACGCAGCACGCGGTGTGGTGGCTGTGGCCCAACACCTGCCTGCTGCGCTACCCCGGCCGCGGCAACTTCATGGTCCTGCAGGTCATCCCGGCCGGTCCCGGCCGCACCCTGGAGACCTGGGACTTCTACTTCGAGACGGCCGAGCTCCTGGACGCCGAGGTGGAGGCGGTGCGCTACATCGACGAGGTGCTGCAGCAGCAGGACATCACGATCGTGGAGAGCGTGCAGCGGGGCATGAACACCCCGGCCTTCGACCAGGGCCGCATCGTGTGCGACCCGTCCGGCTCGGGGTTGTCCGAGCACGGCGTGCACCACTTCCACGGCCTTGTCCTCGACGCCTACCGGTCCTGGGTGGAAGGCGCCGCCGCCGGACGCCCGTGAGCGCTCCGGGCTCGACGGCTTTACGTTGTAGATTCGCTCCGCCCGGACGCCGGTGCGGCCTCCGGGCGGAGCGGCCCGGGCGATGGGAGTGCTCACTCACCGGCGGCTCCCGGAGACCGGGTCCGCCTGATACCCGGCCAGTTCCCGGCCGGGACGGTCGTCTCCAGGCCGGCCAGGCAGGGCTCGGCCAGGCGGCGCCGCCGCGCCGAGGTGATCCGGCCCTCGGGGGCGCGCCGACGGCAGACCGACCCGGTGGCTCCTGTCAGGCGTTGTGGGCGACCCGGCCGCTCAGGTCCTGCCAGACCTTGTCGACCTGAGCCTCCAGGTCGTCCAGCGACCCCTCGTTGCGGATGACGATGTCGGCGATCTTCAGCCGGTCCTCCCGGGATGCCTGGGCGGCGATCCGGGCGCGGGCGTCCTCCTCCCGCATGCCGCGGAACCGCTGCAGACGCTCCAGCCGCACGTCGTCCGGAGTGTCCACCACGATCACCACGTCGTACAGCGGGGCGAGGTTGTTCTCGGCCAGCAGCGGCACGTCATAGACGACGACCGCGTCGTCCGGGGCCTCCCGCTGGAGCCGCTCGCTGCGCTCGCCCACCTTGGGGTGGACGATGCCGTTGAGGATCTTCAGCTTCTCGGCGTCGGCGAAGACGATCGCGCCGAGCCGTTCCCGGTCGAGGCTGCCGTCGGGACGGAGCACGTCCTCGCCGAACGCCTCGACGATCTCCGCGAGCCCGGGGGTGCCCGGCTCGACGACCTCTCTGGCGATCTTGTCCGCGTCGACGACGACCGCGCCGCGGGCCGCGAGCAGCCGCGCCACCTCGCTCTTGCCCGAACCTATGCCGCCGGTGAGCCCAACTTTCAGCACGTGCCGCAGCCTATCGGGCCGGCTGATGCCGGGGCTCCCGGCGCAGGTGGACCAGGGTCAGGTGGTCCTGCACCCGCTCGCGCTGGGTCTCCCGATAGCCGAGGCGGCGGTAGAGCCGCAGGTTGCCGCCCGACAGATGGCCCGTGAACAGGTCGAAGGCCGTCGCCGTGGGCACGGCCTCGTGCATCGCGGCCAGCAGCGCGCTGCCGATCCCCTGCCCCTGCCGGTCGGGCGCGACCACGAGCCGGCCCACGAGGCAGGTCGAGCCGGACATCTGGCCCCGGACCGCGCCGACCAGCCGCCCGCCGTCCATCGCCTTGAGCACGACCGCCGTCTCGATCACCGTACGCACCTGGTCGAGCGACTCGACGAGCGGCGCGATGAACGGGTCGCCGTAGAGCTGCGCCTCGGTGACGTACGCCGCCCGCTGCAGGGTGAGGATCTCCCCCGCGTCCACGGGCAGGGCCCTCGTGATCTCCACCACGAGGGCCACCCTATCGGCACGCCCCGCTCCGCAGGGCCGGGCACCCGGACGTCACTCGCCGCGCACCGCGTATCGCAGGATCACGTTGTCCGAGCCGTCGCCGCGCCGGGTCTCCAGGAGCCGCAGCGGCGGCACCGGCCCGGCGCTCTCGATCACGGGACCCATCCTGCCGCCCATCGGGGCGAGGCGTCCCCCCCGCATGGGAAAACCGCCCGGACATGGCGAAAGGCCCCGCCGAAGCGGGGCCTTTCGTGATGCTGTGGAGGACTGGCCGTTGACCTCCGGTCAGAAGAGACCGGGTGTCAGCTCTGGCCGCCCGCCAGCTTCTCACGCAGGGCCGCGAGGGCCTCGTCGGAGGCGAGGGCGCCGCCGCCGGACTGCGTGCTGGTCTCGCCGCTGTAGGACGACGGAGCGGCCTCGCTGGCCGCCGCCTCCTCCTGGCGGGCCTTCTCGATCTGCGAGCGGTGCGCCTCGAAGCGGGCCTGGGCCTCGGCGTACTGCCGCTCCCACTCCTCACGCTGCTTGTCGAAGCCCTCGAGCCACTCGCCGGTCTCGGCGTCGAAGCCCTCGGGGTAGATGTAGTTGCCCTGCTCGTCGTAGGTCGCCGCCATGCCGTACAGCGTGGGGTCGAACTCGACCTCGGCGCCGACACCCTCGTTGGCCTGCTTGAGGGACAGCGAGATGCGGCGGCGGTCCAGGTCGATGTCGATGATCTTCACGAAGATCTCGTCGCCGACCTGCACGACCTGCTCCGGGATCTCCACGTGGCGCTCGGCCAGCTCGGAGATGTGGACCAGGCCCTCGATGCCCTCCTCGACCCGGACGAAGGCACCGAACGGCACCAGCTTGGTGACGCGGCCGGGCACGACCTGACCGATCTGGTGGGTCCGGGCGAACTGCTGCCACGGGTCCTCCTGCGTCGCCTTGAGCGACAGCGAGACCCGCTCGCGCTCCATGTCGACGTCGAGAACCTCGACCGTGACCTCCTGGCCGACCTCGACGACCTCGGACGGGTGGTCGATGTGCTTCCAGGACAGCTCGGACACGTGCACCAGGCCGTCGACGCCGCCGAGGTCCACGAACGCACCGAAGTTGACGATCGAGGAGACGACGCCCTTGCGGACCTGGCCCTTCTGCAGGGTGTTGAGGAACGTCTGGCGGACCTCGGACTGCGTCTGCTCCAGCCAGGCACGGCGGGACAGGACCACGTTGTTGCGGTTCTTGTCCAGCTCGATGATCTTGGCCTCGAGCTCGCGCCCGACGTACGGCTGAAGGTCGCGGACGCGGCGCATCTCCACCAGGGAGGCGGGGAGGAAGCCGCGCAGACCGATGTCGAGGATCAGGCCACCCTTGACGACCTCGATGACCGTGCCGGTGACGATGCCGTCCTCGTCCTTGATCTTCTCGATCGTGCCCCAGGCGCGCTCGTACTGGGCGCGCTTCTTGGACAGGATGAGGCGGCCTTCCTTGTCCTCCTTCTGGAGGACCAGGGCCTCGACGTGCTCTCCGACCTCGACGACCTCGGCCGGGTCGACATCGTGCTTGATCGAGAGCTCGCGCGACGGGATAACGCCCTCGGTCTTGTAGCCAATGTCGAGCAAGACCTCGTCTCGATCGACCTTGACAACGGTGCCTTCAACGATGTCCCCATCGTTGAAGTACTTGATGGTCTCGTCGATCGCGGCGAGGAAGGCCTCCTCGGAACCGATGTCGTTGACCGCTACCTGCGGGGTGCTCGAGGTGGCCTCAGTGCTGCTCGTCATGTGTGGAATTGCTCCGAACCGGACAGATGTCGTTGTGACAGAAGCGCGGCGGGCCGTTTTTCGTTCACCGGATGATGCTGCTTTCCTGGTAGCCACCAGATGACCGAGCGCGAGCCCGCTCCGTCCGTGACGCGCGCGAGCCCACAGCGCAGCGATCAGCATATGAGACGGAGCGAGCCGGGTCAATCCGAGGCAACCAGGCGAACGGCTAGTAGGTGATCACCGACTTCGCGCGGGACGGCGAGAGCGTTGCCCGGAGTTTACGCGGCACCGAGACTCGGGCCGGATCCCCATCCGACGTATAACGCTCTCCTGGGTGTTTGTCGAGCCAATCCAGCCAGTAGGTCGTGCACCAGCGCCGGCATTCGCCGTGTTTTCCGTTGGACTGGATCCTCGGGATCGCGTAGCGCGGGAAACTTTTCGCGTAGGGCGAAACCGTGGGCTCCGCCCCGGCGAGGAAGACGGCGTCGAAGCGGTAGCGGGTGCCGTCCCAGGTGCCGTCGTGCGCCTTGCTCCGTTTCCTCGGCATCGACCCGTACGGCAGCGCGAAGGTCGTCGAGGCCGGCACGCCGATCTTCTTCAGCAGCCGCTGCTGCCGCACGATCTGCTCGGCGACCTTCTTGTTCGAAAGCCTGCGGAGATCGGGATGGGAGTAGGTGTGGTTGGCCACCTCGAAGCCGTGGTCGAGCAGCCACTTCACCGCCTGTTTCTGCTGCTCGCGGTCCCGCAGGCCGAAGGGGTCGTGGTTGACGTAGAAGGTGGCGGCAGGCCGGAAGGTCGGAAACTTCGCCGCGACCTCGAAGATGATGCCGACGACCGTGTCGTTCTTCGGCATGCCGTTCTTGTCCAGGGCGAAGTGGCTGGGATGACCGTCGTCGAAGGTCAGGACGACGGGATGGGCCCCGGCCGGGATGTCGATCTTCCTTGCCACCAGCTCGGCCGCGGTGATCGGCACGTAGCCGTCCTTGGCCAGGCGCTCCAGCTCCTTGCGGAGCTGGGCGGGAGTCCGGTCGATGGACGCCAGCCGCTTGGGCAGGATGCGGTGATACATGATCACCGGCACCAGGCCGGCCTCGTTCGCCTTGACCTTCCTGGCCGACGCGGCGGTCGCCTTCGGCGGTGCCGCACTGGGCTTGGGCGACGGCGACCTCGGCTGCGCCGGCCGCGCCTGCGGCCGTTCCTCGCCCGTGGACCGGGGTAACAGCACGAGCACGGCAAGACCGATCACGACGACGACGACATTCACGATCGCCGTCATCCGGGCAAGGTTGCGCACAGTTATTTGACCTTACTGCCCGGCGTGTCCGCATTCGCGTGTGTTGCAATTTTCCTGTGGACTGGAGCCTGCGTGCCTGCGGACGGCACGGGCACGTCACCTACGCGCCGGACGAGGAGGCGCTGCGAAGCCGCCTGCGCGCCGACACCGCGCTGGGCGAGGCGTGGCGCTGCCTGCGCTGCGGCGACTTCACCCTGGGCCCGCCGCGCGGGGCCGGACCGGCCCGCGACGCGCCCGTCGTGCTGCGCGGCCGGGCGCTGCGGGACGCCGCCGTGCTACGGCTGATCGCCGTCTTCCGCTGGGCCAAGGCGCTGCTCGTGATCGCGGGAGCCTACGGCGTGTGGCGGTTCCGGGCCCACCACGACGCCGTACGGCGGGCGTTCGACCAGGACCTCCCGCTGGTCCAGCCGCTGGCCCGCAAACTCGGGTGGAACCTCGACCACTCGGGCGTGGTGCACACGCTGCGGACCGCGCTGGGCGCGCGGACCACGACCCTCACCTGGATCTGCCTCGCCCTGCTCGTCCTCGCGGCCCTGCTGCTGACCGAGGGCATCGGGCTGTGGCTGCTGAAGCGATGGGGCGAGTACTTCTCGGTGGTCGTCACCTCGGCGTTCATCCCGGTGGAGATCTACGAGATCGCCGAGAAGGCGAGCCCGTTCCGGATCGTGATCCTCCTGATCAACATCGCGGCCGTGCTGTACATCGCGCTGAGCAAGCGCCTGTTCGGGCTACGCGGCGGGCGGGCGGCGTACGAGACCGAGCGGCACGAGACCAGCCTGCTGGAGGTCGAGCAGGCGGGCCTGGCCCTGGCCGGGCGCGACCGCAGGCGCACCCGCCCCACCGGCCATCCCTGACCCGTCGCCATCCCTGACCCGTCGCCCACTCTGAGCCGTCGGCCGCCCTGACCCGTCGGCCACAGGGCCGGCCCCGCTTCGACCAGCGCGCGGCGAACCCTGCCGCCCGGTAGACGGCGCAGTCCGCCCGGCCCTGCGCGCCGGGCGCGCGAGAGCGCCCGGAATGCCGTGGTCATCGCCCCTGCCCCCAGTAAGACGGCCCGGGAGGACAGCCCGGTTCGCGGGGTGCGGGAGCGCGCGGGCGCGTGCCCGGGCCGTGGGTCAGTGGCCGGCGTCCTCCCAGGTGGTGCCGACGCCCACGCTGACCTCCAGCGGCACGCTCAGGTCGTAGGCCCGGCCCATCTGCGTGCGCACGACCTCGGTCAGCTCCTCCAGCTCGCCCGGCGCGACCTCGAACACGAGCTCGTCGTGGACCTGGAGCAGCATGCGGGAGCGCATGCCCTCGATCGCCTTCTGCACGTTGAGCATGGCGACCTTGATGATGTCGGCGGCCGAGCCCTGGATGGGCGCGTTGAGCGCCATCCGCTCGGCCATCTCCCGGCGCTGCCGGTTGTCGCTGGTCAGGTCGGGCAGGTAGCGGCGGCGGCCGAGGATGGTCTCGGTGTAGCCGTCCTTGCGGGCCTGGGCGACGATCGACTCCAGGTAGTCGCGGACGCCGCCGAACTCCTCGAAGTATTCCTCCTTGAGCGCCCTGGCCTCCGCGACGGGGATGTTGAGCTGCCCCGACAGCCCGAAGTCGGACAGGCCGTAGGCCAGGCCGTAGTTCATGGCCTTGATCCGGGCGCGCAGCTCGGCGTCGACCTGCTCCGGGGGCAGGTCGAAGACGCGGGACGCGGTGGCCTGGTGGAAGTCGTGGCCCGACTCGAAGGCCGCGATCAGCGACTCGTCCCCGGACAGGTGGGCCATGATCCGCAGCTCGATCTGGCTGTAGTCGGCCGTCAGCAGCGTCTCGTAGCCCTCCCCGACCACGAAGCCCTTGCGGATGCGACGGCCCTCGACCGTGCGGATCGGGATGTTCTGCAGGTTGGGCTTCTCGCTCGACAGCCGCCCGGTGGCCGCCACGATCTGGTTGAAGGTGGTGTGGATCCGCCCGTCGTCGGCGATCTCCTTGATCAGGCCCTCGACCGTGGTGCGCAGCTTGGTCTGGTCGCGGTGGCGCAGCAGGATCACCGGCAGCTCGTTGTCGGTCTGCTGGGCCAGCCAGGCGAGCGCGTCGGCGTCGGTCGTGTAGCCCGTCTTGATCTTCTTGGTCTTGGGCAGGCCGAGCTTGCCGAACAAAACCTCCTGCAGCTGCTTGGGCGAGCCGAGGTTGAACTGCTCGCCCACCACCTGGTGGGCGGCCTCGACCGCCTGCTTGACGGCCGCGCCGAACTCGGCCTCCAGCGCCGCGAAGTATTGCCGGTCGGCGGCGATGCCTGCCCGCTCCATCTGGGCCAGCACCCGCACCAGCGGGAGCTCGACCTCGGTCACCAGCCGGGTGCCGCCGCGCTGGGACAGGTGGGCCTCCAGCGCGTCGGCCAGGTCGCGCACGGCCTGGGCGCGCAGCGCGAGGTCGCGGGCCGCGCCCTCGTCGGCATCCTCGAACAGGGAGGTCTGCCCGCCGGGCGCGGACTCCGCCCGAAGCTCGCGGTGGAGATAGCGCAGGACCAGGTCGTCGAGCGGGAACGACCGCTGCCCCGGCATCGCCAGGTATGCGGCGAGCGCCGTGTCGCAGGTGAGCCCGCGCAGGTCGTGCCCGTGGGCCCACAGCCCGAGCAGCGGCCCCTTGGCGTCGTGCACGGCCTTCGGCCGCTTCTCGTCGGCCAGCCAGGCGTGCAGCGCCGCCTCGTCCTCCTCGGTGAGGCGCGTGGGGTCGAGGTAGGCGGCGCCGCCCGGCGAGGCGATCGCCAGGCCGTCGATCCGCCCGGTGCCGCTGCCGTACGTGCCCTGGAAGGCCAGCCCGGCGCGGTCCTCGGGGAGGGCGGCCAGCCAGCCGGCCACCTGGCCGGGTTCGAGCACGGTCACTTCGAGCTCGAAGCCCTCGCCCGCCTCCGGCTCGGTGGTGCCGAGGGTCTTGAACAGGCGCTCGCGCAGCTCTCCGCGGATCTGCACCGCGTCGAGGAGCTTGTTGACCTCCTCGCGGTCCCACAGGCCCATGGTGAGCGCGGACGGCTCCACGTCGACCGGGGCGTCGCGCCGCAGCTCGGTCAGCATCCGGTTGTGGATCACCTGGCCGAGGTGCTCGCGGAGCTTCTCGCCGACCTTGCCCTTCACCTCGTCGGCCCGCCGGACCAGCTCGTCGAGCGAGCCGTACTCCACGATCCACTTGGTGGCGGTCTTCTCCCCCACGCTCGGGATGCTCGGCAGGTTGTCGCTCGGGTCGCCGCGCAGGGCCGCGAAGTCCGGATACTGCGCCGGGGTGAGGCCGTACTTCTCCTTGACGGCCTCGGGGGTGAAGCGGGTCATGTCGCTGATGCCCCGCCGGGTCATGAGCACCGTGATGTTGTCGTTCACGAGCTGGAGCGCGTCGCGGTCGCCGGTCACGATGAGCACGTTCATGCTTTCGGCCGAGGCCCGGGTCGCCAGCGTCGCGATCAGGTCGTCCGCCTCGAAGCCGGCCACGGACAGGCGCGGGATGCGCAGCGCGTCGAGCAGCTCGAAGATGAGCTGCATCTGGCCGCGGAAGTCCTCGGGAGTCTCCGCCCTGTTGGCCTTGTAGCCGTCGTACGCCTCGTGCCTGAAGGTCGGCTCGCTCCGGTCGAAGCACACCGCGACGTGACTCGGCTGCTCGTCACGCAGGATGTTGGCCAGCATCGACGTGAAGCCGTACACCGCCTCGGTGTGCTGACCATCGGTGGTCATGAGGTTCGCGTCCTTCAACGCGTAGAACGCGCGATAAGCAAGGGAATGCCCGTCCAGGAGCAGCAGACACGGACGGGTGGGGGTCGCTTCACTCTTCGGCACATCCGCAGCCTAGTCTCCCTGTACGACAGAAAACCCGTGCTCTTCCCACAGGAGGCGTCCCCTTGACCTTGACGAATCCCGAGGAGTTCGTGGCGTTCATGAACGCGCCCGGGGACCACCTGCACCGGCGGATGGGGCTCGAGATCCTGGAGGCCAGCGCCGAGCGGGTGGTCGGCCGGATGCCCGTCAAGGGCAACACGCAGCCGTACGGGCTGCTGCACGGCGGCGCGTCCTGTGTGCTTGCCGAGACCCTCGGCTCGACCGGCGCCGCCCTGCACGCGGGCCCGGGCAGGATCGCCGTCGGCATCGAGATCAACGCCACCCACCACCGCTCCGCCACCTCGGGACACGTCACCGCCGTGGCCACCCGTGTGCACGGCGGGCGCACGCTCGCGACGTACGTCATCGAGATCACCGACGACGAGGGCCGGGCGGTGTGCACGGCCCGTCTGACCTGCATGCTCAAGGACGCCTCCTGAGGCCGCCGGGCTCGCGGGGCACGCCCGCCCGCGGGCCGGCCGGGCAAGAACCACGAAAAACCCTTACGACGCATTGGGCCTCATAACGGAACGGCTTGCGACTCTCTTTGCACGGGGGTCGCTCCGGTCGCTACCGTTGTGGCTCCAGAGCCCGTGAGAAGACCGAGTAGACAACGTGCGGAGCCGGGGAAGCTGTGTACGGTCCCAAAGGTCCTTCTCACGGGCTCATGCTTTTCTCCGGCGCCGATCCCCCGGCTCCTACAGCAGTGATCCTCCAGTTGACTCCTTACATGCCCTGACCTGCGAAGCCTTTCTCACGTCAGTGACACACCATGGTCACCAATTGGTGACGAACAACCCGGAAACGGGCGTCTCAGGCTTATGCTCCGGCCACAACATCGCAGCAACCTGGACGATGTTGCGCGTCCGCAGTGGGGGCACGACCCCGCCAAGACCTGAACCAGAGGGAGCACCATTGCGCAGAGCCGTGATCGCGTTCACGGCCTTCCTGGGTGGACTCGTATTTCTCCTCTCCTCCCCCGCCTGGGCGGACGGGGAGGCGTTGAAGGGCACACTCCAAAACCAAGGCCAGCCGGTGAACGGCGTGAAGATCAGCGTGGCAGGCGAAGACGGCAAACCCGTCGGAGACGCCACCACAGGTGCGGACGGCAAGTGGGAGGTGCCGGTCCCCCAGGCGGGCACATATAAGGTCACACTCGACGAGTCGACCCTCCCGCAGGGGGTCGCGCTGAAGTTCAAGGACCGGGCCACCCTGAACGTCCAGGTCTATGAGGGAAGCGAGCGCAACGTCCTGTTCGCCCTCGCCCCCGCGGGCCAGCCGGGCGAGGCCGCCGCGGAGTCCTCGTCGGGCGCCTCCTCCTTCTGGGACCGGGTCGCGCAGCTCACCTTCGAGGGCTTCAACCTCGGGCTCATCATCGCCCTGGCGGCCATGGGCCTGTCCCTGGTGTTCGGCACCACCGGGCTCACCAACTTCGCCCACGGCGAGTTGCTCACGTTCGGCGCGATGTGCGCCTACTTCTTCAACGTCGTCCTGGGAATCCCGCTCGTCCTGGCCGCGGTGATCTCCGTGGTGATCGGCGGAGCCTTCGGATACACCCAGGACCGGTTCTTCTGGGGAGTGCTGCGCAAGCGCGGCAGCAGCCTGGTCGCGATGATGATCATCTCGATCGGCCTGGCACTGTTCCTCCGCTACGTCTTCCTGTTCTTCTTCGGCGGCGAGGGCGCTCCGTACGCGGACTACAACGCCCAGCCGGGCATCCAGGTGGGCCCGATCTCCGCCGCGCCGAAGAACTTCATCGCGATGGGCATCGAGCTCGCGGTGCTCGTGATCGTCGGGCTCGCGCTCCTCAAGACCCGCATCGGCAAGGCGGCCAGGGCCGTCGCCGACAACCCCGCGCTGGCGGCCTCCTCCGGCATCAACGTCGACGGCGTCATCCGGATCATCTGGACCGTCGGCGGCGCCATCGCGTCGCTCGCGGGCGTGATGCTCGGCCTGTCGCAGAACGTCAGCTACCAGATGGGCTTCCAGATCCTGCTGCTCGTCTTCGCGGGAGTCACCCTCGGCGGCCTCGGCACCGCCTTCGGCGCCCTCGTCGGCTCCATCGTCGTCGGTCTGTTCATCCAGCTGTCCACCGTCGTGGTGCCGACCGAGCTGAAGACCGTCGGCGCGCTGCTGGTGCTCATCCTCGTCATGCTCTTCCGGCCGCAGGGCATTCTCGGCCGGCGCGAGCGCATCGGCTGATCGGAGACCACACGTGGACTGGAACACCATTTTCGTCACCACGGTCAAGGCCTCGATCGGCCTGGAGACCGTCGTCTACGCGCTCGCCGCGATCGGCGTCAACATCCAGTTCGGCTACGCCGGGCTGCTCAACTTCGGCCAGGCGGCCTTCCTCGGCGTCGCCGCGTACGGCATGGCCGTCACCGTGGCCACCTTCCACCTGCCGTTCTGGCTCGGCATCCTGATCGGCCTGGCGGCCACCATCGTGCTGGCCTTCCTGCTGGGCATCCCCACCCTGCGGCTGCGCGCCGACTATCTCGCCATCGTCACCATCGCGGCGGCCGAGATCGTCCGGCTCGTCTTCAGATCGGTCCAGTTCAGCAGCGTCTTCGGCGGCTCGGACGGCCGGCAGAACTTCTCCGGCGACTTCTTCGCGATGAACCCCTACTCCCCCGGCACGTACGGCATCGGCCCGATCAGCTTCAACGAGCGGGTGACGTGGGTGCTGACCGTCGGCTGGGTGCTCATCGCGATCGCCTGCGGGCTGGTCTACCTGCTCATGAAGAGCCCGTGGGGCCGCGTGCTCAAGGCCATCCGCGAGGACGAGGACGCCGTGCGCAGCCTCGGCAAGAACGTCTTCTCCTACAAGATGCAGGCGCTCGTGCTCGGCGGCGTGATCGGCTGCTTCGGCGGCTTCCTGTTCGCGCTCGGCCAGGCGTCGGTGCAGCCCGACCTGTTCAGCACGGAGTTCACCTTCTACGCGTACACGATCGTGATCCTCGGCGGCGCGGCCCGCGTCTTCAGCCCCGTCGTCGGCGCCGCGATCTTCTGGGTGCTGCTGGTCTTCGTCGGCAACACCCTCAGCGAGGCCGTGAGCGCCGGGCTGCTGCCCTCGTTGTTCACCGTGAACAACATCGGCGCGGTCCGCTTCATGCTGGTCGGCCTCGGCCTGATGCTCCTGCTCATCTTCCGGCCACAGGGCATCTTCGGTGACAAGAGGGAGATCGCGCTCGATGCACGCTGACACCACCCAGAGCAGGAAAGCGGCGGCGGTGGCCGCCTTCGCGGGCCTCGACCGCGAGCCCGGCGTGCCCAAGCCCGACCCCATCCTCGTCGTCGACAAGGTCGTACGCCGGTTCGGCGGACTCACCGCCGTCGACGTCGACCACGTCGAGGTCCAGCGCGGGTCGATCACCGCGCTGATCGGGCCGAACGGCGCGGGCAAGACCACGTTCTTCAACCAGCTCACCGGCTTCGACAGCGCCGACGAGGGGTCCTGGACCTTCAACGGCAAGCAGCTCAAGGGCATGCCCGCCCACCGGGTGGCCCGTGCGGGCATGGTCCGCACGTTCCAGCTCACCAAGGCCCTGTCGAAGCTCACCGTGATGGAGAACATGCGGCTCGGCGCGCAGAACCAGCTCGGCGAGAACTTCTTCCGCGCGCTGATCCCGGGCAGCTGGCGCCGCCAGGAGGACGAGATCACCGAGCGCGCCGAGGAACTGCTCGAGCGCTTCAAGCTCGCCGCCAAGCGCGACGACTTCGCCGGCTCGCTGTCGGGCGGCCAGCGCAAGCTGCTGGAGATGGCCCGGGCCCTGATGGTCGGCCCCGAGCTGGTGATGCTCGACGAGCCCATGGCGGGCGTGAACCCGGCCCTGACCCAGTCGCTCCTCGGGCACGTGAAGGACCTCCGTGAGGAGGGCATGACCGTGCTCTTCGTGGAGCACGACATGGACATGGTGCGCGACATCAGCGACTGGGTGATCGTGATGGCCCAGGGCGCGGTGATCGCGGAGGGGCCGCCGGACACCATCATGTCGGACCCGCGCGTGGTCGACGCCTACCTGGGCGCCCACCACGACGCGCCGATGTCCGCCGAGGAGTTCGAGGAGCAGCTGCAGGAGGCCGAGGCCGAGCTGGAGTCCGAGATCGAGGAGAAGGCATGACCGCCCCCACTCCGGAAAACCCCGCGGAGCCGGACCGCGACGCCGCGGCGGGCGAGGCCGGCGAGCCCACGCCGGTCACGGCCGCGGAGGAGGACGACGCGGCCGTCTCGCGTGCGGCCGTCGTCGACCGCTCCGACCACCTCGCCGGAGCCGAGAACGCGCTGCTGCGGGCCGACGAGCTGTACGCCGGCTACATCCCCGGCGTCAACATCCTCAACGGCGCCGACCTGTACGTGAAGAAGGGCGAGCTGATCGGCATCATCGGCCCGAACGGCGCCGGCAAGTCGACCCTGCTGAAGACCCTCTTCGGGCTCGTGCCGGTGCGCAGCGGCACGGTCACCCTGAACGGCGAGGACATCACCAGCCTCAAGGCCCACTCGCTGGTGGCCCGCGGGGTCGGCTACGTCCCGCAGACGAACAACGTCTTCCCCAGCCTCACCATCGAGGAGAACCTGGAGATGGGCGCCTTCCAGGTGCCCGGCAAGTTCAAGGAGCGGTTCGAGTTCGTCTGCGAGATCTTCCCCGCCCTCCGGGAGCGCCGCAAGCAGCGGGCCGGCTCGCTGTCCGGCGGTGAGCGGCAGATGGTCGCCATGGGCCGGGCGCTCATGACCGAGCCGTCGGTGCTGCTGCTGGACGAGCCGTCCGCGGGTCTGTCGCCCAAGCTGCAGGACCTGGTCTTCATCCAGGCCCAGCAGATCAACAAGGCCGGTGTCACCGTGATCATGGTGGAGCAGAACGCGCGGCGCTGCCTGCAGATCTGCCACCGTGGCTACGTGCTCGACCAGGGCCGCAACGCCTACATGGCCAGCGGCCGCGACCTGATCAACGACCCGAAGGTCATCCAGCTCTACCTGGGCACGCTCGCCAAGGCCTGAGCCGGCTCGCCACGAGGGCCCCGGCGGACGCCGGGGCCCTCGTCGTACGTCTGTGACCTTTTTTCCACCACATCGGCAACATGCAGGGGAACAATGTTCGGTATGACCCGAATCCCCCTCCGCACCGCACTGGTCGTCTCGGCGCTCGCGGTGGGCCTCGCCGCCTGCCAGTCGGCGTCCTCCGAACCCGGAGCCTCTCCGGACTCCGTCTCGTCCCTGGGGACCGCGTCCGGGAAGACGACCGGCGCGGTCTACGTCACCGGCGCGAAGGCCGACGACGACCCCTGCGCCCGCGTGGTGTCCGCCATCGGCTACCTGGGGCTGTCGCTGCTGCCGGCCGGGCAGGAGGAGGCCCAGCACTGGGACGGGGACGTACGCGGCCGCTTCGGCTATCTGCGCGGCACGCTGGCGATGTACGGCCCCCACCTGCCGGCCTCCGCCTCGGCCTCCGTCTCGGCCATCGACGGCGTCGCCGCGACCCTGTCGCGGGCCGACACGGCCGGCTCGGAGCGTAAGGACCTGCTGCGCCGGTATCGCAAGGCGTCCGCCGCCGTCCTCACCGCCTGCGGCCGTTCCTGAGCCGCCACGGCGAGACGCCCCGCGACCGGCCGGCCGTCCTTCACGGCCCGCGGGTCCCGGGCACGCGGAAAGGGCCCGCTCCAGACGGAGCGGGCCCTTCGTGTGTCCGCGATCAGCCGGCGATCTTGCCGGTGTTGAAGGCGATGTTCTTGTTGGTGTTGTCGGGGCCGTACTCGTAGATGCCGATCGTCGCCTCGGCCGGGTCACCGGCCTCGTTGAACTCGATCGGGCCGGACGCGCCGTCGTAGTCGATGTCCTTGCCCGCCGCCAGCAGGTCGTTGCAGGACTTGAAGTCCTTGCACTTCTCGCCGCCGGTGGAGACCTCCTGCAGGTGGGCCGCGATGTCCGCGGGCGCGTCGCTCTTGGCGGCGACCGCCGCGAGCGCGGTCAGGATGGTCGCGTCATACGACTCGGGACCGTAGTTGAAGTCCTTGAGGTTCGGGTCGACGCTCAGCAGCTTGGCCTTGAAGTCGTCCGAGACCTGAGCGCCCGGCTGGGTGCCCTTGGCGCCGTCGAGCGTGCCCTTGGGGAAGCCGTCCTTGCCCGTGCCGTAGTTGGACAGGTTGCCGTCGACGAAGTAGTACTTCACCTTCTTGGCGGTCAGGCCCTGCTTGACGAGCTCAGGAATGATCTTCTTGGTCTCGTCGAAGCCGATCAGCGCCACGGCCTTCGGGTTGGCTTCCTTGATCTTGGCGACGTCCGCCGAGTAGTCGGCCGCCTTCGGGTCGTAGATGACCTTCTCCACGACCTGGCCGCCGCCGCCCTCGACCGCCTTCTGCACGTTGTCGGCGAGGCCGGTGCCGTACGCGTCCTGGAGGGCCAGGATGCCGACCGTGTCGTTGCCGTCGGCGAGGATCAGGTCGCCGAGGACACGGCCCTGCAGCACGTCCGGCGGAGCCGTACGGAAGTACAGACCCTTGTCGTTGTAGGTCGTGAACTGGTCCGAGGTGTTCGCCGGCGAGATCTGGACGACGCCCGCACCGGTGATCTTGTCGATGACCGACAGCGACACCGAGGACGAGGCGGCGCCGATGACCACGTCGGCCTTCTGCTGCAGCAACTTGTCGACAGACTGGGACGCAATGTTGGTCGAGGTGTCGCCCGAGTCCGTGTCGATCTGCGTCACCGGCTTGCCGAGAACACCACCGGCGTCGTTGATCTCCTTGACCGCCAGCCCGACACCCGCGAACTCCGGCGGGCCGAGGAAGGCGAGCGAGCCGGTCTGCGGCAGCAACGTGCCGACGGTGAGAACGCCATCGCCCTGGGCGGTGGCGGCAGCGGGCGCCGAGGACTCGGCAGCCGGCGCCGAGGAAGCCGGCGCGGCGCTGTCCTCACCACCGCCACAGGCCGTCAGCGCGAGGCTGGCGGCCGCGGCGACGGCCAGCGCCCGCCCGAGGGGGGCAATGCGGATCATGAAGCATCTCCTTCATCCAGGCCCGGGAATCGTCAGCGCTGCCGACTGGTCCCGATCGAATGGCTGAAAGGTACATAGCCGCGGCAAGCCCCGACCAGGGATGCATCAGAACTGTCCGCACTTGGATGCGGAGTCGTAATAACTCCTCAACTTAGCGGGACGGCCCCTGACCAGGAGTCTTCCGAACCGCGCTCCGCAGGGCGTGATCAGGCGGGCGGCTGGGCCTCGCCGCCGTTCCCGCTGACCACGATCTGGGCCACCTGGCGCATGCTCATCCGCCGGTCCATGGACGCCTTCTGGATCCACCGGAAGGCCTGCGGCTCCGTCCACCCGTGCTGGGCCATGAGCAGGCCCTTGGCCCGCTCCACGAGCTTCCTGGTCTCCAGCCGCTCCGACAGCGTGGAGACCTCCTTCTCCAGCGCGGCGATCTCCTCGTGCCTGCTCACCGCCATCTCGATGGCCGGAACCAGGTCGCCCTTGGTGAACGGCTTGACCAGGTAGGCCATCGCGCCCGCGTCCCTGGCCCGCTCGACCAGGTCGCGCTGCGAGAACGCGGTGAGAATGAGGCACGGCGCGATGCGTTCCGAGACGATGCGCTCGGCCGCGGAGATCCCGTCCAGCACGGGCATCTTCACGTCGAGGATCACCAGGTCAGGGCGGAGCTCCACGGCGAGTTTCACCGCCGTCTCGCCGTCGCCGGCCTCGCCGACCACGGCGTAACCGTCCTCTTCGAGCATCTCCTTCAGGTCGAGGCGGATCAGCGCCTCGTCTTCCGCGATCACCACTCGCCGCTGCGTACTCACGCACAAGAGGTTACCGACGTCCGCTACATTAGAACCACGTCAGGTGGAAGATGATCGACTGCCCGTCGATCATTCTAAACTTGGACATATCGGGACATAGTCCGATAAAAGCGCCGGAATGATGGAATGGCAGACATAGACGCCTCAAAAGCGTCCGCCTGAAAGGGCGTGCGGGTTCGAATCCCGCTTCCGGCACCAAGAGTCACGGCCGGAAACCGGTGGCCACGTCCGGCATCGTCGCGCGCCCGTGTAACCGGCACGTCCGATACGGGAAATCAGGTGCCGGGGAGGAGACGGACGGCGTCGAGGGCGAGGGACAGCTCGACGACGTCCAGGGGGCGGGCCAGCGACCGGCCGGTGAGCTGCTCGATGCGGCGCACGCGGTTGAAGACGGTGTTGCGGTGGCAGTAGAGCTCGGCCGCCGCCCGGACGGCCGACCCCTCGCAGCGCAGCCACGCCTCCAGCGTCGCGAGCAGCACGCCGCCGTCGGACGAGGCGATGATCGGGCCGAGGACGCCGCCCGCGAGGTGACCGGCCAGCTCCGGCTGGCAGACCACCAGGGCGGCGGGCAGCCGCTGATCCAGCCGCGCGATCTCCGGCCCGGTCCCCGAGCAGGTGCGCATGGCCACCTCCGCCAGGCGGCGGGCCGTGCCGAGGTCGGCGAGGCTCTCCACCACCGGGCTGACGCCGGCGCTCGCGAAGACGACCGGCGTGATCGCCGCCACCAGGTCGTCCAGCTCCCGGTCGCCGAGGTGCACCACCGCCATCTCCAGGTCAGGGCGCATGCGCCACAGGAACCGCAGCCCGCCGATCTCGTCGGGGCGGTGCACGCGGTCGGGCTGCGCGGGCAGCCGCGTTGTGACGACCGCATAGCGGCCGTGCTCCGGCAGGCCGAGGGCGCCCGCCGCCACGCCCGCCACGGCCGGGTCGGCGCGGCCCTCCAGGAGGGCGTCGAGCATGGCGTTGACACGCTGGTTGGTCCGGCCGAGCAGCTCGTTCTCCCGGCGGCGGTAGGCGTCGGCCGCAGCCACGGCCTGGCGGTCGATGGCGTGCCAGACGTGGGTGGCGCTGCGCAGCAGGGCGGGCAGCCGTTCCTGGCCCTGGTCGCCGATGATGTCGATGACGCCGTTCCAGGTGACCTGCGCGGCCAGGCGGTAGCTGCGCATGAGCGAGTCGAGCGGCAGCCCGAACTCGGCCCGCCTGCGCCCGACCGTCTGGGCGTACGCGACGTCGCGCCGTTCGTGCCGGGGCTGCAGGATCGCGGTGATGCCGACGCGCAGCCCCTCGTGGGTGCTCTTCCAGTGGTCCTCGAAGGGGACCGTCATGCGGTAGGCCTCGTCGCTTTCCCTGCCGCGCTTCACCAGCTCGTCGGCGAGCTCGGGCAGCCGTTCCAGCAGGCCTGCGGCGGAGGTCCGCAGCAGTTCCCGGACCTCGGCGTCCGTCCTGGACCTCATGCCCCGAATGTGCCAGCACACAGCGTCCGGAACAAGGTTCGGTTTTCGTTTCGTGATGCGGGATTGTGCTGGAGCACAGGGCGCGACGGGCGGGCATGGGCTGGGGTCCCGACTTGACGTCCGGCGCTGGACGGCCCTCGACCACGGTGGGTTGGGTGTGCCTTCATCGAAGTCACAGGAGGCGCGGATGTCTGGTGAGGCGGGCCCGGAGACCGACGGCCCGAGGATCGAGGGCCCGCGGATCGCGGACCCCGAGGAGACCGGTGGCCTCGATATCAGGGGCCTGGATGTGCGATACGGCCCCGTGCGCGCCCTGCGCGGCGTCCATCTGTCCGTGCCCGTGGGCACGGTGGCCGCGGTGCTCGGCGCGAACGGCGCGGGCAAGACGACGCTGCTGCGTGCCGTGTCGGGGACGCTGCGGTTCCACCGGGGCGCGATCACGTCGGGGACGGTCGCCTTCGGCGGATTCCGGCTCGACAGGGTGCCGGCCGCGGCGGTCGTACGGCGCGGCGTGGTCCAGGTGCCGGAGGGGCGACGGGTGTTCGCCCGCATGACGGTGGCCGAGAACCTCCGCGCCGGAGCGCTGGGCGTGCCGGGCAGGCGCGCGGCGGAGGGCCGCGAGCGGGTGTTCGAGCTCTTCCCGGTGCTGGCCGAGCGGGCCCACCAGCGGGCGGGCCTGCTGTCGGGCGGCGAGCAGCAGATGCTGGCGATCGGACGGGCGCTCATGGCCGGGCCGTCGCTGCTGCTGCTCGACGAGCCCACGCTCGGGCTGGCGCCGCTGATGGCGGCCCGGATCGCCGACACCGTGCGGCAGATCAACGCCCAGGGGACGTCGGTGCTGCTGGTGGAGCAGAACGCGGCCATGGCGCTCGCGCTGGCCGAGCGGGCGTACGTGCTGGAGGTCGGCGAGGTGGCGCTGTCGGGCCCGGCGGCGGACCTCGCGGCCAGCGACGAGGTGCGCCGCCGCTATCTCGGTGTCGGCGCGCCCGAGACAGACCGACCGGTCGGTACCGGCCCCGGCCCTGCCCCAGACTCCGCGACCGGCTCCGCGACCGGCTCCGCCCGCGACTCTGCGACCGGCTCTGCCCGCGACTCTGCGACCGAGAAGCACGAGAGGACCAGGCTGGCGAGATGGACGGCATGACCCACCGCCGCGGCGAGCCGCGCGCGTACCCGGCGAGGCGGCGACGCATACCCCTGAGAAACCAACCGGTCGGTACGGTCGGCGGCGACGGCCCGGCGGAGCTCGTGGTCAGCGAGGTGACGGTGCGCTTCGCCGGGCTCACCGCCCTCGACGCGGTGAGCTTCACCGTGGCCCCCGGCAGCGTGCACGCGCTGATCGGCCCGAACGGCGCGGGCAAGTCCACCTGCTTCAACGTGCTGTCGGGCGTCTACCGCGCCACCTCGGGCAGCGTGCGCTTCGGCGGCGCCGAGCTGACGTCGCTGCGCCCGCACCAGGTGGCCGCGCTGGGCGTGGCGCGGACGTTCCAGAACATCGCCCTGTCGCCCCACCTGACGGTGCGCGACAACCTCATGCTCGGGCGGCACCGCCTGACCCGTGCCGGCTTCGTCTCGGCCGGCCTGCGGCTGCCCGCGGCCAGGCACGAGGCCGTACGGCACGGCGCGCGGGTGGCGGAGATCGCGGAGTTCGCGGGCGTCGGCGACGCGCTGTCCATCCCCGTGGGGCTGCTGCCGTACGGCGTGCAGAAGCGGGTGGAGCTGGCCCGCGCGCTGTGCATGGAGCCGCGGCTGCTCCTGCTGGACGAGCCGGTGGCGGGGATGAACGGCGGCGAGCGGCGCGAGATGGCCGGCCTCATCGAGTCGGTGCGCGAGAGCCTCGGCATCTCGATCCTGCTGGTCGAGCACGACATGGGCATGGTCATGCGGATCGCCGACGCGGTGACCGTGCTCGACTTCGGCAGGCGCATCGCCGACGGGCCACCCGAGGAGGTCCAGCGCGACCCCGAGGTGGTCCGCGCCTATCTCGGCGACTTCGGCCGCCCCTCCGATGAACGGGGGGAGGCGTGATGGCGGTCTTCCTGGAGCTGCTCGTCAACGGGATCTCGGTCGGGGCCGTGTACGCGCTGATCGCGCTCGGCTTCGTGGTGATCTTCAAGGCGACCGAGGTGGTCAACTTCACGCACGCGTCACTGCTGCTGGCGGGCGGCTACGTGATCGCCCGGCTGCACCCGCTGATCGGGTTCTGGGCGGCGCTGGCGGCCGGGATCGCGGCGGCGGCGGTGGTCGGCGCGCTGGTGGAGTTCCTGATCCTGCGGCGGGCGCACGTCGGCTCGCGCGGTGTGCTGGCCATCGTCACGATCGGCGTGGACATCCTGCTCACGACCGAGCTCACCCGGCAGATCGGCACCGAGGTGCTCGCCCTCGGCGATCCATGGGGCGACCGGGTGCTGCACTTCGGGCCGGTCACGGTCGCCGAGACCCGTGTCGTGGCCCTCGTGGTCGCCGCCGCGCTGATCGTGGCGTTCCTGCTCGCCTTCAAGTTCACCGGCTGGGGCGTGGCGATGCGCGCCACGGCCGAGGACGCGGAGACCGCCGCGCTGATGGGCGTACGGCTCGGCCGCGTCTCGCTCAGCGCGTGGGCCGTCGCCGGGGCGCTGGCCGCGGTCGCGGCGATGTTCCTGTGCGTGTTCCCGACGCCGGGCCTCGACAGAGGGACGGCCGCGGCGGCGATGAAGGCGTTCCCCGCGGCCATCCTCGGCGGGCTCGACTCGACCACGGGCGCGCTGGCCGGCGGCCTGATCGTGGGCGTCACCGAAACGCTGATGAGCGGCTACCAGAGCGAGCTCGCCTTCCTGGGCCGCGGCATCGGCGACGCCGCGCCGTTCCTCGTGATGATCGTGATCCTGCTGCTGCGGCCCGCCGGGCTGTTCGGCACGAAGGAGCCGGCCCGTGTCTGAACCCACGCCCGACGCCGCCACGCCCGTACGCGACACGCCCCCGACGGCAGCGCCCCCGACAGCAGCGCCCCCGACAGCAGCGCCCGCACTAGAGACGCCCGCACCCGGCGCGTCCCGGTCCCGCCCGGCCGCGCCCAGGATCACGGCACGCGCCCTCCGGTCGGTGCTGCGTTCCCCGGCACGGACCCTCCGGTCCGTGCTGCGTTCCCCGGCACGGACCCTCCGGTCCGTGCTGTGGCTCGCGGTGGCCACGGTGGCCGTCGCGGTCCCCTTCTACCTGGAGGGGTTCTGGCTGCAGGCGGGGCTGTTCGCGATGTCCGCGGCGATCGGCGCGATCGGGATCAACCTGCTGACCGGGGCGACCGGGCAGCTCTCCCTGGGACACGCCTTCTTCCTCGCGGTCGGGGCGTACTCCTACGTCTCCCTGTCGACCGACCTGGGCCTCCCGACGCCGCTCGCGGCCGTGGCCGCGGTGATCGTCGCGGGCCTGTGCGGCGGCCTGTTCAGCCCGATCGCGGGCCGCCTCAAGGGCGCCTACCTGGGCATCGCCACGCTCGCCCTGATCTTCGTCGGCCAGCACATCCTGTTCAACGCCGAACCGGTGACCGGCGGCTTCAACGGACGGCCGGTGCCGCCGATGGAGCTGTTCGGCCTCGTCTTCGCCGACACTCCGGAGCTGGTGGTGCTGAACGTGCCGTTCGGTTCGCTCGAACGGCTGTGGTTCCTCGGGATCGCGCTGCTCGTGGGCGCGGCCGTGTTCGCCAGGGGCGTGCTGCGCGGCCGTCCCGGGCTGGCGATGAACACCATCAGAGACCACGAGATCGCCGCCGGGGTCATGGGCGTCCCCGTCGCCCGATACCGCGCGGGCGTGTTCGTCCTGTCGTCCATGTACGGCGGGCTCGCCGGGGTGCTGGTCGCCCTGGTCTTCCAGCAGGTCGTGCCGGACTACTTCGGCATGCTGCTGTCGCTCGACTACCTCGCGATGATCGTGATCGGCGGCCTGGGATCGGTCGCGGGAGCGGTCGCCGGGGCCGCGTTCGTCTCCCTGCTCCCCCAGCTGCTCACGCGCTACAGCGACGCCCTGCCGCTGGTGGCCGAGCCGGGTTCCGGCGGGGTCTCCCCCGCCGAGGCCGCGCGGATCCTCTACGGCGCCGCCGTCGTCGCGGTGGTGCTGTTCCTGCCCGGCGGTCTGGCCGGGCTCGCCACGCGGCTCGGCCGCGTTCGACTCAAGGAGCTCAGATGGGCAAAATCGGCACCCGCGCCGGCGTCGCGGCGTTAGCCCTGCTGTCCCTGGCCGTCTCATCGTGCGCGAGCGGCAAGGCCACGGGCGGAGGCGACGGCGCCGGGGCGGCGGCCGGCGGCGACGGGGTCAAGACCGGCCCCGGCGTCTCGGCCACCACGATCACCGTGAGCGCGCTCACCGACCTGACCGGTCCGTACGCGTCGTTCGGCAAGAGCCTGACGCAGGCACAGCAGCTGTACTTCGACCAGGTCAACGCCGCCGGCGGGGTCTGCGGCCGCAAGTACGAGCTGATCGTCCGCGACCACGGCTACGACACGCAGAAGGCCGTGGCGGCCTACACCGAGGTCGCGCCCAAGTCGGCGGCGATCCCCCAGTTCATCGGCTCCCCGATGATCACGGCGCTGAAGCAGCGCATCGACGGCGACAAGCTGCTCACGATCCCGATGGCATGGGCGACCACGCTGCTCGGCAGCCGGGCCATCCAGGTGACCGGCACGACGTACGACGTGGACATGATCAACGCCGTCGAGTTCCTCGTGAAGGAGAAGGGGATCACGTCCGGTGACAAGATCGGGCACCTCTACTTCGAGGGCGACTACGGCGAGAGCTCGCTCAACGGCTCGAAGTACGCCGCGGACAAGCTCGGCCTGCAGATCGTCGAGCAGAAGATCAAGGCGACCGACCAGGACATGAGCGCCCAGGTGGCGGCGTTCAAGGCGGCCGGGGTCAAGGCCGTGCTCGTCTCGGTGGGGCCCCGGCAGACGGCCTCGCTGGTCGGGGTGTCCCTGGCCAAGGGCATGGACGTGCCGTTCGTCGGCAGCAACTCGGCCTACTCTCCGCAGCTTCTCCCGACCCCGGCCGGGCCTGCCCTGCTGAAGGACTTCTACTACGTGTCGGCGGGGACGCCGGTCAGCGCCCAGAACCCGTCGATGCAGCGGCTGGTGGCCGACTACCAGGCGAAGTATCCCGGCGAGACCATCGACAGCGGCGTGCCCACCGGCTGGAGCGCGGCGATGATCGTGGACGAGGCGATGAAGAAGGCGTGCGAGGCCAAGGACCTCACCCGTGAGGGCGTCCTGACCGCGCACCGCACGCAGTCGGGCTTCGGCGGCGACTTCGGCACGCCGATGGACTTCACGTTCTTCGACAAGCCCGCCTCCCGGTCGTCGTACGTGCTCAAGCCCGACAAGGCGGCGCTCGGCGGCGCGGTGGTCCTCAGGGAGGCGGAGGTCTCCGAGCTGGCGAAGGACTATCCGGTGCCGGTGGGCTGACGGGCGACGGCCGCCGCGTCCGCGCCGGAGGTCAATCGCTAGCATCCCCCTACCGAACAATCGTCTGGAGAATCGATGCGACGCACCATCTACGGCGAGGACCACGAGGCATTCCGCGACTCCGTCCGGCAGTTCGTGATCCGCTCCGTCGCCCCGCGGGCCGAGGAGTTCATCGAGCGCCGGCTGATCGACCGCGAGGTGTGGCGGGAGGCCGGCCGGCAGGGGTTCCTCGGCCTGGAGGTCCCCGAGGAGTACGACGGCGCGGCGGCCGGCGACTACCGCTTCAACGCCGTGCTCATCGAGGAGCTCGCCGGGGTGGGCATGGCTCTGGCGTCCAGTTTCGGCATCCACTTCGACGTGGTCGCGCCCTACCTGGTGGAGCTGACGACGGACGAGCAGAAGAAGCGCTGGCTGCCGCCGTTCTGCTCGGGAGAGCTGATCACCGCGATCGGCATGACCGAGCCGAGCGGCGGGTCGGACCTGGCGGCGCTGCGCACGACCGCCGTAAGGGACGGCTCCGACTGGATCATCGATGGTTCCAAGACGTTCATCACGAACGGCTACCAGGCCGACCTCGTCGTGGTGGCGGCGCGCACCAGCCCGGAGAAGCGGGCCAAGGGCATCACGCTGTTCGCGGTCGAGGAGGGCATGCCCGGCTTCCACCGGGGGCGCAAGCTGGACAAGGTCGGCCAGCCTGAGGCCGACACGGCCGAGCTGTTCTTCGAAGGCGTGCGGGTGCCGGCCGCCAACGTGATCGGCGAGGTGGACCGGGGGTTCATCGCGATGATGGAGCGCCTCCCCCAGGAACGGCTCGGCAGCGCGGTCACCAACATCTCCCACGCCGCCGCCGTGCTCGCCGAGACCCTGTCGTACGTGAAGGAGCGCAAGGCGTTCGGCCAGGCGATCGGCAGCTTCCAGTACAACAAGTTCACCCTCGCCGACCTGGTGACGAAGGTGGAGGTGACCCGGGCGTACGTCGACCAGTGCGTGGCCGCCCACACCGCCCGGGAGCTGACGGCGGTCGACGCGGCCAAGGCCAAGATGTGGACCGCCGAGGTGCAGAACCAGGTGATCGACGCCTGCGTGCAGCTCTACGGCGGCTACGGCTACATGAAGGAGTATCGCGTGGCGCGGGCCTGGGCGGACGCCAGGGTGACCCGGATCTGGGCGGGGTCCAACGAGATCATGCGCGAGATCATCGGCCGGGACCTCGGACTGTGAACGAGCCCGTGATCGACCGGACGGCCTATCCCCACTGGCGTGACGTGCCCACCCGATGGAAGGACAACGACGTCTACGGGCACGTCAACAACGTCGTGCACTACTCGCTCATGGACACCGTGATCAACACCTGGCTGATCGAGGAGGCCGGGCTGGACATCCACGAGGGCCCGGCGATCGGGCTGTGCGTGGAGTCGCGCTGCTCCTACCACGCCTCCGTGTCCTTCCCGCAGGTGATCAGCGTGGGCCTGCGGATCGGGCGCCTCGGCCGCTCCAGCGTCCGCTACGAGCTCGCGCTGGTCGCCGGGGACACGCTGGTCGCCGAGGGCGACTTCACGCACGTCTTCGTGGGCCGGCGCACCCGCCGTCCCGTGGAGATCGGCCCGCCCCTGCGCCCCGCCATGGAACGCCTGCTCCTTCCCCACGCGTGACTTACGGGTGGCGGGCTCAGCGCCCGTTGACGTTGACCGCCACCCGGCTCAGGTGACCCTCCTGCGCGATGTCCAGCAGGGTGGCCGCCACGTCCGCCCTGGTCAGGGCGTGCGGCATGCCCAGCAGCTCGCGGCGGATCACGACCGCCCCGGTGGCGGGCCGGTCGGTGAGCCGGGTCAGCCTGACGATGGTCCAGTCCAGGTCGCCGGCGCTCACGGCCCGCTCCAGGTCGCGGGCGTCGGCGTACTGGGTGGCCAGCAGGCGGCGCAGCAGCCACAGGACCAGGAACGGCCTGCGGGCGACGATCGGATAGGGGGTGGTGACGATCAGCCGCCGGACCCCGGCCTCGGCCATCGCCCGCATGACGGTGCGGGTGGCCTCGGCCGCACGGTGCGGGTCGCGGCTGTCGCCGCCGTTGATGATGGAGATCACCGCGTCCGCGTCCGCCACGGCCGTGCGCATCTTCTCCAGGTCGCGGCCGTCGCCCTCGACGACGGCGTGCGGTCGCGCTTCCAGGGCGGCGGCGTTGCGGGTGAAGGCGGTGACCCGGTGGCCGCGGCGCAGCGCCTCGGCCAGGACGTATCGGCCGGTGTGGCCGGTGGAGCCGATGAGAGTGAGGTTCACGGACGTTCTCCTCAGCGGTTGGCGGGCCGGTTGACGACGGCCACGGCGACGATCAGGACGAAGGCGGCCAGCGTGGTCAGGGTGCGCAGGTCGTGGAACAGCTCCCAGCGCCGGAAGATCTCGGCGTAGCCGGCCGGCACCGGGCCCGCGGCCCATTGGAAGGTCAGGCGCACGTCCAGCGGAACGGCTCCGAACGTGGGGATCTCGTTGGCCGCGCCGTACGCGAACGCGCCCGCGAGCAGGCCGGTGGCCAGCAACGCCACCCCGTGGACATACCTCTGTGGGGTTTCCATGACCGCCAATACTCGTCCGGCCGGAGCGCGGCGGCGTCCTGCCCATGGAGTCATCCGCCGCTACCCCACCGGGATCAGCCCGGCCGGACGGGCTAAGCCGCCGGGAGTAGCCCGCGGTGGCGGGCCTCAGGCGAGGCTGTCGAGCCAGGCGCGGTGGAGGCGGGCGAACCGGCCCGCTCCGGCGATCAGGCGGTCCGGCGGGCCGTCTTCCACGATCCGGCCGTGCTCCATGACGAGCACCCGGTCGGCGATCTCCACGGTCGACAGGCGGTGGGCGATGATCAGCGCGGTGCGGTCGGCGAGGATCGTCCGCAGCGCCCGCTGGACGAGGCGCTCGCTGGGCACGTCGAGGCTGGAGGTGGCCTCATCGAGGATCAGCACGGCGGGGTCGGCGAGGAACGCCCGGGCGAACGCCACGAGCTGCCGCTGCCCGGCCGACATGCGCCCGCCGCGCTTGCCGACCTGCGTCTGGTAGCCGTCCGGCAGCATGGAGACGAACGTGTGGGCGCCGATGGCCTCGGCGGCCCGCTCGATCTCCGAATCCGGCGCGCCGGGCCGCCCGAACCGCACGTTGTCGGCGACCGTCCCGCTGAACAGGTAGTTCTCCTGGGTGACCATCACAACGTGGCGGCGCAGGGTGTCCTCGTCCAGGTCGCGCAGGTCCACGCCGTCGAGCAGCACCCGCCCGGCGACCGGGTCGTGGAACCGGGCGATGAGCTTGGCCAGCGTGGTCTTGCCCGCGCCCGTGGTGCCGACGACGGCCACGGTCTGCCCGGCGGGGATCTCCAGGTCGAGCAGTGGAAGCACCGGCGGGCCGCCGGGATAGGCGAACCGGACGGCCTCGAACCGCAACGCCCCCGCGGCGCGCGGCAGCGGCACCGGGCGGCGGGGCGGTGCCACCGAGGGCCGCTCCTCCAGCACGCCCGACAGCTTCTCCAGCGCCGCCCCGGCCGACTGCAGCGCGTTGTAGAACTGCGAGATCTCCTGCATCGGCTCGTAGAACTGGCGCAGATAGAGCAGGAACGCCGCGAGCACGCCCACCGTGACCGTGCCGTGCAGCGCCAGCAGGCCGCCGTACAGCAGGACTGCGGCGATGGTGATGTTGCCGATCAGCTTGATGCCGGGCATGAACACCGCGACCAGGCGCATGCCGCGCGTGTTGGCGGCGCGGTAGTCCGCGTTGAGCCGCGCGAAGATCTCCTGGTTGCGCGGCTCCCTCCGGAACGCCTGCACCGCCCTGATCCCGGTCATCGACTCCACGAAGTGCACGATCACCAGCGCCACCGCCTCCCGCGTACGGCGATAGGCGACGCTCGACTCGCGGCGGAACCACCGGGTGAACAGCAGCAGGACCGGCAGCGGCAGCAACGCCACCAGGCCGAGGCGCACGTCGAGCACGAGCAGCATGACCGCGGTGCCGCACAGCGTGAGCACGGCCGTGACCAGGCCGTCGAACCCGGAATCGAGCAGCTCCGCGATCGCGTCCACGTCGGAGGTGAGCCGGGAGATGACCCGCCCCGAGGTGTACTTCTCGTGGAACGACAGCGACAGGCGCTGGAAGTGGTCGAAGACCCGGCGGCGCAGCTCCAGCAGGATGTCCTGGCCGATCCGGCCCGACATCTGCAGGAACGCCTGCCGGGTGAGCGCCTGGGTGAACGTGGCGCCCAGCAGCGCGCCGACGATCGCGAGCAGCGTGCCCGCGCCCTGTCCGCGCAGCATGGGCGGGATCCCGTCGTCGATGCCCGCCTTCACGAGGTACGGCAGGGCCAGCCCGGCGGCGTTGGACACCACGATGACCGCCGTGAGCACGGCGATCGCCCTGCGGTGCGGGCGCAGCAGGTCGCCGAGCAGGCGGCGCGACCGGGTGCGCAGCAGCAGGGAGACCCGCTCGGAGATCTCGTCCCGCTCCTCCGCGGCGACCCCACGCCACGTGTCTGTCTCCGTCGCGTCGTCGGCGGGCCGCTGGGTCATCGCATCGATCCCTCGGGGTCGAGGTCGGCGTCCTGGGCGAGCAGTTCGCGATATTCCGGCACGGCCGACAGCAGGTCGCCGTGGCGGCCGACGTGGGTGACGGTGCCGTCGCGCAGCAGCGCGACCCTGTTGGCGAGCAGCACGGTCGAGGCGCGGTGGGCCACGACGATGCCGGTCGCCTCGGCGAGCACCCGCCGCAGCGCCTCCTCGACCAGCGCCTCGGTCTCCACGTCGAGCGCCGACAGGGTGTCGTCGAGGACGAGCACCCGCGGCCTGCCGAGGACGGCCCTGGCCAGCGCGAGCCGCTGCCGCTGACCGCCCGACAGCGACATCCCCTGCTCGCCGATGCGGGTGTCGAGCCCCCACGGCAGGTCGTACGCGAACGTCGCCTGCGCGATCTCCAGGGCCTGCCGGATCTCGTCCTCGGTGGCGTGCCCGTGGCCCAGCGTCACGTTCTCGCGGACGCTCATGGAGAACAGCGTCGGCTCCTCGAACGCGGTGGCGACCACCGAGCGCAGCGAGGTCAGCGACAGGTCGCGCACGTCGTGCCCGTCCACGGTGACACGGCCCTCGGTGACGTCGAGCAGGCGGGGCACGAGCGCGGTGAGCGTCGTCTTGCCCGACCCGGTGGCCCCGACGAGGGCGACGGTCTCCCCCGGCCGCACCTCCAGCCACACGTCGCGCAGCACCGGCCGGTCGGCGCCGGGGAAGCGGAACCCTACGCCTTCGAAGCGCACGTGGCCGCGCGGACGCTCGATGACGGCCGGGCCGCCGCTGATCGCGGGCACCGTGTCGAGCACCTCGATCACCCGGTCGGCGGAGGTCATGGCCTCCTGGCCCATCGTGAGGATGTAGCCGAGCGAGGCGACCGGCCACACGAGCTGGAGCACCAGTGTGGTGAACGCGACCAGGGTGCCGAGCGTCAGCGCGCCGGCGCCGACCGCGATCGCGCCGAGCAGGAGGACGAGGGCGAGCGTGACGTTCGGCACGACTTCGAGGAAGGTGAAGAACCGGGAGGCCAGCCGCACCTTCGCCAGCGAGGTGCGGCGGATCTCGCGGGCGGCGGCGGCGAAGGTCCCGAACACGTGCTCGCGCCGCCCGAACGCCTTGACCGTGCGGATGCCCACGGCCGACTCCTCGACCAGCGTGGCGAGGTCGCCCTGCTGGTCCTGCACCTGCCGGGAGACGACCCTGTAGCGCCGCTCGAAACGCAGTGACAGGGCCACGATCGGGACGGCGGAGACGGCGACGAGCAGGCCGAGCGGCCAGTGCATCCGCAGCAGCACCACGGTGACCGCGGTGAGCTGCAGGATGTTCATGATCAGGAACAGCATGCCGAAGCCGAGGAACCTGCGGATCGTCGACAGGTCCGTCGTCGCCCTCGACAGCAGTTGCCCCGACTGCCATCCGTCGTGGAAGCTCATCGGCAGCCGCTGGAGATGCCGGTAGAGGTCGTCGCGGATCGCGGTCTCCAGGCCGAGGACCGGACCGGCCTGCGACCAGCGGCGTACGAACGTGAGAACGGCCTCGGCGACGCCGAGGCCGACGGCCAGCAACCCGAGCGGGACCAGCCCGCCGAGGTCCCCGTGGGCCACCGGGCCGTCGATGATCTCCTTGCTCACCAGCGGGATCACCGTGCCCGCGGCGATCCCGAGCAGCGCGGCTACCCAGCTCACCACCAGGCTGCGCACGTACGGGCGCAGGTAGGACCGCAGTCGCCACAGCGAGTGCCATGGTCTGTGACCAGTGCCGCCGCTCGCGCCGGGCCCGGGGTCCTGGGGGGAGTCCATCAACGGGCGCAGCGCTCCTCCGGCATCCGGCACGACGGCATCTGACAGGAAAGGTCGACTCGATCCTGCCATGCTCCGTCGAAGGACGCCGCGCCTTCAAGGGGTTTTCCCCCGCCGCCGGGTGCCCCAGGTCATGCGGCCCGGGCACCCGGGCGTGCGCCGGGAGGTCAGCTCGACGGGTGGGCGACCGCCGAACCGATGGTGTGGACGCGCAGGGCGTTGGTGGAGCCGTGGTTGCCGGGCGGCGACCCCGCCACGACGACGACCTTGTCGCCCTTCTCACAGACGCCGAGCGACAGCAGCGAGGCCTCGACCTGGCGGACCATGTCGTCGGTGTGGTGCACGAACGGCACCTCGAACGTCTCCACGCCCCACGTCAGCGCGAGCTGGCCGCGCACCTGCGGGTTGGAGGTGAACGCCAGCAGCGGGATCGGCGAGCGATAGCGGGCCAGCCGCCGGGCGGTCTCGCCGGACATCGTGAACGCCACCAGGGCCTTGGCCCCGACGATCGCGCCGACCTCGGCGGCGGCGCGGGCGATGGCCCCGCCTGTCGTCTCGGGCAGGCGGTCCAGCGTGTGGGTGGCCTGCAGCGTGGTGCTCTCGGCGGCTACCGCGATGCGGGCCATCGTGGAGACCGACTCGATCGGGTAGTTGCCCACCGAGGTCTCGCCGGACAGCATGACCGCGTCCGCGCCGTCCATCACGGCGTACGCGACGTCGGACGCCTCGGCGCGGGTCGGCCGGGGGGCGCTCATCATCGAGTCGAGCATCTGGGTGGCCACGATGACCGGGTGGGCCTTCTCGCGGCACAGCTCGATGATGCGGCGCTGGACGATCGGCACCTGCTCAAGCGGCAGCTCGACGCCGAGGTCGCCGCGGGCGACCATCACGCCGTCGAAGGCGTCCACGATCTCTTCGAGGCGGTCGACGGCCTGCGGCTTCTCGATCTTGGCGAGGAGCGGGAGCCTGACGCCCTCCTCCTCCATGATCCCGTGGACCAGCGCGGCGTCGTCCGGCGACCGGACGAACGACAGGGCGATCATGTCGAAGCCGGTGCGCAGGGCCCAGCGCAGGTCCTCCTCGTCCTTCTCCGTGAGCGCCGGGGCGCTGACGGCGACGCCGGGGAGGTTGAGGCCCTTGTTGTCGGAGATCATGCCGCCGATGACCACGCGGGTGACGACGCGCGGCCCCTCGACCGCGGTCACCTCGAGGTTCAGCCGTCCGTCGTCCACGAGGATCGTGTCGCCGGGCTTGACGTCGCCCGGCAGGCCCGCGTAGGTCGTGGAGACGATGTCCCGGTCTCCGGGGACGTCCTCGGTCGTGATCGTGAAGACGTCGCCGAAGCCGAGCCGTACGGGACCGGAGGCGAAACGTCCGACGCGGATCTTGGGACCCTGGAGGTCGGCGAGGACGCCCACGGCGCAGCCCAGCTCGTCGGCGGCGGCTCTGACCCGGTCGAACACCTCCTTGTGCAACTCGTGGCTGCCGTGCGAGAGGTTGAAGCGGGCGACGTTCATCCCCGCCTTGATGAGCTCGCGTAGGCGCTCCGGTGAGGAGGTGGCGGGCCCGAGGGTACAGACGATCTTTGCTCGACGACTCACAGCACTACCCTAATTGGTACAGACCACTTGCAGAGACGGGCGCACACAGCTGTCGCCAAATGTTCAGACACTTCACGCGATCACCCGCGTGCCCTAGCCTTGGCAGCCATGGGACGTACCCGGACTTGGGGGGCAATAACGGCGCTGTTCACCCTGGCCGCGTGCGCAGGACAGGCTACCGAATCGGCAGCGCCGCCGATGGGTGTTTCGGTGTCGCTCAACCAGTGGCGCAGCGACGAGACATCCCATGAGCTCGAGGTGTCCGTGCGCAACGACACCACCACGCGGGTGCGCTTCCAGGACGTCCAGCTCGTCACGGACTCGTTCGCGACGCTCCCGCCGGCCCCCGTGGACACCACCCTCGGCAAGACGCCGCGTACGGACCTGCGGATCCCGTACGGCGAGGCGCGCTGCGACCCGGAGAAGATCCCGCCGGTGCGCCCGGCCACGGTGGTGGCGCACATCCAGGTCGGCGACGGCGCCCTGCACAAGGTGGAGTTCCCGGTCCACCACCCCGATCCCACGCTGGACGGGCTGGTGAAGGCCGAGTGCGGGGCCTACATCCTGCGCCAGTCGGTGGACGTGACCTTCGGGGACACCTGGACCCGCGCGGGCCGGATCCTCCACGGGAACCTCGTCGTCACCAGGAAGGGCGGCTCCGAGCCGGTCACCATCGACGAGCTCGGCGCCACCACGCATTACACGATGCTGCCCCGCTCCGGCAAGAGCCGGCCGGTGGCGGTGCTCGCGGCGGACGCCACCCGGCTGGAGATCCCGGTGGAGATCACCCCCATGCGCTGCGACTGGCACGCCTTCGCCGAGGCCAAGAAGGCCTACCTGTTCCCGGTCTACGGCACCGTGGGCGGCGGCGAGAAGCGCTACCTCATCGCGACGCCTCCGGCTCCGGTGCAGCAGACGTTCCTGTCGTACGCGCAGGACGTGTGCGGCGTCGGCGGATCCTGATCGCGAGCCCCGCCCAGGAGGCGAGCACGACGGCGATCACCGCCAGCCGCACGTGCCACACGTACGCCTCCGGATAGACGACGCCCTCGATGTAGGTGTCGATGAAGCCGCCCGGCAGCAGCCCGCCCTCCCCCGCCCTGGCCCGCGCCCAGTTCTCCAGCGCGGTCAGCGGGCACTCCACGAGCCCGGTGAGCTGCACCAGGCCCCAGGCGGCCAGCGCGAGGTGCGGCCAGATCAGCCGGGGCCGCCACCAGGCGAGGAAGCCGCCCAGGGCGATGTAGGCGATGACGACGAAGTGCACCACCATCGTGGCCTGCCAGACCAGCCCGTAGATCATGCTCTGCCCTCCTCGCGGAGGAGGGTAGGCCCCCGTAGCCCGCCGGACATCCGGCGGGCTACTCAGACGCGTACTCAGGCGGCCCTGGAAACGGCCCAGGAGGCCGCTCAGGACGTGACGGTGGCGGCTCGGGCGGCATTGACCAGACCGTGCCCGAAGAAGCCGTTCTTCGCCGTGGGCCCCTCGCAGACCTGGCTCTCGCCCGTGCTGTAGCGGTAGGTGCGGGGCGTCGGGCAGCCCTTCGGGGTCGCCGTCGCGTACAGCAGGCGCTCCACCTGCGCGGGGTCCATCTGCAGCCCGCCCCTGCCCGGCTTGCCGAACCGGCCGATGATCAGCGCTGCCACCCCGGTGACGTGCGGCGCGGCCATGGAGGTGCCCTCCAGGTACTGGTAGTAGGCGCACTTGCCGCCCTGGCAGTCGCGGACCACCGACGACGTCTTCGGCTTGCCGTCGGCGAACAGCAGGCCCCTGGCGCGCAGCACGTGCTCGGGGGCGGCGGCCAGGATCTCCCGGCTCACGCCCTTGAGATCGGTGCCGCCGTCGAACAGGTCGCCGCCGGGCGCGGAGATGTCGGTCTGCTCGACGCCGTAGTCGGAGTACGGCGCCTTGCGCCCGCTGGGGCCGACGGAGGACACCGAGATGACGCCGTCGAGCTCGGCCGGGACGTTGAGGCAGGTGTTGTCGATGATCCGCTTCTTCTCCGAGCCCTTGGGGAAGTCGGGGCTGGAGGTGTCGGTCTTCACCTTGCCGAGGTCGAGGCTCTCGTTGCCGATCGCGCTGACGAGCGTGACGCCACGCGTGTAGGCGTACCTGACCGCGCGGCGCATGCCCTCCAGGATCCCCCGCTGCTCAAGGCTCTCCCTGGTCGTGTCGCTCGGGTTGCTCGCGCAGTTGAACGTCCAGGGGTCGACGTAGAAGCTCATGTTGACCACGTCGACGCCGACGTCGGCGGCGTACTCCAGGGCGTCCATGGTGGGCTTGAGGAAGAAGAAGCCCGAGTCGGTGCCGGCGCGGAGGTTGACCAGCGACACGTCGGGGGCGACCCCGGCGACGCCGATGCCGTTGATCGGCGAGCCGATCGTGCTCGCGACGTGGGTGCCGTGGCCGTCGTCGTCGACGTCGGCCGGGTCCTTGCAGCCCGCGTGCTCGCAGGGCCCGTCGAGCGGCTTGCCGTTCTCGTCGAAGGGCTGGTCGATCACGAAGTTGCGGCTGAGCGCCCGGTTGAAGTTGGGCGCGATGTCGGGGTGATTGCCGTCGATGCCGGTGTCGATGACGCCCACCAGCACCTTGTGGCTGCCCCGGGCCTTGGCGTACGACCCGGTGGGGGTGGCGCCGATCATCTTCATGTCCCACTGGCGGTCCGAGAGCGGGTCGCCCCCCTGTGCCGCTTGCTTCGGGGCCGCTTGCTTCGGGGCCGCTTGCTTCGGGGCCGCATGCTTCGGGGCCGCCCGGACGTGCTTCGGGGCCGGCCCGGCGTGCTTCGCGCGCGGCGCGACGGGCACGTCGGCGGTCCTGCCGATGGGACGGTCGAGCGTGACGCCGACCACGGAGGGATCGGCGCCGATCCGCTCGGGATCGGTCGTGCGCACGACGAAGTAACCGAGCTTGTCGTCCCGCGCCTGGATGGTCGCTCCGGCTGCCTCGACCGCCCGCTGCGCGGCGTCGCCGCCGCCGTCCTTGTAGAAGACCAGGTAGTTCTGCGCGGGTTCGGACGCGGTCGCCGCCCCCGGCAGTCCCGCGGCCCCCAGCCCGCCGAGCAGCGTGATGGACATGATGGCCCCGGCGAGCCGCCCCCGTGCGTGCAACGATCCTCCTCGATTGCGGGCACCCGGTGCCGGGGCCCCTCGATACGGGCTCAGCATCCTCCCGGCAGCCGTACGCGCTCGCAACCCGGCCACCGAATTGGGATATGCCCGTTTTATCCCCTAAATGCCCACACCGGCCGTGGTCCGGTCCCCTGGGACCACGGCCGGTGGATCACGTCTCAGACGAGGGGGCGCGCCGTCGGAGGGATGGGAACGGGCAGCACGGTCCGCCCGCTCAGATAGCTGTCCACCGCCGCCGCGGCCGAACGGCCCTCGGCGATCGCCCAGACGATCAGCGACTGGCCGCGGCCCATGTCGCCGGCCGCGAACACGCCCTCGACCGATGTCGCGTACGACGCGTTCCTGGCCACGTTGCCCCGGGCGTCGAAGAACGACTCCGGGTCGCCGGACAGCGCCGCGAGGTCGTTCAGCAGCGGGCCCTTCTCGGGGCCGAGGAAGCCCATGGCGAGCGTCACCAGCTCGGCCGGGATCTCCCGCTCGGTGCCGGGGATCGGCTTGAAGCCCGCCGCCGGGCCCTCGACCTCGACCAGGCGCAGCGCCCGCACGTTGCCCTCGTCGTCGCCGACGAACTCGGTGGTGGACACCGCGTAGACGCGGTCGCCCGCCCCGGCCTCCAGCTCCTCGTGCGCGCTCTCCATCTTGAACAGCATCGGGTAGGTCGGCCACGGCTGGCTGCCCGGACGCGTCGCCGGCGGCTTCGGCATGATCTCCAGCTGGGTGACCGACAAAGCCCCCTGGCGGATCGCCGTGCCGATGCAGTCGGCGCCGGTGTCGCCGCCGCCGATCACGACGACGTGCTTGCCCTTCGCGGAGATCGGCGACTCGGGGAAGTCGCCGTGCTGCGCCTTGTTGGCCGGCGGGAGATACTCCATCGCCTGGTAGACGCCCTTGAGCTCGCGGCCGGGCACCGGCAGGTCGCGCCACGCCGTGGCGCCGCCCGCCAGCACGACCGCGTCGAACTCCTCGCGGAGCTGCGCCGCCGTGACGTCCACGCCGACGTCGACGCCGGTGCGGAACTCGGTGCCCTCGGCCTCCATCTGGGCGATGCGGCGGTCGACGTGCCGCTTCTCCATCTTGAACTCGGGGATGCCGTAGCGGAGCAGCCCGCCGATCCGGTCGGCCCGCTCGAACACGACCACGTCGTGCCCGGCGCGGGTGAGCTGCTGCGCGGCGGCGAGACCGGCCGGGCCAGAGCCGACGACCGCGACCTTCCTGCCCGTCCTGGCCGCGGGCGGCTGCGGCGTGACCCAGCCCTCGGCGAAGGCGCGGTCGATGATCTCGACCTCGACCCGCTTGATCGCGACCGGGTCGGAGTTGATGCCGAGGACGCACGCCGACTCGCACGGCGCGGGGCACAGGCGGCCGGTGAACTCCGGGAAGTTGTTGGTCGCGTGCAGCCGCTCGATCGCCTCACGCCAGTCGTCGCGGTAGACGAGGTCGTTCCACTCGGGGATGAGGTTCCCCAGCGGGCAGCCGTTGTGGCAGAACGGGATGCCGCAGTCCATGCAGCGCGCGGCCTGCTTGGTGAGCGCGGGCCGGGGGAAGTCCTCGTAGACCTCGCGCCAGTCGCGGATGCGAACGTCGACCGGGCGGCGCGCCGGCAGCTCACGCCCGTGTGTCAGGAACCCCTTCGGGTCAGCCAACGGTGTAACCCCCCTCTATCCCTGTGCGGAAACGGTCGCGGAAACGGACGCGGTGATTCGCATCGGCGTCACCCGTGGGCGGCGGTCATGACCGCCTCGTCGATGTCGCGGCCCTCGGCCTCGGCGGCGGCCCGCGCCTGCAGGACCCGCTTGTAGTCCGACGGCATGACCTTGGAGAAGCGGCCGAGCGCGATGTCCCACTCGGCGAGCAGGGCCTTGGCCACCGTGGACCCGGTCTCCGCGAAGTGCTTCTCGACGATCTCGCGCAGGAATTCGGCGTCGTCGTCGTCCAGCGCCTCCAGCTCGACCATCTCGCGGTTGACCCGCTCGGACCGCAGGTCGAGCACGTAGGCGACGCCGCCCGACATGCCGGCGGCGAAGTTGCGGCCGGTCGGGCCGAGGACGACGGCCCGGCCGCCGGTCATGTACTCGCAGCCGTGGTCGCCCACACCCTCCACGACGGCGGTCGCGCCGGAGTTGCGCACGCAGAACCGCTCGCCCACGATGCCGCGGACGAAGACCTCGCCGGACGTCGCGCCGTAGAGGCCGACGTTGCCGGAGATGACCTGCGTCTCGGCCTCGAACGGCGCGTCGGGGTGCGGGCGGACGACGATGCGGCCGCCCGACAGGCCCTTGCCGAGGTAGTCGTTGGCGTCGCCGGTCAGCCGCAGCGTGATGCCGCGCGGCACGAACGCGCCGAACGAGTTGCCCGCCGAGCCGGTGAACGACACGTCGATCGTGTTGTCCGGCAGGCCGGCCCCGCCGTACCGCTTGGTCACCTCGTGGCCGAGCATCGTGCCGACCGTACGGTTGACGTTGCGGATGGGCAGCTCCAGCGTCACCGGCTCGCCGAGGTTCAGCGCGCCCTCGGCAAGCTGGATCAGCGTGTTGTCCAGCGCCTTGTCGAGCCCGTGGTCCTGCTCGACGACCTTGCGGCGCGGGGTGCCCTCGGGCAGCTCCGGCTGGTGCAGGATCGGCGACAGGTCGAGGCCGGAGGCCTTCCAGTGCTCGACCGCCTGGGTGGTGTCGAGCAGGTCGGCCCGCCCGATCACCTCGTCGAGCGAGCGGTAGCCGAGCTCGGCGAGGTACTCGCGCACCTCCTGGGCGATGAACTCGAAGAAGTTCACCACGAACTCGGGCTTGCCGGTGAACCGCTTGCGCAGCTCGGGATTCTGGGTGGCCACGCCCACCGGACAGGTGTCGAGGTGGCAGACCCGCATCATGACGCAGCCGGAGACGACCAGCGGAGCGGTGGCGAAGCCGTACTCCTCGGCGCCGAGCAGCGCCGCGATGATCACGTCGCGGCCGGTCTTGAGCTGGCCGTCGGCCTGGACGACGATGCGGTCGCGCAGCCCGTTGAGCAGCAGCGTCTGCTGGGTCTCGGCGAGGCCGAGCTCCCAGGGGGCGCCGGCGTGCTTGATCGAGGTCAGCGGTGAGGCGCCGGTGCCGCCGTCGTGGCCGGAGATCAGCACGACGTCGGCGTGTGCCTTGCTGACGCCCGCCGCCACGGTCCCGACCCCGACCTCGGCCACCAGCTTCACGTGGACGCGGGCGCGCGGGTTGGAGTTCTTCAGGTCGTGGATGAGCTGGGCCAGGTCCTCGATCGAGTAGATGTCGTGGTGCGGCGGCGGCGAGATGAGGCCGACGCCGGGCGTGGAGTGCCGGGTCCTGGCGATCCACGGATACACCTTGTGGCCTGGCAGCTGGCCGCCCTCGCCGGGCTTGGCGCCCTGCGCCATCTTGATCTGCAGGTCGTCGGCGTTGACCAGGTATTCGCTGGTCACACCGAAGCGGCCGGAGGCCACCTGCTTGATCGCGCTGCGCCGCTCGGGGTCGTACAGCCGCTCGGGGTCCTCGCCGCCCTCACCGGTGTTCGACTTGGCGCCGAGCCGGTTCATCGCGATGGCCAGCGTCTCGTGCGCCTCCATGGAGATGGAGCCGTACGACATGGCGCCGGTGGAGAACCGCTTGACGATCGACTCGACCGGCTCGACCTCCTCGATCGGCACGGGCGCGCCGGCGGGACGCAGCTTGAACAGGCCGCGCAGCGTCATGAGCTTCTCGGACTGCCCGTCCACGAGGGACGTGTACTCCTTGAAGATCTCGTAACGCCGGGTGCGGGTGGAGTGCTGCAGCTTGAAGACGGTGGTCGGGTTGAACAGGTGCGGCTCGCCCTCGCGGCGCCACTGGTATTCGCCGCCGACCTCCAGCCGCCGGTGCGGGTTCTCCGCGCGCGGGTAGGCCCGCGCGTGCCGCTCCAGCGCCTCCGTGGCGAGCACGTCGAAGCCGACGCCGCCGAGGCGGGAGGTGGTGCCGGTGAAGCACTGGTCGATGACCTCGGTGCCGAGGCCGAGGGCCTCGAAGATCTGCGCGCCGGTGTAGGAGGCGACCGTGGACACGCCCATCTTGGACATGACCTTCAGCACGCCCTTGCCGTACGCCTTGATCAGGTTGCGCACGGCCTTGCGCGGGTCGAGGTCGAGCTGACCGGTGGCGATCATGTCCTCGACCGTCTCGATCGCGAGGTAGGGGTTGATCGCGCTCGCGCCGTAGCCGATGAGCAGCGCCATGTGGTGGCACTCGCGGGCCTCGCCGGTCTCGATCACGAGCCCGACCCGGGTGCGGGACTTCTCCCGGATGAGGTGGTGGTGCACCGCGCCGGTGAGCAGCAGCGACGGGATCGGCGCCTTCTCGCGGGACGACCCGCGGTCGGACAGCACGATGATCCGCGCGCCGTCCTCGATGGCCCGGGAGACCTCCTGGCGGATCTCCTCCAGCCGCCGCACCAGCGCCTCGCCGCCGCCGGCCGCGTCGAACAGGCCGGACACGACGTACGGCTGGAAGCCGGGCAGCGCGCCCTCGTCGTTGATGTGGATGATCTTGGCGAGCTCGTCGTTGTCGATCACCGGGTAGGGCAGCACGAGCCGGCGGCACGAGGCCGGGCCGGGGTCGAGCAGGTTGCCCTCGGGGCCGATCGTCGACTGCAGCGAGGTGACGAGCTCCTCGCGGATGGCGTCCAGCGGCGGGTTGGTGACCTGCGCGAACAGTTGGCTGAAGTAGTCGAACAGCAGCCTCGGCTTCTCGCTCAGCACCGCCACCGGGGTGTCGGTGCCCATCGAGCCGATCGGCTCGGCGCCGTTCTTGGCCATCGGCCCGAGGATGACCCGCAGCTCCTCCTGCGTGTAGCCGAAGGTCTGCTGCCGCTTGACCAGCGCCTCGTGGGTCGGGTGCTCGTGCTCGCGCTCGGGCAGCTCCTCGAAGCGGACCAGGCCCGCGTGCAGCCACTCGCCGTACGGCTCGGCGGCGGCGAGCTCGGCCTTGATCTCGTCGTCCTCGATGATCCGGCCGCGCGCGGTGTCGACCAGGAACATGCGGCCCGGCTGCAGGCGGCCCTTGCGGACGACCTTCTCCTGCGGGATGTCGGACAGCACGCCCGCCTCGGAGGCGAGCACGACCAGGCCGTCGTCGGTGACCCAGAACCGGCCGGGACGCAGGCCGTTGCGGTCGAGGACCGCGCCGACCAGGGTGCCGTCGGAGAAGGTGATCGACGCGGGGCCGTCCCACGCCTCCATGAGGGTGGAGTGGAACTCGTAGAAGGCCCGGCGGGCCGGGTCCATCTCGGTGTGGTTCTCCCACGCCTCCGGGATCATCATCAGCACGGCGTGCGGCAGCGACCGGCCGCCGAGGTGCAGCAGCTCCAGCGTCTCGTCGAACGAGGCGGTGTCGGAGCCGTCGGGGTCGCAGATCGGGAACAGCCGCCGCAGGTCGCCCGGGATCAGGCCGGTGGCGAGCATGGCCTCGCGGGCCCGCATCCAGTTGCGGTTGCCGCGCACGGTGTTGATCTCGCCGTTGTGCGCGATGTAGCGGTAGGGGTGCGCCAGCGGCCAGGAGGGGAAGGTGTTGGTCGAGAAGCGCGAGTGCACCAGCGCGATGGCGCTGACGTAGCGCTCGTCGGACAGGTCGGCGAAGAACGGCTCGACCTGCAGCGAGGTCAGCATGCCCTTGTAGACGATGGTCCGCGAGGACAGCGAGGCGAAGTAGACGTCCGCCTCGTGCTCGGCCCGCTTGCGGAAGGCGAACACGATCCGGTCGAGGTCGACGCCGGTCTCGCCGCCGGGCGAGGTCACGAACAGCTGCGCGAAGTGCGGCATGACCGCACGGGCGGTGGCGCCGGGCAGGTCGCGGTCCACCGGCAGGTCGCGCCAGCCGAGGACGGTGACGCCCTCCTCGGCGGCGATCTGCTCGATGAGGCCGATCGCGGTCTGCCTGGCCTGCTCGTCCAGCGGCAGGAACGCGGTGCCCGCGGCGTACGCGCCCTCCGCGGGAAGCTCGAAGTCCACGACGCCGCGGAAGAACGCGTCGGGGATCTGGGTGAGGATGCCCGCGCCGTCGCCGGTGTCCGGCTCGCTGCCGCTCGCACCCCGGTGATCGAGGTTGCGGAGCGCGGTCAGTGCCTTGGCGACGATGTCGTAGCTGCGGCGGCCCGCGACATCGGCCACCATGGCTACGCCACAGGCGTCATGTTCGAAACCGGGGTCGTAGAGTCCCTGGGGCTCGGGGAGACCTCCGGAAAGGCCAAGGCGGGCAGCAGGCATGTAGTCACTCCCGTCGTCAACGTCTGCGTGGAACAGAGGGACGACGCTGGCCCTGCTGCGGTTGTGGTGCTTAGAGATTACAACACGCTGCCGGAATAGTGCCCCCCAGGTCCGCTTCGCGAACCTTCACAGGCCAGCGCCGTGGATATGGTTTGCGCATGGGTGGTCATGAGGCGATCGACGAACTGCTGGCGGAGGCCGGAGTGGACGGCCTGCGCCTGCGCGGAGCGCTGTCGCTCCTGTCCGACGGCCGCTGGTGGACCCTGGCAGACCTGGTCCGGGATACCGCGACGTCGCGGCGGACGATCGAGTCGCTGCTTCGGGTGCTCCCCCTTGAGCACAGCGGCGACCGTGTCCGTATTCCCAGGGATCAGGCCAACCGCTACAACGTCTGGACGGATACGGATATTTCCGGTCTCGGGAATCCGGTCGCCGGAATGGTCGCGGAGCACGCCGAGACGCTCGGCCGCCTGGAGACCCTGATCGCCAAGGCGCCCCGGGGACGGCACGCGCTCGACCACGTCTCCGCGACCGCCGAGACCGTGCTGCGCCGCGCCCTCCTGCTGGGACGGCGGTTCTGGCTCCCCGGCGCCCGCCTGCTGTGCGTCGGCGACCACGACCTGACCTCGCTGGCCGTACGGATGGTCCATCCGGAGGCCGAGGTCGCCGTGGCCGACATCGACGACCGCATCCTGGAGTACATCGACGCCCAGGACCTCGGGGTGCGCACCCGCTGGGCCGACCTGCGCCTCGGCCTGCCGCCGTCGCTGCGCGGCTGGGCCGACCTCGCGATCACCGACCCGCCGTACACGCCCGAGGGGATCGGCCTGTTCGCCGCCCGGGCCGCCGAGGGCCTGCGCGACCGCGACCAGGGGCGGATCCTCGTGGCGTACGGCGCCTCCGAGCGCACCCCGATGCTCGCACTGAAGGTGCAGAAGGCCCTGTTCGACCTCAACCTGCTGCACGAGGCGATATTTCCGCACTTCAATCGGTATCACGGGGCGGAGGCCATCGGCAGCGCGGCGGACCTGTACGTGCTGCGGCCCACCACGAAGACGTGGCCGGCGATCGCCTCCCGGCTCGACCGCCTCGCCACCGCCATCTACACGCAGGGCCCGCAGGCCGTCGAGTCCGCCCCGGCGGCGCCGCCGGACGAGGCGGCCGTGGCGGCGTTCGGGCCGGACCTGCTCGCCGGCGACTGGCCGCGCGGCCTGCTGCCGAAGGTGCCGCGCACCCGGCTCGCCACCCTGCTGGCCAAGCCGTACGCCGCCGACCCCGAGCGGGTGGCGATCGCCGTGCCGGCCGGGCTCGAGGCGGCGCTGCCCCGCCTGATGCTCGCGACGCGCGCCCGGCACGTGCGCGTGCTCACCGCGGGTCCCGTGGCGGACGTGGTCGCCGACCTGCCCGCGCTCGCCCGCCTGCTCTCCCCCGTCTATCGCCTGGCCGCCGAGGGCCACGTCCTCGACGCCGTACGGCTCCCGCCCCCGGACGGCGGGCAGGACCGGGTGGTGCGCAGGATCATGGACAGCGCGCACGGGAAGACCGGCAACGCCTGGCGCGAGGCGTTGACCGAGACGGCCGGGCTCACCAAGCGGCAGGCCAGGGCCGCCGTCGAGGAGGCCGCGCCGTGGGCCCTCGACGCCGCCCCGCTCGAACTCCCCCTCCACCGCCTCAGCGGGCTGGCGGCACAAGTGACGGCACAGGTGACGACCGGCTGACGGTCCCATTAGGGCGCGGATCGCCGCGCCCGGCCCCAGCGGAGCACGGCCCCAGCTCAGCCGAACCGCCGTGGTCCACAACCCACACGTCCTCGTCTGGCGGCCGGCCCGACATCGGCCGGCCGTCTGACGACTACATGACCGGCGCTCTAGGGTTCGAGGGACGACTGCGCCGAGGTCGCCGTCGCGGACGGGGACGCCGCGGGAGAGGAGCCGGGTTCGGAGGGCGGCTCCTCGGACGGCTGCGCGGTGTCTTCCGGGCCCGGCGGCTGCGCGGGGTCCGACGGCACTCCCGTCACCTTCACCACGCGCCGGAAGATCGCCTTCTCGGCCTCGCGCACGGCCAGCCCGAGCATGATGAAGTCGTCCTTCTCTCCCGGTTCCGCGCCGTCGGTCCGGCCGATCCAGGTCACCCCGAGGTAGTGCCCCAGGACGTAGGCGTTGCCCTCGCTGTAGGTGCCGAACTTCGCCCGCGCCGACTCCAGCGGCTGCACCCAGGCGCCCCGGTAGAGCGACGCCAGCGACTTCGCCAGCGTGTCCGCCGCCGTGACGTCCGCCAGGTTGAACAGGGTGTACTGCGCGACGTACACGCCGTCGGCCGTGCCGTACAGGCCGCGTACGGCCTGGCTGCATCCGGCCTCGGCCAGCGCGTCGGCGAGATCGACTCCCCACACGGCGCCCGCGCACGACTGGTCGAGGCGGCTGGCGAGCCTGCGCAGCGTGACCTTCCCGGAGGTGAGCGTCCGCGCGCCGAACACCTCCTGAGCGGTCAGCGGCGCGGTGTCGGCCTTCCTGTCGGCGATCGGGGCCAGTTCCTGCACCGTCGGCCAGGGCTGGAAGGTCGCGGGCAGGCCCTCCCCCGACACGTCGCCCGACGCCTCGGCCGGTTGCGACTGCCCGCCGCCGATCGCGTTGACCACCAGCGTCAGCACGAGGGCGATCGCCAGCACTCCCACGGCGCTGACCGACCACACGACCACACGCTGCTGCCGGTCGTCCAGCCCGAGGTCGGAGAGCGCGGCCCCGGTCCGCCCCTCGGCCGGCGCCGGCGACCGGCGCTTGCGCTTGGTCATAGACCGCCGGTTCCAATCAGCGAGCCCAGTCCCCAGGTCAGCGAGGCCGCCACGGCCCCCACCACGAGCTGGCGCAGGCCGCTGAACCACCAGCTGCGGGCCGTCACCCGGGATACCACGGCGCCCGCGGCGAACAGCGCCGCCATCGACACCGCGGCCGAGATCCACAAGCCCCGCACGCCCAGCAGGTAGGGCAGGAGCGGCACCAGCGCCCCGAGGCTGAACGACAGGAACGACGACACGGCGGCCACCACGGGCGAGGGCAGGTCGTCGGGGTCCACGCCCAGCTCGGCCCGCGTGTGGACCGCCAGGGCCTCCTCCGGGTTGCGGGAGATCTGCCGGGCGACCTCCCTGGCGGTCTCCGGGTCCACTCCCCGCGCCTCGTACATCCGGGCGAGCTCGACCTCCTCGGCCTCGGGGTGCCGCTCCAGCTCCCGCCGCTCGACGTCGATCTCCGCCTGGGCGAGCTCGCGCTGGCTGGCGACCGACACGTACTCTCCGCCCGCCATGGAGAACGCTCCGGCGGCCAGGCCCGCGATGCCGGCGAGGGCGATGATCCTGGTCTCCGCGGTGCCGCCGGCGACGCCCGCGATCAACGCGAAGTTGGAGACCAGCCCGTCCATCGCGCCGAAGACCGCCGGGCGTAACCAACCGCCGGTGACGTCCCGATGCTCGTGGTGGATCTCGGCCCGCGCCCCCGTCGTGGCCTTCGTCATCGTTGGCCGGCCTCCGGTTCCGCCGCCGGGCCGTCGCTCGCGGCGCCCGCTCCCGCGGTCGCCGTCTGCTTGCCGGAGCCGGTGTCGCCGTCCGGCGGCAGGTCGTCGCCGGCGCCGTCTCGCGCCTCCGCGTCCTCCCGCTCCTCGCCGGAGACGAGCTCCGGCTCGTCGGCCTGGTCGCGTCCGTGGGCGGGATCGGCGGAATCGGCGGGGGCGGCGCCGGCGTCGCCGCTCTGCACGCCCAGCGGCTCCTCGCCCGTACGGGTGCGGGCCAGCCACAGGTATGCCAGCGCGCACAGGAAGATGACGATCGAGGTCCACTGGTTCAGCCGCAGGCCGAGGATGTGGTGGGCGGGGTCCACCCGCAGCCCCTCGATCCAGAACCGGCCGAGCGTGTAGCCCGCGACGTACATCGCGAACACCCGGCCGTGCCGCAGGCTGAACCTGCGGGCGGCGAGGATCAGCACACCGGCGAGCGCGAGGTCCCACAGCGACTCGTACAGGAACGTCGGGTGATAGAGGGTCTCACCGGGGACGGTGCCCGGGCGGCCCGGCTCGATCTCCAGTGCCCACGGCAGGTCGGTCGGGCCGCCGAACAGCTCCTGGTTGAAGTAGTTGCCCCACCGGCCGATGGCCTGCGCCACGGCGACGCCGGGGGCGAGGGTGTCGGCGATGGCGGTGAAGGAGATGCCGCGCCGGCGGCAGCCGATCCATACGCCGAGCGCGCCGAGGGCGATCGCGCCCCAGATGCCGAGGCCGCCCTCCCAGATGAACAGCGCGTCGATCGGCCGTTTGGGCGCGTCCGAGCCGAAGTAGATCTGCCAGTCGGTGATGACGTGATAGAGGCGTCCGCCGACGAGGCCGAAGGGCACGGCCCAGACCGCGAGGTCGGTGATCGTTCCGGGGGCGCCGCCACGGGCGCGCCAGCGGCGTTCGCCGATCCAGACGGCGACGATGACGCCGAGCACGATGCACAGCGCGTACGCACGGATCGGGATCGGTCCGAGATTCCAGACCCCCTGTGACGGGCTGGGAATCGAGGCGAGGAGGGGCATGTAACGTGACGTTACCGCAAGAGAGGGCGGGTCCGGAGCGAGGTCGCGGGCAACCGTTCCGCGACCTGCGCCGACCGATCATCACACCTTGTTCAGGCCCCGGCGGCGGGCGTACGGCGGAGACCGGCCAGGCGCGCGACCGCCCGGCGGGCCTCCGCCACCGGCCAGGCGCCGGGCGGCCGGCACCATCTGCGTGGTCGAGCATCAGAGCTGGTCGCGGACGCCCGCCTCGCGTGCCAGGCCCTTGGTCTGGTCGCCCAGGTCGCCCCGGAGCGCCGTACGGGCCCGGCCGAGGCGGGCCACGGGAAGGAGCGCGCGCCCGTGCGTGTCCTCCAGCTCGAAGGCCAGCGCGGCGTAGTAGGCGGCGGCCGCGAGCACCAGACCTGCGACGCCCGCCGCGGTCCGCCATTCCGGGGACGCGGTGAGCTCGTAGACACCGGTGAGCGCGAACCTGGTGGCCGATATCGTCATCACGACGGCGGCCAGCAGCTTGGGCAGGCCCGCGAGGGCCGGGACGAGCATGGCCGCCGCGGCCGTGAGCAGAACGACGCCCAGCGCCGGGTCGGCGGTGCCGGGCGCGGAGGTGCCGGGCGCGGAGGTGCCGGGCGCGGAGGTGAGCGTGACGGCGCCGACCACCGCCCACGTTCCGGAGAGGATGCCCATCGCGGCCCCGGCGACCGGATCGCGGGCGAGGAAGGCGAGCACCGAGACGAGGAACTGCAGCGGCGCGGTGAACAGCAGCACGGCCAGGGCGGCGATATGCGCCTGCGCGGCGGACACCAGTCGAAGCTCCACGACGGCGAAGGCGGTCGTGGCCATGGCGAGGCCGAGGAACCCCAGCGGCAGCGGGCTGCCCATGGGCCGCAGGACGACACGGACGGGACCGGCCTGTCCGTCGTCCCGTCCGCCGGACCGCTCTCCCGGGAGGTCGCGCCCGCTCATCGCCCCGGCCGGGGCGCCCCCCCGCGGTCTCGGTGGAAGACCCCGCTCTTGTGGGCCTTCTTCCCCGGTGTGGGCGGGCACGGCGCCTCCTCGCTCGGCTCACCGCCGCGGATTCGCCGGGCGCGGGCGGGAAACCGGCCGGACCGGCCCCTCCCCCGCCTGTGGCGGAGCGTGTGACACCGCGCTCGATACCCCTGTCGCGGGAGCGCCACGCGGCCCTTGCCCGATTCTTGGGGAGGGCCGCGTTCTCGGCGGGGGCCGCGCTCTCAGCGGGGGCGCGCTCTCAGCGGGGGGCGCGTTCTCAGCGAGGACCTGCTCTCGGCCGGACCGCGTTCTCGGCGAGGACCGGCCCGGGACGGCCCGGGTGGGGGCCGTCCCGGCGGGAGGTCACTTGCCGGCGTTCTCCACCGCGTCACGCAGCGAGCTCGGCACGAAGGCGACGTTGCTGTCGAGTTCCTTGCCGTCGATCTTGAGGGTCGGCGTTCCCTGCAGCTTCTGCGCGGTCATGGTCTGCGACGAGAACTGCTGGTGCGCGGCCACGTTGCGCTGCTGCCGCACGCAGGTGTCGAAGTCGGGGGCGGTGACGCCGGCCTGCTTGCCCCACTTGATCAGCTCGTCGGCGGAGAAGCCGCTCACGGTCTCGCTCGGCTGGTTCTTGTAGAGCAGGTCGTGGAACGCCAGCCACTGCCGCCCGTCGGTGATGCAACGGGCCGCGGAGGCCGCGCGCAGCGAGTTGCTCTTGGTCGGGTCCTCCGTGAAGATCGTGATCGGGTGATACACGACCTTGGCCTTGCCCTCGGCGGCGAGGTTCTTCAGCGTCGAGCCGCTGGTCTCCTCGAACTGCTTGCAGGCCGGGCACTGGAAGTCCTCGAACACGTCGACCACGGGCTTGGTCACGCCGGCCTTGGCCATCACGACCGTGCCGTCCTTCTCCACGGTGACGGGTGCGACATTGCCGGTCGCCTCCTCCGAGGTTCCCTGCCGCACCGACCACACCGTGAAGGCTGCGGCGATCACGACGATCACCGCGATGGTGACGATCATCGTGATGCGCTTGCGCTGCTCCTGCTTGCGCAGGGCCTCGCGCTGGGCCGCGATCCGGGCCCTGGCCGCCTCACTCGTCCGCTTGCTCACGAAGCTTCCCCCCTGGCTGTTTTCACGGCCGCGTGCCGCCGTCGTACGCGGTCACGCGGCGTCGTCCTCGCCGTCCGAACCGTCCGCGTCCGCTGTTTCCCGCTCCCCCGTGAAGCCCAGCGCGGAGTCCAGCGACAGACGGCCGGACGGCCTGACCACGATCCACGCCGCGCAGAGCAGCAGCCCGAGGTCGCGCATCAGCTCCCAGAAGTAGTTCGGATCCTGTCCGGCGGCGAGCGTGCCGTCCCCGCCGAAGCAGCCGCAGTCGATGCGCAGCCCCCGGGCCCAGGCCGACGCGATGCCGATGACGAACGCCACCATCAGCACCCCGCCGACGACCGCCACCGCGCGCGTGAACAGGCCGACGAGCAGCAGCAGGCCCGTGATGATCTCCAGCACGGGCAGGCCGTATCCCACGACCTGCGCGACGGAGTCGGGCAGAAGTTGATAGGCCCGCACCGCCTGGACCGACAACGCGGGCGCTCCGATCTTGAGCGCCCCGGCGACGATCAGTACGCCGGCGAGCACGACCCGTGCGGCGGTCGTGACCCAGGAGAGCACGGGTTTCGCGGGCTGTAACCGTTCGGACACCGAGGCGCCGGATGCCAACTGAACCATGAGTCTCCTCGCCCGGTAGGCAACACCGACTGAACAGTACCGGGACCCAACCTCACCATGTGCTGGATAAGAGCATGGTAAGCCGCCTTATCTTGGCTGCTCACGGCGCATGTACGGGAAGGAAACCCCAGGGCGGCTCAGCGCCGGACACCCCTGGCGAGTTCGGACGCGAGCTCGCGTACCGCCGCAAGACCGGACTTCTCGTCCGGCGCGTCGAGCAGGCGCCGGATGAAGGCGGACCCGACGATGACGCCGTCGGCGTACGCCGCGACCTCGGCGGCCTGGGCGCCGTTGCCGACGCCGAGACCGACGCAGACGGGCAGCGACGTGTTCGCCCTGGTCCGCTTGACCAGGCCCTCCGCCGCCGAGCTCACGGACTCCCTGGCACCGGTCACGCCCATCAGCGAGGCCGCGTACACGAAGCCCGTGCAGCAGGCGGCGACCCGGGCGATGCGCTCGTCCGGCGAGCTGGGCGCGACGAGGAAGACCGTGTCGATGCCGGCGTCCTTGCTCGCGGCGAGCCAGGGCTCGGACTCCTCGGGCGTCAGGTCCGGCGTGATGGTCCCGACGCCGCCCGCCGACGCGAGGTCGCGCGCGAAGCGCTCGGCGCCGTAGCGGTCGATCGGGTTCCAGTAGGTCATGACCAGCGTCGCGGCCCCCGACTTCGCCACGCCCTCGACGGTGCGCAGCACGTCGGCGATGCGGGTGCCGTTGGTCAGCGATCGGTGGACCGCGTCCTGGATGGTCGGGCCGTCCATGAGCGGATCGGAGTACGGCAGGCCGATCTCGATCACGTCGCAGCCGGCCTCGACCATCGCGGTCGCCGCGGCGACCGCGCCGTCCTTGGTCGGGAAGCCCGCCGGCAGGTAACCGACGAGCGCGGCCCTGTCCTCGGCACGGGCCTTGTCGAACACCGCGTGGAGTGTCGTCATCGGGATGCCCTATCGATGCTGATCAGAGGTTGAAGTACTTCATCGCGGTGCCCATGTCCTTGTCACCGCGGCCCGACAGGTTCACCAGGATGAGAGCGTCGGGGCCGAGCTCGCGGCCCAGCCGCAGCGCGCCCGCGAGCGCGTGCGAGGACTCGATGGCCGGGATGATGCCCTCGGTGCGGGCGAGCAGGGCGAAGGCCTCCATGGCCTCCGCGTCGGTCACGCCCTCGTAGGTGGCCCGGCCGGTGTCCTTGAGCCACGCGTGCTCCGGGCCCACACCGGGGTAGTCGAGGCCGGCCGAGATCGAGTGGGACTCGATCGTCTGGCCCTCCTCGTCCTGCAGGACGTAGGTGCGGGCGCCGTGCAGCACGCCGACGCTGCCCTCGGTCAGGGTCAGCGCGTGCTCGCCGGTCTCCGCGCCCCGGCCGCCGGCCTCGTAGCCGTACAGCCGGACGTCCTGGTCCTCGACGAAGGCGTGGAAGACGCCGATGGCGTTCGAGCCGCCGCCGACGGCGGCGCAGACGGCGTCCGGCAGCCTGCCGGTGAGCTCCAGGACCTGACGGCGGGCCTCCACGCCGATGATCCTGGCGAAGTCGCGCACGATCTCAGGGAACGGGTGCGGACCCGCGACGGTGCCGAACAGGTAGTGGGTGTGGTCGACGTTGGTGACCCAGTCGCGGAACGCCTCGTTGATGGCGTCCTTGAGGGTCTGGCTGCCGTTGGTGACGGGCACGACCGTCGCGCCGAGGAGCTTCATCCTGGCGACGTTGAGCGCCTGGCGCTCGCAGTCGACGGCGCCCATGTAGATGACGCACTCCAGGCCCATGAGCGCCGCGGCGGTGGCGGTGGCCACGCCGTGCTGGCCCGCCCCGGTCTCCGCGATGACGCGCCGCTTGCCCAGCCGCTTGGTCAGCAGCGCCTGGCCGAGCACGTTGTTGATCTTGTGTGCGCCCGTGTGGGTGAGGTCCTCGCGCTTGAGCAGGATCCGCGCGCCGCCCGCGTGCTCGGCGAACCGCGGCACCTCGGTCAGCGTCGTGGGACGGCCGGCGTACGTGCGCAGCAGGTGGTCGAACTCGCGCAGGAAGCCCAGGTCGGTCTTGGCCTTCTCGTACTCCGCGGCGACCTCGTCGAGGGCCGGGATGAGCGCCTCCGGAACATACCTGCCGCCGAAGATGCCGAACTTGCCGTTGATGTCCGGGTCGTTGCCGTGGACGCCGTTGCCGGCCAGGTCCGCGGGGGTGAGGATCATCCCCTCCGTCGCGGTCACGTGGCCTCCTTCCGATGCGCTGTCGTTCACGAGTGCCTCTCGGAGCCGGTGTCCTGCCGGGAGGCCGGGTGGGCGCCCGCGGTCACGAGGTCGTTGACCGCCGCCTTGGGGTCCCTGCCGGTGACCAGGCTCTCGCCGACCAGGACGGCGTCCGCCCCCGCCCTCGCGTACGCGAGCAGGTCGTGCGGGCCGCGCACCCCGGACTCGGCGACCTTGATGACGCCGTCCGGCACCTTGGGCGCGAGCTTGGCGAACACCTCGCGGTCCACCTCAAGCGTCTTGAGGTTGCGGGCGTTCACCCCGATGATCTTGGCGCCGGCGTCGACCGCCCGGGCCAGCTCCTCCTCGGTGTGCACCTCGACGAGCGGGGCGAGCCCGATCGACTCGGCCCGCTCGATCAGCGAGACGAGCGCCTGCTGGTCGAGGGCCGCCACGATGAGCAGGGCGAGGTCGGCGCCGTGCGCCCTGGCCTCCCACAGCTGGTAGGAGGTGACGATGAAGTCCTTGCGCAGGACGGGGATGTCCACGGCCGCGCGCACGGCCGCGAGGTCGGCGAGCGTGCCGCCGAACCTGCGCCGCTCCGTGAGCACGCTGATGACGTGGGCGCCGCCCTCCTCGTAGTCCGCCGCGAGGGCGGCGGGGTCGGCGATCGCGGCGAGCGCGCCCTTCGAGGGGCTCGACCGCTTCACCTCCGCGATGACCGACACCCGGTCGCCGCCGAGCGCGGCGTAGGCGTCCCGGGGTTCGGGTGCGCGGGCGGCGAGCCGCTTGAGCTCTTCGATCGGCACGTCGCGCTGCCGCTCCTCGAGGTCCTCCCGGACGCCCGAGATGATGTCCTCAAGAACACTCACGCGTCCTCCTCGCCTTTGGCTCGGAGCTCACGCGATCTGCCTGTCCGCTCGCTCACGCGTAAGGGTCCCTCCGGTCGGCTGCTCTGCGTGTCCTGCCCTGCGATGGTATCGGCCCGTCTCGCGTCGAGCCGCCACCGGGTCGATTCACGGTGCGAGGAATTGCCCGAAAGGCGTATTACGCACCACCCCGAAGACGGCCGCGACGGCGAGGAGTCCCCACAGGTACGCGGGGCGCGCGCCGTCCGGGCGCATGGGCCGTCCCTGCCATGATCGTAACGCCCATCGGGCCCACAACGTGATTACGACAGGAACGCAGAAGACAAAGAGCAGGTTCATCCGCGCCGCCCCGGCGATGTCGGCGTGGGCGAGGTCGTGCACGGCGCGCAGCGCGCCGCACCCGGGGCAGTAGAGGCCGGTCAGGTAATAGAGCGGGCAGACGGGGTAGTGACCCGGTTCGTGCGGGTCGACCACCGCCAGGCATGTCACCGCCGCGGCCAGAACGGCCGCGGCGCCGAACGGCGCGCACAGCGACCGCACCCGGTCGCGCGCGCGCCGTCCGGTGACTTCCATGGAGGTCAGCCTAACGCGGGGCTCGCACGACCACGGTGCCGACGATCTTGTCGGCGAAGGTCTGGCGCTTGGCGTCCCAGAGCGGCCACAGGTAGCCGATGTAGCAGGGCAGGCCGTCCACGATGTGGCAGATGTACCGGACGACGGCCATGCCGAATCCGATGTACTCGCCGGTCTGCTCCTTGACCGTCTGGATGCCGACGACCTTCTTGCCGACCGTCTGGCCGGTGGTGCCCTCCTTGTGCTTCAGCCACAGGCCCAGGCCGAGGGCGACGACGATGGCCAGGAGGGAGAGCACCAGGCCGATGCCGAAGCCGGAGCCGACCTGGCCGGTCTCCTGGTCCACCGAGCCGGCGCTCAGGGCGCTGCCGATGATGCTCAGGATCCAGGTGGGGACGCCGACGATGAGGCCGTCGATCAGCGTGGCGCCGACGCGCAGGCCCCAGTGCGCGAGCTCGGGAGCCGGGTAGCCCCCGGGCTGGCCGTACGCGCCGCCGTACTGGGCGCCGTACTGACCGCCGTACTGGTCGCCGGCGGGCGCGGACGGGTAGCCCTGCGGCGGCGGGTAACCGCCACCCTGGGGGTAGCCGCCCTGGGGAGGCGGGTAGCCGCCCTGCGGCGGGGGGTAGCCGCCCTGCGGGCCGGGCTGGTTCTGCGGGTAACCACCCGGGTTGTAGCCCGGGTCGTTGCCGTACGTCATGGAATGCTCCTGCGTGAGTGGGGGAAAAGGGGTCTCGGATCTTCTCAGCGCGACAAGACCGGAGACGGCCCCGAGAATCCGCGGAGCGCCGCATGGAGACGGGCCGGGGATGCCGGAGAGAAGTGACGCGACGACCACGCCGTTGCCGCCCGCGCCGGAAGGTGGCCGGCGCTGATGCGGACCGGACGGAGGAGATGGCGACGACCGCCGGACACCGGCGGCAGGTCACACCGGCCGGGCCGGCGGCCGTGGCCGCCTGTGCCGCCCAGCCGACTCCCGTGGCTCATTCGGTCTCCTACGCGACGATCAGAGGTCGGCGGGAAGCCTATCGGCAGCAGGGCGGCCGGCCGGGGCAAGACTTAGCTTTGTGGACAATTTGTAATCGAGGTGTAAACGGCCCAACACGCACCGGAGAGCTGCTCTCCAGCCGGTGGACGGGCTACGCGGTGGGGTCCTCACCCTCGTCGATGGCGTCCCACATCGCCCTGTCGGCGTCCTTGACCCTCGCGGTGCCGCCGCCCGTGCCGGTGTGCCCGGCCCCCCGCTCGTACCTGCTCGACATGCCGGGCCAGCGCGCGCTCAGGATCGCCGCCGCCACGCCCGCCCCGGCCAGGACGAGCCCGCCCACGACGGTGAGCAGCGGCCAGACCCAGGCGCGCGACTCCACGGAGATGTGACCGGAGGACGTCACCGCGGTCGTCATGTGCCGCGCGGCCACGGACAGGATCGTCGCCTCGCGCGTGCCGTCCCAGGCCCCGGCCGCGACCGCCACGCCGAGGAGGGCGACCACCACGCTCGTCACGCGCCGCGCGGCCCCCCGGGTCGCCAGCACGGCCAGCACGGCGGCGAGCGCGGCCAGCGCGGCGGGGGTGAGCCAGGCCACCAGGTCGTTGCCGGTGAGGGAGCCGCTGCCCGCTCCGGCGGGGCCTTCCGCCGTGCCTTTCACGGTGCCGAGCGCGACCCACACGCGGCCCGCGGCGAGCAGCGCGAGCCCGCCGCCTGCGGCGCAGGCGGCCAGCCACACCAGCAGCGAGCGCCGCGCCGTACGCGCCTGGTCGCGGGCGGGAGCGGGGGCGGTCACGGCGCGCCGCTCACGTCGAGGACGTCGGCGTCGAAGCAGGTGCGGTCGCCGGTGTGGCAGGCCGCCCCCACCTGGTCGACCTTGAGCAGGATCGTGTCGCCGTCGCAGTCGAGCGCCACGTGCTTGACCCACTGCACGTGGCCGGAGGTGTCGCCCTTCACCCAGTACTCCCCCCGGCTGCGGGACCAGTAGGTCGCCCGGCCGGTGGTGAGCGTGCGGTGCAGCGCCTCGTCGTCCATCCAGGCGAGCATGAGCACCTCTCCGGTGTCGTGCTGCTGGACGATCGCGGGCACCAGGCCGTCCGGCGTGCGCTTCAGCCGGTCGGCGATCTTGGGGTCGAGGGCCATGAGGCCAATTCTGCCGCAGCCCCCGGCCGCCCCCGCCGCCGCTATGCGGACGCGGCGGTCACCAGCGACAGCGGAAGATCGCCCACTCGGCGTACGGCGTGCTCCTCGCCGCCCCGGCCGCCCCGGTAGACCGATCCCGTGACCCAGGTCGCGGTGTTGGACGCGACGACCCGGCCCTCGTCGTTGACGAGGAACGCCGGGCCCGGGATCGCGCGCAGCGCCGGGAGCACCGCGGCCTCGAACCGCCGGACGAACACGTCGGCCGCGGCCACCCCGGCGAAGGTCCCGCCCGCCAGCACGGGCACCGACAGCGTGAGGCTGTACTCGTCGGTGCACAGATAGTCGACGTACGGCCCGCAGATCGTGCGCTCCGCGCCGGACGACGGGCCGGCGTACCAGTCCCAGTGGGTGTAGTCGTAGAAGGCGCTGCTCGCCGGGTCCATGTCCCGCAGGAGCTGCACGGGATCTCCGGAGGGGTTCTCCTGCCACCACTCCAGGTACCACGGCGCGTCGGCCAGCAGGCCGGGCGCGGCGATGAAGCCGATCCCCGCGATCAGGGCGGGCAGATGGGCGGGCATGTGCGCGGACAGCGCGCCGCCGCGCAGCCGGGCCCACAGCAGCGGGCGCAGCGCCGCGAGGTCGGCCGCCACCGGGCGGCGCGTGCCGCCGGCGGGCAGGGCGCAGGCGACGGCGGCGTCGCGGACCTCGCGCAGCGCCTCGAAGACGCCCTCGGCCGCCTCGCGCACCCGCGCCACCGCCGCGGCGGCGCGGTCGTGGCCGGCCTGCGCAAGAGACGCCACTGTGCTCATGCCTGTCACTCCCGCAGACGCAGCCGAAGCTCGATGAGGTGTCGTGTCGCGTCGAGCACGTGCCGCTCGGCGACGGCCCTGGCCTGCTCGCCGTCGCCGCGCTCGACGGCCTCGGCGATGGCGCGATGCTGTGCCGCCGTCTCATGGTGCCCGCCCAGGCCCTCGTGCGGAAGCCAGAGCAACGCTCCGATGTCAGCCTGTAACCGGGTCTCCTCCTGAGTGAGGCGAGCCGACTGCGAGGCCGCCGCGACCTCGATGTGGAACCGGCCGTCGAGCCTGCGCAGCCGGGCGCACGCCTCCGCGGACCCGGCCGCCTCCGGCGCGGCGGCGACGGCGTCCATCTCGTCCAGCGTGCGCCGCAGGGGCGCGACGTCCGAGGGCAGCGAGCGCTCGGCGGCGAGCCGGGCCGCCGCCCCCGCGATGGCCGCGTAGTGGTCGCCGAAGTCGCGCAGCTCGTCGGGGGCGAACGCGCGCAGCCGCGCCAGGAGGTCGATCCCGGCGGGACGCCGCACGAAGCTGCCGCCGCCCCGCCCGCGCCGCGTCTCGACCATCCCCTGCTGGCGCAGCGCCATGAGCGCCTCCCGCAGGGTCACGGTGGAGACACCGAGCCGGCCCGCGAGCTCGGCCTCGCTGGGCAGCTGCTCCCCGTCGGCGAGCAGGCCGACCGCGATCGCGTCGGCGAGCCGCCGGACCACGGCGTCCACCCGGGCGGTGCTGTCCACGGGTGAGAAGACGGCCAGGCGGGCCATGTTCACGGTCGCACTCCTGTTCGCCCGCGCCGTCGCGAAAAATCGGGCCTCCGCGGAAGTTCACAACAGTGATACCGGATCGGGTCTTTACGCGAAACATTTAACTCCATATGTTTCAGGTCATGCCAGACCAAGCAGTCAGTCTTCGCGGCCTGCGCAAGAACTTCGGGCCGGTCGAGGCCGTGGCCGGGATCGATCTCGACGTCGCCGACGGGGAGTTCTTCGCGATGCTCGGGCCGTCCGGGTCGGGGAAGACCACCGTGCTGCGCATGATCGCCGGGTTCGAGTCGCCCACGGCGGGCACGGTCGAGCTGGGCGGGCGTGACGTCACGCGGCTCGCGCCGTTCGAGCGCGACGTGAACACGGTCTTCCAGGACTACGCGCTGTTCCCCCACATGAGCGTGCTGGACAACGTCGAGTACGGCCTGCGGGTGAAGAAGGTGCCGCGAGCGGAGCGGCACGAGCGGGCGCTCGCCGCGCTGCGCTCGGTGCGGCTCGAGGGCTTCGAGAAGCGGCGCCCGGCCCAGTTGTCCGGCGGCCAGCGCCAGCGGGTCGCGCTGGCCCGCGCGCTGGTCAACCGGCCGCGCGTGCTGCTGCTCGACGAGCCGCTCGGCGCGCTCGACCTCAAGCTCCGCGAGGAGATGCAGGTCGAGCTGAAGGCGATCCAGCGGGAGGTCGGCATCACGTTCCTGTTCGTGACCCACGACCAGGAGGAGGCGCTGACGATGAGCGACCGGATCGCGGTGTTCGACCAGGGCAGGATCGAGCAGATCGGCACCCCCGCCGAGGTGTACGAGCGCCCGGCCACCGCCTTCGTCGCCTCGTTCGTGGGCACCTCCAACCTCGTCTTCGGCGAGGCCGCGCGGGCCGTGCTGGGCAGGGAGGGCACCTTCAGCGTCCGGCCCGAGAAGCTGCGCGTCGTGCTCGGCGAGGAGCCGCCGGCACCGGACGAGCACGAGGCCGCCGGTGTGATCCGCGAGGTCGTGTACGCCGGTCCGGCGACCCGGTTCGTCGTGGACCTCGACGCGGGCGGGCGCCTGATCGCCCTCCAGCAGAACCTGGAGGCGTCCTCCATGGACGTGACGGGCCTGCGCGGCGCCCGCGTCCGCCTCGTGTGGAACCGCCGGCACGAGTTCCCCATCGACACCCCGGCCGAGCCGGTCGCCGCCGGCTGACGCCGGCTGACTCCGCCACCGCGCCCCCGGCACCGCGCCCAGGCACCGCGCCCAGGCACCGCGCCCCCCGGCACCACTCACAGCAAGGAGAACCACGATGCGGTCCCCCCGTCCGCGTTTCGCCAGGCCGTCTCTCGTCGTCACCGCCGCGCTCGCCCTCGCGGCCGTCGCGGGCTGCGGCGGCGGCTCGTCCACCGACGGCGGCGGCTCGGCCGCGGCCCCCGGCGGCGCCTTCACCCCGCCGAAGATCGAGACCCTGAAGTCCCTCGGCCCCGGCGAGGGACAGGTCAACCTCGTCGCCTGGGCCGGCTACGCGGAGGACGGCTCCAACGACCCCAAGGTCGACTGGGTCCACCCGTTCGAGAAGGCCACCGGCTGCACGGTCAACACCAAGACCGCGGGCACGTCCGACGAGATGGTCAACCTGATGAAGACCGGCGAGTACGACGCGGTGTCGGCGTCCGGCGACGCCTCGCTGCGCCTGATCGCCTCCGGCACGGTCGCGCCGGTCAACACCGACCTCGTGCCCAACTACAAGGACGTGTTCGAGGGGCTGAAGCTCAAGCCGTGGAACTCGGTCAACGGGGTCGCGTACGGCATCCCGCACGGCCGCGGCGCGAACCTCCTCATGTGGCGCACGGACACGGTGAACCCGGCCCCCGACTCCTGGGGCGTCGTGTTCGACCCCGCCTCGCCCTACAAGGGCAAGGTGACGGCGTACGACTCCCCCATCTACATCGCCGACGCCGCACTCTACCTCATGTCGGCCAGGCCCGAGCTGGGGATCAAGGACCCGTACGCGCTGGACGAGACGCAGCTCAAGGCCGCGGTCGACCTGCTCAAGCAGCAGAAGCAGAACATCGGCGAATACTGGTCCGACTACACCAAGGCGGTGCAGTCGTTCAAGTCCGGCGACACGGCCGTGGGCACGACCTGGCAGGTGATCGCCAACCTGGTGGAGGCCGACAAGGCGCCGGTGCAGACGACGCTGCCCAAGGAGGGCTCCACCGGCTGGTCGGACACGTGGATGGTCGCCGCGCAGGCCAAGCACCCCAACTGCGCCTACAAGTGGCTCGACTGGATCATCTCCCCCACGGCCAACGCGCAGGTGGCCGAGTGGTTCGGCGAGGCGCCGGCCAACGCCAAGGCGTGCGAGCAGACGTCCGACAAGTCCTTCTGCGACACCTACCACGCGACCGACGAGGAGTACTTCTCCAAGGTCCACTACTGGACCACGCCGATCGCGCAGTGCCTCGACGGGCGCACCGACGTCAAGTGCACCGACTACTCCGAGTGGACCCGGGCCTGGACCGAGATCAAGGGCTGAGCGCTCCCCGGGGGACGGCCGCCCGGCCGTCCCCCCCTCGGCCGCATGAGCAGCCCCACGGAGAGAAGACGATGACGACCCTCACGACGACGGCCGCCTCCCCCGGGATGCGGAGGCGGGCCGCCTCATTCCTGCACCGGCACGCCGGCGTGCGGCTGTCGCTGCTGCTGTCGGCGCCCCTGGCCTGGCTGGGACTGGCCTACCTGGGCGCGCTCGCCGCCCTTCTGGTCACCGCGTTCTGGTCGACGGACGTGTTCACCGGTGACGTGGTCAAGGTGTTCACCTGGGCCAACTTCACCGATCTGGTCACCGGCGAGGTCTATCGCACGGTCGCCCTGCGCTCGATCGGCGTGGCCGCGGCGGTCACGCTGATCGACCTGGTGGTGGCCTTCCCCATGGCGTTCGCGATGGCCAAGCTGGCCTCGCCGCGTGCCCAGCGCTGGCTCGTGATCGCCGTGCTCACCCCATTGTGGGCGTCCTACCTGGTCAAGGCGTACGCGTGGCGGGTGATGCTGTCCTCGGACGGCGTGCTCGGCTGGGGTTACGGCCTGACCGCCACCGTGGTGACCCTGTCGTACCTGTGGCTGCCGTACATGATCCTGCCGATCTACGCGGGGCTCGAACGGCTGCCGAACTCGCTGCTCGACGCGGCCGGGGACCTCGGCGCGCGCCCGTGGCGGACGTTCCGCACGGTGGTCTGGCCGCTGACCTTCCCCGCCGCCGTGGCGGGGTCGATCTTCACGTTCTCCCTCTCCCTGGGCGACTACATCACCGTGAAGATCGTCGGTGGCAAGACCCAGCTCATCGGCAACGTGGTCTACGACAACATCGGCGCGGCCAACAACCTGCCCTTCGCCGCCGCCGTCGCCACCGTCCCCGTCGTGATCATGCTGGTCTACCTCGCGGCCGTACGCCGCACCGGCGCGCTGGAGAACCTGTGAGAGAGCGAAGCGAACGAACCGGCGACCGGATCCACCGGCGGGCGGAGGAGGCCCGGTGAACCTGTCTCGTACGGCCCGGACGCTGCTGCGGGCGGCGCTGGTGGCCGGCCTGGCCGTGATCTACGTGCCGCTGGCCGTGGTGCTGCTCAACTCGTTCAACTCCGACCGGACCTTCTCCTGGCCGCCCGCCGGGTTCACGCTGCGCTGGTGGGGCGCCGCCTGGGGCTCGGCCGGCCTGCGCGACGCGCTGTGGACCTCGGTCCAGGCGGGCCTCGGCGCGACCGCGATCGCGCTCGTGCTCGGCACGATGGCCGCCTTCGCGGTGCAGCGCTACCGGTTCTTCGGCCGGGAGACGGTCTCGCTGGTGATCGTGCTGCCCATCGCCCTGCCCGGCATCGTGACCGGCATCGCGCTGAGCAACACGTTCCACACGGTGCTCGGCCTGCCTCTCGGGCTGCTGACCGTGATCGTGGGCCACGCGACGTTCTGCGTGGTCACCGTCTACAACAACGTGCTGGCCCGGCTGCGCCGCATGGGCCTGAACCTGGAGGAGGCGTCGGCCGACCTCGGGGCGGACACGTTCACCACGTTCCGCCTGGTGACGTTCCCGATGATGCGCTCGGCGCTGCTCGCGGGCGGGCTGCTCGCCTTCGCGCTGTCGTTCGACGAGATCATCGTCACGACGTTCACCGCCGGGGCCGGCGTCCGCACGCTGCCGATCTGGATCTTCGAGAACCTGTTCCGGCCCAACCAGGCGCCGGTGGTCAACGTGGTCGCCGCCGCGCTGATCCTGCTGTCAGTGATCCCGATCTATCTGGCCCAGCGCCTGTCCGGCGGCGACCCGCAGACCCACTGAGGCGACCCGCCCGCCGGACTACCCGGCGTCATCCCGGCACCACCGCCGTCGAGGCGATCTCGACCAGCAGGTCCTCGCGGGCCAGCCCGGCCACCACGATCAACGAGTTGATCGGGTAGTCCCCCTCGGGGAACCACTCGGCGAGCACCTCGCCGATGCCGCGGCGCACTCCGGGAAGCGCCTCCCGGCTCGCGACCATCGTGAACAGCGAGACCAGCCCCTCCGCCGGGGTGCCTCCGGCGTCCTCGACGACCGCCGCGATGTTGCGCAACGCCTGGACGGTCTGCCCGTACGCGTCCGGGGCGACCGTTCCGTCGGGGGCGTTGCCGATCTGCCCCGCGATGTGCAGGACGGCGGCGTCCGGCGAGACCCGCGCCGCATGGCTGTACGCGCCGAGGGGCGGGGCGATCCTGTCCGTGCTGCGCCGCTCGACCAGCACCGGCTTCCCCACGATGTCCCCCATGTTCCGCTCGCTCCCGCTCCTGCCGCCGCCCTGGCGGTGATCTCCTTCATGACGGCCGTCAAGATACCCAACGCCTCGCCGGCCTCCTCGGGCCGGGCGGACAGCGGCCTCTCCGACGCCGTACGGACCTGATCAGGGACGGAAGACGTCGGCCGCGGTGATCGGCAGGACGCCCTCGCGCACGTGGGTGACCTCCTCACGGGCGCACACGGCGTAGGTGAGCGCGTCCACGTCGCCGGTGAGTTTCGCCGCCTTGCGCGACAGGCGCGCCCGCAGCCGTTCCGCGTCCACGGTGCGGCTCCACTCGGCCTCGCCGACGAGGACCGGAACGCGCGTGCGGGCGGGTTCCGCGAGCACGACGGCGTCGATCTCGTCCTGGCCGTCGTCCTTCCACCAGGGTCCGACGGCGACGACCCGGGGCCCGAGCTCCCTCGCCGCCGCGCGCCGCCGCAGGTGGTCTCGGAACGCCTCCTCGTAGACCTGCCCGAGATGCTCGCTCATCGCCTCGTACAGGGCCTGGACGACGTCCGGCCCGGCGCCCAGCTCGATGTCGGCCCGATAACGCGAGAGCGGGCCCAGGTAGAAGGCGAGGAAGGGGTTGACGAATCCCAGCCTTCATTACTGGCAGGGGACGTCGCTGACGTCCAACGTCGGTGACGTTCGACGTCAGTGACGCGGCATTCAGCGGACGGTGGTGGCGGTGGTCCAGGAGGCGTAGAGGTCGGCGTACACGCCGGGCTGCTCGACCAGGACGGCGTGCGGGCCGCGCTGGACGATCCGGCCGTGCTCGAACACGATGACCTCGTCGGCCGCCTGGGCGGTGGACAGGCGGTGGGCGATCGAGACGGCCGTACGGCCACGGGGGATGCCGTCGAGGGCGCGGGCGAGGCGCACCTCGGTGGCGGGGTCCACGGCGGAGGTGGCCTCGTCGAGCAGCAGCAGGTCGGGGTCGGCGAGGTAGGCGCGGGCGAGCGCGACGAGCTGGCGCTCGCCGGCGGAAAGGGACTCGCCCCGCTGGCCGACCGGGCTGTCGAGGCCGGCGGGCAGGCCGTCGAGCCAGTCGGCCAGGCCGAGCTCGGTCAGCGCCCGGGTGATCTCCTCCCGGGTCGCCGAGGGCCGTCCGAAGCGGATGTTGTCCTCAAGCGTCGAGTCGAACAGGAACCCGTCCTGCGGCACCATGACGATCCGCTCTCGGAGCGAGGAGAAGCTCACCGTGCGCAGGTCGGTGCCGTCCACGAGGATCCGGCCGGAGGTGGGGTCCATGAGCCGGGTGAGCAGCTTGGCGAAGGTCGTCTTGCCCGAGCCGGTCTCCCCCACCACGGCGATCCGCGTGCGCGGCGGGATCTCGACCGACACGTCGTGGAGCACCGGCGGCCCGCCGGGGTAGGCGAAGCCCACGCCGTCGAAACGGACCGAGATCGGGCCGCGCGGCAGCGTCGCACCGTTCTCGGGGTCGGCCACGTCGGCCGGGGTGTCGAGCACGCCCAGGATGCGCCGCCAGCCGGCGATCGCGTTCTGCGCCTCGTTCAGCACCTCGGTCGCGGTCTGCAGCGGGCTGATGAACAGCGTGATCAGGAACAGGAACGCGATGAGCCGCCCGGCCGTGATCGAGCCGCCGACGCCCAGCCAGACCCCGGCCACGACCACCAGCGCGACCGTGATCGAGGCGACCAGCTCGGTGACCGGGAACGTGAACCCGACGATCTTCTGGGCCCGGGTCTGCGCCACGCGCATCCCGTCCACCGCCGTGTCGATCCGGTCGGCGGTGCGGTCCTCCGAGCCGTACGCCCGGATCACCGCGCTGCCGACGACCGACTCGCTGACGGCGGCGAGGACGTCGCCGGCGCGCTCGCGCACCTTGGTGTACGCCTTGGCCACCAGGCGCTGGAAGCGGGGCAGGGCCAGCACCAGCGGCAGGAAGCAGGCCCACACCAGCAGCGTGAGCTGCCAGGAATAGACGGCCATGAGCACGGTCGCCACCACGAGCTGGCCGGCGGACACGATGACCATCAGCCCGCCCCACTGCATGAACGTGCTGATCTGGTCGACGTCGCCGGTCACGCGGGACACCAGGCCGCCGCGCCGCTCGGTGTTCTGCGTCAGCACCGACAGGTCGTGCACGTGGCGGAAACCCTTGCCGCGCAGGGCCGCCAGGCCCGACTCGGTGGAGCGGTAGAGCCGGACGTTCATCAGGTAGCCGCACAGCGCGGTCAGCACGACGGCGAGGGCGCACAGGACGACCGCGTTCCGGATGAACGGCAGGTCGGGCTCGCCCGACCCCAGGCCGCGGTCGATCACCTGCTGTACGGCGATGGGGACGACGACCTTGCCCAGTGTCGCCAGCACGGCCAGCACGAGCGTGCCGGTGAGCCCGCGGCGGAACTCCGGCGACAGCCGCAGGCCCTGCCTGAGCGTCTCCAGGGCGCTCCGGTCGGCCGACCGCAGAGACGAGGTCTCTCCCGTGGCCGTGTCGTTCACGGCGGTCACCGCGTCACGCTCCTCGTCAGGGTCCTCGTCAGGGTCCTCGGGCCGGGCGTCATGCCACGACCTCCTCATCGGTGTCTTCGAACGCGGCGCGTTCGGCCTCCTCGCGCTCGTAGGCGGTGACGAGGTCGCGGTAGCCCGCGCAGCGGGCCAGGAGCTGCTCGTGGGTGCCGTGGTCGGCGACCACGCCCTGCTCCAGGTAGACGACCTCGTCGGCCAGCGCGATCGTCGCCATCCGGTAGGCGACCACGATCACCGTGGCCTCGGCGGCCCCGTCGCGCAGGCCGTACAGGATGCGCTTTTCGACCTGCGGGTCGACGCTGGAGGTGGCGTCGTCGAGGATGAGCAGCCGGGGCTCGCGCACGACCGCGCGGGCGAGGGCGAGACGCTGGCGCTGGCCGCCCGACAACGTCGCGCCGCGCTCGCCGATCCGGGTGTCGAGGCCGGACGGCAGGGCGCTGACGAAGCCGTCGGCCTGCGCGAGCCGCAGCGCGGCCCAGATGCGCTCGTCCGGCACCTGGCCGCCGAGCGCGATGTTGCCGCGCACGGTGTCGTCGAACAGGAACGTCTGCTGCGGCACGAGTGCCACCGAGGCGCTCACCTCGCCCCTGGCCACCTCGCGCAGATCGACGCCGTCGACGCGGACGACGCCCTCGCCGGGGTCGATCAGGCGCGCGAGCAGCTGGGTGAGCGTCGACTTGCCCGCCCCGGTCGGCCCGACGAGCGCGATCGTACGGCCCGGCGCCACGGCGAAGCTCACGTCCTTCAGCACGGGGTTGCCCGGCACGTACGCGTAGGAGACGCCCTCGGCCTCCACCCGGGCCGGGCCGGAGTCGTCCAGGCGGGCGGTGCCGTACTCCATGGAGCCGGTGGCGTCGAGGACGTCCCTGACCCGCGTCCAGCCGACGACGCTGCGCGGCAGCTCGGCCAGCACCCAGCCCAGCGCCCGGATCGGGAAGGCGAGGAGGGTGAACAGATAGGCCACCTGGATCAGGTCGCCCGCCGCGACGCCGCCCGACTCCAGCCGCAGCGCCCCGACGAGCAGCACGGCGAGCACGCCCAGCGTGGGCAGCGCCTCCAGCATGGGGTCGAACAGCCCGCGGATCCGGCCGACGGCGACGTTGGCGTCGCGCAGCGCGTCGGCCTTGGCCTGGAAGCGCGCGGCCTCCGCGTCCTCGCGGCCGAGGGTCTTGACGACGAGCGCGCCGTCGAAGCTCTCGTGGGCGACCTCGCTCACCTCGGCCCGCAGCTGCTGGGCCCGCATCGCGAGCGGGGAGAGCCTGCGCTGGTAGACCAGGTTGAGCACGGCCACGGCCGGGAAGATCAGGAAGCCGACGACGGCGAGCACCGGGTCGACCAGCACGATCGCCACGGCGGCCGTCACCAGCATCACGACCACGCCCACCGCCATCGGCAGCGGGGCGAGCGGCGCCCAGGCCGCCTCGACATCGGAGTTGGCGTTGGACAGCAGCTGCCCGGTCGGGTGGCGGTGGTGCCAGGCGAGGGGCAGCCGCAGGTACTGCCGCGTAACGGCGCGGCGGGAGTGGGCCTGCATGCGGTATTGGTGGATCCCGGCCATGATGCGCCGGCCCATGATCCCGGCGGCCTTGAGCACCGCCACGCCCACGATCAGCAGGGCCGCCACGACCAGCGTGCCCGAGCTCGCCGCGCCGTCCCGGAACGCGGGCAGCACCGCGTTGTCGGTCGCCCAGCCGAGCGCCCAGGACGCGGCGACGGTCATCGCGCCGTAGACGGCGCTGGCGACGACCGCGCCGGTGAAGATCTTCGGCTCGGTTCTGATCGCCACGCCGATGACCTTGAGACCCTGGAGCATGACTGAGCTGCCGGGCCGCGCGGGTGACTCCTTGGTCGGCACGCGGTGCGTTCCTTCCGATCGGGGGACCTGCCGGGGCCGCTCCCTGTGAGCACCCCGAAGGGGGACGTTACTCACTCGGGGACGCCGCCGGATCGGTCACCGGACCGACGCCGCCCGAGTCCTTGGTCCTAGTTACTCCCTATCATCCTGATCAACCGGTTTATTCCTCGGACACCCGCGGCCGCCGGTCCGGGCGGGACGAGGGACGCATAGGCTGATCGCGTGACACACGCCCGGACAGAGCGCGCGGCGCTCTGCGACCTGCTCGACCGCCTCGGCCCCGAGGCGCCCACGCTGTGCGAGGGATGGGCGACGGCGGACCTCACGGCCCACCTCGTCCTGCGCGAGCGCCGGCTCGACGCCGCGCCCGGCATCGCGCTGCCGTTCATGGCGGGCTACACCGCCGCGGTGCAGGAGCGCGTCAAGCGCCGCCACCCCTATCCCGAGCTGGTCGAGCTCGTCCGTCAGGGCCCGCCGCGCTGGACGCCGTACGGGCTGGTCCCCGGCCTGGACGAGATCGTCAACACGGCGGAGTTCTTCGTCCATCACGAGGACGTACGGCGGGCGCAGGCCGGCTGGGAGCCCCGCGTCGTCCCCCGGGACCTCCAGGAGACGTTCTGGAAGCGGCTGCGCGGCGGCGCCCGGCTCTTCCTGCGCAAGGCCCCCGTGGGGGTCGTGCTCCGCCGTCCCGACGGGACGAAGACCGCCGGGCGGATGGCCGAGCCCGCCGTGGTGGTCACCGGCGAGCCGTCGGAGCTGCTGCTGTTCGCGTTCGGCAGGCAGGCGCACGCCCGGGTCACGTACGACGGGGACGCGGCGGCGGTCGCCCGGCTCCAGGATGCCCGTTTGGGGCCGTGAGGATGAATCGCGGGAGTTGTCCGGAATTCTCCACGTAAACCTCGTGCAATGGGGCAGCATGTGAAACCAGCGCACGACGTGTGGGAGCGTTTGGGAGCCCCGGATGAACCTCAAAAAGGTCCTGACCTATCTGGCCATCGCGTTCGTGGTCTTCTATTTGTTCACGCAGCCGGCGAACGCGGCGGACGCGGTCAAGAACCTGTTCGGGGGGATCGGCACGGGAGCCGAACGCCTGTCGGCGTTCTTCACGTCGCTCTTCTCGGGCTGAGGCGCGTTCGTCCGGGGCGCCGCCCCCGTTCATCCGGGGCGAAGCCCCCTGCCTGTCGGGGGCGAACCCGGACAAGCTCGAACGCGCGACCGCGCAGTGGGCCGCGGCCGACGCCGGCGATACCCGGGCCTTCCCGGACACCGTATGCCCACCATCCTCGGCAGCCCCCTGCTCACCTGGGCGGCTACGCACATTTCCGACATAGACGCTCGGTTCCGGCATGGCCCCGCTCTTCTCCCGGCCGAGCCCCGCTCTTCTCCCGGCCGAGCCCCGCTCGCCGCCGGCCAGAACCCGGTCGGCGGGGCCAGAACCCTGCTAGAACCCGGCTCGGCGCGGGCCAGAACCGCACTCGTTCGAGGACCGATCCCGCATGTTTCAGCGGCCGGACCCCGCTCTTTCCACGCCGCGCCGGCAGGGTCCGGACAGGCCCGCAGGTCGCCGGTATCGCGCCGCGATGAGCCGCTCCGTCCCGTCGTCTCACTATGAGGGCGGAACGGCCTCATGTCCTCTCGGCTAGTTATGATCATTACTGCCGCCGGGTACAAACGACCGGGATATCGACTGCAGGAGGCCCCCCGATGAAGGCGAAGAAGGTTCTTACGTACGCGGCCATCGCGTTCGTGGTCTTCTACCTCTACAGCCAGCCGCAAGCGGCGGCAGGAGCCGTGCGAGGCGTGTTCGACACGGTCAACACCGGAGCCAGCAGATTGGCGACCTTCTTCACCTCGGTGCTGAGTTGAGACCGTGGACCGCCCGCCTCCGTTCTCCCTCAGGTAACCCCGATCACCACCACAGGCAGCGACGAACCACTAACGAACCGCACTGACAGTCAGAGCCCCGAGGCTCTCCGCCCACAGGCCGGCAGGGCATCCGCCCTTGCTCCGCCGGCCTCTCCTTTCGCGTCCCCGCGTGACCGGCCGCAGTCTCATGCCGCCCGCGCCGCCCATGCCGCCCGCACCTCCCGCGCCGCCGGCGCCTCGTAAGCGCGTACTCCGCGCTCCATAGGCGCATACTCCGCGAACGCCCCGTCATCGCCCGCCGGACGGCCTCGGCGACCTCTGGGGACGGCCCCTCGCGCTCCGCGCACACCCGACCCTGCCCGAAATCACGATAAAGAACACACAATCGCGTATGCCGGTTTTCGCCCACTATCGTCCTATTTGCGGTGATTGGGATGGACGGTTGTGCGATGTCCGGCTGACCATTTGAGGAGGGCGGACTCCGGAGCGCCGCGTGATCCTTTGACGGACAGGAGACAGCTATGCGTGCCAAGCGTTTCCCGAGCCTGCTGGGCCTGGCGTTCCTCGCCGCATTCGGTCTCGCGGCGGCCCAGCCCGCTCACGAGGCGTCCGCCGCCACGACGTGCTGGGGCGACGACTGGTGCGGCCACGGCGGCCACGGCGGCGCCTTCCAGGGGCAGTGGCAGTACCAGTCGATGGCGTCGTCGTCGCTCGGGACGGGCCCGGACGCCTACCCCACGGCGATCATCGACATCGACTGAGCACCCACCGGCCGGGGGCCGGATTCCGGCCCCCGGCGGGCGGTCAGCGCACCGGGTGACCGGCCGCGCGCAGCGTGTCCTTGACCTCGTGGATCTTGAGCTGGCCGAAGTGGAAGACCGAGGCGGCCAGCACGGCGTCCGCACCGGCCTCCACGGCGGGCGGGAAGTCCTCCAGCCGCCCGGCGCCGCCGGAGGCGATCAGCGGGACGCTCACCGCCGCCCGTACGGCACGCAGCATCTCCAGGTCGTATCCCGACTTGGTGCCGTCGCCGTCCATGGAGTTGAGCAGGATCTCGCCGACGCCGAGCTCCTCCCCGCGACGCGCCCACTCCACCGCGTCGATGCCGGTCCCCCGGCGCCCGCCGTGGGTCGTCACCTCGAACCCGGAGGGCGTGGGCGGCCCGTCGACCACCCGGCGCGCGTCCACCGACAGCACGATGCACTGCGACCCGAACCGGCGCGAGGTCTCGGTCAGCAGCTCCGGCCGCGCGATGGCCGCGGTGTTGATGCCGACCTTGTCGGCGCCCGCGCGCAGCAGCCGGTCGACGTCGTCGGCCGACCGCACGCCGCCTCCGACCGTCAACGGGATGAACACCTGCTCGGCCGTACGGCGCACCACGTCGAGCATGGTCTCGCGCTCGCCCGAGGAGGCGGTGATGTCGAGGAAGGTCAGCTCGTCGGCCCCCTCGGCGTCATAGCGCGCGGCCAGCTCGACCGGATCGCCGGCGTCCCTGAGGTTCTCGAAGTTGACCCCCTTGACCACCCGGCCCGCGTCCACGTCAAGGCAGGGGATCACCCGCACCGCCACGGTCATCGCTCAGCCTCCGCAGTCGCCACGTTCCACCGGCCGGTAGGCCTCGACCTCGACCTCGACCAGCATGCGCTCGTCGACCAGCCCGGCGACCTGCACGCTTGTGCAGGCGGGCCGTACGTCGCCGAAGACCTCGCCGTGGGCCTTGCCGACGGCATCGAAGTCGTCGGCGTTCACCACGTAGAGGCGGGTCCGCACCACGTCGGCCCGGGTGATGCCGGCCTTCTCCACGGCGTCCAGCGCGATGGAGAAGGCGGTGAGCGTCTGCTGGTAGGCGTCGCCCACGTGCTGGACCTCGCCGCCCACGGTGGCGGTGCAGCCGGACACGAGCACGTGCGGCCCGGCCACGACCGCGCGGGCGTAGCCGTAGCGGTCCTCCCACGGGCCGCCGGAGGAGATCCGCCCTTCGGGCATCTCCATGCTCATGCCGCCTCCTCTCCTTCGGCCCGGAACGGCATGCGCCAGGGGTCGCGCTCGCTCATGCGGACTTCACCGCCGCGAGCGCCTCTTCCAGGGTGAACGCCTGGGCGTACAGCGCCTTGCCCACGATGGCGCCCTCGACGCCGTCCGGCACGAGCGTCGCGATCGCGCGCAGGTCGTCGAGCGACGACACCCCGCCGCTGGCGATGACCGGGCGGTCGGTCCGCGCGCACACCTCACGGAGCAGGTCGAGGTTGGGACCGCGCAGCGTGCCGTCCTTGGTCACGTCGGTGACGACATAACGCGGGCAGCCCTCCGACTCCAGCCGGTCGAGCACGTCCCACAGGTCGCCGCCCTCCTGGGTCCAGCCGCGGGCGGCCAGCGTGGTGCCGCGCACGTCGAGTCCAACCGCGATGCGGTCGCCGTGCTCGGCGATCGCCCTGGCGCACCACTCGGGGTTCTCCAGCGCGGCCGTGCCGATGTTGACCCGGCGGCAGCCGGTGCTCAGCGCGGCCTCAAGAGAGGCGTCGTCACGGATCCCGCCGGACAACTCGACGTTCACGTCCAGCGCGCCGACGACGGAGGCGAGCAGCTCGCGGTTGTTCCCCCGGCCGAACGCCGCGTCGAGGTCGACCAGGTGGATCCACTCCGCACCGGCCTTCTGCCAGGCGAGGGCGGCGGCGAGCGGATCCCCGTACGAGGTCTCCGTCCCCGCCTCGCCCTGCACGAGGCGGACGGCTTGGCCGTCGGCGACGTCGACGGCCGGGAGCAATACGAGCGACATTTATTCATGACCTCCGGTCGAAAACGATGGTGACGAGCACCGGGAGCAGCAGGATCGAGCCGAGGAACACGCCCAGGCGGGCCATCCACGAGTCGAGCAGGATCCAGGCGAGCACCTGGACGAGGAACCACAGCACGACGACGACGCCGTTCTCCGTGCGGCGGCGGCGGGCGAGATACCCGCGCTGCCGGGCCACCCGCACGGGTCTGGCCGGTCGTGGCAGCACCGCCGCCACGGCTCCGGCGAGCGGCCCCACGAGCCGCTCGCGCATCTCGCGCCGCCTGGCCGCCCTCGCCTCACGCTCGGCCCGGGCCGCCGCGAGGCGTTCGCGCTCGGCTTCGCGCTCTGCCCTCCGACGGGCCCGTTCCTTGCTCATCGGGCCTCCCGCTCAGGTCCGGTCACGGCCTCGGCCTGGCCGGCCGTACGCGCCGCGGCCCCGCCGGTTCCCAGTGTCGCACCGCTGCCTCGATATTTCGCCTGCCGGACACGCTCACAACGTGCTCAGCCAGTTGGACAGCAGCACGGCCCCCGCGTCCCCCGACTTCTCCGGGTGGAACTGGGTGGCCATGAGCGGGCCGTTCTCGGCCGCGGCCACGAACGGCACGCCGTGCTCGGCCCAGGCGACCAGCGGCTGCTCAAAGCCGTCGCCGGCCTGCAGCCGCCATTCGCGCACCCCGTAGGAGTGGACGAAGTAGAAGCGCGTCCCCTCCTCCATGCCGCGGAACAGCACGCTGCCCTCGGGCGCGGTCACGGTGTTCCACCCCATGTGGGGCAGCACGGGCGCGTCGAGCCGCTCGACCGTGCCGGGCCACTCGCCGCAGCCCTCGGTGTGGACGCCGTGCTCGACGCCCTTCTCGAACAGGATCTGCATGCCGACGCAGATCCCGAGCACCGGGCGCCCGCCGGACAGGCGGCGGCCCACGATCTGGTCGCCGCGCACGCGCTTGAGCCCCTCCATGCAGGCCGCGAACGCGCCGACGCCGGGCACGACGAGCCCCTCCGCCTCGAGGGCCGCGTCGAAGTCGGCGGTGACGGTGACGTCCGCCCCGACGCGGGCCAGCGCCCGCTCGGCCGAGCGGAGGTTGCCCGACCCGTAGTCGAGGACGACGACCCGCCTGTTCACTGCCACCACATCACCCCCGCTGTGATCGCCATGACGGCCCCGACGCCGGCGAGCGCCGCCAGCAGCTTGAGGCCCTGCCGGATGCCCGAGATGACCCCGCCGATCAGGAAGAGACCGATGAAGATCATCCCCCCGGACGCGAAGGTCATCAGAGCACGCCCTTCGTGCTGGGCACGCCGGTCGCCCGGGGGTCGCGCTCCGACGCCTCGCGCAGCGCCCGCGCGAGCGCCTTGAACTGCGCCTCCACGATGTGGTGGGCGTTGCGCCCGTACGGCACGTGCACGTGGAGGCAGACCGCCGCCTGCGCGACGAACGACTCCAGGATGTGCCGGGTCATGGTGGTGTCGTAGTCGGGCCCGATCATCGGGGCCATGCCCTCGGGCTCGGTGTGCACGAGGTAGGGCCGGCCGGACAGGTCCACCGTGACCTGCGCGAGCGCCTCGTCCAGCGGGCAGGACGCGCTGCCGAACCGCCGGATGCCCGACTTGTCGCCCAGTGCCTCGCGGAACGCCGCGCCGAGCGCGATCGAGGTGTCCTCGATCGTGTGGTGGGCGTCGATGTGCAGGTCGCCCTCGGTCTTCACGGTCAGGTCGAACAGGCCGTGCTTGCCGAGCTGGGCGAGCATGTGGTCGTAGAAGCCGACACCGGTGGACACGTCGACGATCCCGGTGCCGTCGAGGCCGACCTCGACCAGCACCGACGTCTCCTTCGTGGTGCGCTCGACGCGGCCGCGGCGCTCGTTGAGCTCGGTCATGCGAGGACCCCCTCCAGCGCGGCGCGGAACGCCGCCATCTCTTCCGGCGTGCCGATCGACACGCGCAGCCAGCCAGCGGGACCGGTCTCCCGGATCAGCACCCCGCGATCGAGCAGTCCCTCCCATACGGACCGCCGATCCGCAAAGGTACCGAACAACACGAAATTGGCGTCGGAGTCGGCGACCTTCAGGCCGCGCCCGCGCAGCCAGCCGACGGTGGCGTCCCGCTCGGCGCGCAGCGCGTCGACCGTGCCGAGCAGCTCCTCGCGGTGCGCCAGCGCCACCCGGGCCGCCGCCTGGGTCAGCGTGGACAGGTGGTAGGGCAGGCGGACCAGCAGCAGGGCGTCGACCACCGCCGGGTCGGCGGCGAGGTAGCCGAGCCGGGTGCCGGCCATCGCGAACGCCTTCGACATGGTGCGGGTCACGATCAGCCGGGGGTTGCCGGGCAGCAGGGTCAGCGCCGACGGCGTGCCCGTGCGGGCGAACTCGGCGTACGCCTCGTCGACCACGACCATGCCGGGCGCGGCGGCGAGGATCCGCTGGATGACCTCCAGCGGCAGGGCCGTGCCGGTCGGGTTGTTCGGCGAGGTCAGGAACACCACGTCGGGGCGGTGCTCCTCGATCGCGGCCACGGCGGCGTCCGGGTCGATCGCGAAGTCCTCGTCGCGCAGGCCCTCGATCCAGCGGGTGTTCGTGCCGCCCGCGATGATCGGGTGCATCGAGTAGGACGGCTCGAACCCGATGGCGGAGCGGCCGGGGCCGCCGAACGCCTGGAGGATCTGCTGGATGATCTCGTTGGAGCCGTTGGCCGCCCACAGCCGGCGGGCCGTCAGCCCGTGGCCGAGATAGTCGGCGAGGTCCTTGCGCAGCTCGACGGCGTCCCTGTCGGGGTAGCGGTTGAGCGTCGCCGCGCCCTGCCGTACGGCACGGGCGAGGTCGTCGATCAGCGCGGCCGACGGCGGGTAGGGGTTCTCGTTGGTGTTGAGCTGGACGGGCACGTCGAGCTGCGGCGCGCCGTAGGGCTGCTTGCCCCGCAGGTCGTCGCGGATCGGCAGGGCGTCGAGGGTCGTCATGCGGGCACTTCCCAGTCGAAGCGGGCGCGGACGGCGGCGCCGTGGGCGGGCAGGTCCTCCGCGTCGGCGAGGGCGCACACGTACGGCGCGGCCCCGGCCAGCGCCTCGCGGGTGTAGTCCACGACGTGGATGCCGCGCAGGAACGTCTGCACCGACAGCCCCGAGGAGTGGCAGGCGCAGCCGCCGGTCGGCAGCACGTGGTTGGAGCCCGCCATGTAGTCGCCGAGCGACACCGGCGCGTACGGGCCGACGAAGATCGCACCGGCGTTGCGCACCCGGGCGGCGACCGCGCGGGCGTCGGCCGTCTGGATCTCCAGGTGCTCGGCGGCGTAGGCGTCGACGACCTTGAGGCCGTCGTCGATGCCCGAGACGAGCACGATGCCCGACTGGCGGCCGGCGAGCGCCTCGGTGATGCGCTCGCTGTGCCGGGTCGCCGCGACCTGGCCGGGTAGCTCCTTCTCCACGGCGTCGGCCAGCTCCACGCTGGTGGTGACCAGCACCGAGGCGGCGATCACGTCGTGCTCGGCCTGGCTGATCAGGTCGGCCGCGACGTGCACGGGGTCGGCGGTCTCGTCGGCGAGGATCGCGATCTCGGTGGGGCCGGCCTCGGAGTCGATGCCGATGCGGCCCTTGAGCAGGCGCTTGGCCGCGGCCACCCAGATGTTGCCGGGGCCGGTCACCATCGTGGCCGGCCGGCACTCCTCGGTGCCGTAGGCGAACATCGCGACGGCCTGGGCGCCGCCCACGGCGTACACCTCGTCGACGCCGAGCAGCGCGCACGCGGCGAGGATCGTGGGGTGCGGGAGCCCGCCGAACTCCTTCTGGGCGGGCGAGGTGACGGCCAGCGAGGGCACGCCCGCCTCCTGGGCGGGGACGACGTTCATGACCACGCTGGAGGGATAGACGGCCCGGCCGCCGGGGACGTAGAGCCCCACGCGGTCGACCGGCACCCAGCGCTCGGTTACCGTGCCGCCCGGCACGACCTGCGTCGTGGTGTCGGTGCGCCGCTGGTCGCGGTGGACCAGGCGGGCGCGGCGGATCGACTCCTCCAGCGCCGCGCGCACGGCCGGGTCGAGCTCCTCCAGGGCGCGGGCGAGCGCCTCGGCGGGCACCCGGGCCGACTCCAGCCCGACGCCGTCGAACCGCGCGGTCAGCTCCCGTACGGCTGCCGCGCCGCGATGGCGTACGTCCTCACATATGGGCCGCACCTTCTCCAGGGCGGCCTCGACGTCGAGTTCGGCGCGGGGCAGCACGTCGCGCAGGTCGGCAGGAAGGGACCCGCGCAGGTCGATACGGGAAATCACCGTCCCAGTCTACGGACGACCAGGGAGCGATCCGCGTGTGTCCAGCATTCGAAACGGGCGTTTCACCGGTCGGCACACCCCTCGGGAGCTGGGAATCTTCGCGTCCGCCTGTTTTACGCGGCCCGCGGTTGACAGCTTTCCGGGCATCCATCCACACTCTCGGGCAAGAACAGTCACACTCGGTCAGGGGTGGATCTCGTGCTTCCGGCGCAGCGTCACCAGCGGATCATCGAGACCCTCGGGCGGAAGGGAACCGTCCGCACCGAGGACCTGGCCGCGCTGCTCGGCGTCTCCCACGAGACCGTCCGGCGCGACCTGGCGATCCTGGAGCGCCGGGCGCTGCTCGTCCGCGTGCACGGCGGGGCGACCTCGGCGCCGTCCGGCACCGGCGAGGAGCTGTCCTATCTGGAGCGCTCGACCAGCCGGTCGGAGGCGAAGGCCGTGATCGGCGAGCTCGCGGCGCGGCTGCTGCGCCCGGGCCAGACCGTGATCATCGACGTCGGCACCACCGCCGTCCACGTCGCCAGGGCCGTCCCCCCGTCCTTCCGTGGCGTGGTCGCCACCTGCTCGCTGCTGGTGGCGGCCGAGCTCGCGGGCCGTCCCGGCGTGGAGGTGCTGGTGGCGGGCGGGCGCGTACGGCAGGGCGACCTCGCCGTCTCCAACGCGCACACGCTGGGGTTCTTCCGGGACCTGCGGGCGGATGTGGCGTTCCTCGGCTCGGGCGGGGTGGACGCGGAGGCCGGGCTCACCGACTACTTCCTGGACGAGGTCGCGACCAAGCGCGTGATCCTCGCCGGCTCCGCCCGGACGTACGTGCTCGCCGACGGCTCCAAGCACGGCAGGGTCGCCGCCTACCGGGTGTGCGCACTGGACGGCCTGTCGGGTCTCATCACCGACGCGGAACCCCCGGAGCCGATCACGTCCGCCCTGGTCAGCGCGGGTGCCGAAGTGATCAACCCATAGGCTGGCCGTCACGACCCCCAGCTCCCGCCAGGAGACGATCGATGTCCCATCCCCCTGCCGTGCTCGCGATCGACCAGGGCACCTCGGGCACCAAGGCGCTCGTGGTGGACGGCGACGGCGCGGTCCTCGCGCCGGCCGAGGCGCCGGTCCGTCCCGCGTACCTGCCGGGCGGGCGGGTGGAGCAGGACCCGCGGGAACTGCTCGACTCGGTGCTGGCCGCCGGGCGGGAGGCGGTCGCGGCGGCGGGCGTGCCCGTCGGCGCGGTCACGCTGGCCAACCAGGGCGAGACCGTGCTGGCCTGGGACCCGGCGACCGGCGAGCCGCTGACGACCGCCCTGGTGTGGCAGGACCGGCGGGCCGAGGAGGTCTGCGCCGATCTGGCCGGGCACGCCGGGAGGATCGCCGAGCTGACCGGGCTCGTGCTCGACCCGTATTTCTCGGCGCCGAAGATGGCGTGGATCCGCCGCAATCTCACCCGCGAGGGTGTGGTGACGACCAGCGACACCTGGCTCGTCCACCACCTGACCGGGGAGTTCGTCACCGACGCGGCGACCGCCAGCAGGTCGGCGCTGCTCGATCTCGACACGGTCGAGTGGAGCGGGGAGCTGCTCGGCCTGTTCGGCCTGGACGGCGAGCACCTGCCCGCGATCGCCGCCTGCGACGAGGTGATCGGGACGACCCGGGCCTTCGGCGGGGAGATCCCGGTCGGCGGCCTGGTCGTCGACCAGCAGGCCGCGCTGCTCGCCGAGGGCTGCCTGTCGGCCGGCGAGGCCAAGTGCACGTACGGCACGGGGGCGTTCCTGCTCGCCAACACCGGTGAGCGGGCCGTGCGCTCGGCCTCCGGCCTGACCACGTCGGTGGCGTGGCGGGCCAGGGGGGCCACGCCCTACTGCGTGGACGGCCAGGTCTACACGGCCGCCTCCGCGGTGCGGTGGCTGAACGGCCTCGGCCTCGTCGGCGACGCCGCCGACCTGGACGCGCTGGCAGAGCCGGACGCCGAGGGCGCGCTGTTCGTCCCCGGGCTGGCCGGGCTGGCCGCGCCCTGGTGGCGGCCGGACGCGACGGGGGCGTTCCTCGGCATGACGCTGTCCACCCGGCCCGGCCACCTGGTCCGCGCCGTGCTGGAGGGCATCGCCGCCCAGGTGGCCGACCTCGCGGCGGTCGTCGCGGCCGATCTCGGCCGCCCGCTGGCCCGCCTGCGGGTGGACGGCGGCCTCACCCGGTCGGCCGCGCTCATGCAGGCCCAGGCCGACCTGCTGCAGGCGCCGGTGGACGTCTATCCGTCGCCGCACGCGACCGCGCTCGGCGCCGCCGCGCTGGCCCGCCTCGCCGTGACCCCCTCGCTCACGGTGGCCGGCGCCGTGCCCGCGTGGGCCCCGGCGACGACGTACGAGCCGCGCTGGCCGGCGGACCGGGCGGAGGAGTTCATGACGCGCTGGCGGCGGGGTGTCCGCGCGGCGATCGAGACGGGGAGGGACGCGTGAGCGGATGCGCGAGCGGATGCGTCAGCAGGTCGGGGCCGCTGCCGGGCGAGACGGTCGACGTGGCGGTGGTCGGCGGCGGCGTGGTGGGCGCGGCCGTGGCCCGCGAGCTGGCGGGACGCGCACACGACGGCCGCGCGCTGTCGGTCGTGCTGGCCGAGGCGAGCCCGGACGTCGGCGACGGCACCAGCAAGGCCAACACCGCGATCCTGCACACCGGCTTCGACGCGACACCGGGCACGCTGGAGTCGCGCCTGGTGCGGCGGGGATACGAGCTGCTCGGCGGGTACGCCGAGCGCACCGGCATCCCGGTCGAGCGGACCGGCGCGCTGCTGGTCGCCTGGACCGGCGAGGAGCTGGCCGCGCTCCCCGGGCTGGCGGACAAGGCGGCGAAGAACGGATATCGGGAGTGCGAGATCGTCGGGCCTGACGAGGTCTACCGGCTGGTCCCGGCCCTCGGCCCGGGTGCGCTCGGCGGGCTGACCGTGCCCGGAGAGTCGATCGTCTGCCCGTGGACCACCACGCTCGCGTACGCCACCGAGGCGCTCTCGCGGGGGGCCCGCGTGCTGCTGAACACCCGGATCGAAGGCGTCGAGCACGACGACGGGCAGGCGACCGTGCTGCGGACGAACCGGGGCCCGCTGCGGGCCCGCTGGGTCGTCAACGCCGCCGGGCTGGGCTCCGACGCCGTCGACCGCCTGTTCGGGCACGAGCGGTTCACGGTCACGCCGCGCCGGGGCGAGCTGCTGGTCTTCGACAAGATGGCCAGGCCGCTGGCGACCCGCATCGTGCTGCCCGTGCCGAGCTCGCGCGGCAAGGGCGTGCTGATCAGCCCGACGATCTACGGCAACGTGATGCTCGGCCCCACCGCCGAGGACCTGCGCGACCGCGCCGACACCTCCACCTCCGAGGAGGGGTTCGCGTTCCTCGTGGACAAGGGCCTCGCGCTCATGCCCGCACTGATGAGCGAGGAGGTCACCGCCTCCTACGCCGGGCTGCGGGCGGCCACCGAGCACGGCGACTACCAGGTCCACCTCGACGCCGGGCGGCGCTATCTCGTGCTCGGCGGCATCCGGTCGACCGGGCTGACCGCGTCGATGGCGCTCGCCGAGCACGCCGCCGGGCTGCTGGCCGAGGCGGGCCTCGTCACCTCCGTACGCGACGGCCTGCCGGAGCCGCCCCGGATGCCCAACATCGGCGAGGCGTTCCCCCGGCCGTACCTGCGCGAGGACCTCATCGCCCGCGACCCGGCGTACGGGACCGTGGTCTGCTTCTGCGAACGGGTCACCGCCGGGGAGATCAGGGACGCCCTGGCCTCTCCCCTCCCCCCGGCGGACCTCGACGGCCTGCGCCGCCGCACCCGGGCCATGATGGGCCGCTGCCAGGGCTTCTACTGCGGAGCCGAGATCGCCGGGCGCCTCGCCCGCGTGGAGGGATCGTGATGCGCGTCACCACCGACGTCGCCGTCGTGGGCGGCGGCCCTTCCGGGCTGACCGCCGCCGCCGGTCTCGCGGCGGCCGGCCTGCGGGTGCTGGTGCTCGACCGGGAGCGGGAGGCGGGCGGCATCCCCCGGCACAGCCACCACACCGGCTTCGGCCTGCGCGACCTGCGCACGGTGATGACCGGCCCCGCGTACGCCCGCCTGCTGGCCAACCGCGCCCTGGAGGCCGGGGCGCGGGTGCGCACCTCGGCCATGGTCACCGGGTGGGCAGGGGAGCGTGCCCTCGACGTCACCACCCCGGAGGGCCGCCTCCGGGTGGACGCCCGCGCCGTCGTCCTGGCGACCGGTGCGCGGGAACGTCCCCGTACGGCCCGGATGGTGCCGGGCGACCGCCCGCCGGGCGTGCTGACGACCGGGCAGCTCCAGAACCTGGTCCACCTGCATCGCGGCAGGGCCGGCACGCGGGCCGTCGTCGTCGGGGCCGAGCCGGTGAGCTGGTCGGCCGCGCTCACCCTGCGCGCGGCGGGCTGCCGCACCGTGCTGATGACCAGCGAGCACGCCCGTGCCGAGTCGTACGCGGCGTTCGGCGTGCCGGGGCGGGCCCTGTTGCGCGTGCCCGTCGCCACCGCCACCCGCGTCGTGCGGATCAACGGGCGCGACGCCGTGGAGTCGGTCGAGGTCGAGGACCTGCGCACGGGCGAGCGCCGCACGGTGCCCTGCGACACGGTGGTGTTCACCGGCGGCTGGATCCCGGACCACGAGCTGGCCCGGGCCGCCGGGCTGGCGATGGACCCGGGCAGCAGGAGCCCGGTCGTGGACAACACCCTGGCCACCAGCCGCCCCGGCGTGTTCGCGGTCGGCAACCTGATCCACCCCGTGGACACCGCCGACGTGGCGGCACTCGACGGCCGTCACGTGGTGCGGCACGTCCTGGACCACCTCGGCGGCACGTCGACGGACGCGGGTGCGATCCCGCTGCGGGCCGGGACGCCGTTCCGATGGGTCTCCCCCGGCCTGGTCAGGCCGGGTGCGGGCGCGCCGCCCCGGCGCCGGATCCTGCTGTGGCCGGACGAGCACCGCGCCGTCGCGAGGGTCGTGGTGACGCAGGGCGGCCGGGAGATCGCCCGCCGCACGCTGCCGTGGCCGGTCTCCCCCGGCCGGGTGTTCCGGGTGCCGTCGTCGCTGCTGTCCGGCGTGGACCCGCGCGGCGGGCCGATCACCGTCTCACTGGCATGAGACCGTCGCCGGGGAGGCGGCGGGTGCGGCTGCGGGTGCGGCGGCGGGCGCGCCGCCCGAGGCCACGGCCGCCGCGGCGATCGGGGGCGCGAGCAGCGGGAGCGTCCTGGCCAGCACCAGGGCGAACCCGAGCTGGAACGTCGCCTCGCCGTGGATGAGCAGCCCCTCGGTCTGAAGCACGTACACCGCGGCGAGGACGCCCCCGCCGAGCTGGACCAGGAAGAACGCGACGCCGACCGCGTCGCCGTGGGCCCACGCGACGAGCCGTACGGCCAGCAGGAGCTGGAGCACGAACAGGGCCGCGCCCAGCCCCCGGTGCGCCCAGTCGACCACCCCGCCCAGCGTGTAGGGCGTCAGCACGATCCCGGCCAGCAGCACGACGAACGAGCCGGCCATCCGCCGTAGGTGGGCGGGGTGCGGCGTGCGGGCCGCCGCGTCGCGCAGCGCCCGGTGGGTGAACAGCGCGGCGCCCGCGAGACCCGCGGCGTACGGCAGCAGGGTCTGCCAGTGGACACCGAAGTAGCTCATGCCGTGGTTGACCGCCAGACCCTCCGGCCGGAGGGTGACGCACACCCCGAGCCCGCCGAACAGGCATGCCTGTCCCTTCGCGACGTCACCCACGACACCACTGACCGTTCCCATCCGCTGCCCTCCCGCTCGGCCACTCCCATCGACAAAAGGCCACGTGAAGAAATTGTCCCCTTTAGATCGTTTTGCCATTCGCCGGGTGGGCATGAAGCCCCGTTTACGCTCCGCCGGGCGGGACAATGACCGCATGGAGATCTGGATCAACCCGGCCTGCTCGAAGTGCCGGTCGGCCCTGTCGCTGCTCGACGCCGAGGGCGCCGGATACACCGTGCGGCACTACCTGGAGGACCCGCCGAGCGCGGAGGAGCTCACCGAGGTGCTGCGCCGCCTCGGCCTGGAGCCCTGGGACGTAGCCCGCCTCGGCGAGCCCGTCGCGGCCGAGCTCGACCTGGAGTCGTGGCCGCGCGACGAGGCGGCCCGCGGGCGGTGGATCGAGGCCATGGCCGCTCACCCGATCCTGATCCAGCGGCCGATCATCACCGCCGACGACGGCACCGCCGTGGTGGCCCGCTCCCCCGAGGCCGTACGCTCCGTCCTCCCCTGAACGCTCCCCTGACGCGGTCGCCCGCCGGGAGCGGAGCGACCTTAAGCGGCCGGAGCGGAGCGACCTTAAGCGGCCGGGGCGGAGCGACCTTAAGCTTGCCGTCGTGAGCAAGACCAAGAGCAAGGGCGGCCAGGGCACTCCGGCGACGGTCGCCCTCACGCAGGCGAAGGCGGAGTTCACCCTTCACCCCTATGACCACGATCCGAACGCCCAGGCGTACGGCGAGGAGGCGGCCGACGCGCTCGGCCTGCCGTACGAGCGGATCTTCAAGACGCTGGTGGCGGAGACCGAGACGGGCCTCGCGGTCGCGGTCGTGCCGGTGGCGGGCAAGCTCGACCTCAAGGCGTTCGCGGCGGCGCTGAAGGGCAAGCGGGCGGCGATGGCCGAGGCGGCCAAGGTGGAACGGGTCACCGGCTATGTGGTCGGCGGCATCAGCCCGCTCGGCCAGCGCAAGCGGCTGCCGACTGTCGTGGACGAGTCCGCGCTCGGCTTCGAGACGATCTTCTTCTCCGCCGGGCGGCGCGGGCTGCAGATCGAGACCGCGCCGGGCAACCTCATCCGGCTCGCCCAGGCGGTGACCGCCCCCATCGCGAAGCTCTGAGCCTGTCTACTGTTGCCATCGCCCGTACGGCTCCGCGGCCGTAAGACTGGCCGGGGAACCACACCGAACGGGGGAGCCGTGAACGAGCTGGCCGACCTCACCGCGACGGAGATGGCCGCGCTGCTGCGGGCGCGCGAGGTGAGCGCCGTCGAGCTGACCGAGGCCTGCCTGCGCCGCGTCGAGGAGACGAACCCGCGGGTCAACGCCATCGTGACGCTGACCGCCGAGCGCGCGCTCGACCAGGCCGCACGCGCCGACGAGGACCTGCGGCGCGGCCTGGTGCGCGGCCCGCTGCACGGCATCCCGGTCGCGCACAAGGACCTCGCCGACACCGCCGGCGTGCGGACCACGTACGGCTCGCGGGCGTTCGCCGACCACGTGCCCACCGAGGACGACCCGCTCGTGCGGCGCATCCGCGAGGCGGGCGGGATCGCGCTGGGCAAGACGAACACCCCGGAGTTCGGCACCGGCTCGCACACGGTCAACGAAGTGTTCGGGGCGACGCGCAACCCGTACGACCTGTCGAAGAGCGCGGGCGGCAGCAGCGGCGGCGCGGCGGCGGCGCTGGCCTGCCGGATGGTGCCGCTGGCCGACGGTTCCGACATGGGCGGCTCGCTGCGCAACCCCGCGTCGTTCTGCAACGTGGCCGGTCTGCGGCCCACCCCGGGACGGGTGCCGGCGAAGTCGGCGACGGCGGCCTGGTACACGCTCAGCGTGCCGGGGCCGATGGCCCGCACCTCGGGCGACCTGGCGCTGTTCATGTCGGCCATCGCCGGGTTCGACCCGGTCTCGCCGTTCTCGATCCGCGAGGACGGCTCGGCGTTCGCGGGGTCGCTCGACATGGACCTCGCCGGGGTCCGCGTCGCCTTCAGCCCCGACCTCGGCGGCCTGCCGGTCGATCCCCGCACCGCGGCGGCGACGGCGCGGGCGGCCGAGACGCTGGTCGCGCTGGGGGTCGAGGTCGAGCGGGTGGATTTGGACCTGTCCGCTGCCGAGGAGGCGTTCCGCGTCTACCGGTCGTGGTTCTACGCGCTCAACTTCGGCGACCTCCCCGACGTGGGCCCCAACGTGGCCTGGAACGTCGAGCAGGGACGGAAGGTCACCGGGGCCGACCTCGCCAGGGCCGAGCGGCTGCGCACCGGCCTGTTCCACCGCATGCGCGAGTTCTTCGGCCGCTACGACTTCCTGGTCGCGCCCGTCAGCCAGGTGCCGCCGTTCCCGGTCGAGCAGCCGTACGTCACCGAGGTGGCCGGGGTGGAGATGCCCGACTACCTGGCCTGGATGCGGTCGTGCTACTGGATCAGCGTGCTGCACGCGCCCGCGATGTCAGTGCCGTGCGGGTTCACGCCCGACGGCCTGCCGGTCGGCCTGCAGATCGTCGGCAGGCCATGGGCCGACATGGACGTCTTGCGCCTCGGGCACGCCTTCGAACAGGCGACCGGCTTCTGGCGGACCCAGCCGGGCATCGTCAGAGCTTAGGCCCCGGCGGCAGGGCCTGGGGCGTGCCGCCCCGCTGGTTGTAGGTCACGGCGAACTCGATGACCCAGAAGACCGCGGTGGCCAGGAGCGGCCAGGCGAACAGCACGCCGTGCGCGGTCAGGTCCAGCGAGGTGGTGGTGGTGTAGCCGTCCGGTCCCGCCGCCTGGACCCCGCCCTTGGCCGTACTGCCGACCAGCATGGCGACATATCCGGCGAGCAGCCCGCCGGCGGCGAGCCCGATGAGGACCTGGACCGGCTGCTTGCGCGACAGCACGTAGCCCACGATCCCGCAGGCCAGGCCGAACGCGCCGGTGACCACGGCGAACCAGCCGTCGGCCTCGATGAGCGACTGCGACTCGGGGTCGGCCAGATGCGGCGTCCCGTCGATCAGCACGTATCGCGCGGCGGGGGCGAGCGCCGACCAGACGTATCCCGCGACCACCCCGAGGACGGCGAGTACGAGGACGGTTACCCCGATCGCCGCCAGATTGCCCCTCAGATGCCGCACCGTCCCGATAGTACCCACGTGGTGATCGGGCCCGGTCCCGTTACTCTTGCCTGAGCCGCGTGCAGGGGACACACGGCATCGGTGTGGGCCAAGGAGGCCGAGTGAGCGAAGAGGTATGGCAGATCGACCCGTCCGGCCCCCTGCGGGGGGACGTGGAGGTCCGCGGATCGAAGAACGCGGTCTCGAAACACATGGTGGCCGCGATGCTCGGCACGGGTCCGAGCACGCTGCACAACGCCCCCGAGGTCGGCGAGGTGGGGCTCACCGCCGCCATGCTCGAAGCCCTCGGCATCCACGTGGAGATCACCCCCGGTGAGATCACCATCGAGCGGGGCTCCGAGATACGGCCGCGTGTGCCGGAGGAGTACACCGGGCTCAACCGCATCCCGATCCTGATGCTCGGCCCGCTGCTGCACCTGGCGGGCGAGGCGTTCGTCCCCCTCGTCGGCGGCGACCCGATCGGCAGGAGGCCGGTCAACTTCCACGTCGAGGCGCTGCGGTCGATGGGCGCGGAGATCGAGGTCGGCGACAACGGCATCACCGCCAAGGCGGCCCGGCTGCGCGGCAGCCGTATCACGCTCCCCTACCCCAGCGTGGGCGCCACCGAGACGATCCTCATGACGGCGGTGCTGGCGGAGGGCAAGACCGTCATCAAGGGCGCGGCGATGGAGCCCGAGGTGGTGGAGCTGGCGCTGTTCCTCCAGCGCATGGGCGCGATGATCGAGCTGAGCCCCGACCGGCGCATCGTCATCGAGGGCGTCGAACGGCTGCACGGCGCCTCCACCTGGCTGGCCGGCGACCGTATCGAGGCGTTCTCCTACCTCGTGGCGGGCCTGGTGACGGGGGGCGAGGTGCGCGTGCACGGCTGCCACCAGGACCGGCTCGTCACCGCCATCACCACGCTGGCGAGGATGGGCGCGCGGTTCGAGATCACCGACGAGTGGCTGTGCGCCTCCGCCCCGGACGGCCTGCGCGCCGCGGCGGTGCAGACCGACACCCACCCCGGTTTCATGACGGACTGGCAGACGCCGCTGATGGTGCTGTTCACCCGCGCCGAGGGCATGTCGGTGCTGCACGAGACGGTGTTCGAGAACCGGCTCGTGTACGTTCCCGCGCTGCAGAAGATGGGGGGCGAGATCGAGGTGTTCGCCCAGTGCCTGGGCGGACCGGCGTGCCGCTACCACGACACCAACGCCAAGCACTCGGCGGTCGTGCGCGGAGTCTCCAACCTGCGCGGGGCCGACGTCACGCTCCCCGACATCCGCGCCGGGTTCTCCGCGGTGCTGGCCGCCGCCGTGGCCGAGGGCACCTCGACCCTGCGCGGCGTCAACCACATCGAACGCGGTTACCACAGGCCGTTCGAACAGTTCACCTCCCTCGGGTTGAAGATCAACCGGCTTACGTAAAGCTTTGTGGCCCCTGGGTTTGGAGAAACGCCAGAGGTCGCACTGATATCCCGTGACCTCTCGTCTTCTCGGCGTCAGTCTCGGGCGCGTCAGTCTCGGGCGCGTCAGTCTCGGGCGCGTCAGTCTCGGGCGCGCCGTCCTCGCCCTGGGCATGTGCGGCGCGGCCGGGGGCACCCTGGTCGCCGGGCTGGTGATGCCCTTCGTGGGCGGGGCCGGCCTGGCGGCCAGGAGCGCCGCGTCCACCCTCACCTACCTGCCCGCGCCCCTGCGCGAGGAGCCGCTGCCCGAGGTGACACGGCTGCTCGACCGCAACGGGCGCCAGATCGCCCAGTTCTACTACCAGAACCGGCAGTCGGTGCCGCTGAGCGCGGTCGCCCCGGTCATGCGCCAGGCCATCGTGGCCATCGAGGACGCCCGGTTCTACGAGCACGGCGGCCTGGACATCAAGGGCACGCTGCGCGCCTTCGTCACCAACACGCGGGCCGGCGGGATCCGGCAGGGCGGCTCGTCCATCACCCAGCAGCTCGTCAAGAACATCATGGTGAGCCAGGCCGAGTCGGAGCAGGAGCGGGCGCAGGCCCTCGTCCGTTCGTTCCGCCGCAAGCTCGACGAGCTGCGGTACGCGCTGGCGCTCGAGCGCAAATACACCAAGGACCAGATCCTCGAGCGCTACCTCAACATCGCCTACTTCGGCGCGGGCGCGTTCGGCGTCCAGGCGGCGGCCAAGCGGTTCTTCGGCGTCGACGCCGCCGACCTCACGCTCACCCAGGCCGCGACGCTCGCCGGCGCCGTGCGCACGCCGTACGACACCGATCCCTCGCTGGGCGACGAGCACCGTGACCGACTGCGCACCCGGCGCGACCTGGTCCTCGGCCGGATGGCGGAGCTCGGCATCATCGGCAAGGACGCGGCGCGCACCGCCGCGGCCGCGCCGCTGGGGCTGCACCTGAGTCCCGAGCCCGGCGGCTGCGCGGGCAGCGCCCACCCATTCTTCTGCGTGTACGTGGAGCGCGAGGTGCTCACCAACCCCGCCTTCGGCTACAGCAGGGCCGACCGGGAGCGGCGCCTCCAGCGCGGCGGGCTGACCATCTGGACGACCATCGACCCGGTCGCGCAGCGGGCCGCCGAGCGCGCCATCTCCGCACGGGTCAAGCCGCGCGACCACCAGGTGGCGTCGGAGACGATGATCGAGCCGGGCACCGGGCACATCCGCGCGATGGCCGTGAGCAAGCGCTACGGGCGCAACCCGCACAACCGCGACCTCGGGCCCAGCACCACCTACAACCTGGCGGCCGACACCGCCCACGGCGGCGGGCTGGGCCTGCAGGCGGGGTCCACGTTCAAGGTGTTCACGCTGGCCACCGCGCTCAAGCAGGGCATGCGGTTCGGCGACGGCTTCGCGATCCCCGGCGCGTACGTCCCGTCGTACGGCTATCGCGACTGCTCGGGCAGGGCGGTCAACGACCCGCACACGGTCATCCACAACGCGGGCGGCGAGGGCGGCGGCGGGCCGTACAGCCTGGAGATGGGCACCTGGCAGTCGGTGAACATCTTCTACATGCGGCTGGAGCGCGAGGTCGGCCTGTGCGACGTCGTGCAGACGGCCAAGTCGCTGGGCGTCAGGCGGGCGGACGGCACGCCGCTCCACGAGGTGCCGACGTTCACGCTGGGCGCCAACGAGATGGACCCGACGACCGTGGCGGCGGCGTACGCGGCGCTCGCCGCCCGCGGCCGCTACTGCCGGCCGATGGCCATCACCGCCGTCGTGGAGCGCGACGGCACCCGCACCGACATCCCGCCCGCCTGCGTGACCGCGCTCGAACCCGCGGTCGCCGACGCGGTGAGCCACGTGCTCACGGGGGTCTTCAGCAAGGGCACGATGCGCGGACAGTCCATCGGCAGGCCCGCCGCGGGCAAGACCGGCACGAACAACGGCTACACCTCGGCCTGGTTCGCCGGGTACACCCCCGCCCTCGCCGCCGCCGTCAGCGTGGGCGACATCCGGGGTTCCTACCGCTATCCGCTCACCGGCGTCACCATCGGCGGCCGTTATTACGGCGCGGTGCAGGGCGCCTCGCTGCCCGGCCCGATCTGGGTGGACTCGATGCGCGCGGCCCTGCGGGACACCCCGGCGTACGGCTTCGTGCCGCCCGACATGGCCCGGTTCGGCGGCGGGTTCACCCCGGGCCTGAAGGAGGCGCTGGAGAAGCAGCGCGAGAAGGAGAAGAAGAAGCGGAAGGCCGAGCGCGAAAAGCACGACGACGACGCTTCGGAGCAGGATGCGACAGCCGGTGCGGCGAGCGGCGTCGCGGGGGCTTCCGGCGGCACCGCGACCAGCCCCCTGGCAGCGGGCGGCATGACCGCTCCTACCGGCGTCGGAGCCGCCCCCGCCGTCCCCGTGATCCGCCCGCCCATGCCCGGCGGCGTCTCCACCCGGCACTCGTCCGCCGCCTCGGGCGCGCGGACACCCGGCCGTCCGCTCTTCTCCGGAGCTCGCCCGGTGGCTCACGGCTCCTCTTCCCGTGCACCGGTCCGTACGGGGTCGGCCGGCGCGCCTCCGGCGGCCCGGCGGGTGGGCTGGGCGAGTCTCATCCGTCCCCGCGACGCCGCTTCTCCGGCGTCGGCTCCCGCCGCCCAGCGCGCCTCCGCCCGAAGCGGCCCACCCCATCAGGCCAAGGCCCGGAAGGCCACCACCCAGCACGCCACGGCCCGGACAACCACCGCCCAGCACGCCACGGCCCGCAAAACCACGGCCCGGCAGGTCGAGGCGCGCAAGAGCGCGGCGCAGAGGAGTCAGGCCCGGAAGAGCCAGGCGCGGAAGAGCCAGGCACGGCAGGACGAGGCGCGGCAGGACGAGGCGCGGCGGAGCAGGACGCGCCAGGGCGGAACCTCAGCGACCGGTGGCCGCAAAACCGCCCGTACCGCCACACACGCCGCCACACACACCGGCGCCGCACGAGACGGGCAGCGCGGCCGGGCGGCCCGCCAGACCGGTCACGGAGCGGGCGGACACCGCAAGAAGCACCCCGACGGTGGCCGCCATCCCCGCCACCAGACCAACGGCCACCCCCGGCACTGACAGCACGTCCCGAGCCGCCGCCCGCACCACCGGGCCAACGGCCACCCCAGGCGCTCACAGCACGTCCCGAGCCGCCGCCCGCACCACCCGGCCAACGGCCACCCCAGGCGCTCACAGCACGTCCCGAGCCGCCATCCCCGCCACCAGACCAACGGCCACCCGGCGCCGGCACCGCGACGCCTCGACACCGACAGCCGCGCCACAGGGTGAACAGCCACCCCGGCGCTGACACCGCGACATCGACAGCGGCCACGTGCGGCCTCAGGCGAACACCCGCCCCGGGCACTGACGCCGCGCGGTTCGCCCTGACGCGCGCGGGCCGCGCTCGCCGTTTCCCGGAGTGGGCGTCCGGCGCCGGCAGCCGGGACCGCCCGCTGCAGGTCTCGGGGAGTGTGCGAGCCGTGTCACACTGACTTGCATGCGGGTGGTGATCTGTGACGACTCGGCCCTGTTCCGTAAGGGACTGGCTCTCCTGCTCGACCGCGTCGGCGTCACCATCGTGGCGCAGGCCGCCGACACCTCCGAGCTCACCGCCCTGCTGGAGAAGCAACCGGCCGACGCCGTCATCCTCGACGTACGGATGCCTCCCACCTTCACCGACGAGGGGCTGGTGGCGGCGACGGAGCTGAAGAAACGCTTTCCCGCCCTCGGCGTGCTGGTCCTGTCCACGTACGCGGAGGGGGCGCTGGCCGCGCGGCTGCTCGAATCGAGCCCGCGCGGCGTCGGCTATCTGCTGAAGGACCGGGTCGACGACGCGTCCGCGCTCCGGGACGCGCTGGAGCGGGTCGCCGCCGGCGGCGTCGCCGTGGACCCCGAGGTCGTCAGCATGCTGTTCCGGCTGCGGCAGGAGGAGTCGCTCGCCGACCGGCTCACCGCGCGCGAGCGGGATGTGCTGCGCCTGATGGCCGAGGGCCGGTCGAACGCGGCGATCGCCCGGGCGCTGTTCCTCGGCACGAAGACGGTCGAGGCGCACATCGCGGCCGTGCTCACCAAGCTCGCCCTGAGCCAGCCCCCGGATGACAACCGCCGTGTCCTCGCGGTGCTCACGTGGCTGCGTATGGAGGGGACAGGTGCCCATCAGAATCGTGATCGCTGAGGACTCGCTGCTCGTCCGCGAGGGCGTGCGGCGGGTCCTGGATCTCCAGCCCGACCTGGAGGTGGTCGCCACCTGCGGCGACCTGCCCGGGCTGATGGCGGCGGGGGGCGAGCACGATCCCGACGTCGTGGTGACCGACATCAGGATGCCTCCGACGGCGTCCGACGAGGGGGTCCAGGCCGCCGTCAGGCTGCGCGAGTCCCACCCGCGGGTGGGGGTCGTGGTGCTCTCCCAGTACGCCGAGCCCGCGTACGCGACGCCGCTGCTGGCGGGGGGCAGCAGCGGCCGGGCCTATCTGCTCAAGGAGCGGGTGAGCGACGCGCACGACCTGATCGAGGCGGTCCGCACGGTGGCCCGGGGCGGCTCGGTGATCGACCCGGCGGTGGTGGACGCGCTCGTGGCCGACACCGTGCACGCGCGGTCGTCGCCGCTGGCCCAGCTCACCTCGCGCGAGCGGGACGTGCTGGCCCAGATCGCGCAGGGCAAGAGCAACGCCGCGGTCGGGGCCGCGTTGTTCCTCACCGAGCGGGCGGTGGAAAAGCACATCAACGCGCTGTTCGCCAAGCTCGGGCTGGGCGCCGAGCCCGACATGAACCGCCGGGTGATGGCCGTGCTGATGTACCTGTCCGAGCACGGGGGTGCTAGCACCCGCTGATCGGGGTGGTCACGCCCTTGGACGCGGGCACCGGGTTCCGGGATCCTGGAGGCATGCGAGTGGTCGACGTGATCATCGTGGACGACCAGGCTCCGTTCCGTTCGGTCGCCCGCGCGTTGATCCGGCTGCTGCCGGGATGGCGGGTGGTGGGCGAGGCGGCGACGGGCGAGGACGCCCTCGACCTGGTGACCGGCGGCCGGCCCACTATGATCCTGATGGACATCAACCTGCCGGGGATCAACGGCATCGAGGCGACCCGCCGCATCCTGGCCGAGTCGCCCGACGTGAAGGTCGTGCTGGTGTCGACGTACGCCGCCGACGACCTGCCGCCCGACGCCGGCGCGTGCGGAGCGCTCGCCTACATCCGCAAGGACGACCTCACCCCCGCGCTGCTGCGCGCGCTTCCCGTCTGAGCGCCAGGCGGGCCGCCTGCAGGCCGCCCATGCCGTGCACCCCGGGCCCGGGCGGGGTGGCGGCGGAGCAGATGTAGAGGCCGGGCACGGGCGTCGCCCAGGGGTGCGGGGAGTAGACGGGCCGTCCGATGAACTGGCCCAGGTCGCCCGCCCCTCCCCCGATGTCCCCGCCCACGTTGTTGGGGTTGTGCGCCTCCAGCGCCCGCGTGTCCATGGTGGCGCGGGCCAGCACGAGGTCCCGGAAGCCGGGAGCGAACCGCTCGATCTGCGCCTCGACCGCCTCGGTCATGTCCACCCGCGAGCCGTTCGGCACGTGGCAGTAGGCCCACAGGACGTGCCCGCCCTCGGGTGCCCGGGTGGGGTCGGCCACGCCCGGCTGGACGAGCAGCACGTAGGGCCGGTCAGGATGGCGGCCCCGGCTCACCTCCGCCTCCGCGTGCGCGATCTCCTCCATCGTGCCGCCGAGGTGGACGGTCGCGGCCGCGCCCACGGCGGGGTCGGCCCACGGCACCGGTCCCGACAGCGCCCAGTCGAGCTTGAACACGCCGGGGCCGTAACGGTAGCGGCTCAGCCGCGCCCGGTAGGCCGCGGGCAGCCGGTGGCCCGCCACGGCCAGCACCTGGCGCGGCGTGAGGTCCAGGAGGATCGACCGGGCCGCGGGCACCTCGTCGAGGCTGCGCACCCGGTGTCCGGTGTGCGCCTCGCCGCCGAGGTCCTTGAGCCGGCGGACGAGCGCGTCGGCGAGCCGCTGGGAGCCGCCGCGCACCAGGGGCCACCCCACGTGGTGCGCGAGCCCGGCCAGCATCAGCCCATATCCGCCGGTGATCGGCGCGCGCAGGTCGAGCATCGAGTGCGCGGCCATCCCGGCGAGCGCCGCCCGCGCCCCGGCCGTACGGAACAGGGCGCGGGCGAGCGTGGTCGCGGGGAGCGCGGCCACCGCGCCGAACCCGGCGGCCCGCAGCGGCGCGCGCGGCACCGACAGAGGGGCGAGCAGTGTGTCGACGAGCCGGTCGCCCCCGCGCGTGATCATCCCGACCGTGGCCCGCCAGGCCGCGCCGTCCCGGCCGAGCCCCAGCGCGGTCTCGCCGAGCGAGCGGTGGACGAGCACCGCCGGGCGTTTGTCCAGCGGATGCGCGGCCGGTATGGCGGGATGCGCCCACTCGACTCCCAGGTCCTGCCAGAACCGGTCCCGGCGGAAGGCGGGCGAGGCCAGCGCGAGCGGCAGCACGGTCGCGCACAGGTCGTGCCGGAACCCGGGCAGTGTCACCTCCGCGGTGCGCAGCCCGCCGCCGAACGCGTCCGCCGCCCCCAGCAGCAGGACCCGCCTGCCCGCCTCGGCCATGGTGACGGCCGCCACCAGCCCGTTCGGGCCCGACCCGACCACCACGGCGTCGAAGCCGTCAGCAGCCATGCACCGGCACCTCTCCCCTGATCGTCGTCCCGGCCCCGGGCGCGGACTCGACGTGCAGCCGCCCGCCGATCGCGCCGAGCCGGTCGGTCATGTTGACGAACCCGTGCCCCTGGACGCCGCCCGGTGTGAAGCCCGCGCCGTCGTCGCGCACGCTGAAGTGCAGCACGCCGTCCTCGGCGTGGATGCGCACCTCCACGGACGCGCCCGGGCCGGCGTGCTTGCCCGCGTTCTGGATCGCCTCAAGGCAGCAGAAGTACACCGCGGCCTCGACCTGCTCCGGATAGCGTTCGGTCAGGTTCACCTCCACCCGGTACGGCAGCGCCACCCGGCGGCCGGCCGAGCGCAGGGCCTCGCCGAGCCCGTGGTCGCGCAGCAGGGGCGGATAGATGCCGTGGGCCAGCTCGCGGAAGGCGGCGTTGGCCTGCTGCACGTCGCCACGCAGTTCGTCGAGCAGCTCGGCGGCCATGGCGACATCATCCTTGATGATCTCGCGGACGAGGCCGAGCTTGACCGCGAGCGCGACGAGATGCTGCTGCGCGCCGTCGTGCAGGTCGCGTTCGATCGCCCGCCGGGAGGCGTCCGCGGCCGTGACGATGCGCAGCCGGGACGCCTGCAGCTCCTCGTTGCGCTGCCGCAGCTCCTCCAGCGACGCCTGCAGCGCGGTGTCCAGGCGCATGTTGTGCAGGGCCAGCCCCACCTGGCGGGCGAGCTGGATGAGCACGCGGTCGTCCTCCTCGGAGAACTCCACGCCTTCGCGTGGCCGCCGCACGACGAGCAGGCCCAGCAGGTCGCCCAGGTGGGCGGCGGGCGCGACCCTGATCGGCGCCTCGCGGTCGTCGAGCAGCGCGGGCAGCCAGACCGACGTCCAGGCGGTGCCGCCGATGCGGGTGCCCCCGATGACGAGCCGTTCCTTGTCGGTGAGGGTGATCACGTCGGCCGGGCGTTCCGGCACGCTGACCTGGCGGTGGAGCGTGCCGTCCGCGCCCACCCACACCTCGGCGCCGGCCTGGCCGAGCGCGGCCCGCAGCGACTCCACGAGCTGGAGCAGCAGTTCGTCGAACGGCACCGCGCGGCTCATCCGGGCGCCGAACGACGCGAGCGCCTCCTCCGGCGTCTGCCCGCGCCGTCCCAGCAGCGACATCCCCACCGAGACCAGGCGGAACCGTACGGGCAGGGCGAGCAGCACCGCCGCGAGCGAGGCGGCGACGCTGGCGACCAGCACGTCGCGCTCGGCGGCGACAGGACGGCGGGCCAGCCCGATGACCACGACCAGGTAGACCGCGACCACGAGCATGGTCAGGCCCGCGATCACCACCGCCTCGACCAGGGCCCGCTCCGCGAGGCGCGCGGTCGCCTTCACCTGGCCGAGCAGCAGGCCCACGGGCATGACCGCCATGGCGCCGAGCATCCAGGGCAGGAGATCGTGCGGGGTGCCGAGCAGGGCGTTGACCGCCACCAGCACGGCGTCGATCGCGGCCGTCACCACCGTGGCCGCGGCGATCCACTGCAGGGTGCGGCGGCGCGCGGCGGGAGCCCTGGGACAGCGGACGGCCACGCCCCCGAGTGCCACGGCCGAGGCGGCGGCCGAGGCGGCGACGACGGACCCCGTGGTGACCGGCAGCGCCGGCGTCCACACGAGCGCGCCCGTCGCCGCTCCGGCCGCGAGCAGCCGGCGGGCCGGGGATCCGAGCAGGCCGTCCGGCAGGCCGAGCCCGCAGATCAGCCAGGCGGCAACGACCAGCGGCGCGGCCCGGGGCACCACGACGGCCACCGCGTGCGTCACGGCGACGAGACCGGCCACGCGGGCCAGCGCCGGGCGGCCGGCGAAGAAGGCGGCCACCGTGGCGGCGAGCCAGGCGGCGGCGACGAGCGCACAGGCGATGATCATGGGCTACTCCGCCCGCAGGATGTGGCCGATCCGCAGCCGGCCGGCGAGCCGCCCCGGCCGGACGGCCAGCAGGTTGGCGACGGCGACGGTCAGCGGCCCGGCCAGGAGCAGCGCCGTCACCGCCAGGGGCGGCACGTACATCAGCGGCATCGTGTCCGCCACCACCCTCCACAGCGTGCGCCCGAGCGCGACCCCGAGCGGCACCCCGAAGCACAGCCCGAACAATGCCAGCAGCGTGGCCTGCACGACCACAGTCCATCGGGCCTGCCCGCGCGTCATGCCGAGCGCCCGCAGCACCGCCACGTCGTGCCGCCGTCGCCGGACCGCCGTCGCGAGGACGTGCCCGACGGCGCCGACCGCCAGGAGCGCCATGAAGACCGCCAGGAGGGCGGGCAGCCGCTCCACACCGCGGATCTGGACCATCGCCTCGGGCAGCGGCCAGGCGTCTCCGAACTCCATGTTCTCGGCGCCCTCGACCGCGGCGACGACGGCCCGCAGCCTCTCCCGCGCGGCGGCGACGTCGATGCCGGGACGCAGGGCGACCTCGGCCGCGTGGAACTTGAAGGCCTGCGCCCCGGCGAAGATCCGGTCGTATCCGCCGGAGGTGACCCAGCCTCCGTCGCCGAAGTCGTTGTGCGGGCTGGCGGGCACGAACGCGATCCCCGTGACGGTCATGGTCACCGGTGTGGCGCCGCCCCGCAGCGCGATCCGGTCGCCCACGCCGGCTCCGAGCAGGTCGGCGCTCTTGGGCGCGAGCGTGACCTCGCCCGCCGTCCGCGGCATCCGGCCGGCGAGGAGCGCCACCGGCAGCGGCCGGCCCACCGGGGCGTACGTGCCCATCGTGACGGAGACGTCTCCGGACTCCGCGACGGCGATCCGGCTGTCGTTGATCCCCTGGATGTCCGGCTCCCGCGCCAGGGTGCGCAGCACCTCGCCGGCCGGCCCGAAGTCCGTCCCGTTCATGCCGAAGAACGCCGACAGCTGGTAGGTCAGCCCGAACCGCTCCGGATGAGCGGAGGCGTCCTGCACCCCGGCGGAGAAGGTGAAGGCGGCCAGCACGCCGAGCACTCCGGAGACCGCGCCGGCCAACGCCGGCCTGACCGGGACCGCTGCGGCGCCCCTGCCCGGCTCCAGGGCGAACCGCGCACCGACGACGAGCGGCACGGGAAGACCGGCGCGGGCCGCCGCGAGGGCCACCAGGGACCGGCGTCCCGCCGGGTCGTGCCGGGCGACGGCCAGGGTGACGGCCGCCGCGCCCCCGGCTCCGGCGAGGACGAGCGCGGGGATGAGGATCGACCCGCCGGCCAGGACCGGCCAGTCCAGGTCGAAGCCGGGAGCGGGCTCGACCAGCGCCGCCGATCCGATCGGCATCCAGGTGGACGCCACCGCCGCGGCGACGACCCCCGCGGCCGTGCCGGCGAGCGCCGCGAGGAACGGACCGGCCGCGGCCGCCCGCACCGTCTGGCGCGGCGTCAGGCCGACGGCCCGCAGCACCTGCAGGTCGGCGACCGTCGCCGCCGTGTAGCGCACCACCGACTGCCCGATCAGCACGATCGCCGCGGCCAGCGCGGCGAGCCCGAAGGCGAGCAGGCAGGCGGCCTCGAAGCCGGCCATCCGGCGGATAGGCTCGGCGAACTTCGTCTCGTTGTTCCACACGTCGATGTCGTTGCGGTGGGAGACCCTCGCGAGGCCCTCCCGGAACGCGGGGATGTCCCGCACGCCGTGCTTCAGCCGGACGATGGCGTTGACGAAGCCGTCCTCCCCGATCAGGTTCTCCCGATATTTCGCGAACAGTCCGTACGACGGGAGGAGGGCGCCGTTCTCCCCGACGCGGTCGGCGAACCACGGCGCGCGGACCATGCCGACGATCGTGACCGGGAGCGACGGTCCCCGTGGCGGCTCGCCGTTCGCCGGGTCGTAGTCCGGGTCCGATGCCTGATCAGGGGACATCAGCCGCATGACCAGCCGATCGCCCGTGCGGCGGTGGTAGGACTCGGCGAACCCCGGAGTGATCACGGCCTCGTCGGCCCGCCCCGGATCGGGCAGCCGTCCGTCGAGGACGACGGGCCGCTCGACGGTGTGCAGGAAGCCGGTGTCGGCGGGCGGGAAGCTGGAGATGTCGTCGGACGCGGGGATGCCGTCCACTCCGAAGCCGACCGTCACCGCGAACGTCGTCAGCGCCTCGACCTCGGGGAGCGCCCGCACCGGTGCCCAGTCGAAGCCCGGCTGGTTGGGCAGCACCGCGATCGTGGCGGGCAGCGTCTCCCGCTGCAGCCGGTCCAGCGCCGTGCCGCCGCGCCGTGCGCCCGCCACCGAGGCCAGGACGGTGGCCGAGGCGAAGGCCACGAGCAGGGTCAGCACCGCCAGTGGCCGCCAGCGGCGGCGTAGCTCCAGCCGCAACCAGGTGGCCGTCATGGTCATCGTCGCTCACTCCGTCCGGAGGATGTGGCCGATGCGGAGCCGGGCGGCGTGCCGCCCCGGCCACAACGCGAGGAGGTTGGCGATCAGGACCGCCGCCGGCCCGATCGCCAGCAGCGCCCAGAGGGCGACCGGCGGCTCGTAGAACAGCGGGGTGCGCTCCGCGACGACACGCCAGAGCGTGCGGCCCAGCGCGACGCCGAGCGGCACGCCGAACGCCAGCCCGGCCACCGCCAGCAGCGACGCCTGGGTGAACACGACGAGCCGTGACTGCGCCCGGGTCATGCCGAGGGCCCGCATGACGGCGACCTCGTGCCTGCGCCGCCGTACGGCGGTGGCGAGCGCGTGGCCCACCGCTCCCACCGCGAGCAGCGCCAGGAAGCCGCCGAGGAAAAGCGGAAGGATCTGCACGTCCTGCACCTCGGCGAGCTGCTCGGGCGGTTGCATCGCCTCGACCGAGATCCGGTCGCCGCCCCCGATCCCGGCCATGCCCTTCGTGAGGCGGTCGAGGACGGCCTGCGGATCCGCGCCCGGGCGCAGGGCGACGAGCGCCAGGTGATACTTGAAGGCCGCGCCGAACATCGCCTCGAATCCGTCCGCGGTGGCCCACGCGCCCGCGTCGTAGTCGTTGTGCGACCCCTGCGGGACGAAGCCGATCCCCCGCACCGTCATCTCCCGCGGCCCGGTCGTGCCCGCGAGCCGTACGGACGAGCCGACCTCGGCGCGCAGGGACCGCGCGGTCGTGGGGGCCAGGACGACCTCGCCGGGGCCTTCGGGCATCCGCCCCGACAGGAGCACGACGTCCGCGGATCCGGCGAACGACTGGTGCCGGTAGACCGTGACGGACACGCCGCCCGCCTCCGCGACCGCCACCCGGGCGTCGTTCACCCCCGCGACGTCGGGGTCCCGGGCGGCGGCCGTCATGACCTGCTCCGCCGCGGCCCAGTCCTCCCCGCTCTCGCCGAGGTAGGCGGTGAGCTGGAAGGTCTGCCCGAACCTGGTGGGATTGCCCGCCGCGTCGGCGACCCCCGCGGCGAACGTGAAGGAGGCGAGCACGCCGAGCACACCCGCGACCGCCGCCACCAGCGCGGGACGCACCGGAACCGAACTGGCGCCCTGACCGCGTTCCAGGGCGAACCGGGCGCCGGCCACCAGGGGCACGGGCAGCCCGAGGCGGTCCGCCGCCCGCGCCACCACGGAGCGGACCGGTGCCGCCTCGGACCGGGCCGACACGACGGCGAGCCAGGCCGCGGCGAGCGCCCCGGCCAGGACCAGCAGCGGGGCGGCGGCCCAGCCGCAGCCGAGCACGAGCGGGTCGGCGCTGAAACCGGGGGCGGGCTCGACCAGGGAGGCCGCACCGATCGGCGTCCACATGGAGGCCGCCGCCGCGCCCGCGGTCCCCAGCGTCGAGCCGGCGACCGAGGCGAGGAACGGCCCGGCGCAGACGGCGGCCAGGCACTGCCGTGTCGTCAGCCCCGACGCCCGCAGGACCTGCAGCTCTCCGACGCCGGCCGCGACGTAGCGGGCCACGGACTGGCCGACGAGGACGATCGCTGCGGCCAGGGCCGCCAGGGCGAAGAAGACGAGACACAGGCTCTCGTAGGCGTTGACCTGCTGACGGTGCCGGGCGACGTCGGCGGCGTTCCAGATCTCGATGTCCGTACGCCCGGTGATCTTCGCCAGCCCGGCGCGGAAGGCGGGCAGCCCGCGCTCCCCTTGGTCGAGCCGCACCAGGGCGTTGACGAATCCCGACGAGGAGGGGCCGAGGAAGTTCTTCGGATGCGCGGCGAAGAGGGCGGGCGAGGGGAAGACGGAGAACCAGGCGCCCTTGTCGGCGAGCTTGTCGGAATACCACGGGGAGCGGATGACGCCGACGATGCGCGCCCGCACGCGGGGACCGCCCGGCTCGCCGCTGAAAATGAAGTCGCCGGCCTGTCGCTCGGACAGCAGGCGCAGGGTGAGGGTGTCGCCGACGCCCAGTCCGTACGCGCCGGGGAAGTAGCCGGTGACCATGACCTCGTCCGGGCGGGCGGGGTCGGCGAGCCGTCCCTCCAGCACCACGGGCCGCTCGACGGTCCGGAACGCCTCACGGTCCACCGGGGGCAGGTAGCCGAAGTAGCCGGGCAGCTCCTCGACGAAGAAGGGCGCCACGGCGAAGCCCGACACCGCCGCCACGCCGGGCAGTGCGCGCACCGCGTCCCAGTCGAATCCCGGCTGGTTGGGCAGGACGACGGCGTCGGCCGGCAGGGTGACGGCGTTCAGTCGGGCCATCGCGCTGTCTCCGCGCCGCGCGCCGGCGAGGGCCGCCAGCACCGTGGTGGTCGCCACCGCCACGAGCAGCGCGAGCACGGCCAGCGACCGCGCCCGCCGGCGCGCCTCCAGCCGGAGCCAGACGCTGACAAGGCTCACGGCGTCTCCACCCGGCCGTCGCGCATCCGCACGGTGCGGCCCGCACCCGCGGCCACTTCCGGCGAGTGCGTCACCATGATGATCGTCTGGCCGGTGCCGTGGAGCCTGCGGAACAGTTCGAGGATCTCCAGCCCGCCCTCGCTGTCGAGCGCGCCGGTCGGCTCGTCGGCGAGCAGCAGCGTCGGCTCGTTCACGAGCGCGCGGGCGATCGCCAGGCGCTGGCGCTGTCCGCCGGACAGCACCGCGGGCACCTGCTCCGCGCGGTCGCTCAGCCCGAGCAGGTCGAGCACGTCGCGGGCCCGCGACTCGGCGGCCCGCCGCTTCATGCCGGCGAGGACGCCCGGCATGATCAGGTTGTCCAGCGCGGACACGCCGTCGAGCAGGTTGAAGAACTGGAACACGAATCCGATGTGGCCGCGCCGGAAGCGGGCCAGCCAGTCCTCGTCCCTGCCGTCCACCCGCTCGCCCGCGACCTCGATCGTCCCCTCGTCGACCGCGTCGAGGCCCGCGATGACGTTGAGCAGTGTCGACTTGCCGCAGCCGGAGGGGCCGGTGACCGCGACGAACTCTCCCTGGCGTACGTCGAGGTCGACCCCGCGCAGCGCGCGCACCGGGGCGAGGTCGGCGGTGAACGTGCGCCGGGCGCCGCGGACCCGCACCGCCGCGGGTTCCGTGGTGACGCCGTCGATCGCGGCGGCGGGCTGGGGGGCGGACATATCAGTTCACCTCTAGGTGATAGGCGTTGACGGGGGTGGAGCGGCCCTTGACGAGCCGGGGGCCGAGGGGTTTCCAGGGCCAGTGCTCGCCGGCCGCGCGCACGGTCGTCTCCGCCGCGACCGTGCCGGCGGGGCGGGCCAGGTCCTGCATGCGCTGGGCGAGGTTCACCGTGTCTCCCACGAGGGTGTACTCGACCCGTTCATCGCTTCCGAGGAGGGCCGCCGCTACCTCCCCCGTGGAAATGCCGATGCCGAGTCCGAAGGGGACGAGCCCCTGCCCGGCCCACTCGGCGTCGAGCCCGCGCTGCCGGACGTGCATCTCACAGGCCGCGTGTACGGCTCTCGCGGCGTGGTCGGGCGTGGGGTCGGGGGCGCCGAAGACGGCCATCACGGCGTCGCCCACATACTGCATGACCGTGCCGCCCGCGCTGAGGATCGCCGCGTTCATGGCCCGCCGGTGGGCGTTGAGCTGGCTCGCGAGCACCGCGGGGTCGGTGGCCTCCGCGATGGCCGAATAGCCGCGCACGTCTGACATGAGCACGGTCACGACGAGCCGTTCCGTGCGGCCTGCGGCGTCGCGGTCGCGCAGCAGCTTGTCGGCGAGGCCGCCGGGGAGCAGCCGCGACAGCGTCTCGCCCTGCTCGTCTCGGCGCAGGATCGCGGTGTGCAGCATCCGCAGCCGGCGCAGCGCCCCCTGCAGTCCCGCGCTCGCGCCCCTGGCGAGGACGAGGAAGAGACGCTCGATCTCGGCGTTGACCACCTCGGGCGGCTCGCCCCGCGACGCGGCGATCGCCTTCACCGTACGGCCCTGGGCGACCTGGTGGAGCAGGTCCTCCTCCGCGGGCGAGAGCCGTCCATCGTCGTGGGCAGGCGTCACCAGCTCGCGCACGATCGCCGGGTCGATGAGCGAGCCGCCGGCGGCGACCTCCCGGATGGCCCTGCCGAGCAGGCCGGCGTCGGCGACCCGGTCCTTGAGAAGGTAGGCGTACCCGGCCGCGCCCTCGTCGAGCAGCCGGATCGCGTAGTCCGGGTCGTCGTACTGGCTCAGCACGACGACGCCGGTGCCGGGTAAGAGCTTGCGCACCTCGCGCGCCGCCTCGATCCCCTCGTCCTGGTAGGTCGGCGGCATCCGGATGTCGGTGACGACGACCTGCGGGCGCAGCCGGACCGCGGCGGCCACGACTTCGGCGTAGTCGGCGGCCAGCCCCACGATCTCCAGTGCGGCGTCGCGGCCCAGCAGCGCGCGCACACCCTCGCGGACGATCAGGTTGTCGTCCGCGAGCACCACGGTGATGCGTTCCACGAGCGAAATTACATATCCGGCGGGGCCGGGCGGGAAGGGTGCCAGGACGAGAGTCCGGGGGTGCTGGCACCCCCACGCGTTCGCAGGCTGACGCCCTCGAAGCCGGCCCGCATGGTTCCTACGGTCGGAGCATGCGAGTCGAATCGAAGATCACTTCTATCTCCTGGATCCCGTCCGAGGCGGTCAAGGGCTACACCAAGCCCGCGTTCACGATGGGGTTCACACATTACGACGATCCACCGCCCGACGTGATCACCGACGTCGCCGGCCTGCGTGACCGCGACGCGTTCCGGTTCGCCAACCGGCTGCGCGTCTGGGCCGAGTTCGACGGCGACCGGGTGGTCGCGCACGGCGCGGACGGCGGCCTCGTCATGGGCGCCACGACCGTCCGCCTGGGCCCGCTGGGCGTGCGGTTCGCCGCGTACGGCCTGCCCGACCTGCGGCCCGAGCCGCGGACCGGCGACGGGTGGATCACCTTCAGGCAGACCGCGGGCGGACGCACCGCGCTGCCGTTCCCCCGGCGCGTCTCGCGACCGCCGTACCTGCGGATGCAGTCGCCGCTCGTGTGGACCACGCTCGCGGTGACCCTGCACGCCGACGGACGGACCGAGGGGACGCTGGAGGGCGCCAGCCCGTTCCCCCGCCACTGGGTCTACGGGCCCGACGACCGGCTGACGCTCAAGGCCGGTCTCACCGACATCACGGCGTGGGCGGCCCAGGCGGGGCCGGACCGCACGCCGTGGGGCGACGAGGACTCCCCCGTGCTGGTCACCGCGGCCGAGACGGCGCTGGAGCGCCGGCTTTCCCTGCTGATCATGCGGGGCGCCCGCAAGCCGGTCATCCGCTCGCTGCCCGCCGGCGCGCGGCTCGTGCGGCAGGGCGAGCCGGGTTCCTCCCTGTTCCTGCTTCTCGACGGCGTGCTCGGAGTGGACGTGGACGGCACGCCGCTGCCCGAGCTCGGCCCCGGCGCGATCCTCGGTGAGCGCGCGGTGCTCGAAGGCGGCCTGCGCACGGCGACGCTGACGGCGCTGACCCCGGTCAGGGTGGCCGAGGCGGCCGCGGACGCGGTGGACAGGAAGGCACTGGCCGCGCTGGCCGAGGGGCACCGGCGAGAGGAACAGCTCACGTGAGGCTCGCGATGCTCGGCGTCCGCGGCTCGACCCCGGCGCCGGGCCCCGAGTTCGTGCGGTATGGCGGTCACACGAGCTGCGTGGCCGTGCTGCCCGACGACTCCGCCGTCCCGGCCCTGGTGCTGGACGCGGGAACCGGCCTGCGCGGGCTGGGGGCCCTGCTGGACGGGGCGCCGTTCCGCGGCTCCGTCCTGGTCACCCACCTTCACTGGGACCACGTGCAGGGGCTGCCGTTCTGCCCGCCGCTCGACCACCCCGGCGCGCGGGTCGACCTCTACCTGCCCTCGCCGCGGCCGCTCGAGACGCTGACCCGGGTCATGTCCCCGCCGCACTTCCCCATCACCCCGGGCGGCCTCGCGGGCGCCTGGCGGTTCCTCCCCTCCGCCTGCGGCGTGATCGCGGGGTACGCCGTCACCGTGGCCGAGATCACCCACAAGGGCGGTATCACCCACGGCATCCGGGTGGAGGGCGACGGAGTCGCCATCGCGTACCTGCCCGACCACGCGCCGCAGGCGGGATACGCGGCCGCCGCCGAGCTGGCGGCGGACGTCGACCTGCTGCTGCACGACGGCCAGTTCCTGCCCGGGGAGCAGGCGACGGCCGACGCCTACGGCCACTCCACGGTCGCCGACGCCGTCGCCTTCGCCGCCCGCTGCGGCGCCCGCCGCCTCGTGCTCACCCACCACGCCCCGGCCCGTACGGACGACGCGCTGGACGTGCTGGCCAAGGAGGTGGAGGTGGCCCGCCAGGGGGACGTGCTCACCCCCTGAGACTCGTTCCCGGCCCCGGCCGGGCGCCCGGTCAACCGGCCAGGCAGGCCGGGCCGAGCAGCTGCTTGAGGTCGCCCATCAGGGCGGGCGAGGGGGTCACCCGGAGCCGGTCGTCCAGCCGCATGACCGTCGTGCGCGGCCCGTTGTGCACCTGGAGGTGGACCTCCGTGGTGCCGGGGTGGGTGGTCAGCACCTCCTTGAGCCGGCCGACGACGGGCGGCGTGCAGCGGTTGATCGGCATGCTGACCACCAGCGGCCCGCCGTTCTCGGCACTGAGGTCCGGCGCGGTCACCTCCATCGCGATGATCTTCGCGACGTCCTCCCGCTTGTCGATCCTGCCCTTGACGAAGACGATCGCGTCCTCGGCGAGCACGGTCGCGCAGAGCTGGTAGGCCGACGGGAAGATCATGACCTCGATCGAGCCCTCCAGGTCCTCCAGCATGGTGAGGACCCAGGTGTCGCCCTTCTTGGTCACCTTGCGCTGCAGGCCCGACAGGATGCCGCCGACCGTGACGACCTGCCCGTCGGGACGGCTGTCGTCCTGGAGGGCCGCGATCGAGCAGTCGGCGCCCGCCGACAGGATGTGCTCGACGCCGAACAGCGGGTGGTCGGAGACGTACAGGCCGAGCATCTCGCGCTCGAACTGCAGCAGCGTCGTCTTGTCCCACTCCCCCGGCGGGATCTGCACGTCGAAGGTCTGGTCTTCGGCGCCGTCGATCGCGCCGAACAGCGAGTCCTGGCCGATCGCCTCGTTCTTCTTGATGTCGATGATCGCGTCGACGGCCTGTTCGTGCACCATCAGCAGGCCCTTGCGCACGTGCCCGAACGAGTCGAACGCGCCCGACTTGATCAGCGACTCGATGACGCGCTTGTTGCAGACGATCGCGGGGACCTTGCGCAGGAAGTCCTTGAAGTCGGTGAACCTGCCCTTCTCCTTGCGCGCCGCGATGATCCCGTCGACGACGTTCGCGCCGACGTTGCGGATGGCCGACAGGCCGAACCGGATGTCGGTGCCGCGCGGGGTGAAGTCGAAGTCGGAGTCGTTGACGTCCGGCGGGAGCACCTTGATGCCCATGCGGCGGCACTCGTTGAGATAGAGGGCCGACTTGTCCTTGTCGTCCTTGACGCTGGTGAGCAGGGCCGCCATGTATTCGGCCGGGTAGTTGGCCTTGAGATAGGCGGTCCAGTAGGACACCAGGCCGTATCCGGCGGTGTGGGCCTTGTTGAAGGCGTAGTCGGAGAACGGCAGGAGGATGTCCCACAGGGCCTTGATGGCCGCGGCGGAGAACCCGTTCTCCTTCATGCCCTTCTCGAAGAACTCGAACTGCTTGTCCAGCTCGGCCTTCTTCTTCTTGCCCATCGCGCGGCGGAGCAGGTCGGCGCCGCCGAGCGTGTAGTTGGCCACCTTCTGGGCGATGGCCATGACCTGCTCCTGATAGACGATCAGGCCGTAGGTCGTGCTGAGGATGTCCTTGAGCGGCTCCTCCAGCTCGGGGTGGATCGGGGTGATCTCCTGCTGGCCGTTCTTGCGCAGCGCGTAGTTGGTGTGCGAGTTGGCGCCCATCGGGCCGGGCCGGTAGAGCGCGAGGGCCGCGGAGATGTCCTCGAAGTTGTCGGGCTTCATCAGCCGCAGCAGCGTGCGCATGCCGCCGCCGTCCAGCTGGAAGATGCCGAGCGTGTCGCCCTTGGCCAGCAGCTCGTACGTCTTGGTGTCGTCGAGCGGGAGCTCCAGCAGCTCGATCCTGTTCCCGGTGTTCGTCTCGATCATCTTGAGGCAGTCGTCGATGATCGTGAGGTTGCGCAGGCCCAGGAAGTCCATCTTCAGCAGGCCGAGCGTCTCGCAGGTCGGGTAGTCGAACTGCGTGATGATCGCGCCGTCGGAGTCGCGGCGCATGATCGGGATGTGGTCGGTCAGCGGCTCGGCCGACATGATGACGCCCGCGGCGTGCACGCCGGTCTGCCGGATCAGGCCCTCCAGGCCGCGCCCGAGGTCGATCGTCGCCTTGACGTCGACGTCCTCCTCGTACAGCTTGCGCAGCTCGCCCGCCTCGTTGTAGCGCGGGTGGTCGGAGTCGAAGATGCCCGACAGCGGGATGTCCTTGCCCATCACCGCCGGGGGGAACGCCTTGGAGATGCGGTCGCCCAGCGCGTACGGGTAACCGAGGACGCGGCCGGCGTCCTTCACGGCCGCCTTCGCCTTGATGGTGCCGAACGTGGCGATCATGGCGACCTTGTCGGCGCCCCATTTCTCGGTGACGTAGCGGATCACGTCGGCGCGCCGGCGCTCGTCGAAGTCGATGTCGATGTCGGGCATCGAGACGCGCTCGGGGTTGAGGAACCGCTCGAAGATCAGGCCGTGCGGGATCGGGTCGAGGTCGGTGATGCCCAGCGAGTACGCGACCAGCGAACCGGCGGCCGAACCACGGCCGGGACCGACCCGGATGCCGTTGTTCTTGGCCCACATGATGAAGTCGGCGACCACGAGGAAGTAGCTCGGGAAGCCCATCTGGATGATGACCGACAGCTCGTTCTCGACCCAGGCGCGGTGCTCCTCGTCGACGCCGCCGGGGAAGCGGCGCTTCATGCCCTCCCAGACCTGCTGCCGGAAGTATTCCTCCTCCGTCATCCCCTCGGGGATCGGGTAGGTCGGCATGAGGTTGTGGTAGGGGAAGAAGCCCTCGGGGTCGACCTTCTCGGCCACCAGCAGCGTGTTGCGGCAGCCCTCCTGCCAGATGTCGGAGGAGTCGACCGCCCGCATCTCGTCGGCCGTCTTGATGTAGTAGCCGCTGCCGTCGAACCGGAACCGGTCGGGGTCGCTGAGCTGCTTGCCCGTCTGGATGCACAGGAGGGCGTCGTGACCGGCGGCGTCCGACTCGTACGTGTAGTGGGAGTCGTTGGTGACCACCGGCGGGATGTCCAGCTCGCGGCTGATCCGGATCAGGCCGTCGCGGACCCGGCGCTCGATGTCGAGCCCGTGGTCCATGATCTCCAGGAAGTAGTTCTCCTTGCCGAAGATCTCCTGGTATTTCGCGGCGGCCTTGAGCGCCTCGTCGTACTGGCCGAGCCGCAGCCGGGTCTGCACCTCCCCGGACGGGCAGCCGGTCGTGGCCATCAGGCCGTCGGCGTGCTCGGCGAGGATGTCGGCGTCCATCCGGGCCCACTTGCGGACGAAGCCCTCGGTGTAGGCACGCGAGCTGAGCTTCATCAGGTTCTTCAGGCCGGTCTTGTTCCGCGCCCAGATGGTCATGTGGGTGTAGTAGCCACCCGCCGAGACGTCGTCGCTCTTCTGGTGCGGCTCGCCCCACAGCACCGGCTTCTTGTGCATGCGCGACTCGGGCGCGACGTACGCCTCGATGCCGAGGATGGGCTTCACCCCGGCGCCGGTCGCCTGCTTGTAGAAGTCGTAGGCGCCGTGCATGTTGCCATGGTCGGTGATCGCGATCGCGGGCATCTCCAGCTCGCCCACGAGTTTGAACATCTGCTTCAGCCGCGCCGCTCCGTCGAGCATCGAATACTCGGTGTGGACGTGCAGATGAACAAACGAATCACCCATGAGACCCCCATCGTCACCGGACCGCGGACCAGAGCCTACGCCGTGATCGCCAACCAGTGGGACTCAGGTGAAACAGAGTTTATCTCCGTTCCTCGCCGTCGCGCGTCTCCTCCGACAGGCGCAGCCCGGCCTCGATCACGGCGTTCATGATGGGGGCGAGCCGACCCGCGCCGAGGCTGGGGGCGCGGCGGGCCATGGCCTCCACGAGGCGCCGCTCACGCTCCATGTCGCGCCCCCGGAACCCGCCGACGGGCTTGAGCCGCTGGATGCGCCCGGCCAGCGCGGCCCGGCGTTCGAGCAGCGTGGCGAGGGCCGCGTCCACCCGGTCGATCGCGGCCCGGGCCGCGCCGAGGGTCTCGGGGTCGTCGCGCCGCACGAGCGCCGCCATGACCGTCGCCGCCTCGTGCGCCGCCGCGAGGGCCGGCGCGGGCGCGCCCGGGGCGACCAGCAGGCCGTCCGCGCCCGCCGCCACCGCCGCGTTCGCGAGCCCGCCGTCGGCGCCCAGCCCGGCGAGCACGGGACGGCCGGCCCGCTCCCGAGCGGCGCGCATGAGCCCGAGATCGGGCGCGGCGTCCTCCGCGTGACCGCCGCTCTCGCATAGCACGACCGCCTCGTTGCCCTCGGCGGCGCAGTCGTCCGCCGCGGCCAGCCACTCCTCCAGCGTCGCCGCCCGCCCGTTCCGGCCGGCTCCCCGCTGGAGGACGACAGGGAGCCCGAGCCGGGCCGCGGCGCGGACGAGATCGGGGTCGGCCGCCCAGGCCGCCCCGACCACCACGCCGTCGGCGTGCCGGGCCACGATGGACAGGTCGGCGACCGTGGCGGGCTCCATCAGCAGTGGGCCGGCCTCGGCGACCGCCCTGTCTCGCGAGGAACCCTCCCCGGAAGCGTCCCCGTGCTCGGGCCCCGCGCCGTCCGCGGAAGTGCCGGCGGGAGCGCCGGGAGCGCCTGGAGTGCCGGGGATCGTGCCGTCGCCGCGCAGGCGCACCCAGCGGGCGTCCCGGCCCCCGATGACCACAACGGGGCGCCCGTCGCCGATCACGAGGTCGCCGATCCGTACGGCATCGCGGTCGAGTTGGGCTGCCTTCGTCATGTGGGCTCCTCCATGAGCGCCCCCGCGGAACCGGCGGTCCGCCACGAGGGCTCGCTGAGATCGGGACTGGCCGAGAAAACGAACGTCCGAAAACCAAAAAGGCAGAGACGCTGGCGTCCCTGCCTCAAGCCGGCTCCGGATGGTCGCTAGCTCACGTCACGCGACCGGCTCTCCGGAGCCGGCCTCGTAAACGAGCTGTACCTACCCATAACAAGGACCTTAGCAGCGGCGGGCCACGACTCGAACCGATTTGTCTCGGATTCCGGGATCGCCTGTCATGTACGCGGTTGATCCCTTTGCCATCCGTGGGACGATTCATGGGTCCAGGAAGGGGTTCGAGTGTCGCGTGCGGAAGGCCGGCTCGTCGGAGGCCGGTACCAGTTGGTGGAGCCGATCGGCCGGGGTGGCATGGGCGTGGTATGGCGCGCCCACGACCAGTTGCTGGACCGCGCGGTCGCGGTCAAGGAGGTCCGCTACGACAGCGCCATGGGCGACGAGCTCAGCGACCTCAATCGCCGGACCATGCGCGAGGCCCGGGCCGCGGGCCGCCTCACCCACCCCAACGTGGTGGTCGTCCACGACGTGATCGAGGAGGACGACCGCCCCTGGATCATCATGCAGCTCGTGCCGTCCCGCTCGCTGGGGCAGGTGATCAGGGAGGACGGCCCGCTGTCCGCCGAGCGCACCGTCGAGATCGGCCTGCAGATCCTCGACGCGCTGCGCGCCGCCCACCGCCAGGGCGTGCTGCACCGCGACGTCAAGCCGGAGAACGTGCTGCTCACCGATGACGGCCGGGTGGTCCTGACCGACTTCGGCATCGCCAGGCTCGAAGCCGACTCCACCATGACCCGCACCGGCCTCGTCGGCACCCCCGCCTTCATCGCCCCCGAACGGCTCCGCGGCGAGGCCGCCCAGCGCGAATCGGACCTGTGGTCGCTCGGCGCCACGCTCTACACGGCGGTGGAGGGCAAGCCCCCGCACGACCGGGGCATGGCGATGGCCACCATGCACGCCGTGCTGAACGACGACCCGGCCCCGCCGCGGCGCGCGGGCGCGCTGGGTTCCGTCCTCCAAAGGATGCTGGCCAAGGAGCCCGCCGACCGGCCCGGCTATGACGAGCTCATCCGGCTGCTCAAGCGGGCGGCGCGGGAGCTGGCCCCGCCGCCGTCCCGGCCCGCCGCCGAGCCCGCCTCCCCGCAGGCCGCGAAGCCGGAGGCCGCGAAGCCGGAGGCCGCGAAGCCCGAAACGCCCGCCTCCCGGCAGGGCAAGGCGTCCCGGGGTGCGGCGCCGTACCCGCCCGTGTCCCCCTCGCCCGCGTCTTCGCCGGAGGCCTCCTCCTCCCGAAGGGACGAGGCGGCGGAGCGCACCCCCGCCGCCGGTGAGGGAGGAGCGGCCGGGCGCGGCGGCGCCCTGCGCGATGCCGCGGGCCCCGGCGAGATCACCTCGCCCCTCCCGGTCATCCGCGACGACGCGGCACCCGGACAGGCGGACGGCCCGGCTCAGGAGCGGCCCGGGAAGACTCCGGCGGCCATGCCGGAGACCGGCGCGCAGGCCGCCCCGCCCGCCCGTACGACGCCTTCGACCGGCGCTTCCGCCAAGGGGAGGCCCGGGAAGGAGGACGGCCGTGCGGCGGACGCGGACGCCGGCGACGGCACCACCAGGATCGCCCCCGCCGCCTCCGCGGGCTCCGTGGCCTCCGCGGCCTCCGGTGGGAAGGGCCGTAATGGGCAGGAGGGCTCGTCCGCCGCCGGGAAGGCGAAGGATTCCGGCGCCTCCTCCGGTGAGCGCCCCGCCACCACGGCCTCCGGGTCGAGCGCGACACCGAAGGGCGCCACGGGCGGGAGCACCACAGGGGGGAGCACCACAGGGGGGAGCACCACAGGCGGGAGCACCACAGGCGGGAGCACCACAGGGGGAAGCACCACAGGGGGGAGCGCCGCGTCGAAGGCCGCGGCGGGTTCGGCCTCGTCCGCGTCGTCCGCGTCGTCCGCCTCATCTGGTTCGTCCGGTTCGTTCGCCTCCTCCGGTTCCACCGGCTCCGGGAGCTCCGGCGGCTTCGGGGGTTCCGGTGGCGGCAGCCGTACGTCCCGGCCCTACGCGAACGACCGGCCCACGCCGGGTGCGGGCGACGAGCGGCCCGCCGCCACGGCGGACCGTACGCAGGAGTCCTCGGGCGGCATCGCCGGGAGCCCGATCGCCGGGCTGCGGCAGGCGTCCCCGACGATTCCCCCGCAGGACGGGGCGGCCTGGCAGGGGTCGCCGACCAGCCTGGTCGTGCCGCGGTCGTCGAACAGCCTGCTGAAGGTCGCGTTGATCCTCGTTCCCGCGCTGCTGGTCATCGCCGGTGTGGCGGGGTACCTCGGCCTGCGGGCGGGTGAAGGCGACTCGGGAAGCGACCCCGCCGCCGGGCCGAACGCGGCCGCGGCGGTCGGGGGCGGCGACACGCCCTCCGCTGCGGAGCCCTCATCGGCCGCGCCGAACTCCCCCGAGCCGTCCGCGTCGGAAGAGGAGACGAAGTCCCCCGAGCCCTCCCCCAGCCCCAAGACCTCCGAGCCCGCCGGTGTCCCCGACGGGTGGCACAAGTACAAGCACTCCAGCGGGTTCTCCATCGCGCTGCCGAAGGGATGGCATGTCGACGGCAGGGGCAACGGCGAGGTCCGCTTCCGCGGCGACTCGCACACCTATCTGGAGGTCCACCACACCACGAGTCCCGAGTCGGACGCGCTGAAGGTCTGGCGGCGCGACGTGCCGGGCATGAGCCGGAACTTCCCCGGCTACAAGCTCGTCGAGATCCGCGAGGTCAAGGGGTTCTGGAAGACCGCGGCCGACTGGGAGTTCACCTTCGGCGACAGCCGCTATCGGTCCCGGGTGATCGACCGTGGCTTCGTCACCGACAAGCACAACGGCTACGCGCTGCTCTACAAGACCCAGGACAAGGACTGGAAGAAGAAGAAAGAGCTCTTCGAGACCATCGCCTCCACCTTCAAGCCGGCGAAGTAGCGACCGGCGGGCGTGTCACGCCGGTGACCGCGGGCGCTCATACGCGGGTGCCCGCGGTCCCGGCACTGGCGGCGACGCGATGCGGTCAGGGCTGGCCGACGTAGGCGACCACCACGGTCGCCGGGCGGGCGGTCCAGCTGTCGTCCACGGGGGTGAACGTCACCTTCCCGGAGCCGTAGCACGGCAGTGTCGCGGTGGCCGGGATGTCGGCCTTGACCCCGTAGTAGCGCAGCACGAGCGCCCTTGTGACGGTCGACGGGTCGCCCAGGTTCACCGCGATCGAGGTGCCGCCGCTGCCGGTGTAGCCGAGGCCCGCGAGCGACGACGCGATCCCGGCGGGCCGCACCTCCACCGTCTGCCCGGGTAACGGATGCCCGGTCTGTCCAGGGAATACCGGCCCATAGCACGCCATCTTGATGACCGTGTGGCTGGTCTGGCCGTTGACGAAACCGTAGAAGTACTCGTGGGGGCCGATGGGAGCGGGGTCGGCGACCTCGGCCGAGGCGGGGAGCGCGGTGGCCGCCACGAGGACGGCGGCGGCCAGGGGGACGAGGCGCGCGGCGGCGGTGCGGAACACGGAACCTCCGGCTGACGACAGGTGCGCGAACGGGCGATCCGGACGGTAGGCCGGTCCTTCCTGCCGGTCAACGTCCGCCGTCCCCCGCTCGGCCCGGCGCTCGGAAGACGCGGCGGAACGGGTGAAACGTTCACCGGCTCAGCTCCGCCTCGGCGCCCCGGCCCCCTGACCACCGTGGCGGGGCGGGCTCAGCCGGTGTGGCGGGCCTGCGCCAGGTAGGCCACCAGGCCGGCGATCCGTTCGGCCGGCCAGGGCAGGCTCCGGCCGATCTCCGCGCTGTTGTCCTGCCACATCCTCTGGGCCGCCGCCCTCGTCCGCTCGCCCTCCGGTCCGGCGGGGTGGAACCGGCCCGCGAGGGCGTCCCAGCGGCGTACGAGGTCGCGGGCGCGCTCGTCCTCCGCGGGAACGCCGGTCTCCACGAGCCGCAGGCCCTCCTCTACGAGCCCCTTCCATTCGTGCTTGGCCGCTTCGACGCCCTCGCCGCCCAGGGCGGCCCTGCGCTCGGCCAGCCGCTCGCGCTGCTCTTCGGTCAAGTAGGTCTCGAACACCGACATCAACTCCAATGCGGTCATCAACCGGTCCGGATCGGGGCCGGACGAGTCGCCGGCCTGCCGGAGCAGGCCGCGGACCCGCCGGCGCAGCATCCCGATCAGCTCGGCATGCTCGTCGAGCCTGCGCAACTGCGCCGTCAGCAGATGGCGCATCGACTCGGGGTCGTCCGCCGCGCCGTCGAGAACGCCCGCGATCTCCTCCAGCGACAGGCCGAGGGTCCGCAGGGTGCGGACGCGGTACAGCCGCCGCAGGTCCCGCTCGGTGTAGCGGCGGTGCCCGGCGGGCGTACGCTCGCTCGCGCGCAGCAGCCCGATCTCGTCGTAGTGGTAGAGCGCGCGCACCGTCATCCCGGTCGCCCGTGCCAGCTCGCCGATCGACCATCGCCGCCCGGCGTCGTCCGTCCCGATCACGCTCGGAACGCTACGACCTCCCGCCGCGTAGGGTTCAAGCCCCGCGAGCGCGCGATCACCGGCGTCCGGCAGGCCTCCCTCTGCCGAGGACGGGAACCCGCCTGACTACACTGCGGCTGCGATCCGGTCGCGACGCCGTCGAAGGCTGGAGCTCCCCCGCCCGGAAACGAAAGGCACGGCACGATGGCCGACCGCGACACCGCCGCACTCGACGACCCCGTCGGCGAGTCGCTTCGCGGCCACCACGCGCACCTGGCCCGCCGGATCGGACGGGCGGCCGGTTATCCGCCGGAGATCGCGACGTTCTCCACGGTGTCCGCCGACCCCGGCCCGGCCGAGTGGGACGACCTCGCGCGGCTGCTCGGTCGCGGCGGGTTCGCCGATCTGTTCAGCTCCCCGGCTACCCCGCCCGCGGACTGGGAGCCGGTGTTCAGCCTCGACGGCTTCCAGATGATCTGGCCCGAGGGCGCCCACCCCGGTCACACGGAGGCCCAACCCGCTCATGCGGAAGCCGAGTCCGGCGCGCGGATCGCCGAGCTGGACGCCGGCGACGTGCCCGAGATGCTCGATCTCACCGCGCGGACCCGGCCTGGGCCGTTCTGGCCCCGGACCCCCGAGCTCGGCGCCTATCTCGGCGTCCGCGAGAACGGGGCCCTGGTCGCCATGGCGGGCGAACGGCTCCGCCCGCCCGGGGGGACCGAGATCAGCGCCGTCTGCGCCGCCCCCGAGGCCCGCGGGCGCGGGCACGCCTCCCGCCTGGTGCGCGCCCTGGTCGCCCGCATCACGGCGCGCGGCGAGCGCCCGTTCCTCCACGTGGCCGAGGCCAACGTCGCCGCGATCGCGCTCTACGAGCGGCTCGGTTTCAAGGTCCGCAGGCGCGTGACGTTCCGCGGGTTCCGCACACCCTGACCGGCCGTCACGCCCGCCGCCGTCGCGGCGTCAGCGGGAGTAGTGCTCGACCACGAGCTGCTCGTCCACCGGCACGGCGATCTCCTCGCGTACGGGTCGCCGCAGCAGCGTGAAGCGCAGCGCGCGGTGGTCCACGTCGAGGTAGGGGGCGATCCGCTCGTCCGCGTACGCGCCCTCGGCGGCGGCCGCGAACGGCTGCATCCGGACCGACCGCTCCCGTACGGCCACCGACTGGCCCGGCTTGACCTGGTAGCTCGGGATGTCCACCTTGCGGCCGTCGACCGTGATGTGCCCGTGGTTCACGTACTGCCGGGCGGCGTAGATGGACGGTGCGAGGCCGGCCCGCAGGACGAGCGAGGCGAGCCGGGTCTCCAGCAGCGCCACCAGTTCCTCCCCCGAACGGCCGGGGCGGCGGACGGCCAGATCCCAGTAGCGGCGGAGCTGACGTTCCGGCACGTCGTAATACCAGCGGAGCTTCTGCTTCTCCAGCAGCCGCATTCCGTAGTCGCCGGTGTTGCGCCGGCTGGTCTTGCGGCCGTGCTCCCCCGGCGGGTAGGGCCGGGCCTCGAAGTACTTCACCGCCTTCCGGGTGAGCGGGACGCCCGCCCGGCGCGACAGCCGCACCTTCGGACCCGTGTAACGCATGACGCCTCTTTTCAAGTTAGGTGAGCCTTACTAAGGTAAGCCTAACCTACGAAGCGAGGAGCTCTCATGCGCCACCCGGTCACCGCAGCCCCCATCCCCGAACGCGTACGGACGCTCGCGGCGGTGGCGGCGCCCACGCACGTCTCCGTCGCCGGGTCCGGCGTGCCCACGGCCACCGCCCGGGGCGGCGTGGACGGCACGGGCCGGCCGGTCCTGCTCGTGAAGCCCGGCGAGACCCTGTACGGCACGCCCGCGGAGACCCTGGTGACGGTCGACCTCACAGTGAGCAGGGAGGTCGGCGGGGTCGAGCGGCAGCGCGCCCTGCTGAAGGTGCGGGGGTGGACGCAGCCCGTGCCGGAGGCGGAGACGCGGGCCACCGCCGTCGCCATCGCGGAGGCGTGCCCCGACGAGGACCTGTTCGCGGCGGTCGAGGGCGGCGGTCCCGCGCTGCTGCGCGTCGACGTCTGCCACGTGATCTACCTGACCGGCCAGGAGTCGGGCGTCCTCGACGCCGAGAGCTACCTCGCCTCGGCTCCCGACCCGTTGCTCCCTCTGGCCGAACGCATGGTGCGGCACGTCAACGAGTCCCACGCGCGGCAGCTGAAGGAGGCGGTGGAGAGGCTGACGGGGGAACCGGCCCAGGAGGAGGTGTGGCTGTGGGAGCTCGACCGCTACGGCGCCACACTGCGGCCGGGGCCCGGCCACCTGGTGAGGATCCCCTGGCCCGCGCCCGTCACGACGCCCGCGGCACTCGAACACGCCCTGGCCTGTCTCATGCACGCCTCCTGAGCGACGGCCTCCCGCGTACGTGCGGACGGGCCGCTATTCGCATACCGCCCACACGGGCGTGGCGGCTCTCATGCGAGGAACGCTGGGTTCGCCCCGTTCGCGGGCACATCGAGCGGCGGATAGACACGGGCATGACCTTCGTCATGGCCCCGATGGGCGATTGCATCCGGTCCGGATCTCTCTAGGGTCGAGACCATGGCGCGTTTCGACTGGCTTCGCGACGCCGACCGGCCGTTCCTGTTCAACGTCGTGTTCTGGGCGATGACGGCCCTGCTGGCCGCCAGCCTCACTCAATGGGTCGCGGCCGGCCCCGCCGCCCGGCCGCAGGTCGTGCTCTTCGGCGCCAACCTCGTGCTGCTCGCGGTGCTCTGGCCGGTGCTTCCCTGGAATCCGGCGCGAGGCCGCCATTGGGTGGCCCCGCTGTTCCTGGCGGCGACGATCATGCTGGGGTTCACCGGCTCGCGGCAGACCCACCTGCCGCTGATCCTCATCGCGGTGGCCGACCTGGCCTTCCTGTACGGCATGCGCGTCGCGACGGCCATCCTGTCGGGCGTCGTGGTCCTGTGCGCCGTCACGCCTCCGCTCGTCGGCGACACCATCGCCGACGGCCTGGTCCAGGCCGCCTGGATGGCGGCGTTCTCCGCGTTCGTCCTGGGCATGGTGGCGTCCATACGCGAGGCGCGGCGCAGGCGCGAGGAGGCCCAGGGGTTGCTGGAGCGGATCAGGGAGCTGGCCGTCGCCGAGGAACGGGCGCGGATGGCGGCGGAGATGCACGACTCGGTCGGCCATCACCTCACCGTCATCAAGATGGGCCTGGAGAACGCCGAGCGGTTCCGCGAGCGCCGCCCCGAGGCCGCCTGGGCGGAGGTCCGCCAGGCCAAGGAGCTCACCGTGGAGGCGCTGGCCGACGCGCGGCGCTGGGTGCGGGCGCTGCGGCCGCTCGCGCTCGACGGCCGCGTCGGCAGCGCCGCGCTCGAACGGCTCGCGGCGTCGTTCGACGGCACCGGTATCAGCGTGAGCTTCGAGGTGCGGGGCGAGGAGCGGCGCCTGGAGGCCGACACCGAGCTCGTCCTCTATCGGGTGCTGCAGGAGGGCCTCACCAACGCGCTGCGGCACGCGAAGGCCGAGCACGTGCACGGCACGCTGACGTTCGGCGACGGCCGGGTGGCGCTCGTGGTCAGCGACGACGGAACGGGCCGGGACGACGGCTCGCGCGGCTTCGGGCTGGCGTCGCTGGCCGATCGGGCCAGGGCGCTCGGCGGCACGCTGGCCGGCGGCAACAGGCCGGGCGGCGGGTTCGAGCTGCGCGCCGAGCTGCCGCTGGCGGGGGTGCGGGCGTGACGCCGGTCACGGTGGTGCTGGTGGACGACCAGGCGCTGCTGCGCCAGGGCCTGCGCAAGCTGCTGGAGGTCGAGGACGGCATCGAGGTCGTCGGCGAGGCGGCCGACGGCCACGAGGCGCTGCGGGTGATCGGCGAGCGACGGCCGCACGTGGCGCTCGTGGACATGCGCATGCCGGGCATGAACGGCGTGGAGCTGATCGTCCGTCTGGCCGCCGGGCATCCGGAGGTGGCGGTCGTCGTGCTCAGCACGTTCGACGAGGACGAGTACATCTTCGGCGCGCTGCGCGGCGGCGCGACCGGCTATCTGCTGAAGGACTGCTCGCCGGAGGAGCTGGTCTCGGCCGTCCACCGGGTGAGCCGCGGGGAGACCGTGCTGGGCAGCCCGGTGGCGGCCCGGCTGGTCGCCGAGCTGCGGCACCTGCCGGTGAACGCGGTCGCCTTCCGCGGGCGGGAGCTGCTGTCGGCCCGCGAGGTGGAGGTGGCGCGGATGGTCGCCGCCGGGGCGGCCAACAGGGAGATCGCGGCCCGGCTGTGCATCACCGAGGGCACGGTCAAGAACCACGTGTCGAGCGTGCTGCGCAAGCTGGGTCTGCGCGACCGCACCCAGCTCGCCCTGCACCTGCGCCCCTGACGCCGCCGCCGCCGACCGGAAGAAGCCCGGCCGCGAAAAGCCCGGCCGGAAAGCCTCCGGCGATGAAAGCCCCACGCCATGAAACCCGGCGGCTCCCGCGGAACGGGAGCCGCCGGAGGAGGGTCACCAGGAGGTGGGCTTGCCCTTCTGGTACAGCCACACGTCGAAGAACGCCTGCAGGTCCTTGCCCGAGACCTTCTCCGCCGCCTTGATGAAGTCGGCGGTGCTGGCGTTGCCATACCGGTGCTGGGTCGTCCAGTCCTTGATCAGCGTGAAGAAGGCGGTGTCGCCGATCTTGCCGCGCAGCGCGTGCAGCGTCATCGCGCCGCGGTTGTACGGCACGTTGCCGAACATGTCCTCGGGGCCGGGGTCGGCCGTGACGACCTGCCAGAACGACGAGGTCGCCGCCCGGCCGTAGTTGCTGGAGCTGTCGAACGTCTGCTGCACGGTGGCGCCGCCGGTGTGCTCGGTCCACAGCCAGCTCGCGTACGTCGCGAAGCCCTCGTTGAGCCAGATGTCGGACCACTTGGCGACGCTCACGCTGTCGCCGTACCACTGGTGCGCGAGCTCGTGCGCCATCGTGCCGACGCTGGGCGCACTGGAGAAGATCGGCTTGGTCTGGCTCTCCAGGGCGTAGCCGACGTCCGGCGCGCGGTCGATGATGGCGCCCGCCTGGTTGTACGGGTACGGCCCGAAGATCGAGGAGAAGAACTCCAGGATGTCGGGGATCCGGGCGACGGCCGCCGCCGACTGGGCCTCCAGACGCGGGTCCACGGCCGTGTAGACCGGGATGCCGCTCGGCGTGGTCGTCTCGTTCACGGTGAAGTTCCCCAGCGTCACGGTGGCGAGGTAGGTCGCCATCGGCTCGGCCGAGTCCCACACGAACGTCGTCTTGCCCTTCGCGGTCGTCTTGGACACCAGGCGGCCGTTGCCGACCACCGTGACGCCCTCGGGGACCGTCGCGTGGAAGGTGAACGTCGCCTTGTCCGTGGGGCTGTCGTTGGACGGCAGCCAGGCCGGGGCGCCCTGCGGCTCGCCCGGCACGAAGGCGCCGTCGTCGGTCGGCACCCAGCCCTCGATCGAGCCGTCGGGGTCGGTGACGACCGGCGGCGTCCCGGCGTACGTCACCGTGACCGTGAACGTCTCCCCGGCCTTGAGCTTCGGCCGCGGCGTGACGACGAGCTCCTGCCCGTCGCGGCGGAAGTCGGCCGGGTGCTTGCCCACCTTCAGCGACGTGATCTCCGGGCCCCGGAAGTCCAGGTCGAACTGGTCGAGGTCCTGGGTGGCGACCGCGGTGATCACCGTCGTGGCGTCCATGACCTTGGTGGCGGGGTCGTAGGAGAACGTGACGTCATAGTGCTGAACGTCGTAGCCGCCGTTGCCCTGGTCGGGGAAGTACGGGTCGCCGAGCGAGGGGGCGCCGGCGGAGAAGCGCGGCTCCCCGGGCTTGCCGGGGGCCGCGAGAGCCGTGGTCGCCTGGGTGGTGGCGAGCAGCGCGGCCGCGAGGGCCGCACCGCCGAGCCGCACCGCCCGGCGCGAGCGGGACGAGGTCATGAGGTTCCTTTCGGAGGGCCGGGCGGCCGGGAGACCGGCCGCCCGGCCCGGTTTCTCAGGTGGGATCAGGCGACGACGGACCGGAGCGGGATGCCCGCTGTGCCGAGGTCGCGGACCAGGTCGCGGACGAACGGGTGCTCGTCGGCGGGCAGGCCGTCGGGGTTCGGGATCGTGATGTAGGACGAGCCGTCCGCGGACGCGGTCTGCGCCGTGTCCGTGTAGCGCTCGACCACCGCCTGCGCCCGCGCCAGGTCGGCGTCGGCCACCTGGATGACGATCGGACGCCACTCGCCGCCGAGGTTCGGCGGCTCCTCGGCCGTCGCCGCGGCGCTGCGCAGCGTGTCCGGAGCGACGCGGAGCTTCGCCTTGGGCGAGGCCTGCGACGCCGGGTAGAGCACGGCGTTGGCGAGCAGGTGGATGCCGTTCTCGTTGTACGCCCGGAACAGCGGGTTGTACGCGAACAGCACGGCGTGCCCGGCGCCGGTCGGCTCGTCGACGAGGGAGGCCGTGCCCTTGAGCGCCTCGGCGCCCACCGTGTAGCCGTTGGACCAGAACGTGTCGTCCGTGGGGTAGGTGAGCACGTTCACGCCGGTCTGGCTGGGGTTGAGGATCGGGTCGCCGTTGTTGAACTGGAAGTCCTCCGCCGGACGGCCGAGCGACACCGGGCTGTCCTGGGCCACGTCCACCCGGAAGTGCGAGCCGATGACCTGGTAACCGGTCGGCTTGGCCTTCTCGGTCGTGGAGGTGAGGCCGGCGGCCCTGGCCACCCGGGTGCCCTCGTTGCGCAGCCCGACGTACGTGCCGCCCGCGGCCACCCACTGCCTGAGGTTGGCCAGGCCCTGCTCGGTCAGGCCGCCGTTGGAGCTGCTGCCGTCCGGGACGAGCAGGACGGTCCGCTCGGTGAAGGCGGGGGTGTTGTCGTTGACGTCGGCCGCGGTCACCGGCTTGAGGCCGAGACCCCAGCGGTCGCCGAGCACGTAGCGGGCCTCGCCGTACGACCCGGAGGTGGTGGAGATGCCGGTGCCGGCGAACAGGCCGACGTCGGGGGTGCGCAGCGCGGCGCCGGACGCGGGGGTGCGGACGCCCTCGACCGTCACGCCCAGCGAGCGGGCCAGCTTGTCCAGATCGCCGCGCTTCATGGCGGCCTCGGGCAGGCTGACGACCCCGCTGGTGGCGTCACGCGTGAGCGGCACGCCCGCGCCGAGCAGCCGGAAGGTCAGCTCGGAGGCGGCGGCGGAGTCCATCGGGTAGGCGTACGACCCGCCCTTGGGCGCGTTGGAGGCGACGCCGCCGTCGATGTCCTTGACGAGGTCGGCCTTCGGCGACACCACGTCACCGGTGGTGATGGTGTCCACGCCGGCGAGCAGCGGGTTGCTCCACGAGGAGACGTCGTAGAAGTACGGGAACGGGACGTAGGGGTCCTCGCCCATGACCGCCTGGATCCAGTGCTTCTGCGGCTGGTCCATGGGGATCCAGTAGGCGCCCTCGGGCACCGTCACGTCACTGGCCGTCCGGCCGCCGAAGACCCGCGCGGAGGGCACCTTCACGGGCTTCTTCACCCGGTAGACCTCGACGTCCATGCGGCGCAGCCGCTCGACCAGGCGGCGTACGTCGCCGAGCTGCCGGTCGGGCAGCAGGAAGTAGGACCGGATCGTGATGTCGGGCACCGGGAACCGGACGGTGTTGGCCGGCTGCACGACCTCGTTCGGCTCCAGGGCGCCCGCGGCGCCCTCGGCCAGCGCGGTCTGCCAGATCGAGTAGTAGCCGTTCAGCACCTCGCGCCGGTTGTCGGCGGCCCAGCCGGTCGTGGCCCACTGGGTGTTGAACTGCTGCTGCACCCGGTCTTCGACCGCCGACGAGCTGCCCTTCTCGAACGTCATGCCGGCGGCGCCGAAGCCCGTGGCCGGGACGCTGTCGCCGTAGCCCATGTAGAACAGGTCGTACGTCGCGTAGTTGAAGTAGCACTCGGTGGTGACCACGTCGTTGCAGGCGCCGTTGTAACCGAAACCGGCGGCGTTCGCCGCGCCGATGCGGTTGATCCAGTCCACCGGCTGGTCGGCGATCTCGTGGTGGATCGGGTCGGCGTTCGGCGGGAAGAAGTACTGCCTGCCGCCCATCTCGTGCGCGTCGACGAAGACCTGCGGCGGATAGCGGCGCAGCATCTCGAGCTTGCCGTCGGTCTCCGGCTGGGTGCGGGCGAACCAGTCGCGGTTGAGGTCGAAGCCGTACTCGTTCGTCCGGCGGCTCGCGTCGCGGCCGTCCGGGTTCTGGGTCGGCATGATGACCGTGACCAGGTTGTCGTTGCGCTTGGCGACGTCGCAGGACAGGCCGCTGGCCAGCTCGTACAGGGTCTTGAGCGAGGCGTCGGCGCCGCTCTTCTCGCCGCCGTGCACGTTGCCCGCGATCCAGACGATGGCGGGCGAGTCGTCGGCGATGCGCGCCGCCTTGTCCGCCTTCAGCGACCTCGGGTCGCGCAGCGAGCGGATCTGGTCCGCGATCTTCTTGAGCTGCCCGGGCACCATGTTGTGGGAGTCGGACACGATGGCGTACGGCAGGTCCTGGCCGGTCACGCTGTGCGCCACGCTGCCCGTGACCACGCGGTCCGAGGCGCCGCCCACGGCCTGGACGTACTTCTGGATCTCTTCGGTCGTGAGCACCCGGGGCTGGCCCTTGCCCAGCGGGAAGCCGAAGAACTGCTCGGGGGACGGCACCTTGGCCTCGTGGGCGTTCGGGTCGGTGCTGCACCCCGCGGGCGGCTTGCCACCCGGCTTGCCGCCCGGCGCGGCCAGCGCCGGCGCCGCGGGCGTCAGCGTGGCCGACACCAGGACGGCGGCGCCGAGCGCCACACCAAAGGGGGATCTTCCGCACAGCAATGTGCGTAACCGCATCTCGCCTCCAGGCGGGGGGACGGGGAGGTCTCCGTGGGAGAGCGCCCGTCCGGGAAACGACAAAGTCACTGCGGACAGTATTAGAACGGAATAAACCGGACAAGCCGCCGCGAAACATAACCATGCGCGAACGGAAACTGTGAGCAATGGAGTTTTCGCAAGTCAATGTAGCGATGACTGTCCGAATCACCCTTTTATAACGTCCGATAACAACTGAGCATCGGGTTCGCCCGCCTCGCAGGCGTTCCCGGCCGGTCGGCGCGGACTGCGACTTGCCCGCCCGCGCCGGGCATCGCGTGATCGAAGACGGACGCCCGCGCGCTCCGCTGTGGGACCATTCAGGATGTTCGGAGGAGGGACAGAGTGGACGAGGAGCGCCGCGTCGCGGGCAGATATCACCTGCTCGAACCGATCGGCCGTGGAGGCATGGGCGTCGTGTGGCGTGCCCACGACGACCTGCTCGACCGCGCGGTGGCCGTCAAAGAGGTGCTCTACCACCCCGCCTCCGAAGAGGACAGGGAGACGTTCAACCGGCGCACCATCCGTGAGGCGCGGGCGGCGGGCCGCATCGACCATCCGAACGTCGTCGTCGTCCACGACGTCATCGAGGAGGACGGCCGCCCCTGGATCGTGATGCAGCTCGTGCGAGCGCAGTCGCTGGGCCAGGTGCTGCGCGACCAGGGCACCCTCCCGCCCGCCCGGGTCGCCGCGATCGGCCTGCAGGTGCTCGACGCGCTGTGCACGGCGCACGCCGCCGGGGTGCTGCATCGGGACGTCAAGCCCGAGAACGTGCTGCTCAGCGGGCAGACCCGGGTGGTGCTCACCGACTTCGGCATCGCGACGATGCCCGAGGAGGCCGGGCTGACCATGACCGGCGGCATCATCGGCACCCCCGCCTTCATGCCGCCCGAGCGGCTCAACGGCGATCCCGCGACCCCCGAGTCCGACCTGTGGTCGCTCGGCGCGACGCTGTACGCCGCGGTCGAGGGCGGAACGCCGTTCGACCGCAAGACGCCCGTGGCCACTCTGGCCGCCATCCTGCACGACGACCCGGCCCCGCCCCGGCAGGCGGGCGCGCTGACGCCGGTGCTCGAAGGGCTGCTGCGCAAGGACCCGGCCCGGCGGATGGGCGCGGCCGAGGCCGCGGCCCTGCTCAACGCCGCACTGACGGCCGCCCCCGGACCCGCCCCCGGACCCGCCGCCGCCCCCGGTCCCCCGTACAACCTGCCCGAGCCCGGCCCGTGGAGCGGCGCCCCGTCCGGGCCGCCGCAGCCTCCGCCCGGTACCCCGCAGCCTCCGTCCGGGCCGTCGCAGCAGCCTCCGTCCGGTTTCGCGCAGCCGCACGGGACCCGGCCGTACGGCGGCACCGCCGTATGGCCCGGGGGCGCCGGTCCCGAGGGACCGACCGGGCCCGGAGGCGGCATCGGCATGGCGGGCCACCCCACGGCGCCGAACGGCGGAGGGGTCAACGCCGCGAGCCACGCCGGTCCCGCCGCCCCACCCGGAAGCCACCCCGGTCCCGGCGGACCCGCCGTCCCGCCGGGAAGCAGGCCCGGCGCGTACGCCGCACCGGGTGCGCGCCCTCCGGGACAGGTCTCCGCGGCCAAGCAGACCCTGGCCAAGGTGATCCTGGGCGTCGTGTTACCGCTGGCGCTCGTGGCCACCGGCGTGGGCCTCTGGTACGGCTCCCGCTCACCGGCCGGCGACGAGACCCTCGCCGAGGATCCCAATACCACGCAGATCGGCCCCACCACGGGCGCCTATCTCCCGTCGGGGGACACCTCACCGAGCGCCTCCCCCGGGCCGGTCACGCCCTCGGAGAAGCCGTCACCGGAGGCCCCCAAGCCGCCCAAGGGGTGGAAGACCTACCACGACCCGCTGGGCTTCTCCATCGCCCTGCCCTCCGGCTGGGTCCCGTTCGGAAGGGAGGGCGCCCGGGTGCGCTTCCACCATCCGAACAGTCACGACTACCTGCAGGTGGACCTGACGCCGTGGGAGGACCCGAATCCGGTGAACGCCCTGCGCATCGTCGAGATGAACTCGACCAAGCAGGGCTACCTGCCGGGCTACGAGCGCATCGACTACAAGACGAGTCGTTACCTCGGGGTGGAGTCGGCGGAGTGGGAGTTCACGTTCAAACCGAGCTTCGGCAAGGTGCGGGTGATCGATCGCGCCTTCAGGCTCCGTGACGGCCGGTCCATCATGCTCTATTGGCAGGTCGCCGACTCCCGATGGACATCCGGTTTGTCCTATTTCAACGCCTTCACGCGGACCTTCCAGCCGGCATAGCCGATCCGGGGACGATCCGCAGGTCGAGGGGATTTCGCCCGGGCAGGCAATGATGTCGCATGCGTCCGCCCAAGGCGGGTAGCGCGACAACCATGGCTGAAGCGCAGACCTCCGAACGTGTCGTGGCAGGACGCTATCGCCTGATCGAGCCGCTGGGGCGGGGCGGCATGGGCACCGTGTGGCGCGCCGTCGACCAGGTGCTCGAACGTGAGGTCGCCGTCAAGGAGCTGCTCGCGTCGGCCGGGCTCACCGGCGCGGAGCGGGAGGTCTTCACCATCAGGACCTTCCGCGAGGCCAGGGCCGCCGGGCGGTTGAGCCATCCGGGCGTGGCCGCGGTGTACGACGCATTCGAGGAGAACGGCTGTCCCTGGATCGTCCTCGAACTGATCCCGTCCCGGACGCTGGGATCGGTCATCCGGGAGGAGGGCCCGCTGCCGCCACGGCGGGTGGCGGAGATCGGGTCGCGGGTGCTGGCCGCGCTGCGCGTCGCCCACGCGAACGGCGTGCTGCACCGGGACGTCAAACCCGACAACGTGCTGCTCGCCGACGACGGCCGGGTCGTGCTGACGGACTTCGGCATCGCCGCGATGGAGGACGACTCGCCGGTCACCCGCACCGGCATGCTGATCGGCACCCCGGCGTTCATCGCACCCGAGCGGGCGGCGGGACGGCAGGCGCAGCGGGCCTCGGACCTGTGGTCGCTCGGAGTGACGCTGTTCATGGCCGTCGAGGGGCGCTCGCCGTTCCACCGGGGGCACGCGCTGGCGACGCTCGCCGCGGTCATGTACGAGGAGGCGGGCCCGCTCCACAACGCCGGGCCGCTGGCACCGGTGATCGAGGGCCTGCTGGTCAAGGACCCGGCCCGCAGGATGACCGCGGACTACGCCGCCCAGCATCTGTACGCCGTGGCCCCCGGCCGGGCGACCGACCCGGTCGTGCCGCGCCCGCGGCAGCCGCCCCGGCTCGCCCGGCTGATGCCCGGCTTCGACCCCACGCCTTCGGCCCCCGCCTCCACCCCCACGCCGGTGCCCTTCGGCGAGGGCACCCCGACGCCGGTCCCGGTGCCCGCACCGGTGCGCGGACGCCGCAGGCCGTGGGCGCTGGCGGCGGGCTCCGGGGCACTCGTCGCGCTCGTCGGGCTGGCGGCGGGCGCGGTCGCGTTCGCCACCGCCAGGGTTCCGGCCGACCCGAGGGGGACCGCCGTGGTGAGCACGCCCACGGTGACGGTCTACGCGACCAGGACCGCCCCGCCCGGGACCGCCCAGCCCGGGACCGCCGAGCCCGGGACCGCCGAGCCCGGGACCGCCGAGGCCGGCAGGCGGGCCGAGAGCCGCGGGGCGGAGAAGGCGGCCACCCGGCCGGTGGGGAACCCCGGCGCCGCGGGCGGGCACCGTACGGAGGATCGCGGCGGGCCCGCCGGAAGGCACGGCGGGGGAAAGCATGAAGGTGGGGCCGCGTCCAAGGGCGGGGGCAGGCCCAAGGGGTCTCCCCCGGCGAAGCGCAACGGCCCCGCGAAGCAGAGCGGCAATGGGCCCGCGGGCAAGCCCGGGAACGGCGGCGGCAGCGCCAAGCCGTCCCAGGGCGCAGGTGGAGGCCAGGGAAAAGGTGGAGGCCAGGGAAAAGACGAGGGCCGGGGGCCCACCACGGACGACACCACTGATCTCGGCGACCTCGGTGACATCCCCGACGGCTACACCCAGCCGGAGACCGGCTGGGCGGCCTGACCCGGCCGCGCCGCCAACGGTCCACCCGGCATCCTGGCGCGTCCCCCGGAGATCACGGCGCTCGCGGAGCCGGAGCGAAGACCATGGACACGTGGAACCCGGCGCCCCGGCGTTCCCCGCCCCGACAGGCCCCGGAGCCGGACAACCGCCCCGCTCGCCGGGCCGGGCGGCCCGCCCGCCCCCAAAAGCCTCTGGAGCCGGCGGAGCCGGGGTTCAGCCCTCGTCGGAGAGGATCTCCAGGGCGTGGGCGAGGTCGGCGGGGTAGTCGCTGGTGAAGGTCATCCACTCGCCCGTCGCGGGGTGCTCGAACGACAGCGAGACCGCGTGCAGCCACTGCCGGCCCACGCCGAGGCGGGCGGCGAGGGTGGGGTCGGCGCCGTACAGCAGGTCGCCCACGCACGGGTGCCTGAGCGCGGACATGTGGACCCGGATCTGGTGGGTCCTGCCGGTCTCCAGCTTGATGTCGAGCAGCGACGCCGCCCGGAACGCCTCGATCGTGTCGTAGTGCGTGACCGAGTCCTTGCCTCCGGCCACCACCGCGAAGCGCCCGTCGCCCGCCGGATGCCGGTCGATCGGGGCGTCGACGGTGCCCCGCAGCGGGTCCATGTGCCCCTGGACGAGCGCGTGGTAGCGCTTGTCGACCGTGCGTTCCTTGAACGCCCGCTTGAGGTGCGAGTAGGCCCGCTCGCTCTTGGCGACGACCATGACGCCGGTGGTGTTGGCGTCGAGCCGGTGCACGATGCCCTGGCGCTCGGCCGCGCCGCTCGTGGACACCCGGTGGCCGCCGCCGAGCAGGCCGCCGATCACGGTGGGGCCGGTCCAGCCGACGGTCGGGTGCGCCGCCACGCCGATCGGCTTGCTCACCACGACGATGTCGTCGTCCTCGTAGAGGATCGCCATGCCCGGCACCGGCTCGGCCACGGGCATCGGCGCGGCGGGCGGCGGCGGGATCGTGACGTCCAGCCAGGCCCCGGCATGGACACGGTCGGACTTCGCCGGGACGGCGCCGTCGACCAGCACGTCCCCCGACGCGATCAGCTCGGCCGCGCGGGTGCGGGAGAAGCCGAAGAGACGGGCCAGGGCGGCGTCGAGGCGCTCGCCCTCCAGGCCGTCCGGCACGGGCAGGCTGCGCTGGTCACCCATCGGTCCGCTCCCTCGCCGGCTCGGCGGCCTGCGTGTCCGCCTCGCTCTCCGCGTGGCTCTGCCCGCGGTCCTCGACCGGCTCCGGCTTGTCGGTCTGCCGGGTGCCGTCGATCTGGTAGCCGCGCCAGGCGAGGAACACGGCGAGCACGCCGCCGCACACGATGCCCGAGTCGGCGAGGTTGAACACCGGAAAGCGGGTGACCGGGAACACCTGGATGAAGTCGACCACATGCCCCTGGAACGGGGCCGGCCACCGGAAGATGCGGTCGGTCAGGTTGCCGACGGCGCCACCCAGCAGCAGGCCCAGCGTGATCGCCCAGGGCAGGCTGTGCAGCTTCCGAGCCGTACGCACGATCGCGACGACGACGGCCAGCGCGATCACCGTGAACACGATCGTCATGCCGGTGCCGATGCTGAAGGCGGCGCCGGCGTTGCGGATCACGGTCAGCACCAGCGCGCCGGGCACGACGGTGAGAGGCTCCTCGTGCTCCAGGAACTCCACGACGAGGAACTTGCTGACCTGGTCGAGCACGTACACGACCGCGGCCACGACAACGAGGAGAGCGATCTTCCGCGCGCGGTCGGGCCGCGCCGGTGGATCGCTCAGCGGCGCTCCTCCCGCTGCTTGCACGCTACGCACAGCGTCGCCCTCGGGAATGCCCGAAGACGCTCCTTGCCGATCGGCTTGTGGCACGATTCGCACTCTCCGTAAGTCCCTGCCTCGACGCGGGCGATCGCCCGCTCGTTCTGCGCGAGCAGGTCGCGCGCATTCAGGGTAAGGGCGATCTCGCGCTCACGCTCATAGGTCTTGGCCCCGGCGTCCGCCGGATCGTCCCCCGCGCCCTGGCTCACGTCGCCGGACGCGAGCTGCTCCTCCGCCCGGGCGATGTCGGTGCGCAGTTCCTCGATCTCGTGCCGCAGCCGCTCGCCGACCTCCGCGAGTTCCTCGTCGGACCAGACGTCGTCACTGATGGCGGTTCTCGCCGAGCGCGTCATTGCGGGCCTCCCCTTCGCCCAGAACCCGTCGGGCTCAGGGCACCCGTCGAGCGGGTGCGATTCGAGCCGGTCCGGGCAGAATAAGTCGTCGATAACGAATCGGCAACGGACTCGCCGAGGCTTTTACCCCACCCGTACCGGGACGGGGCATTCGGCCAGCTCCTCCTCGTCACGCTCTGTTTCGATCAGTTTGTCGCGGACGGTGTCATCGAGACCATGCCCCGGATCCCGAGGCGAAGGCCCGCGGACCACCACCGGTCGTCCTCCCGACGGCCGCCGGGGCCCGCCCGCACATCCCCACAACAATCGCGAGGCCTGCGCGTGTTCCTCCCTATTCCCGGGACGGGCCGGGTCTCACCCCTAACGTCGCGCGTATATCGGGAAGCCCTTCCGCCCGCGTTGCGTTATCGTCGTAGTCTGCAAGGTGTTGATGGGGACGAGTACCTCCGCATCCGCCCGCACAGCGACCCGGGGACGGTGTGAGCCCGGGGCGGGCCGCGCAGGGAAGATCACCCCGGAGCCGCCGGAAGAAAGGCCGTCCCGGCCGAGTAGAACCGGCAGCGGAGAGGAAAACGAGAGGGCGCCCGGCCAGGCCGGTCGTCAAGAAGGGTGGTACCGCGGAGCCGTTCCCGGCTTCGTCCCTTCACGCCATGTCAGCAGCGCTGTCACAGCCACCGCGTGGAGGTCCCGCCCGACGATGTCTTCCCACTATTTCCGCTCACTTCCCGCGCAGGTCGACCTGCCGGCCCTCGAGCACGAGGTCCTCGAACGCTGGCGGGACGGGAAGGTCTTCGAGCGCTCGCTGGAGCAGAACGCCGGAGGCCCCACCTGGGTGTTCTACGAGGGCCCGCCGACCGCCAACGGCATGCCCGGCGTCCACCACGTCGAGGCCCGCGTCTTCAAGGACGTCTTCCCCCGCTACAAGTCGATGCGCGGCTACCACGTGCCCCGCAAGGCCGGCTGGGACTGCCACGGCCTGCCCGTCGAGGTCGCCGTCGAGAAGGAACTCGGCCTGTCCGGCAAGCCCGAGATCGAGTCCTACGGCATCGCCGAGTTCAACGCGCGCTGCCGCGAGTCGGTGCTGCGGCACGTGGACGCGTTCGAGGAGATGACCGAGCGGATGGGCTACTGGGTCGACATGTCCCAGGCCTACCGCACGATGGACCCCCAGTATGTCGAGGCCGTCTGGTGGTCGCTCAAGGTCGTCTGGGACAAGGGCCTGCTGTTCCGCGACCACCGGATCACTCCGTACTGCCCGCGCTGCGGCACCGGCCTGTCCGACCACGAGCTCGGCCAGCCCGGCGGCTACGAGACCGTCTCCAGCCCGTCGGTGTACGTGCGGATGCCCGTCCTGTCCGGCCCGCTGGCCGAGATGGGCGCCTCGCTGCTGATCTGGACCACCACCCCTTGGACCCTGGTGTCCAACACCGCGGTCGCCGTGCACCCCGACGTGACGTACGTCGCGGCCCGGCGCGGCGACGAGGTGCTGGTCGTGGCCGAGCCGCTGCTGCGGCGGGTCCTCGGCGAGGACGCCGAGGTGCTGGCCACCTACCAGGGCTCCGAGCTGGAGCACACCGCCTACCAGCGGCCCTTCGACCTGGTCGACATCGAGGGCGCCCACTACGTCGTGCTCGGCACGTACGTCACGGTCGAGGACGGCACCGGCCTGGTCCACCAGGCTCCCGCCTTCGGCGCCGACGACATGGCCGTCTGCAGGCGCTACGGCCTGCCGGTGGTCAACCCGATCGGCCCGGACGGCCGCTTCCTGCCGGACGTGCCGTTCGTGGGCGGCAAGTTCTTCAAGGACGCCGACGAGCCGCTGACCGAGAACCTGCGCGAGCGCGGCCTGCTGTTCCGCGGCGAGCACTTCGAGCACAGCTACCCGCACTGCTGGCGCTGCCACACTCCGCTGCTCTACTACGCGCTGCCGTCCTGGTACATCAGGACCACCGCGATCAAGGACCAGCTCCTCGCCGAGAACGAGCGCACCAACTGGTTCCCCGAGACGATCAAGCACGGCCGCTATGGCGAGTGGCTGCGCAACAACGTCGACTGGGCGCTGTCGCGGTCGCGCTACTGGGGCACCCCGCTGCCGCTGTGGGTCTGCTCGGAGAACGAGGACCACGTCACCTGCGTCGGCTCCCTCAAGGAGCTGGGCGAGCTGGCGGGCCAGGACCTGACCGGCCTCGACCCGCACCGCCCGTACGTCGACGACGTGACCTTCCCGTGCCCGTCGTGTCAGGCGGAGGCCCGGCGCGTGCCCGACGTGATCGACGTCTGGTACGACTCCGGCGCCATGCCGTTCGCCCAGTGGGGCGCGCCGCTGGTCAACAAGGAGGTCTTCGAGAGCTCCTACCCCGGCCAGTTCATCTGCGAGGCGATCGACCAGACCCGCGGCTGGTTCTACTCGATGATGACCGTCGGCACGCTGGTGTTCGGCCGGTCGTCGTACGAGAACGTGCTCTGCCTCGGCCTGATCCTCGCCGAGGACGGCCGCAAGATGAGCAAGCACCTCGGCAACGTCCTGCAGCCGATGCCGCTGATGAACCAGCACGGCGCCGACCCCCTGCGCTGGTACATGGCCACCTCCGGGTCCCCCTGGGCTCCGCGCAGGATCGGCCACGCGGCGCTGGAGGAGATCGTCCGCAAGGTCCTGCTGACCTACTGGAACACCGCGTCGTTCTTCACGCTGTACGCCAACGCCGAGTCGTGGTCCCCGGCCCGGGCGGCCGAGGCCCCGGCGTACGCGGACCGGCCGCTGATCGACCGGTGGGCGCTGGCGGAGCTGCACCGCACGGTGGCCGAGGTCACCGCGTCGATGGAGGAGTTCGACACCGCCCGGGCCGGGCGCCGGCTCACCGAGTTCCTGGACGACCTGTCCAACTGGTACGTCCGCCGCTCGCGCCGCCGCTTCTGGTCCGGTGAGGCGTCGGCCTTCGCGACGCTCTACGAGTGCCTGGAGACCGTCACCCGGCTCATGGCCCCGCTCGTGCCGTTCCTCACCGACTATCTGTGGGACGTGCTGCGCGAGCCGGACGCCCCGGCCTCGGTGCACCTGGCCACCTGGCCCGAGGTGAACACCGCGCTGCTCGACCCCGAGCTGTCGGAGCGGATGGCGCTGGTGCGCCGGCTCGTTGAGCTGGGCCGCTCGGCGCGTGCCTCGTCGTCGGTCAAGACCCGCCAGCCGCTCGGCCGTGCCCTGGTCGGCGCTCCCGGCTGGGCCGCGCTCCCCGGCGAGCTGCGCGACCTGATCGCCGACGAGCTCAACGTCCAGCGGCTTGAGGACCTGTCGGGCTTCTCCGCCGACCTGGTGACGTTCACGGTCAAGCCCAACTTCCGCAGCCTCGGCAAGCGGTTCGGCTCGCAGACCAAGCTCGTCGCCGCGGCGGTGTCGAGCGCCGACCCGGCGGAGCTGGCCCGCGCCCTGCGCTCGGGCGGGTCCGCGACGGTCGACGCCGGTGAGCTGGGCACGGTGGAGCTGGGCACGGACGATGTGATCGTCACCGAGCAGCCGAAGTCCGGCTGGGCCGTGGAGACCGGCGCGGTGGACACCGGCACCGGCGAGACCGTGGCGCTCGACCTGGCGATCACCGACGAGCTGCGCCGGGCCGGCCTGGTCCGCGACGTGATCCGGCTCGTCCAGGAGGCCCGCAAGTCCACCGGCCTGTCCATCACCGACCGCATCCACCTGTGGTGGTCGGCCAAGGGCGAGCCGGCCGAGGCGCTGCGCGAGAGCGGCGACGCCGTCGCCGAGGAGGTGCTGGCGGCGAGCATCACCGAGGGCACCCCGGACGAGGACCTGCCGGTGCACGAGGACGCCGACCTCGGCCTGTCCTTCCGCCTCCGCAAAGCCTGATCCCGACGCCGATGGGGGCCGGTCACGCCGACCGGCCCCCATCGTGCATGTACGGCGGCCGGGGGTGCCCCGGCGGCTCCGCTCAGCCGGGCTCGACAATGCGGCGGCGGGTCGCCATGACGACCACCCCGCCCGCGAGGGCGAGGGCGGCCAGCACGGCGGCGAAGATCGTCGAGCCGGTGGTGAGGCCCGCCGCGTCGCTGAGATACCCCGCGGCGACCGGCAGGAGACCGGCGGGTACGTACCCTCCCACATTGAGCGCGGCGTTCGCCTCGGCCAGCCGGGTGGCCGGAACGGCGGCATTCAGCAGCGACAGCCCGGCCAGCTGGCCCATGCCCTGGCCGGCTCCGGCCAGCAGCGCGGCGGCCACCAGCAGCACGACCGAGCCCGCCCGCATGGCTCCCGCCAACGCCGCCATGGCGGCCACGGTGCACACCGCGGCGGCCGTCAGCACCGTGCGGCGTGAGACGCGCTGGACGGCGAACTGCGTGCCCGTCGCCGCGGCGAACATCACGAACGCGGTGACGCCGGCGAGGACGCGGCTACTGGAATGCAGCAGGCCCGCGAGCAGCGAGGGGCCAAGCGACAGCACGAACGAGGTCGCGGTGATCCCCGGGCCGAAGGTGGCGATGCCCAGCAGGAGCGGCAGGCGCCCCTCGGCAGGAACCGAGGGCACTCGAATCCACCGGCCGGAGATCACCCGGGCGGGGCGGCCCAGCGGCATCCGCAGCACGGTGACGGCGGCGGTCAGCAGCAGGGCGGCCTCCACCACGAACACGGTGACCGTGGGCCCCGGCAGAGTCTCCGCGAAGACGCCGGCCAGCAGCGGGCCCAGGCCCGCACCGAAGACCATGGCGCAGGAGGCAAGCAGCGCCGCGAGGCGCTTGCGGTGCGCCCCGGCCACATCCGTCACGGCGGCCATCCCGGCGCTGACCACGGCGCCCACCGCGATGCCGGTGCACACGCGGGCGACGGCCAAAGCGGCCACCGACGTGGCCGGGGCGAAGACCAGGCAGGCGATCAAGGCCAGCGCCAGGGCCGGCAGCAGGACCGCCTTACGGCCCAGCCGGTCCGATGCGACACCGCTGACCAGCAGGGAGACCAGCAATCCGACGATGTAGAGCGCGAAGACGACCGTCAAGGTCCCCTTGGAGAACCCGATCTCCCGCTGCCACAGCACATACAGCGGCGTGGCCGCGTTGGACAGCACGAACACCGCCGTGACCGGCCATGCGGCCAGCCAGACCCACCAGGTCGGCGCCGGCCGGGGCCGCGGCGGGGGCGCGGTCCCATGGGTGGCGGTGGCAGGGACGATGCGGACATGCGACATGAGAGGCTCCGTCTCCGCGGGCAGTACGATCTTTTTCGAAGTTAGCATGCAGTACGAGAAAATTCGTACTGGCTCCTAGCGGCAGGAAGGAGCCGCGATGCCCGCAGCCTCCACAGCGTTCAAGGTCTATCCCCCGCGTGCCGACGCGCCCCCGCCCTTGCCCGAACCCGCGCGTGAAGACATTCGGCTGGAACACGTGCTCGCCGCACTCGCCGATCCGCTGCGGCTGACCATCGTGCGCAAACTCCTGCTGGAGGCCGAGGAGTTCGACCATCCCTGCGGCTGGTTCGGGATCGACCGGCCCAAGTCCTCCCTCACCCACCACTTCCGCGTCCTGCGCGAGGCCGGCGTCACCCGTCAGCGGCAGTACGGCCTCGAACGCCGCAGCCAGGTCCGCGTCGACGACCTGCAGGAGCGCTTCCCCGGCCTCCTCGACCTCGTCGCCGCCTGGCATCCCTGACGGCCTCGCGCCCACGCCCAAGCGCCCCGGTCGCGCCGTCGGCAGCGGGGTGAACAGACAAGCCGCTCGCCGGGACCCTCCCGACGTTCTCGTCGCAGAAGTGATCGCGTTCGGTGCGGGATGCCGCAGGTTCCTTCGGACGTGCTCGCGAGGTGGACGTGTCACACCGTGCGGCAGGTCTCGCTGCCTCGCCGGGCTCGCGGATCAGCCGGTCCTGTCCCAATCGCGCGACCGTGGGACGATGCCCCGCGCTCTCAGTCGTTCTGGCAGACCGAGCAGGGGGTGAGGCCGGCCTCGTCTGCCTCGGCCCGCGTCATGGTCTCGACGCCCGAGTCGCCCATCCCGCTGATCAGGGGGCACTCGCCCTTGTGGTAGCGCCGTGTGCCGATCATGACCCGCACCGGCACGTCCCCGTCCGCGGACGGCTCCGCCGCGTCGGCCGCGCGATCCTCACCGGTCTCGTCGCCGGACCCGCCACGGTCCTCAAGGTCCGTATCCGTGCCGCCGGGACGGGACGTGGCCGCCCTTCCTGGGCGGGCCGTAGCGGCGGCGCGATCGCCGTCGCCTGCGCCGTCCTCCTCGTTGGAGGCGTCGGCCTTCCCGCTGCTCTTCTCAGCGGTGCTCCCGGCGGCGGGCGCCGAGCCGGAGGTGGAGCCGGCCGAGGCCGCGGATCCGGCGCGCCCGGATCCGGGGGTCTCTGCCGGCTCCACCGGCTTCCGGGCCCCCGCGCCCGCGGGCGTGGGGGCGTCCTCCGGACGGGACGCCGTGTCGGCGTCCGCGGTCCCGGAGTCGTTCTGGTCGTCACGGGCCTGCTCGTCGTCCGCCCGGGAGGAGGCGGCCTGCCGCGGCGAGGCCGCGCCCTTGGCCTTGCCCTTGGCGGCGGGTGCGCCGGACTCGCCGCCCTCCGGCGACGAGGTGTCCTCCGTCGCCTCCCCTGCGGCCTTGGACCGCGCGGGGTCCCACGGCTGGGAGAACATGCCGGGCTTGAACCAGCCGTGCACCGCGGTGTCGGTGAGCGACTCGTCCGTCTCGGCGTCCGACCGGCCCGATGCCGATCCCGTCGCCGGCGGAGACCAGGCCGGTGCGGACCATGACGTGGCAGAAGGCCGGGACGACGCGGAGGAACCGGACGACGATCCCGAAGACGAGGCAGAAGGCGAGGCGGAAGGCGAGGACTGCGAAGACGGGGACTGCGGGGCGGAGGCGGCGGGCCGCTGCGGCGTCGTCTCGGCACCGGGCTCCTGCGCCGCGCGCCGGCCGAACCAGTCCACGGGCGTGTGCGTGCCGCCCGTGGTCGCGGCGCCGGCCTCGGAAGTCGTGTCGGCCGCCGTGTCGGCCTGCTCGGCGGTCTCGCCGCCGGCGGTCTTCCCGGACGGCTTACCCGCCGTCTCACGGGGCTCTTCGCGCGCTTCGTCGTCGGACGGCGCAGACGATCCCTCTGTGGAAGGGGCGGCTGCGGAAGAGCCGGACGCGGGGGGAACGGCCGCGGCACCCGCCGCGCCGGCAACGGATGTGCCGGGGCCGGAGGACTCTGGTCCGGGCGACTCGGGCAGGCGCGGCCCCGGGACGCCGGGCTGAGGGAACCGCGCGACAGGCGGCTCACGATCAGCGGACGTGGGACGGGACGGGGTCCTGCCGGTCGTGCCGGAGGTCCCGGCCGAAGGCGTGGTGGTCGTGGGAGCGGCTTCCGCGCGCAGGCTCTCGTCGCGGGCCGCGTCACCGCGGGCTGTGCCGCCGCGGGATGGGGCCTCCTCCGGCTCCGCCGTACGGGTGGAGACCTCGGGGAGGCAGGTGGTGCAGGGCGTGAAGCCCTCCTCGCGGGCCTCCTCGTGCGTCAGCTCCTCGGTCTCACGCCCGGCGAGCTGGCGGCAGGTGGCCAGATGGAAGCGCTTGCGCCCGGGGATCACGATGACGATCGCGTCGGGGGCGAGGCCCCGGCCGGAACCGGCCGGCGGCCGCGTGATCGGTCCCGTCCGCTGCGGGGGCGGGGACGGGAAGGTCTGCGGGGGCAGTGCCCCGTGATGCGTGACCGGCGGGGCCGCCAGCATGGGCGCGGCCACCGGATGCGCCGGTGCCCCGGCGAGGGCTCCGCCGTACGCCCCGCTCACGGCACCGACGTGCGCGAGCTGGGGCACGGACGAACCCTGGGGGGTGGGAGCGGTTCCCTCGGCGGCACGCCCACCGGCAGGGAACAGCTCGTGGCGCCTCAGCAGTGCCCCGATCAGCAGGCAGACCGCCGACAGCACGCTGACGACGATCGACCACATCACGAGAGGGGGCGTCCCCAGCACGACGCCTGCGATGAGCAGGACGATTGCGGCGAGGACCAGGGCGGCACTGATGAGGATCACGGGGGGTTCTCCGAGCTATCGGGTCCCGGTGGGGCCCCGCCACTGCTTACCGGCGGTCGTTGTGGGGGCCGTCGGGTCCGGGGAAGGCGCCGGAGTGCTGTGAGGGCTCCTGGCCGAACGGGTTGGGGGCCGCACCCATCTGCTGGGGAGCGGGGGCGACGGCGTGGGCCATGGCCGGGGCGGCGCCCACGATCGGGAAGCCTCCGCTGCCCTCACCGGCCACGTTGAGCTCGGCGAGCTGGTTCTCCAGGTACAGCTTGAGACGGCTGCGGTACTCACGCTCGAAGCTGCGCAGCTCCTCGACCTTGCGCTCCAGCTCGTCGCGGGTCTGCACGAGGGTGCCCATGGCCTGGCGGTGCCGCTCCTGGGCGTCGCGCTCCAGCGTCTCGGCGCGGGCGCGGGCGTCACCGATGATCTGCTCGGCCTGGCGGCGGGCCTTGCCGAGGATGTCGTCGGCCTCGCGACGGGCGCGGGTCACGGTCTCGTCCGCCTCGCGACGGGCGTCGGCGATCGCCTGGTCGGCCGTCTGCTGGGCGAGGGCGAGCACGCGGGCCGCGGTGTCCATGTTGTCCTCGGCGGGCGGCAGGCCCATGCCGACGGGCACCGGCTCGGGGCGGGCCGGCTCCGGAGGCTTGATCGGCTCCGGCTGGGGCGCCATCATCTCGGGCTTCGGCTCGGCCACGGGAGCGGGAGCCATCTGCATGGAGCCGGGCATGCCCATGCCTCCGGGCACCTTGCCCCTGAGGCACTCGGCCAGCTTCGCGCGGAGTTCCTCGTTCTCCTGGATGAGGCGGTCCAGCTCGGCCTCGACCTCGTCGAGGAAAGCGTCGACCTCCTCCTCGTCGTACCCCGGCCTCAGCCGGGTGGTACTGAACTGCTTGTTCCGCACATCAGCGGGCGTCAACGGCATTTGGGTCTCCTTGGCGCGCTTGGAGTCTGTCCGGTCGGACGGTACCCGATCAACGAAGCGCGTTCACGACTTGGATCAAGACCAAAACCACAATGAACAGCACTGTGAAGCTCAGGTCAAAGGCCACCGTACCCAACCTGAGGGGCGGAATGAAACGGCGGAGGAACTTGAGAGGTGGGTCGGTCACTGTGTAAACGACCTCCGCCAGCACCAGGACGACCCCTGTGGGCCGCCAGGCGCGGGCGAACGCCTGCACCGTATCTATGATCATTCTGCCGATCAGCAGAACCAGGAAGAGGGTCAGGGCGATGACCAAGATCTCGCTAATGATCCCCACGGTCGAGCCCCGCCTCCCCTCGGTCCAGCCGCCCTCGGGCCGCACGGGCACCGCTCAGCCGGTCACTGTTCATGTATGGAACTCTAGCTCTGGTTGAAGAAGCCGCGTTCCGCGATTCTGGCCTTGTCCTCGGCGGTCACCTCAACGTTGGCGGGGGACAACAGGAACACCTTGTTGGTAACACGTTCGATGCTGCCGTGTAGGCCAAAGACGAGACCTGCCGCGAAATCGACAAGGCGTTTTGCGTCGCTGTCGACCATCTCTGTCAGATTCATGATGACCGGCGTGCCCTCACGGAAGTGCTCGCCGATCGTGCGCGCCTCGTTGTACGTGCGGGGATGCAGGGTGGTGATACGCGCCAGATCGGTCGTACGGCGCTCCAGCACGGTCGTGGGAGGACGCGGGGCGGGGACGGCCGTCTCGGCGTCGTCCTCGCGCTCCAGGGGCCCGGAGTGCGCGCCCGAGGGCCCGGCGAAGCCGCGCCGCGGCGACTCGTACTCCTCGTCGCCATAGTCCTCGTCTGTGCCGTATTCTGCCGCGTACCTGTCTTCGTAGCGGTCGTCCTCCACGAGACCGAGGTAGACCGCCATCTTGCGCATCGCGCCGGCCATCGCTCGTCGTCCTCCGCGTTACTGGTGCCTTCAAGGTCCCTTTGGAAGGCCAGGGCGGTAGCCGTACCCCCCTTGGAGCTCACCGCTGATCGACCTCTACCTGTGCGCGGACACCATGGTCCACTTGGGGGACATTACCTGACGAAGGGCTTTCTGCGGCCGAGCAACGCCGTACCGACTCGAAGGTGTGTCGCGCCGTTCGCCACAGCTTGGGGGATGTCTCCGCTCATTCCGGCCGATATGACGTCGGCCGTGGGGTGTTCCTCGCGGACCCGCTCGGCGACGGCCCGCAGCCGCGCGAACGCGGCCGACGGGTCCTCCCCCAGCGGGGCGACCGCCATGACCCCTCGCAGGCGAAGCCCCTCCGTCTTCGCCACGAGCCCGGCGAGCGCCGGCACCTCCTGCGGTGCCGCGCCGCCCCGTCCGGCCCCGCCCTCGCCCGGAGCGGCGTCGAGGGCGACCTGGATGAGGCAGTCGACCTCGCGCCCCGCGCGTACGGCCTCGCGGCCGAGCGCGTCCACCAGCCGGGGGCGGTCCACCGAGTGGACCATGTCGGCGTAGGAGACGACCGAGCGGACCTTGTTGGTCTGTAACTGGCCGATGAAGTGCCACGTGAGGCCGAGACCGGCGCACTCGGCCGCCTTGGCCGCCGCCTCCTGGTCTCGGTTCTCGCCGATGTGCGACACGCCGAGCTCGGCGAGCAGCCGCACGTCGGAGGCCGGGTAGGTCTTCGTCACCGCGATCAGGGTGATCTCCGACCTCGACCGGCCCGCGGCCCGACAGGCGTCCTCGATCCGCCGCTCCACCTCGGCCAGGGCCGCGGCCAGTTCCTCGCGCCGGTCACCCACGGACCGCGTCCCCGGCCGTACGGACGTCCAGGGTCACTTGAGGAAGTCCGGCACGTCGAGGTCCTCCTCCTGCTCCTCGAACACCACCGGACGCCGGGGGCCCGGCTGCGCGGTCCTGGAGGTGATCGGGGTCGGCGGCTCGGGAGCCGGGCGCGGGATCGACAGCGGTCCGGTGGCGCCCTGGTCGCGACCGCCGTCGGCCGTCTCACGCGGGAACGCCGTGGACCCCTCGGCCTGCTGGGCCTGCGGCGCGGACGCCGGCTGCGACGTCGCCTGCTGGACCGGCTGGCTCGCGGGCTGGGCCGGCGGCGGCACCGGAGTGGCCGGAAGCGAGTTCACCGGAAGCTGGGTCACCGGCGGAGTCGCGGGCTGCGCGGGCGCGGGCTGCGCCACGCTGCTCACCGGACGCACGGGCGGTGCGGGCTCCACGCGCGGCTCCGGCTTGGCCGGGGCGGGCGGGGGCGTCGCGGGACGGGCCGCCTGCTGGGGCCGCGACAACGGCGCGGCCACCGGCTTGGCCGGCGCGGGCTCGTCGAACCCGGCCGCGATGACCGTCACCCGCACCTCGTCGCCGAGCGCGTCGTCGATGACCGTGCCGAAGATGATGTTGGCGTCGGGCGCGGCGGCGTTGCTGACGAGCTGGGCCGCCTCGTTGATCTCGAACAGGCCCAGGTCGGAGCCGCCCGCGATGGACAGCAGCACGCCGTGGGCGCCGTCGATGCTCGCCTCCAGCAGCGGGCTGGAGACCGCCATCTCGGCGGCGGCGACCGACCGGTCGTCGCCCCGGGCGTGGCCGATGCCCATGAGGGCCGAGCCCGCGCCGGACATGACCGACTTCACGTCGGCGAAGTCCAGGTTGATCAGACCGGGCGTGGTGATGAGGTCGGTGATGCCCTGCACACCGGACAGCAGCACCTGGTCGGCGGCCTTGAACGCGTCGAGCACGCTCACCTGGCGGTCGGAGATCGACAGCAGCCGGTCGTTCGGAATGACGATCAGCGTGTCGACCTCCTCGCGGAGAGTCTCGATGCCGGCCTCGGCCTGCATGGCCCGGCGCTTGCCCTCGAAGCTGAAGGGCCGGGTGACCACGCCGATCGTCAGCGCGCCGAGGGAGCGGGCGATGCTGGCCACGACCGGCGCGCCGCCGGTGCCGGTGCCGCCGCCCTCGCCCGCGGTCACGAAGACCATGTCGGCGCCCTTGAGGACCTCCTCGATCTCCTCCCGGTGGTCCTCGGCGGCCTTGCGGCCCACCTCGGGGTTGGCGCCCGCGCCGAGACCCCGCGTGAGCTCGCGGCCCACGTCGAGCTTCACGTCGGCGTCACTCATCAGCAGCGCCTGGGCGTCAGTGTTTATGGCGATGAACTCGACGCCCTTGAGTCCCTCCTCGATCATCCGGTTGACGGCGTTCACTCCGCCGCCGCCGATGCCGACGACCTTGATGACCGCGAGGTAGTTCTGCGGTGCTGCCACGACGAGGGGCCTTTCCGCTCGTTTGCGTTTCATGCGGGCAGGGCCCGCCGTCTTCTGAACTCTCACCCTCAAGTTGAGATTTAGAGTTATGTCAACCTGAGGATTGATACGGACAGTAGGGTTGCGCGTCCCCCAGGGTCAACTAACCGCGCCGCAAGGCCGTCCGGCGTGTCGCGCGCTGTCCTTTTCGCACGAAGCCCCGCTCTCCGGCGGGCCCGGACCACGTTTTCCCGGCCCGTGAGAAATCTCACTTGACCGTCACCACCTGCGGCGAGCTGACATCGTAGCTGGTTCCCGGCTTGGCGAGGGCGGCGAGCAGGACACGTCCCTTCTGTGCCGAGCGCTCCGCGTCTCCCCACACGACCGTACGGCCGTCGGTGAGCTTGAGCGTGATCGACCGGGGCGAGGGGACGCGCAGCTCCCGCAGGCGCTGCAGGACGCTCTCCGGCAGCGCCCGGAGCACGGTGAGCCCGGCCCTGGTGGCGGGGTCGTCCACGGCGGCCCGCTGGACGCGCAGCACCGGCAGCCGGGGCGGGGCCACGGCCACCTCCTGCAGGACGACGCCATAGCGGTCGACGATCGCGGTCGTCACGCCCATGGGCACCGCTGCGGCGGGAACGCGCTCGACCACGCTGATGTGCAGCGTCCCGGGCCAGCCGCGCTCGACCGTGGCCGACTCGACCTCGCGCATGGCGCGCACCCGCTGTTCGACCCCGGCGATGTCGACGGTGGCGAGCGGCGTTCCGGTGCGCACTCCGACGACCTGCCGCACCTGCTCGGCGGGGATCCGGTTGTTGCCGGTGATCTCGACCTCGCGCACGCCGAGGACGGGCGAGAAGAACACGACCCACGTGGCGACGCCCACCACCCCGCCGGCCAGCAGGATGGCGAGCGCCGAACGCCGGACGGCCCGCCTCACCGGTCCCCCACGCTCCGGATCACGGCGCGCATCACCGGGCGGACAGCTCCGCGACGATCTTCGGGCCGAGCTCCGTCACGTCTCCCGCGCCCATCGTCAGGACGATGTCGCCGGGACGGGCCCGGCCGGCGACGAGCTCAGGCACGGCCCGCCGATCGGGCGCGTAGACGACCCGTTCGGCGGGAAGCGGCACCTTCCCCGCGACCAGCGCGCCGGAGACCCCGGGCTCGGGGTCCTCGCGCGCGCCGTACACGTCGAGCACGATCACCTCGTCGGCGAGGCCGAGCGCCGCGCCGAACTCGTCGGCGAAGAACCGGGTGCGCGAGTAGAGGTGCGGCTGGAAGACCGCGATGACGCGGCCGTCGCCGGTCACGACGTCGCGGGCGGCGCGCAGGTCGGCGGTCAGCTCGGTCGGGTGATGGGCGTAGCTGTCGAAGACCGTCACGCCCGCGGCCTCGCCCTTGGATTCGAACCGCCGCTTGGCCCCGGTGAAGGCGGCCAGGCCCTCCTTGACGTCGTCGAAGCGCAGGCCGAGGTGGAGCGCCACGGCGATCACCGCGGTGGCGTTGAGCGCGTTGTGCCGGCCCGGCACGGCCAGGCGCACCTCACCGCGTCCCGGCCCGCCGGGAACGGCGGGGCCGAGCTCCACGCCGAACTCCACGCCGAGGCCGCGCGGCACCACGTCGGTCGTGCGCAGGTCGGCGCCGGCGCTCTCGCCGTACGTGACGACGGTGAGGCCGCGCTCACGGGCGATGGGCACGAGTGCGGCGGCGCCCGGATCGTCGGCGCACACCACGAGCAGCGACCCGATGCGCTCGACGAAGCGGGCGAAGCTGTCGTGGACGGCCTGGGGGTCGCCGTAGGTGTCGAGGTGGTCGGCCTCGACGTTGGTGACCACGGCGACGCCCGGCGCGAGCATGAGGAACGAGCCGTCGCTCTCGTCGGCCTCCGCGACGAACACCTCGCCCGCACCGTCGTCGGCGCCGAGCCCGGTCGTCACGAGCTGCCCGCCGACGCAGTAGGACGGGTCCTCGCCGCACTTCTGCAGCGCCACGGTCAGCATCGAGGTGGTCGTGGTCTTGCCGTGCGTGCCGGCGACGGCGATGCCGGTGCGGCCGGCCATCACCGAGGCCAGCGCGGCGGCGCGCGGGATCACCCGCAGGTTCTGCCGCAGCGCCTCCCCCAGCTCGGGGTTGGAGTCGCGGATGGCGGTGGACACCACGACCGTGTCCACCTCCTTGATGTGGGAGGCGGCGTGGCCGACGTGGATGACGGCGCCCAGCTCGCGCAGCTCGGCCAGCAGCTCGGAGGGCCGCGCGTCGCTGCCCGACACCGGCACGCCTCGCTTGAGCAGGATCCGGGCGATGCCGGACATTCCGGCGCCGCCGATGCCGATGAAGTGCACCCGCCCAAGGTCGGCCGCGGGGACGGGATCCACGAGCTTGACGAGACTCATCGGTGAGCGATCTCCAGCACCTTGCGGGCGAGCGCCATGTCGGCGTCCTTGCGGCCCATCCGCGATGCGGCCTCGGACATCGCGACCACGCGCTCGGGGTCGTTCAGGATCGGCAGCAGCGTCTGGACGATCCAGGCCGCCGACAGGTCCGCGTCGTCGACCATCAGGCCGCCCCCGGCCCGCACGATGGGCTCGGCGTTGAGGCGCTGCTCGCCGTTGCCGTGCGGCAGCGGCACGTACGCCGCGGGCAGCCCCACGGCGGTGAGCTCGGCGCAGGTCATGGCGCCGGCGCGGGACAGCACGAGGTCGGCGGCGGCGTAGGCGAGGTCCATCCGGTCGACGTACGGCAGGATGACGTACTGCGGGTCGCCGGGCGGGGGCTCCACCTCGACGGTGTTCTTGGGCCCGATCACGTGCAGCACCTGGACGCCCGCAGCCCGTAGGTAGGGCGCGGCCTCCAGCGCCGCCTGGTTGATCGAGCGGGCGCCCTGGGAGCCGCCGAACACGAGCAGCGTCACCCGGTCGGACTCCAGCCCGAAGTACGACCGCGCCTTGTCGCCCATCGACAGGCGGTCCATCGTGCTGATCTCACGGCGCAGCGGGATGCCGATGTATTCGGCGTTCGGGAGCACGGCGTCCGGGTGGCCGGTGAAGACGTGCTCGGTGACGCGGGCGCCGAGCCGGTTGGCCAGGCCGGGCCGGGGGTTGGCCTCGTGGACCACGATCGGCACGCCGCGCCGCCGGGCGCCGAGATAGCCGGGCGTGGCGACGTATCCGCCGAAGCCGACCAGGACGTCCGCGCCGACCTTGTCGAGGATGCCCGCGGCGCTGCCGATGGCCCCCGCGAGGCGGCCGGGCACGGTCAGGAGCTGGGGGCTGAGCGAGCGGGGCAGCGGCACGGCGGGCACGAGTTCGAGCTCGTAGCCCCGGGCGGGCACCAGGCGAGTCTCCAGGCCGCGCTCGGTGCCGAGGCAGGTGATGCCGATCCTCGGGTCGAGCCGGCGAAGCGCGTCGGCCAGCGCGAGCGCCGGCTCGATATGGCCGGCCGTCCCGCCGCCGGCGAGGACCACCCTCATGTCACTCCCTGTCTTCGCGGACGCCTTCGCGGACGTCTTCCCGGATCTTCTCGCGAATGTTCCCGCGTCCGTTCCCTGTCGTTCCTCTTCGTGCCGTCGGCGGCCGCGCCGCCCGCTGACGGGCCGGTGCCCGCGAGACCGCGGGCCGCCGCCCGGCGCGGCCGTTCAGGCCAAGCCAGCTTAGAGCCCGCGCGGCCGGTCCCGGGCCACGGGCGGCGAGCGCCTCGGCCGCTCCGGGCTCCTGTTTGGCGAACGACACCAGCATGCCGAGCGCGGCGAGCGTCGGCAGCAGCGCCGATCCGCCGTACGACACCAGCGGCAGCGGGATGCCGGTGACCGGGAAGACCCCGATGACCGCGCCGATGTTGACGACGGCCTGCCCGGCGATCCAGGCGGTGACGGCGGCGGCCGCCAGGCGGACGAAGGGGTCCTTCGTCCGGATGGCGATGCGCAGCCCGGCGTAGCCGAGCAGGCCGAACAGCGCGACCACCACGAGCGTCCCCATCAGCCCGAGCTCCTCGCCCAGGATGGAGAAGATGAAGTCGCTCTCCGCGTGCGGGACGTAGTTCCACTTCTGCCGGCCCGCACCGAGCCCGATGCCGAACCAGCCGCCCGAGCCGATGGCCATCAGCCCCTGGACGGCCTGGAAGCCCTCCTTCTGCGCGGTGTCCCACGGGTGCAGGAAGCCGGTCAGGCGGTCGAGCCGGTACGGCTCGGCGATGATCATAGTGGCGGTCGCCAGTGCGAGCAGCGCGAGGATCCCGCCGAACAACCGCACCGGCGCGCCGACCACCCACAGCAACGCCAGGAAGATGATCATGAGCACGAGCGTCGTGCCGAGGTCGCGCCCGAGCATGACCAGGACGGCCAGCAGGGCCACGCCCGGCATCAGCGGGATCAGCAGCTGGCGCCACTCGATGCGGCCGACGCGGGCCCGCGTCGCGAGCAGGTCGGCCCCCCACAACGCCAGGGCCAGCTTCGCCGGCTCGGACGGCTGCACCGAGAACGGGCCGATGACGATCCACCGCTGGGCGCCCAGCAGTTCCTGGCCGAGGAAGATGACCATCAGCAGGCCGAGGATCGACAGGCCCATCAGCGGATAGCCCGCCAGGCGGAAGAACCGCTGCGGCAGCCGGGAGCAGACCCACATCAGCGGCAGCCCGATCGCCACCGAGGTGACCTGCTTGAGGAACCAGTAGAACGGGTCGCCGGTCCGCTGCAGCGCCTCGATGCTCGACGCCGACAGCACCATCATCAGCCCCAGCGCGAGCAGCAGCGCGCTGCAGCCGAGCACCAGGTGGTAGGACGTCAGCGGGCGGCCGAGCAGCTCGCGCAGCGCGGCGAGCTGGGCGGCGGCCCAGCCGACGGGCTCGGGCCCCCGACGCTCCGGCTCCCGGGCGGTGGCGGCGCCGGCCGAGCCGCCGGCCCCCGGGCCGGTCGCTGGGCCCGTCACGAGGCCGCCAGCCGCCGCACGGCTCGGGCGAAGGCCTCCCCACGGGCTCCGTAGCTCGCGAACATGTCCAGTGACGCCCCGGCGGGGGCGAGCAGCACGGTGTCACCCGGGGTGGCGAGCCGGGCGGCTTCGGCGACGACACGGTCCATGACCCCAGTGTCTTGCTCCGGCACGTCCACCACGGGGACATTCGCGGCGTGTCGCGCCAATGCGCGCCGGATCACATCCCGGTCGGTCCCCAGCAGCACCGCTCCGCGCAGCCGCGGCGCGGCCTGCCGTACGAGGTCGTCGACGTCGGCGCCCTTGAGCTGGCCGCCCGCGATCCACACGATCGACGGGTAGGCGGCCAGCGACGCGGCGGCCGCGTGCGGGTTGGTGGCCTTGGAGTCGTCCACGTAGTCGACCTCGCCGACCCGGGCCACGTGGGCGATCCGGTGCGGGTCGGGGACGAACTCCCGCAGGCCGCGGCGTACGGCCTCGGGCGGCACGCCGTACGCGCGGGCCAGCGCGGCGGCGGCGAGCGCGTTGGCGACGTTGTGCGGCGCGAACGGCCGCACATCGGCGAGGCAGGCCAGCTCCTCCGCCGAGGCCACCGGGTCGGCCACGAAGGCCCGGTCGACCAGCAGGTCCTCCACGACGCCCAGCTCCCCCGGCCGGGGCACGGCGAGCGTGAAGCCCACCCGCGAGGCGTACGGCTCGGCCAGACGGGACGACGACGCGTCGTCGGCGTTGTAGACCACCGTCCCCGCCGCCGCGAAGATGCGCGCCTTGGCCGAGGCGTACTCCTCCATGGAGCCGTGCCAGTCGATGTGGTCGGGCGCGACGTTGAGCACGGCTCCCGCGAGCGGGGCCACGGTGGACGACCAGTGGAGCTGGAAGCTCGACAGCTCCACGGCCAGCACGTCGTAGGGCCCGTCGACGGCCTCGACGATGGGGACGCCGACGTTGCCCACGGCCACGGCCTTGTGCCCGGCGGCCGACAGCATGGACCTGAGCATGCGGACGGCGGTGGTCTTGCCGTTGGTGCCGGTCAGCGCCAGCCAGGGGGCCGCGGGCTCCCGCCGCAGCCGCCAGGCCAGCTCGACCTCCCCGATGACCTCGACGCCCGCGTCCGCGGCGGCGACGAGCAGCGGGTGGGACGGACGCCAGCCGGGCGAGGTGACCAGCAGCGAGGTCCCGGCGGGCAGGGCGGGCTCGCCGAAGCGCACCTCCACGCCCAGCTCGGCGAGCTCGGCGGCCGTGACGCGCTGCCGCTCGCCGTCCGCGGCCTCCAGCACGGTCACGCGCTCGCCGCGTGCCGCCAGGGCCCGCGCCGCGGCGGCGCCCGACACGCCGAGGCCGGCGACGACGACGGTCACTGCTTCGGCATCCATTCGAGGTAGAACAGCCCGAGACCGGCGGCGACGCACAGCGCGGCGATCAGCCAGAAGCGCACCACGATCGTCGTCTCGGCCCAGCCCGACAGCTCGAAGTGATGCTGGAGCGGCGCCATCCGGAAGACGCGTCTGCGGGTCAGCTTGAAGGACCCGACCTGGATGATCACCGACATCGTGATGATGGCGAAAAGGCCGCCCAGGATGACGAGCAGGAGCTGGGTCCGGGTGGTGAAGGCCAGGCCGGCGATCACGCCGCCGAGGGCCAGCGAGCCGGTGTCACCCATGAAGATCTTGGCGGGCGGGGCGTTCCACCACAGGAAGCCGAGGCAGGCGCCCAGCACCGCCGCCGCGACCACGGCCAGGTCGAGCGGGTCGCGCACCCAGTAGCAGTTGGGGCCGAAGCCCACCGTCGTGCAGCTGTTGCGCAGCTGCCAGTTGCCGATCAGCACGTACGCCGCGAGGACCAGGCAGGTGGCGCCGGAGGCCAGGCCGTCGAGGCCGTCGGTCAGGTTCACCGCGTTCGAGAAGCCCACGATGAAGAACACGACCCAGATCATGAAGCCGATCAGCCCGATGGACGGCCCGATGTCCCGCAGGAACGACACGTGCGTGTCGGCCGGGGTGACGGCGTAGGCGTTGGGGAACCGCAGCACCAGCACCGCGAAGATCGCGCCGACGACGAGCTGCCCGCCCGCCTTGGCGCCGCTGCGCAGGCCCAGGCTGCGCTGCTTGTAGATCTTGATGAAGTCGTCGAGGAAGCCGACCGCGCCGAGGCCCGTCATCAGGAACAGCACCAGCAGTCCCGACGCCGTCGGCGGGTCGCTGACCGCCGAGAAGACGGTCACCCCGTGGGCCACGAAATAGCCGATCAGCGACGCGATGACGATCACCGTGCCGCCCATCGTGGGAGTGCCCTTCTTGTCGTAGTGTCCCGACGGGCCCTCCTCCCGGATGTTCTGGCCGTAGCCCCTGCGGGCGAACAGCCGGATGGCCAGCGGCGTGCCGACCATGGACAGCATCAGCGAGATCGCCCCCGCGATGAGGATGTTCCTCACCGGGCGTCACCTCCGAGGATCGCCTCGGCGACCCGCTCGAGCCCGGCCGCACGCGGCCCCTTCACCAGCACCACGTCGCCCGGCGCGAGGCGGCCGGACAACTCCCGCGCCGCCGCGGCGGCGTCCGGGACGTGGATCGCGCCGGGCGCGCCCCGGAGCACCGGCCCGGCGTCCTCTCCCACAACGACGACGGCCTCCAGGCCCGCGCCCGCGGCCAGCCGCCCGAGGTCCTCGTTGAGCGCCGCGCTGTCCTCGCCGAGCTCGCGCAGCGCGGCGATCACCGCGAACCGCCGCCGCCCCTCCCCCATCACCGCGAGGCTGCCGAAGGCGGCCCGCATGGAGTCGGGGTTGGCGTTGTAGGCGTCGTTGATCACGGTGACGCCGTCGGGCCGCTCGCCGACCTCCATGCGCCAGCGGCTGCGCGGCTCGGCCGCCGACAGCTCCTCGGCGATGACGGCCACCGGCAGCCCCAGCTCGTACGCGGCCGCCGCCGCGGCCAGGGCGTTGTCCACCGCGTGCGCGCCGTACAGGCGCAGCCGGACCGGGGCGGAGCCGGACGGCGTGCGCAGCGTGAACGAGGCGCGGCCGGTCGCGTCGAGCGTCTCGTCCTCCGCCCGCACGTGCGCCTCCGGCGAGCGCCCGAAGTAGGTCACCCGCGCGCTCGTACGGCCGGCCATCGCGCGCACCAGCGGGTCGTCGGCGTTGAGCACGGCGACCCCGTCGGCGGGCAGCGCCTCGACGAGCTCGCCCTTGGCCTGTGCGATGGCCTCCTTGCCGCCGAAGACCCCGAGGTGGGCGGTGCCGACGTTGAGCACCACGCCGATGCGGGGCGGGGCGATCCGCGCCAGGTAGTCGATGTGGCCGACGTTGCGCGCGCTCAGCTCCAGCACCAGGAAACGGGTGGTCTCGTCGGCCTTGAGGACGGTCAGCGGGTGGCCGATCTCGTTGTTGAACGAGCCGGCGGGGGCGACCGTGGGGCCGAGCCGGGCGGCGAGACCGGCGAGCAGGTCCTTGGTCGTGGTCTTGCCCGCGGAGCCGGTCACGCCGGCCACGGTCGTGCCGGGCAGCTCCGACAGCACGGCGGTGGCGAGCGAGGCCAGGGCCGCGAGCGGGTCGCTCACGATCACGGCAGGCGCGTCGACGGGCCGGGGGGCGAGGACGGCGACGGCGCCGGCGTCGTGGGCCTGCCGGGCGAAGTCGTGCCCGTCGGCCCGTTCACCCTTGATCGCCACGAACAGCGAGCCCGGTCCGGCCGCCCGTGAGTCGATCACGACGGGTCCCCGGACCACGGCCCCGGGGTCGGCCACCCCGTGTAGTGCTCCGGACGTGATCTCGGCGACCCGGGCCAGCGGCAACGGGATCATGGTGTCTTTCCTGCTCTCTTTCGCGTCGCTAACTCGGCCGCCTGGACACGGCCCGGCATCGGCTCACGCATCGGCGGCCTCCCGCACCGCCCGCCGTGCCCGGCTTCGCTCCGCGATGGCCGCGGCGGCCACCTCACGGTCGTCGAAGGGAATGACCTCGCCCCCGACATACTGCCCCTGCTCGTGTCCTTTGCCGGCCACAACTACCACATCTCCGGGCACCGCACCGCCGACCGCCAGACGGATGGCGGCCGCCCGGTCCGGCTCCACAATCACGTGGGCCCGCTCCTTGATGGGTACCCGCAGCGCGCCCTCCAGCATCGCGGCGAGGATCGCGAGCGGGTCCTCCGTACGAGGATTGTCGCTGGTGAACACGGCCAGGTCGGCGAGACGGACGGCGGCCTCGCCCATGATCGGGCGCTTGCCGCGGTCGCGGTCGCCGCCGCAGCCGAGCACGATCACCAGGCGGCCGCCCGGCCCGTCGTCCAGCACGGCGCGCAGCGAGCGCAGGACCGACTCGACCGCGCCCGGCTTGTGCGCGTAGTCGACGATCACCTGGACGTCGTCCGCGCCCGGCACCCGCTCCATGCGGCCCGGCACGCCGGCGAACTCGCCGACGCCGGTCACCGCGGCCTGCAGCGGGACCCCGGCCTCCACCAGCGCGACCAGCGCACCGAGCGTGTTGGCCACGTTGAACGGGCCGGGCAGGGCCACCGACACCTCGGCCTCGACCCCGCCGGGACCGACGAGGCGGAACGCGCTGCCCGCGGAGCCGAGGCGCACGTCCTCGGCGCGCCAGTCGGCCTCCGGCGCCCCGGTGGCGGAGAACGTGGTGATGGGGATCTTGGCTGTCGCGGCCAGCTCACGCCCGTGGGCGTCGTCGATGTTCACCACGCCCGCCCGGCTGAACTCGGGGGTGAACAGCCGCGCCTTGGCCGCGAAGTAGTCGTCCAGGTCGCGGTGGAAGTCCAGGTGGTCCTGCGAGAGGTTCGTGAAGATCGACACGTCGTAGCGCAGGCCGTCCACCCGGCCGAGGGCAAGGGCATGGCTGGAGACCTCCATGGCCGCCGCGCTCACGCCCCGCTCGCGCATCAGCGCGAACAGCCCCTGCAGGTCGGTCGCCTCCGGGGTGGTGAGCTCGGGGATGAACCGCACGTCGCCCGCGCGGATCTCCACGCCGCCGACCAGGCCGGTGCGGTGGCCCGCCGCCCGCAGTCCCGCCTCCAGCAGGAACGTCGAGGTGGACTTGCCGCTGGTGCCCGTGACGCCGATGAGCGCGATGCCCTCGGCAGGCTTGCCGTACACCCAGGCGGCGACCTGTCCGAGCACCGCGCGCGGGTCGGGCACGACGAGCACCGGCAGCCCAGTGGCGACGGCCCTGTCACGGCCCTCCTCATCGGTCAGGATCGCCGTCGCGCCCGACGCCAGGGCGTCGGCGGCGAACTCCGCGCCGTGCCGGGCCTTGCCGGGCGCGGCCACGTACAGGTCGCCGCGCCGCACCCGGCGCGAGTCGAGGGTGATGCCGGTGACCGTGCCGCGCACCGCCCGCGCTCCGGGGGACGGGACGGCCGACGACGTCGCGCCGAGCAGGGACGCCAGGGCGGACAGCGGACGGGCCTGGACGGCCTCGGGACGCATGGACGACGGGGAACGCACGGCGAGAGCGTACCCCCCTCCGTCGCCCCTCCCGGCCACGTCGGCTCCGGTCACGTGCCCGTCACTCCGACGGGCGAAGGACCATCGCGGGCGCCTTCGTGCCGGTCGGCGGGATCTTCCTGCTCTTCAACGCGAAAGTCATGACGTCCTTGAACACCGGGGCGGCGACGGAGCCGCCGTAGTGGTCCTTCTTCGGGTCCTGGATCACCGCCAGGGCGACCAGCCTGGGCTGGTCCGCCGGGGTGAAGCCGACGAACGTGGCGGTGTACCCGCAGTATCCCGCGCATTTCTCGTCGTAGCGCATGGCGGTGCCGGTCTTGCCCGCGACACGGTAGCCCTCGATCGAGGCCTCCTCTCCCGTGCCCTCGTTGCCCACCACGGCCTCCAGCATCAGCGCGATCTTCTTGGCGTTGGCCTCGCTGATCACCCGGGTGCCCTTGGCCGGGGGGCTGGGGACGAACGCGCCGTGCTCGTCGGTGGTGCCCGCCACGATCGAGGGGGTCAACCGCACTCCGCCATTGGCGATCGTCTGGTAGACGCTGGCCATCTGCAGCGCGGTGACCGAAATGCCCTGGCCGTAGGCGATCGTACAGCGCTGGCTGCCCGACCACGTCTCCCACTGCGGCAGCAGGCCGGCCTGCTCGCCGGGGACCCCCGACCCGCTGCGCGCGCCGAACCCGAAGGACCGGAACATGTCGTACAGCCGCTGACTGGTGATCTTCTCCGATACCATGATCGTGCCGACGTTGCTGGACTCGGCGAGGATCCCGGTGAACGTCAGAGGCTCGGGCTTGTGCGGATGGGCGTCCCTGAGCTGCTGGTCGGCGCACTGGATGTGGTCGGGCACGCGGAAGACGGTCTCCGGAGTGACCACACCCGCCTCCATCGCCGCCGCGGCCGTGATCACCTTGTTGGTGCTGCCCGGCTCGAAGATCTCCGACACGGCCCGGTTGGCGCGGTCCTCGGCCGGGGCCGACTGCCAGTTGTTGAGGTCGGCCTGGGGCGCGTTCGCCATGGCGAGGATCTGCCCGGTCCGCACGTCCATGACGATCACGCTGCCGCTGCGCGCCCGGCTCTCGCGCACCTGCCGGTCGAGCGCCTGCTCCGCCGCCCACTGGAGGTCCCTGTCGATGGTGAGGCGCACGTCGCGGCCGGGCACCGGCGCCTCGCGCTGGCTGCGCGTCATCGGGATGCGCTGCCGGTTCGCGCCGAGCTCGACGCTCTGCTTGCCGTCCTTGCCCGCCAGGATGGCGTCGTACGCGCTCTCCAGGCCCTCCAGGCCTCTGCCGTCGACGCCGACGAACCCGAGCAGGCCGCCCGCGAGCGAGCCTCCGGGATAGAGACGGCGGTAGGTCTCCTTCATGCCCACGCCCTTGAGCTCGAAGCCCATGATGCGCTTGGCCCGAGGCGGCTCGACGTCGCGGGCGAGCGGGATGTACCGCTGGGTGGTCTTGGCCAGCGCGGCGGCGATCTCCTCCTTGGGCTTGTTCAGCTCCCGGGCCAGCGTGGTGGCGACCAGGTCGCGCTTGGCCGGGTCGACGTCCGCTGGGTCGACGTAGATCTCCCTGGCCTCGACCGTCACGGCGAGGTCGTGGCCGTTGGCGTCGGTGATCGAGCCGCGCTTGGCCGGCAGCGTCTCGGGGCGTACGCGCTGCTCGGCTGCCCTCGCCTGGAGCACCTTGGAGTCGAACCCCTGGAGCTGGACCAGCCGGCCGGCGAACAGCGACAGCACGATCGCCATCACGACCAGCGCCGCCCGCAGCCGCCGGGCGGGGTTGCCCAGCCGGAGCACGGCGGGCGGACGCGGCGGGCCGGGCGGGCCCGAGGACCGCTGCGGGCCGGAGGGACGCTGGGGACCCGGCGGGCGCGGCGGCGCGCCTCCGGTTCGGGGACGCCCGCCGCCGGTGCCACCCGTCCCACCGGACGCGCCGGGTCCGGACGCCCGTGATGCGGACGGCCGTGCAGTGGACGGTCGCGGCGCGGACGGGCTCGCCGCGGACGGGCTCGCCGCGGACGGACGTGGTACGGACGGGCGCGGCGCGCCGGTCCTGCCCGGGGCGCCCGCCTTCGACGACGCGCCGTCTCCGGTCGTTCTCGATGTCCCCGACGTCCCCGGGGCACCGGGCCTGCCGGGAGCGCCGGACCTGCCGGTGGACTTTCCCGGGGCATCGGGTTTTCCTGAAGCGCCGGGTTTTCCGGTGGCCCCGGCCTTGCCTGGGACACCGGGCCTTCCCGTGACGCCGGGCTTTCCCGCGGCGCCCTGCTTTCCCGTGCCGGACTTTCCTGCGGTGCCCTGCTTTCCTGTGGCGCCGGGACGCGGATCGCCGCCGTTCGCCGCACGTGGACGGCCGGAGGCGCCGGACGCGCCTCCCCGCGCACCGTGACCCGACGTCCCGTGACCCGACGTACCGTGCCCCGACGTACCGTGACCCGACGCGCCGTGTCCTGACGTACTGGGCCCCGACGCGCCGTGCCCCGGCATGCCGGTGTGCGGCCGGGCGGGTCGCCGCCCGGCCGACTCGCCGCCGCGGCCGTTCCTGATGTCGTCGCGCGCGCCGTCCGCCCGGCCGCCGCCCTGCCTGCCTCCGCCTTCCGGAGCGCCGCCGGTGCGGCCGCGCCGGGGCGAGCCGCCCGTCGCGTCGTCGCGTCCGGGGTCGGCGGGACGACCGGGACGACCGAGCCTCGGCGGCCCGTCCTGGCGGGGCGGCCGCCCCGGGGATCCCGGGCTCCTCCTGTCACCGCCCGGGCCCTGGCCACCGCCTCGCCCGCTGGGACCCCCGCGGCCGGGACCCGGGTTCCGGCCGCTGTCTCTCACCGGTCCGTGCCCTCCTTCTGGGCCTGCTCCCGCGCCGCCGCGCCGCCGCCCGCGTCGAGGAACTTCGGCGCGGACTTGTCGGGCTCGAGGCCCTGCGCCGCGGCCTGCTCCTTCACCGCGTTGGGCTGCGTCCACTGGCGGAGCTGGTTCTCCTGCTCCGCTGCCTGCTCGTGCAGCTCGTCGATGCTCGACTGCAGGTCGCTCAGCCTGAACGAGTCCTTCGAGAGGACCACGTTCAGCAGCAGGAGGGTCACCAGGCCACCGCACATGAGGCCCACGACGAGCAGCACGAAGGGCGCGCGCGGCGGCCGCCGGAACGCCCGCCGCGCCATTGTGGCACGTGAGGTCGCCGCCGGCCGGGTTTCCGCACCACCGCGCCCGACGCGCCGCGGCGCGGGCACTACCTCGGTGAGACTCCTGGCCTCGCGGGACGGTGCGGGGCGGGTCGCCGTACGGGATGCGGCGGAGCGGGACGCGGCGGTGCCGGAAGCCGCCGTGCCGGACGTGGCGGGGGCGGTCGTACGCACCCGGGAACCGTCGCGCTTCGGGGCCGCGACGGATCCCGCGGACGCCGCCGCCTCACCGGGGCGCGCGTCCGTACGAGCCCTGCGGGGAGCCGGGACCGCCTCACGGCGGGGCCGGCCGTCCGCGCCCGGCCGGGACGCCGGGGCGGCCTCGCGGCCGCGGCTCTGCGCGCCGCCGCGGGGAGCCAGGACGGCCTCGCGCGCGCGGTCGTCGCCGGGCGCGCCGGGGCGGACGCGGCGCTTGTCCGGAGCGGCGACGGCCTCGCCCGCCGGCGCGGCTGTCCGGCCCGGCGTGCGGCCGGGCACGCGGGGCGGCGCGGCCGTACGCCCGGCCGCCCTCCTGCTCTCCTGCTCTGTCCTCATCCCTCGCGGATCCTCTCTGCCGCCCGCAAGCGGGCCGAGGCCGCCCGCGGGTTGCGGGCCACCTCCTCGTCGTCCGGGAGCTCCGCTCCCCTCGTCAGAAGGCGGAACCGGGGCTGGTGAGCCTCCAGGGGGACCGGCAGCCCGGGTGGGCTGGTGTCCCTGGTTCGCGCCGCGAGGACCTGCTTGGTGAGCCGGTCCTCAAGGGAGTGGTAGGCGAGCACGACCACGCGCCCGCCCAGCGCCAGCGCGTCCAGTGCGGCGGGGAGCGCCTGTTCGAGCGCCGACAGCTCGCCGTTCACCTCGATGCGCAACGCCTGGAACGTTCTCTTCGCCGGGTTGCCCCCGGTCCGCCTCGTGGCGGCGGGTATCGCCGCGCGGACCAGGTCGGCAAGCCGTTTCGTGCTGGTGATGGGGTCCTTGGCGCGCTCTTTGACGATGAGGCTCGCGACGCGTGCTGCGAAGCGCTCCTCGCCGTAGTCGCGCAGGATGCGTGTGAGGTCCGCGGCGGAGTAGGTGTTCACCACACGCTCGGCGGTGAGCTCCTGCTCGCGGTCCATCCGCATGTCGAGGGGGGCGTCATAGGAATAGGCGAAACCGCGCTCGGCCTCGTCGAGCTGAGGGGATGACACGCCGAGGTCGAACAGCGCGGCGTCCACACGGGGCCGTCCGGCGTCGCGGAGCACGTCGGCCAGTTCGTCGGAGACGGCGCGCACCAGAGTGATCCGGTCCGCGTACGGCGCGAGCCGGGCGGTGGAACGCTCGATGGCGGTGGGGTCGCGGTCGATGCCGATGAGGTGGAGGGAGGGGTGGGCGGCCAGAAGCGCCTCGGCGTGCCCGCCGAGACCGAGGTTGGCGTCCACGGCCACCGGCTCCGGTCCGGACAACGCCGGAGCGAGCAACTCCAGCACGCGATCGAGCATGACCGGAACGTGACCACCCGGGTGACCGGGCTCTTGCGACAACGCTTCCAACCCCCATTTACGCCGCAGTACTCGCGGATTCGCGGCTGTGCCGCCGGTGACTACCCAACGGACCCCCACCCATGCCGGTTCCCGGAGAACCGACCCGTCCGGCCAGGTCCCCATCCGCGTCGCCGGCCGTGGCGTCTGACACCGGGGAAGGTGCATCAGCTGCCACATGGGAGCGGGTGGAGACCTCGCCGAACGTCACCGACGGGTCAATTGATCAAAAGAAAGGACCGATCTACAGAATCCCGGGCAGCACCTCCTCCGACAGATCGGAGAATGCCTGTTCCTGGGCCTCCAGGTAGGTGTCCCATGCCTGGGCGTCCCAGATCTCCAGTCGCGTGTTGGCGCCGATCACGACGCAGTCACGTTCCAGCCCGGCGTAACGCCGCAGCGTCTGGGGAATCGTGATGCGTCCCTGCTTGTCCGGCACCTCGTCGGACGCGCTGGCGAAGAAGACACGGCTGTAGTCGCGGACCGCCTTCGCCGTCACCGGAGCGGTACGCAGGGCCTCGGTGATGCGCTGGAACTCCTCTACGGGGAAGACGTAGAGGCAGCGCTCCTGGCCTTTGGTGATCACCAGACCCTCCGCCAGCTCCTCGCGATACTTCGCCGGCAGGAACAGCCGTCCTTTGTCGTCGAGGCGCGGGTGGTGGGTGCCAAGGAACACCGGACCCACCTCCTGTGCCTTGTGGAGCGCTCAGCGCTATAGCCCCTGCCCTCCACTGCGCACCACCATACTCCACTTCTCCCCACCGTCAACCGATTCTGGCCGTGTCGGCATTCAAAATCGACGGCGTTTTCGCAGGTGAAATGGGGTGGGTCGGGGTGGGGCACCGCGGCGCCCCCCGCCCCGCGCACGGGCGTGTCGGCACCCCGGAAACCCCGGCGCGTACGGGGTTCCCGGGGGCGGCAGGAGAGGGGTGGGGGAACCGGGTGGAGGGAAGTGGAGCGCGCCAGGCTTCAGGTGCCATGAGCCGCCGCACGGGACGCCGGTGGACGTCGCGGGATGGCGCGGGAAGTCGCGGGATAGCGCGGGAAGTCGCGAAAAGTCACGGGATGTCACGGGATTCGGACGAACGCGCCACGCGACCGTGAAGAGACGCCACAACACTGTGGGCAGTTCACCCGGATTTCCGGACAAAGTCGCTCGAGAACCAGAGGGGACATAGGGTCAGTACACAGAATGGAAAAGGAACGTATAACGCCCCATTCTCGGGGACGCACCCTCATGGAGGCCTGGTGGCAGTAACTCCCGACGTCACCGATGCTTCAGCCCGGCTCGAGGATCTCATCGACACCGCCCACCGGATCCGCGCCTCGATCGAATCGGTGATCGAAGGCAAGAGCGACGTCGTCCGTCTTACTCTCACCGTGCTCCTGGCGGAGGGCCACCTGCTGATCGAGGACGTGCCCGGTGTGGGCAAGACGATGCTCGCCAAGGCTCTGGCGCGCTCCATCGACTGCCCGGTCAAGCGCGTCCAGTTCACCCCCGACCTGCTGCCGAGCGACATCACCGGGGTCAGCGCGTACAACCAGCAGACGCGTGAGTTCGAGTTCAAGCCCGGACCGGTCTTCGCCAACATCGTCGTCGGCGACGAGATCAACCGCGCCTCCCCCAAGACGCAGTCCGCCCTCCTGGAGTGCATGGAGGAGCACCAGGTCACGGTCGACGGCGTGACCTACGCGCTGGAGGCGCCGTTCATGGTCATCGCGACGCAGAACCCGATCGAGATGGAGGGCACCTATCCCCTCCCCGAGGCGCAGCGCGACCGATTCACCGCCAAGATCGCCATGGGATACCCGGAGCCTGCCGCCGAGCTGGAGATGCTGGACGTGCACGGCGCCTCGCAGCCGCTGGACAAGATGGAACCGGTCGCGACCACGGCGGAGGTGGCCGCGCTGATCGAGGCCGTCCGCGCGGTCTACGTCTCCCAGCCGGTCAAGCGCTACGCGGTCGACATGGTCGCGGCCACCCGGCACTCCCCCGACCTGCGGCTCGGCGCCTCCCCGCGCGCCACCCTTCATCTGGTGCGCAGCGCGCGGGCCCACGCCGCGCTGTCCGGCCGCGACTACGTGATCCCGGACGACCTGCAGGAGCTGGCCGTCCCCGTGCTGGCGCACCGCCTGATGCCGAGCCTGGAGGCGCAGGGGCAGCGCCGCCACCCCGAACAGCTCGTCGGCGAGCTGGTGCGGCGCGTCCCGGTGCCCGACGCCAAATAACGGACGCGAGTGGGCCGGATGTGAGCGAGCCGGATGTGGGCGAGCCGGGTGCGGTGAACCGGGTGCGAGTGAACAGGGTGCGAGCGAGCAGAGCGCGAGCGAGCAGGGCGCGAGCGAGCAGGGCGCCGGTAAGCGGGGCGCCGGTAAGCAGGGCGCGCGCCCGGCGATGTGACAGTGAGCAAGTGACGGAGGGCCCATGATCGGGCTGAAGGCTCTGACCCCGCGAGGACGCTCGTTCCTCGCGTCCGGCGTGGCGGCCCTGCTGTGCGCCCTCGTCCTCGGCGAGCAGGACCTGCTGCGCGTGTCCGTGCTGATCATCGCGATGCCGTTGCTCGCCTCGATGGTCGTGGCCCGCACGCGCTATCGGCTGGCCTGCGCCAGACGGCTCACCCCGGCGCGGGTGCAGGCCGGCGAGCAGACCACGGTCACCCTGCGGCTGGAGAACGTCACCCGGCTGCCCACCGGGCTGCTGCTGGTGGAGGACAACCTGCAGTACGCGCTGGGGACCCGGCCGAGGTTCGTCCTCGACCGGATGGAGTCGCGCGGCGTCCGGGAGATCGACTACAAGGTGAGCTCGGACCTGCGCGGGCGCTTCCCGATCGGGCCGCTCTCGGTGCGAATCGCCGACCCGTTCGGGCTGGTCGAGCTGACCCGCTCGTTCACCATCACCGACACGCTCGTGGTCACGCCCGAGGTGGTGCCGCTGCCGCCGGCGCGTCTTTCCGGGGAGTACAGCGGCGGCGGCGACAGCCGTACGCGGTCGGTCGCGGCGGCGGGCGACGACGACGTGGCGCCGCGCGAGTATCGCCAGGGCGACGACCTGCGCCGCGTCCACTGGCGCTCGACGGCGCGGCACGGCGAGCTGATGGTCAGGCGCGAGGAGCAGGAGTGGCAGAGCCGGGGCGCGCTGCTGCTCGACACCCGCAGGCACGCCCACCGGGGGGAGGGGCCGCGCTCGTCGTTCGAGGTCGCGGTCTCCGCCGCCGCGTCCATCGGCGTGCACCTGTCCGCGGAGGGGCTCGCCCTGCGCCTGGTCACCGACCAGGGCGCGGGACACGTGGTGGACACCGGCCAGTCGTGGTCGCTGCTCGACACGCTCTCGGTCATCCGGCAGAGCACGGCGCGCTCGCTGGAGCACGGCGTCGGCGCGCTGCGTCAGGGCGGCGGCGAGGGCCTGATCATCGCGGTCCTCGGGGGGCTCGATCCGGAGGAGGCCCGGGCGCTCGCCCAGCTCCGCCACTCGGGCGTGACCGCCGTCGCGATCCTGCTCGACCTCGCCTCCTGGGACCGCGCGTCCGGGCACGGGGCTTCCTGGGACGCCGTCGCCGAGGAGAACGCGCGGGCCGCTCGATCGGTCCTGACCGGCGCCGGGTGGCGGGTGCTCGACCTGCCCGCCGGCACGCCGCTCGCCGACGTGTGGCCGCAGGCCGGAAACAAGAGGAGCGCGGCCTGAGCCGGCCGCACCGGCGGGACGGAAGGTAGGAAGCAATGAAACTGCCGGTTGCGGCGGGGCTGGCCACGGCGGCCGTCACGATCACGCTCTATCCGCTCTTCGAGGGCGGCACCTGGTTCTGGTCCTGCATGGGGGCGATCCTGGTCGTCACCGTGACCGGCACGGTGGCCTCCCGTCTGGGCGCCCGCCCATGGGTGGCGCCCGCCGTGACGCCCGTGACGGTCCTGATCTACCTGACGCTCGTCTTCACGCCCGACGAGGCGTGGCTGCGGATCATCCCCACCAGGGACTCGGTCATCCGGCTCGCCAAGCTGATCGCCTCCGGATATGACGGCATCCAGCAGTACGCCGCCCCGGTGCCGGACCGTCCCGGCATCGTGCTGCTCACCACGGCGGGTGTGGCGCTGATCGCCCTGCTCGTGGACGTCTTCGCGGTGCGGCTGCGCCGGGCGGCGCTGGCCGGGCTGCCGATGCTCGCCCTGTTCACCGTGCCCGCGGCGGTCATCACCGACCCGATCGGGTGGATCGCGTTCGTCGTCGCGGCGTTCGGCTACATCGGCCTGCTCGTCGCCGACGGGCGCGAGCGGCTGAGCCGCTGGGGCCGGGCCGTCGTGGTGCGGCGTTCATCCGACGCCTCGCGCGGCTCCGCCCCCGACACCGAGCGGCTCGCCCTGTCGGGCAAGCGCATCGGCGTGACGGCGATCGCGCTGGCCGTGCTGGTGCCCGCGCTGCTGCCGGCCCTCTCCCCCGATCCGCTGTTCGGCTTCGGCGTCGGCAACGGCCTCGGCGGGGGCGGCGGCAACATCGGCATCCCCGACGCCATCGCCAAGCTCGGCGGCCAGCTCAGGCAGCAGCGCAACGCGACCGTGCTCACCTACACCAGCAGCGACGACGTGCCGCGTTATCTGCGGATCTTCTCGCTCGACATCTTCGACGGGACGAAGTGGACGCTGGCCCCGCTGCGCGGACGCCCGGAAGACCGCGTGTCGGAGGGGCCGCTGCCGCCCGCTCCCGGGCTGCGGCCCGGTGTGACGGTGAAGCGCGCCGAGATGCGGGTCAAGATGAGCGATGAGATCGACACGCTCCACTTCCTGCCGCTGCCCTACCCGGCCAGGCAGGTCGAGGCCGACGGCGACTGGCGCGCCGACCGGGCCTCGCTCATGGTCTTCTCCACCGAGGACGAGGCGGCCGGGCTCGACTACCGGGTGATGACCGAGGAGCCCGAGCCCACCCTGACCGAGCTGCGCACGGCGGTGACCCTCCCGGACAGCGACCGCTACCTGCAGCTGCCCGAAGGACTCGACCCGCGGGTGACCGCCCTCACCCATCGCATCACCGCCGACGCCGCCTCGCCGTACGAGGCCGCGGTCAAGCTGCAGGAGTGGTTCACCCAGGACGGCCGGTTCACCTACGACGTGCGCGCGTCCGGATCGGGCGCGCAGGCGCTGTCCCGGTTCCTGCTGCGTGACCGCACCGGCTACTGCGAGCAGTTCGCCGGGGCGATGGCCGTGATGGCGCGTCTGCTCAACATCCCGGCGCGGGTGTCGATCGGATACACCGGCGGCACCAAGATCGGCAACGAGTGGACGGTCCGCACCCACGACGCCCACGCGTGGCCGGAGCTGTTCTTCGACGGGATCGGCTGGCTGCGGTTCGAGCCCACCCCCACCGGCGCCACCGGGCAGGGCACGGCCCAGGTGCCGCTCTACTCGCTGCCTGTCACGCCGACGGACGGCCCGACGGCGAACCCGTCCGACGGGCCGTCGTCGAGCGCGGAGGACGACGCCGGGCAGAGCGCCGGACCGGCCCGGCCGAACCCGCGCCAGCTCGACCGCGACCTCGACGGCACGGCCACCGCGGCCGACCCCGGCATGCCCGTGCCCGTCGAGATCGGCATCGGCGTCGCCGCCGCGCTCGCGCTGCTGTTGCTGCCCGCCGCCGCGCGGGTCCTGGTGCGACGTCGTCGCCTTCGCCTGGTCACGCGTACGGCGGCGGGAGGCCACGCGGCCTGGGCCGAGCTGCGCGACATGCTCACGGACCTGGGGATGGCCGGGGAGCCGAGCGAGACGCCGCGCGCGCTCGGCCGCCGGATCGGCGAGCGGTACGCGCTCGGGCCGCAGGCCGCCGAGGCGCTCACCCGCGTCGTCACGTCGGAGGAACGGCTCAGGTACGCCCCCACGCCCTCGGCGTCGGGGCCCGTCCCGGCGGACCTGCGCCGGATCAGGCGCGATCTGGCGTCGAAGGCCTCACGGTGGCGGCGTCTCGGGGCCGCGCTCGCCCCGATGTCCGTGCTGCTGCGGGTGCGGGCGGCCGGCGAGGGCGCGCTCGACGTCTTCGACCGGCTGGAGGGGCTGCGGCCCCGGCTCTGGCGGGCGCGGCCCGGCGGAACGCGGGCGGCCGCCACGCCGGAACGCCCGGACGGCACCCGGGCCGACGACACCGCGAAGGAGCGGACCCTCACCGGCGCCCGCCGCTGATCGCCCTGCCCCCGGCGGCCACTGGCCGGGGGTGCCGTTCCCTTTTGGGGCGGACGGGGGAAAGCGCGCGGCAGGCGAGCACCCGCGGGCAGGGCGGGGCGAAAGCACCGATCAGCGCGGAGGCGCGCCGCGGGCGAGCCGGGGGCGCGGGGCGCCGCAGACGACTCGGTGGGCCCGGGAAGCGGGCCCACCGGCGGTGGCTCAGGTCGTGATGGGGATCAGTGCTCGTCGTGGCGACGGCGCCAGCGCTCCTCCATGCGCTCCATGAAGCTCTGGCGCTGGGGACGGCGGCCGCGGCCGCGGGCCGTCGGCGGGGAGTCACCGAACCCGTTCATGCGCTTCCAGCTCGACAGGCCCCACAGGCAGGTTGCCAGCATGACCACGAAGCCGGCGGCACCGAGCCAGATCTGGGCCGCGACGGCGCCGACCATCAGCAGGACCACGCCGAGTGCGAAGCCTATGGAGGCCTTCACCAGGCGGCGCTTGTAGTGGCTGCGCGGATCGCTGATCCGTACGGTGTTCGCCCACTTCGGGTCCTCGGCATAGAGGGCCTGCTCGATCTGGTCGAGCAAGCGCTGCTCGTGCTCAGACAGCGGCACGGCGCCTCCCAAGGACGGCCCCATTCAGGGGAAGACGGCAACGGACGACACGGGGTGTCCGAACCTCGCGGTCGGTTATCCCCAGAATACGAGGCCTCAGACGTAGGCGAAAGAAAACGTCCAACGCGGTCCAAACCGGAGGTGACGTCATAGACCTATTGGACCAAACGGACGCCGAACAAGCGATGCCGGTTTCACCGCGTCCGGACCGAAGCGGCGGGCCGCCCGGTCCATGGCCTGTTCGGCCTCCCGCCAGCCGGTCTCCCGCTCCCCCAGGCCGAGCTGACGCGTCGCCGCGGCGGCCGGGATCAGGTTCTCCACACGCACGCCGACCAGCCGCAACCGCACCCGCTCCAGCCCGGCGGCCTCGTAGAGCTCGCATGATGTGTCGAAAATCTCCTTCGCGACGTCGGTCGCCTCGCGCAGCGTACGCGACCGGGTGATGGTCGTGAAGTCGGATCGTCGGAGTTTGACGCTGACCGTGCGGCCGACATGCCCACCGGCCCGCAGGCGCGCGGCGACCCGCTCCGACAGCCGCAGCAGCTCACGCCTGATCGTCTCAGGGTCGTCGACGTCGTGCGGGAACGTCTCCTCGTTGCCGATGCTCTTGTCGGGCGCGTGCGGCACCACCCGGCGGTCGTCGCGTCCCCAGGCGAGGGCCGCCAGGTGCGCGCCGACGGCGCCGAACTCACGCTGGAGCGTCGCCACCGGCACCTGGGCCAGGTCGCCCACGGTGCGGATGCCGAGCCGTACGAGGGCCTGCTCGGTGCGCTCTCCCACGCCCCACAGGGCGGCGACGGGCAGCGGGTGCAGGAACTCCACGACGCGGTCGGCCGGGACCACGAGCAGGCCGTCCGGCTTGCACTGGCGCGAGGCGAGCTTGGCCACGAACTTCGTGCTCGCCACCCCCACCGAGCAGGTGATGCCGAACCGCTCGGCCACCTGGGCGCGGATCATGCGGGCGATGGCCGCGGGGCTGCCGAGCCTGCGGCGGGCCCCGCCCACGTCGAGGAACGCCTCGTCGGACGCGATCGGCTCGACTTCCGGGGTGATCGACTGGAAGATCTCCATCACGCCGCGGGACACCTCGGCGTACTTCGCGTGGCGGGGCGGGATGACCGTGGCCTGCGGGCAGATGCGCCGGGCCCGGGTCATCGGCATCGCCGAGTGGACCCCGAACCTGCGGGCCTCGTAGGTGGCGCTCAGCACGACCCCGCGCGCGCCGGTGGCGCCGACGATGACCGGGGTGCCCCGCAGCTCCGGACGGTCGAGCAGCTCGACGCTGGCGTAGAAGGCGTCCATGTCCACATGGAGGATGGGGCAGCCGCTGTCGTCGGCCGGGCCGTCCGGCGGTGGCGACGGATCCCGAGGCAGCAGCTGATTCCGGGACATGAGGTCACCCTACCCGACCACCACGCTATCCGAACATCTTTTCTACTGACGATAGGCGATGACGTGGATCTGGGTGGCGATGTCGCGGAGCACGGGATGGGTGGCCGCCGCCCGCTCCAGCGCCACGAGGCCCTCGGGGTCGCTCTCGGCCAGCATGCCCGGCACGAGGTCGGCGAAGATCCGCACGCCCTGCACCTCGCCGACGGTGAACCCGGCGCCGGACAGCAGCTCGCCCAGCGTCTCACGGGAGAAGCGGCGCGGCGTGGGGTCGCGGTCGCCCCAGCGGCCCGCCGGGTCGGACAGCACCCGGCGCGCCTCGTCGAAGTGGCCGGCCAGCGAGCGGTGGACGGCCGCGGCGACCGAGTTGGCGGCCAGCACGCTCACCACGCCGCCGGGCCGCAGGATGCCGCCGACCGCGCCCAGCGCACCCGCCGGGTCCTCGACGTACTCCAGCACGCTGTGACACAGCACCAGGTCGGCGCTGCCGGGCGCCAGCAGGTCGCCGAGGTCGGCGGCGTCGCCCTGCAGGCCCTTCACGCCGACGCCCGTCTCGGCGGCGCGGCGCTCCAGTGCGGCCAGCGAGTCGGGGGTCGAGTCGACCACCGTCACGGTGTGCCCGAGCGTGGCCAGCGGCACGGCGAAACCGCCCGTGCCACCGCCGGCGTCGACGATGTCGAGCGTCTCGCGCCCGGTGGCGGCCGTCCGCTCGGCCAGGAGCGCGCGCAGCGCCTCCCAGACGACGGCGCGGCGTGTGGCGTCACGCACTTGCGGCCTCCCTGTCGGGCCTCTCGGAGCTGTCGGCCTCCCGGACCGCCTTGGCCGCCCGGGATGCCGGGCCGCCGGTCGGGCCGAGGGACCGTGGGATCAGAGCGAAAGCGAGGGCTTGAGCTGCTTGAAGCGGGCCAGCAGCCCGTTGACGAACTGCGGCGACTCGTCGGTCGACAGCTCCGCGGCCAGATGCACCCACTCGCTGATGACCACGCCCTCCGGAACCTCCTCCGACCACAGCATCTCGTAGGTCCCGCCGCGCAGGACGTTGCGGTCCACGGCCGGCATGCGCTCCAGGGTCCAGCCCTCGGCGTACGTCGAGATCAGCTCGTCGATGCGGTCCAGATGCCGGACCACGCCCTCGACGATGAAGGAGGTGTACTCGTTGACCGGCGGGTCGGCCCGCTCAACCCGCTCGGCGAGCACGTTGAGCGGGCTCAGCTGCCGGGCCTCGGCCTCGAAGAGAATGTCCAGCGCGCGGCGGCGGGCCTTCCCCCGAGCCGACACGTCAGGCCCGACCGAGGTACTCGCCGGTGCGAGTGTCGACCTTGACCTTCTCGCCGGTCGTGATGAAGAGCGGGACCTTGATCTCGGCACCGGTCTCCAGGGTGGCGGGCTTGGTGCCGCCGGTGGAGCGGTCGCCCTGCAGGCCCGGCTCGGTGTGCGAGATCGTCAGCTCGACGGCCGCCGGGAGGTCGACGTACAGCGGGTTGCCCTCGTTGAACGCGACGGTCGCGGTCGTGTTCTCCAGCATGTAGTTGGCCGCGGTGCCCACCACGTCGCGCGGGACGTTGACCATGTCGTAGGTCTCGGTGTCCATGAACACGAAGTCGTCGCCGTCGAGGTAGGAGTACTGCATGTCGCGCTTGTCGACGTTCGCCACGTCGACCTTCACGCCGGCGTTGAAGGTCTTGTCCACGACCTTGCCGGACAGGATGTTCTTGAGCTTGGTGCGGACGAACGCGCCGCCCTTACCCGGCTTGACGTGCTGGAACTCGACAACGGTCCACAGCTCCCCACCGTCGAGCTTGAGCACGAGTCCGTTCTTCAGGTCGTTCGTCGTCGCCACGTAGCGTCTCCCGCGTGCGGCTGCCCTACAGGACGAGCAGCTCCTTGGTCGTCAGTGTGAGAAGCTCCGGCCCGTCAGCACGCGTCACAAGCGTGTCCTCGATGCGCACACCGCCCCTGCCCGGAAGATAGACCCCCGGCTCGACGGTGATCGGAACTCGATCCTCTAGTCTACCGGTCTTGCCAGGGCCCAGGAACGGCAGCTCGTGGATCTCCAGGCCGACTCCGTGACCCAGCCCGTGACCGAACCGCTCGGCGTGACCCGCCTCGGCGATCACGTCGCGCGCGGCGGCGTCCACCTCGTGCGCCGTCGCCCCCGCCCGTACGGCGTGGCGGCCCGCGCGCTGGGCCTGCCGTACGAGGTCGTGGAGGTCGCGCTGCCAGGCGGCGGGCGGACCCACCGCGACCGTGCGGGTCATGTCCGCGTGATAACCGTCATAACGGGCGCCGAAGTCCATGGTCACCAGGTCGCCCCGCTCGACCGGCCGGTCGGAGGGCGAGTGGTGCGGGATCGAGCCGTTGGGGCCGCTCGCCACGATGGAGTCGAAGGCCGGCTTGTCGGCGCCGAGCTCGACCATCGCGGCCTCCAGCCACCGGGCGATCTGCCGCTCGGTGACGCCGGGGGCGATGCGCTCCACGACCAGCGAGAACGCCTCGTCGGTGATCGCGCAGGCGCGGCGCAGCGCGGCGATCTCCCCTTCGTCCTTCACGGACCTGACGGCCTCCACGAGGCCGCCGGCCGGATGGAGGGCGGCATGCTCGGCGGCCAGCCGCTGGAACAGCCCCACCGGCATGTGGTCGGCCTCCACCGCGATCCGCGCCGCGGCGGGCACGCGGCCGAGCAGGGCCCCCGCGACGTCACGCTCCTGCGTCACCTCGATGCCCGAGCACACCGCCTGTGCCGTCTCCAGGTAACGCGAGTCGGTGGCGAGCGCGGCCTCACCCGTCGCAGTGACGAGCACGGCGGCGTTGGAGCTGCTCAGGCCGGTCAGGTAGCGGACGTTGACCGGCCAGGTGACCAGGGCGGCGGCCGCGTCGTGCTCGGGGAGCGCCGCGGCCAGCCGCGCGCGGCGGGATTCGTACGTCACGTCCCGGACTTTACGCCCACCCGGCGGCACTCACACGCCGCGGCCGAGGAGGCCGCGGGGCCCGAGCCCACCGAGATCGTCGAGCGGGGCGGGCCGCCAGGCGTGCGGGCAGGGACGACCTTGCAACGTATGCCGCTCACGCGAGGTGACCCGCCCGGCATGCACCCGTGCCGTCCACGCGGGTGAGCCGTGGCGGCGCGGCGCGGGCCGCCCAGGCGACGCGGGCGGCCCAGACGCTCACGAGGCGCGGGCAGGTCAGGCGGCGCGGGCGGCTCAGGCGGCCATGTCCTTGATCTTCTCGATGAGCTTGACGCGCTCCTCATGCGTGGGGGCCATGGGTGCGACGTTGAGCGTGGTGACCCCGGCCTCGCGCAGCGCGGCCAGCCGCTCCCGCACGTGGCCCTCCGAGCCGACCAGGGACACCCGCTCCAGCAGCTCCCTGGGCACCAGCGCCTCGGCCTCCTTCTTCCTGCCCTCCAGGTAGAGGTCCTGGATCTGCTCGGCCTCCTTCTCGTAGCCGTAGCGGCGGGCGAGGTCGTTGTAGAAGTTCCTGCCCTTGGCGCCCATGCCGCCGATGTAGAGGGCGGCCATGGAACGGCCCAGCTCAAGCACGCCCTCGACATCGTCGCCGATCGCGAGCACGGCCTGCGCGATCACGTCCAGCTCGCCGAGAGCGGGGTCCCTGCGCTCGCGGCCGGCGGCCAGCGAGGGGCCCCACACCTCGCCTGCCTTCTCCGGCATGTAGAAGATCGGCTCCCAGCCCTCGGCCAGCTCGGCGGCGAGCTCCACGTTCTTCGGCCCGATGGCGGCGATCACGATCGGGACGCGCTCGCGCACCGGGTGGTTGATCAGCTTGAGCGGCTTGCCGAGGCCGGTGCCGCCCTCCAGGGGCAGCGTGTAGTGCTTGCCGGAATACTCCAGCCGCTCGCGCCGCCACACCTTGCGGCAGATCTCGATCACCTCGCGGGTGCGGCCGAGCGGCGCGGTGTACGGCACGCCGTGGAAGCCCTCGATCACCTGCGGGCCGGAGGCGCCGATGCCGAGGGTGAACCGCCCGTCGGAGACGTAGTCGAGGCCGGCGGCCGTCATGGCCAGCAGGGCCGGCGTGCGGGAGTAGATCGGCAGGATGCCCGAGGCGATCTGCAGCCGCTCGGTCCTCGCCGCGATGTAACCGAGCTGGCTGACGGCGTCGAAGCTGTACGCCTCGGCCACGAACACGATGTCGAGCCCGGCCTTCTCGTAGTCGGCCAGCTCGGCGACGGTCTCCTTGAAGCCCCCCGAGTAGTTGAGGGCCATACCGATCCGCATCCGCTTCGTCCTTCCGCGCGTGAACCCGCCAGTAACCGAATGATGTTCCACACTCGGGTCCCAAGGCTAGCCAGCCGGAAGGGCCGTGACCACCGTCAGGCGCGGCGGCCGACGCCTCCGAGCACCGGCAGGAAGCCGCCGCGCAACGGCAGCGCGTCGAGCTCGGGGCGCCACTCGTTCAGCGGCACCGTGCCCGGCTCGACCAAGTCGAAGCCGTCGAAGAACCGGGCGATCCGCGCCGCCGGCCTGGCCTCGAAGGGCGCGTTGGCCCTGCCGTACACGCCGCCCGCGGCGGCCATCGCCTCCGGAACGGGGTCGGAGCAGGCGTGCGAGATGACGATGTGGCTTCCGGAGGGAAGCACTTCGCGGTAGGCCGCCACGATCCCCTCCGGGTCCTCCTCGTCCGGCACGAAGTGGAGGCAGGCCACCAGCAGCAGCGCGACGGGCCGGTCGAAGGCGATACCGGCCGCCGACGCCGCGGCGACGATCTCCTCGGGCCCGCGCAGGTCGCCCTCCAGGAAGCGCACCCGCGGATCGCCCTCCAGCAGTGCCCGCGCGTGCGCCGCCACCACCGCGTCGTTGTCCACGTACGTCACGAGCGAGTCGGGCGCGTGCTCCAGCGCGATCTCGTGGACGTTGCCCTGCGTCGGCAGCCCGGCGCCCAGGTCGAGGAACTGGCGGATGCCGCACTCGGCCGCCAGGTAGCGCACGGCCCGGCCGAGGAACGCGCGGTTCTCCCGCACGGCCTCCCGTACGTGCCCCTCGGACAGCTCGATGATCCGCTCGGCCGCCGCCCGGTCGGCCGGGAAATGGTTCTTGCCGCCCAGGTAGTAGTCGTACATGCGGGCGACGTTGGGCTGAGTGACGTCGAACCCGGGCGCCTGCTCCGTCATGACAACGCTCCCTGCTCCGCCGGACTGCTTTTGCGATCATTGTGACGGAGCTCACCATCGGCGGCGAATCGGGCAAATCACTCCTTGCTGAGTCGCCGCAGGTCATCCGGGGTGTCGATATCCGCAGGAGCGCCCACGTCGTCGCAGGGCACGGCCGTCACCAGCTCCGGGTGCGCGCGCAGGAAGGGCCGCGCGCCCACGTCGCCCTCGGCGAGCGCGGCCACCTCCGCCAGGTGCTCGCGCGCGACGAGCACCGGGTTGCGCGGCGCTCCGCCGTACGCCGCGACGGCGACACGGGCGCCCGCCTCGAACGCGGCGATCAGCCGGCGCCCCGCCTCGGGCCGCACCAGCGGCTGGTCGGCCAGCGCGATCACCACGGCGGGGGCGGACGGCGGCAGCGCGCGCAGCCCGGCCCGCAGCGACGACCCCATGCCGGACGCCCACCCGGGATTGCGCACGACGACCGCGCCCGCGACCGGCACGTCGGCGGCCCCGAGCACGATCAGCACCGGGCGGCACCCGCCCTCGGCCAGCAGCCGCACCCCGCGGTCGGCCAGCCGCTCCCCCTCGAACTCCACCAGCGCCTTCGGCATGCCGAGCCGGCTGCCGCCCCCGGCGGCCAGCAGCAGCCCCGCGACCGCCGCGCCGCTCACCGCGGCTCGCCGTGGATGCGCCCCGACGTCTCGCTGAGCGGCCTGCCGGTGCCGCCCCAGCGAAGCCGGATCAGCTCGGCCGCGATCGACACGGCCGTCTCCTCCGGCGTACGCGCCCCGAGGTCGAGCCCGATCGGCGACCTCAGCCGGGCCAGCTCGTCCTCGGTCAGGCCCGCCTCGCGCAGCCGCGCCAGCCGGTCCTCGTGCGTGCGCCGCGACCCCATCGCCCCGACGTACGCCGCGGGGGTGCGCAGCGCCACCTCCAGCAGCGGCACGTCGAACTTCGGGTCGTGGGTGAGCACGCAGATCACGGTGCGCTCGTCGACCTCGACGCCGGACAGATAGTCGTGCGGCCAGGCCACCACGACCTCGTCGGCCTCGGGGAACCGCTTGGCCGTGGCGAAGACCGGCCGCGCGTCGCACACGACCACGTGGTAGCCGAGGAAGCGCCCGATCCGCGCCACGGCAGCGGCGAAGTCGATCGCGCCGAAGACCAGCATGCGCGGCGGCGGCGCGAACGACTGCACGAACACCCGCAGGTCGTCCAGCCGCCGCTCGCCCTCGGGGCCGTAGCGCCGCACGCCGGTCAGGCCCTGCGCGAGCATGCCGCGCACGTCGTCGTCCACCGCGTCGTCGAGCCGGGCCGAGCCGAGCGAGCCCGCCGCCCGGTCCGGCCAGACCACGCGCCGCGCCCCCACGCGTCCGGGGCCCGCGACGATCGTGGCCACGGCGACCGGACGCCGCGCGGCGACGTCCGCGGCGACCTCTCCGAGCTGCGGATAGTCCTGTCTGGAGACCGGCTCCACGAACACGTCGATGATCCCGCCGCAGGTGAGGCCGACCGCGAAGGCGTCGTCGTCGCTCACGCCGTACCGCTCCAGCACCGGCGTCCCGGTCGCGACGACCTGCGCGGCGAGCTCGTAGACCGCTCCCTCGACGCAGCCGCCCGACACGCTGCCGGCCGCTTCGCCGTCGAGGACGGCCATGGCCGCGCCGGGCGGGCGCGGCGCGCTGCGGAAGGTCTCGACGACGGTGGCGAGGCCGAACCGCCGCCCCTGCTCCCACCAGCGCAGCACCTGGTCGAGCACGTCACGCATCGGCCCCTCCCCTCCCCCCGGCCCGCACGGGCCGGTCGCCGGCCAGCAGCGCGGCCAGCTCCTCGTACGCGGCCAGGCTGTGCCCCGCGACGAAGTCCGTCACATAGGGCAGCGCCGCGCGGATGCCCGCGGTGAGCGGCCGGTACGCCGGGTCGCCCTTGTGCGGGTTGACCCACACGACGCGGCGGGCCAGCCGGGACAGCCGGGCCATCTGCACGCCCAGCAGGCCCGCCTCGCCCCGCTCCCAGCCGTCGGAGGCGATCACGACGATCGCGCCCCGGGGATCGGGCAGGCGCAGCAGCGCCCGCACCTCCTCCCCCAGCCGGGTGCCGCCGCTCCAGTCCGGGATGGCCGCCGAGCACTCGTCCATGGCGTGGCCGGGGTCGCGATGGCGCAGCGCGGCGGTGATCCTGGTGAGCCGGGTGCCGATGCTGAACACCTCGGTCGCCCGCGGCTCCGCGCGCACCAGCGCGTGGGCGAAGCGCAGCAGCGTGTCGGCGTAGGCGGCCATCGAGCCGCTGACGTCCACGAGCATGACGACCCGCCGCGGCCGTTCCCGGCGCACGCGGCGGCGCAGCCGCGCCGGTTCCCCGCCGTGCCGAAGGATCTCCCTGACCGTGCGCCGCGCGTCGATCGCGCCGCCGTGGGGCGACGGGCGGTGGCGGCGCGTCCTGCGCGGCTGCCGCGCACCGCGCAGCAGCGCGAGCAGGCGGTGCACCTGCCGCCGCTCGGCCTCGCTCATCCGCGCCACGTCCCGGTGCCGCAGCACCTCGATCTCGCTCGCCGTGGCCGGGGGCGCGCCCTGCTCGTCACCCTGCTCGCCCGTCGTTTCCCGCTCCCTTCCGCCGTACGGCGACGCCACCGGGCGGGTCACGGACACGGTCATCGCGCGTACGCGGTGCGGCGGGGCGGAGGCGGCGGAGAAGTAGGCCGCGAAGCAGTGGTCGTAGCGCGCCAGGTCGTCGGGCCCGGCGCACAGGGTGAGACGGCCGGCCCAGTAGACGTCCCGCCCGTCGGCGGCGTCGAGGTGGCCGAGCGCGGCCAGGAAGGTCCGCGTGCGATGGTGGTCGGCCGCGACCCCCGCGGCCCGCAGCGTGCGGACGAACCCGGTCAGCACCGCGACCGGTTCGGGGCCGCCGGGCGGCGCGAGCGGGCCCGTGCGGCGGCCGGTCACGGGGGCGTCGTCAGCCACGGCCGCCGTCCGGCGTGAGCAGCCCCCGGGCGCGGACGGTCTCCTGGTCCTCCCGGTGCTTGAGCACCGCGCCCAGCGTCGCGGCGGCCAGGGCCGGATCGAGCTCGACCGCGCCGAGCGTGAGCAGCGCCTCGGCCCAGTCGAGGGTCTCGGCGATGCCCGGCGGCTTGACCAGGCCCGCCTCGCGCATCCGGCCCGCCGTCCGCGCCACGTCGGCCGCGAGCCGCTCCGCGCATCCGGGCAGGCGCCGCCGCAGGATCGCCACCTCCCGGTCGAACCCGGGGTGCTCCAGCCAGTGATACAGACAGCGCCGTTTGAGGGCGTCGTGCACCTCGCGGGTGCGGTTGGAGGTCAGGACGACGACCGGCGGGGTCGCCGCGCGGATCGTCCCGATCTCCGGCACCGAGATCGTGAAGTCGGACAGCACCTCCAGCAGGAACGCCTCGAACTCGTCGTCGGCCCGGTCGATCTCGTCCACCAGCAGCACGCTGGGCTGGGTCTCCAGTGCCCGCAGCAGCGGCCTCGCGATGAGGAACCGCCGGCCGTAGATCTCGCCCTCCAGCGCGGCGACGTCGGCCGCGCCCGCCGCCTCGGCCGCCTTGAGATGCAGAAGCTGCCGGGGGAAGTCCCAGTCGTACAACGCCTGCGCCGCGTCGAGCCCCTCGTGGCACTGCAACCTGATCAGCGGCGCGCCGAGGATCGCCGCCAGCGTCTTGGCCAGCTCGGTCTTGCCGACGCCCGCCTCGCCTTCCAGGAACAGCGGTCTGCCCATCTTCAGGGCGAGGTAGGCCGCGGTCGTCACGCCCTCGTCGGCCAGGTAGTCATGGTGGTCGAGCAACTCCGCCAGCGTCGCCGGCGCGTCGAGGTCCGAGATCGTGGTCGTCCGCCGCAGCACACGGCCAGGCTACGTGGCGGCGTTCCGCGAGGCTCTGGCCGATTCCACCAAAGCCGGACGGGCCGGGTGGGGTCGCGTCACCACGATCGCACAGACCCGTCCGGTCCTACTCCGGATCAGTGCCGAGCACGGCGTCCAGCAGGCCGGGGAAGCGGTCGTCGAGGTCCTCCCTGCGCAGGCTCACGTATCGCTGCCTGCCCTCGGGCACGTTGCGGACGACACCGGCCTCACGGAGGGTCTTCAGGTGGTGCGACAGCGTCGACTTCGGCACCTCTCCTCCCGTGGGCTGGCACGCGGCCACCTCCAGCGGCCCCTGCGCGAGCCGCCGTACGAGCGCCAGCCGCGAAGGGTCGCTGAGCGCGAACAGCACGTCGGTCAGCACCAGGCTCGCGGCGTCGGGGTGGGGCAGGTCCCGGGTTCCAGGCATAGTTCGATAATAGTTGAACTATCGCGCGCCGCGCCGTACGGCGTGACGACCCGGAACGCACCGCCACCCCGGCCTCGTCCTCCTCATGGCCGCCCGGGAGCGTACGGCCCGAGCCGGCTCAGCGCTCGCCGCGCAGGGCTTCGGCGGAGTAGCCCGCGATCTCCTGGTATCGCTGGGAGATCGCGGCCGGCTCCTCCACCTTGATCACGTCGTCGATGGACTCGAACGGCCGGTCGCCGGTCCCCTGCCACACCTCGCGGATGATCACGTCCGGCGGCATGCTCCGGTTGGCCAGCACGACCTGCGCCGTCACGGGCCACGTTCGACGCCGAGGTGGTGCACAACTTCCGCGACATCGGCGCCTCCATCGCGTCCGGCTACCCGGTGGACGGGATGATCGTGATCCCGTGCAGCGTCAAGACGCTCGGCGCAATCGCCTCGGGCGTGTCGGAGAACCTGCTGGTGCGGGCCGCCGACGTGACCCTCAAGGAACGCCGGCGGCTCGTGCTGTGCGTGCGCGAGACGCCGCTGCACCTGGGACACCTGTGGGCGATGGTCACCGCGACCGAGATCGGCGCGATCATCGCACCCCCGATGCCTGCCTTCTACTCCAATCCGGAGTCGCTGGACGACGTGGTGGACCACATCGTGGCCCGGGCGCTGTCGCTGATCGGCGTGCACGTGCCCGCCGCGCCACCGTGGCAGGGCACCCCCGCCTCGGCGACGCGTACCGGCGATCAGGAGCGGCCCGGCGACGCGGACCCGGCGACCGTGCTGGGACGTCCCGCCTGGTAGGCCGCCCGCCCATTGGTTCGGCAGAGGCCCGGACGAGCGGGTGGTCCCGCAGCGCTCAGGCCCGGCACCGTTCAGATCAGGCACCGTTCAGGTCCGGCAGCGCTTAGGTCCGCGGCACCGTTCAGGTCCGGCAGCGCTTAGGTCCGCGGCACCGTTCAGGTCCGGCAGCGCTTAGGTCCGCGGCACCGTTCAGGTCAGGCACCGTTCAGGTCAGGCACCGGTTAGGTTCGGCGCATGACCGATGATCGGAGCCTGCCCCGGCCCGGCTGCCTCAGCGGCTCGCCCGCCGGGCGGGCGCTGGCCGCCGAGCTGGAGGCCCGCTGGGCCGAACCGCACCGGCGCTATCACACAACGGCCCACCTGCGGGCGGTCCTGGCCGCGATCGAGCCGCTCGCCGCCCAGGCCCGGGACGCCGACGCCGTACGGCTGGCCGCGTGGTTCCACGACGCCGTCTACGAGGGGCGGCCCGGGTGGGACGAGGAGCGCAGCGCCCAGCTCGCCCAGGCCCGGCTGCCCGCCTGCGGCCTGCCCGCGGAGCGGGTGCGCGAGGTGGCCCGGCTCGTACGGCTCACGGCGGGGCACGCCTACGAGCCCGGCGACGTGAACGCGGCCGTCCTGTGCGACGCCGATCTGGCGATCCTCGCGGCGCCGCCCGGCGCCTACGAGGCGTACGCGAGAGCCGTACGCGAGGAGTATCGGCACGTGCCGGACGAGGCGTTCCGGATCGGACGTGCCGGGGTGCTGCGGGAGTTGCTCGGCAAGCCCCGCCTGTTCGGCACTCCGGTGGGCAGGGACCTGTGGGAGGCGCGGGCCCGCGAGAACGTCGCCGCCGAGCTGGCCGCGCTCTGACCAGCGCACGCACACGGCGGCTCGCCGGCCGACGCCTTTACGATGTAGATCAGGCGCGGGTCTTCGGGCGGCGCAGGCCGGACGCGCGCAGGCGGCGCACCAGCTCCTGGCTGCCGACGGGCTCGGCACCGAGGAACACGGCCCGGTCGTAGACCGTCTCCGGCACGTCGTAGTGGTCCCGGTCGAAGGCGCGCTCTGGCACGCCGAGCAGGCGGGCGAAGTCGTGCAGCTCCTCCAGCGAGGAGTCGCTGACCAGATGGGACCACAGCAGGCCCCGGGGTCCCGGCCAGTTCGGCCGGTCGATCAGCACCGCCATGCGCCCCTCCCCCGGGCCCGTCGCACGACCCGCGGCGGCGGAGCACCCGACCGCGCTGCGGGTCCGGGGGTCGTCCCCCGTGTCGTCCCGGGTGAGCATAGTGCGCGGCCCCGGCCAGCACCCCGCCGCCCGCCCCCTGGGATACGGCAGCCGACGCCGCGACCGAGGAACCCCGATCGGATCCGGAATCAGAGCGAATTCGCAGGGGAATCGGCGCGGAATTCGGAGCGCGTCCGGCCGGACCCGGCTCGAATTCGGACCGGAATCAGCGCGGACCCGATGCGGGCCCAGCGCGGATTCCGGGCGAATTCAGCGCGGCTCAAGGGCGGATTCCAGGCGGGATGACAGATCGCCGGATAACGCGCCGGCAACCCCCGTGGACCGCCCCAGCGGGGATCGCCTCCTAGCACTTCCCCGCAACGCGCTTACATTTGGGACAGCATTTGAACTTGCGGTGGTTTGTGCATCGATAAGTGCACCTGGGCGGCTTCGGGTTCGTGTAGGCATCGCCGGGAGCCGCCCGCGTGACGGTCGCGTCACCCACGCCCGCCGATGCGGGAGACGCCGTGGCCGGCCAGAGCGCGATCGTGCCGAGCAGCGCCGAGCCGACGATGATGCTCAATCGCCCATCTCGCATGACCTTTCCCCTCTCCATCAAGCCGCGACGCGGCGGTTTGGGCTATTTCTCCCTCATTGTCCAAATTTGCTACGAGAGGCGTCCAGCCCGTCGCCCGCCATCGCGCATGATCCAGGGAAAATCCGATGCGAATCCGGATGCGGCGATTGGCAGGGATCGACGAATGAGGGGCCGGTTCGGCTCCGGCATGGCCCCCGGTTTCCACCGACGTGGGATCTACGTCTGCACGATGGACCTCACCGGGCCGGGCCCGACTCCCCGGCGGCTTCGCCCGCACGTCCCGCGCTTTCGCCATGCCGACCGTGCGGCGGCCGCAAAATGTCCGTCCGGCCACGGCATGGAAAGCGCCCCGACCCGGCAAAGACCCGCATAGTCGCCGTCTGGGCGGCAACCGTCGGGAGCCAGGGTCACAGGAGGCAGGGGTCACGGGGGAAGACGATGGCTGCACGAACTGTCCGGTCCGTTACCGCGCTCGCGGCGGCGGCCGTGCTGACGGCGGCGCTGCTCGCCGGCTGCGGCGGCGGCACGACCACCGTCGTCCCGGTGTCCGGCGGCGCGGCCAGCCCGGTGGCCGGGGGTGCCGCCGTGGCCGGCCCGGCGGCGGTCGCCACGCCGACCGCCGCCGAGACCGAGGACGACTCGCCATGCCCGACCGGCGGCAACGTCAAGAAGTTCGCCAAAACGCGGTTCGCACTGCACGCGGGTCTCGCACTCGGCGCCTTCCACCGCTACATCTACAAACCGCTACGCAGCGGCGGCTTCAAGGCCGGGGCCGACAAGCGCAAGCGCACGATCGCCAAGGCCGCGATCGCCGGCGTCTTCGCCCTGCACCAGCTGAAGGTCGCCAAGCGCTTCGCCAGGGCCAATCCGACCCTGTGCAGGGCCGTCGAGGGCGTCAGCTCCCGTTTCAAGACGCTGGCAGGCAAACTGCACGACGGCACCGCCACGCCGGCCGACATCGCCGCAGGCAAGAGCTCGATCGACGGCCTGCAGCGCGACGCGTTGCGGACCGGCTACAAGTTCAAGGAGCAGAACGTCACCATCCCCGGGTGAGCCGCGGATGACGATGCCGCCGGCGCGCGCCGGTCAGCCCGTACGTGAACGTCTGCGGTGCCGCGCGCAGCAGACCGTGGTGGTCGACGCCGTTCATCCAGTCCTGTTCCATCAGCCGGGCATAGGCCGCCCGCTCGTCCTCGGTCATCTCCGGCAGGTCCTTCTCGGCGGGGAAGCCGAGACCGCTGATGATGTAGACGCCGACGACGTTGTCCGGCGCCGCCTTGGCCAGCTCCGGGGCGACATAGGCCCCGAAGTCCCGGCCCTGCGTGCCGTAGCGCTCAGGTGGCACGCCGGCTCGGCGCCGCCGCGGGGAGCGTCGAGCCGATCGACGACCACAGCTGCCGCCTGCGCGGGTGGGCCGACACCCTGGAGTGGCTCGCGTCGCGTCTGCTCATGCTCGGCTGCGCGTTCGAGGTGCACGAGCCGCCGGAACTGCGGGCGTATCTGCGCGAGCTGAGCGCCCGTGCCGCTCGCGCCGCGACACCCGGCGATTAACCCATTGACTTGGTAGGAAATGTGGGCAACGCTGGTGGCGAACCCTTCGTCGTCAACAGCGAGGTGTGTCCATGTCCGTCGTCGAACTCCAGGGCGAGTTAGGAGGCGAGTTAGGAGGCGCGGTCCGGGCGGATCCCCGGCCGCGTCCCCGCTCCGCCACGGCCCGCGGCCCGCGGAGGGGGTGGCACAGGTGGATCAGTCCCCTCGTCGTCGTGCTGCTGTGGCAGCTCGCCAGCACGCTCGGGCTGCTGCCCGCCCGGTTGCTCGCCGCCCCGTCGCAGATCGCCGTGACCGCGCTCGACCTGGTGGGCTCGGGGACGCTGCCCACGGCGATCGCGGTGTCCCTCGAACGGGTGCTCCTCGGCTTCGCCGCCGGCGCGGTCGCGGGCGTCGGCCTCGCGCTGGTCGCCGGGCTGAGCCGGGCGGGTGAAAACGCCGTCGACCCGCTCATGCAGATGCTCCGGGCCCTGCCGTTCTTCGGCCTGATCCCGCTGTTCATCCTCTGGTTCGGGATCGGGGAGACGCCCAAGGTGCTGCTGGTGGCGCTCGCCGTCTCCTTCCCGCTCTACCTCAACACGTTCTCGGGCATCCGGGGCGTGGACGGCAAGCTCGCCGAGGTCGCCCGTACGCTGCGGCTCGGCCGGGCCGCGCTCGTACGGCACATCGTGCTGCCCGGCGCGCTCCCCCAGACGCTCGTCGGGCTGCGGCAGAGCCTCGGAGTGGCCTGGCTGGCGCTGATCGTGGCCGAGCAGGTCAACGCCGACGCCGGCCTCGGCTACATGATCAACGACGCGCGGGAGTTCCTGCGTACCGACGTGATCGTGGTCGGCCTTCTCGTCTACAGCGCGCTCGGCCTGCTCACCGACGCCCTGGTCCGGCTCCTGGAAAGGAGGGCGCTGGTATGGCGGCGCGAGTTCCTGTCCCGGTGAGCGGCCCGGTGAACAGCACCGTGAACAGCGCGGTGACCGGCGCGGCGGACACCCCCGTGAACGGCACGGTGACCGGCGCTGCGGACGCCCCGGTGAACGCTTCGGTGACCGGCGCTGCGGACGCCCCGGTGAACGCTTCGGTGAGTGGCACGGCGGTGGCCACCGTACGCGGGCTCACCCGGCGTTTCGGCGACCGCACCGTGCTCGACGCCCTCGACCTCACGATCGGACGCGGCGAGTTCGTCGCGCTCCTCGGCCGCAGCGGCTCGGGCAAATCCACGCTGCTGCGCGCGCTCGCCGGCCTGGACGAGGAGGTCGAGGGCCGCCTGGAGGTGGACGGCTCGGTGGCCGTGGCCTTCCAGGAGCCCCGGCTGGTGCCGTGGAAGCGGGTGCGCGACAACCTCACGCTGGGCCTCGACGCGCCCGACCCGGCCGCCCGGGCGGAGGCGGCACTGGCCGAGGTGGGCCTGACCGACCGCGCGCGAGCCTGGCCGCTGACCTTGTCCGGCGGCGAGGCGCAGCGGGCGAGCCTGGCCCGCGCGCTCGTCCGCGAGCCGAGGCTGCTGCTGCTCGACGAGCCGTTCAGCGCGCTCGACGCGCTGACCCGGATCACCGTGCACCGCCTGGTGCTCGACCTGTGGGCGGCGCACGGCCCGGCCGTGCTGCTGGTGACCCACGACGTGGACGAGGCGCTGCTGCTGGCCGACCGGATCCTGGTGCTCGACGGCGGACGCCTCGCCCACGAGTGGGCCGTCACCGCGCCGCGGCCCCGGCACCGCGACCACCCCGACCTGCTCACCCTGCGCGCGGCCCTGCTGTCCGCGCTGGGCGTCACCCCGGAGGGACCCGCATGACCAGGAGACCGCTCGCCGCGCTGCTGATCGTCCTGGCGGCCGTCACGGCCTGCTCCTCGACGGGACAAAGCACGTCAGGAGGGAACGACGGGCAGGCCACGGGCCGCGTCACCCTCCGGGTCGGCGACCAGAAGGCCGGCTCGGAGGCCCTGCTCAAGGCCGCGGGGCTGCTCGACGGCACCTCCTACGCGATCACGTTCTCGCAGTTCACCTCGGGGCCGCCGCTGCTGGAGGCGGTCAACGCCGGGGCGGTCGACATCGGCGGCGTCGGCAACACCCCGCCCGTCTTCGCCGCCGCCGCGGGCTCGAAGATCAAGATCGTCGCCGCGTACCGGCAGAGCGCCAAGGGGTCGGCGATCCTCGTCCCCAGCGGGTCCGCGATCACCTCTCCGGCCCAGCTCAAGGGCAAGAAGGTCGCGGTGGCCAAGGGCAGCTCCGCCCACTACCACCTGCTGGCCGTCCTGAAGAAGGAGGGCCTGTCGTTCAAGGACATCCAGCCGCAGTATCTCCAGCCCGCCGACGCCCTGGCGGCGTTCTCGTCCGGCACCGTCGACGCCTGGGCCATCTGGGACCCCTTCACCTCGCAGGCCGAGATCCAGCACAAGGCGCGGCTGCTGGTCGACGGCGCGGGCATCGTCAACGGGCTGAACTTCCAGGTGGCCGCTCCCGCCGCGCTCGACGACCCGGGCAGGCGGGCCGCGATCGACGACTTCCTCACCCGTCTCGCCAAGGCGCGGAACTGGGCCGCCGGCCATCTGGACGAGTGGGCGAAGGTGTGGGCGCAGGAGACGGGCCTGCCGGTCGAGGTGGCGAACGCCGCCGTCGCCAACGCCGTGGCCACCCCGATCGTGATCGACGACGCGGTCGTCGCCTCGGAACAGGAGATCGCCGACGCGTTCACCGCCGAGGGCCTCGTGCCGGGCGCCATCACCTTCTCCCAGTTCGTCGACGACCGCTTCAACGACGTCGTCAGGAAGGCGCAGCAATGAGATTCCACTGGTTCCTGCCCACCTCGGGCGACGGCCGCTCCATCACCGGCGGCGGCCACGGCCTGGCGCGCCGGCACGGCCAGGCGAGGGCCGCCGTGTCCCGGCCGCCGACGGTCGACTACCTGGCACAGGTGGCCCGCGCGGCCGAACAGGCCGGGTTCGAGGCGGTGCTCACCCCCACGGGCACCTACTGCGAGGACGCCTGGCTGGTCACCGCCGCGCTCACCCAGGTGACGACCCGGCTGAAGTTCCTGGTCGCGTTCCGGCCGGGGGCGCTGTCCCCGACGCTCGCGGCGCAGATGGCCGCCACCTACCAGCGGATCTCCGGCGGCCGGCTGCTGCTGAACGTGGTGACCGGTGGTGAGGCGGCCGAGCAGCGGCGGTTCGGCGACCACCTGGGCAAGGACGAGCGGTACGCGCGGACCTCCGAGTTCCTGTCGATCGTGCGCGGCGCCTGGGACGGTCCGTTCGACTTCAGAGGCAACTATTACGAGGTCGAGGGGGCGACGGTCGCCGAGCGGCCCGACCCCGTGCCCGAGCTGTACTTCGGCGGCTCCTCGGCCGCCGCGGGCCCGGTCGCGGCCCGGCACGTGGACGTCTATCTCACCTGGGGCGAGCCGCCGTCCCAGGTCGCGGCCAAGCTCGACTGGATGCGCGAGCTGGCCGCCGCCGAGGGCCGCACGCTGCGCTTCGGCATCCGGCTGCACGTGATAACCAGGGACACCTCCAAGGAGGCGTGGGCGGAGGCCGGGCGGCTGCTCGACCAGATCTCCCCCGAGGACATCGCGTCGGCGCGGGCGATCCTGTCCCGCAGCGAGTCGGTCGGCCAGCAGCGGATGCTCGCCCTCCACGAGGGCTTCCGCGGCGGCAGGGCCAGGGACCTGGAGATCCACCCCGGGCTGTGGGCGGGGGTCGGCCTGGTGCGCGGCGGCGCGGGCACCGCGCTCGTCGGCAGCCACGCCGAGGTCGCCGATCTCGTGGAGGAGTACGCCTCACTCGGCGTGGAGGAGTTCGTCCTGTCGGGCTATCCGCACCTGGAGGAGGCCTTCTGGTTCGGCGAGGGCGTGCTGCCCGAGCTGCGCCGCCGCGGTGTGCTCGGCGCCGGCGAGCCCGTACGGCTCAGCGCCTGACGGCGTCACCCGCCGGGGCTCCATGGCCGTGGCAGGAGGCCCGTGACAGGAGGCCCCGTGACAGGAGGCCCCGTAACGGAAGGTCTCGTCACAAGCGGTCAGGAGCCCCGCCGTCCAACGGGCGGTCCGGCCCCCGTCGCCGTCAGAGGCGGTCGGGGGCCTCGCCGCGTTCGCGGATCAGGGCGGTGAGCTGGGCCCCCGCCCGCCGCGATCGTTTCCGCTCGGTGCTCTGGATGCCCATCGCCCCCAGGCTGACCCCGTTCGCGAGGTCCAGCTTGGGCCAGGGGTCGCCCTCCCCCATGGTGACGTCCAGCACCTCGGCCCACTCGAAGCGGTGGACCCGCAGGGCGTTCACCACCGTGATCCCCTTCTCGTCGGCCGTGACCCGCAGGCGGCCGAGCAGGTGGAGCACGCACGCCACCGCCACGCCGAACACCACCATGCCCACCCGGTCCGGCAGCCCGAACTGCTCGGGCAGGCCGACGGCGAGCAGGATCGAGCCGATCACCATCACCGCCGCCATGCCGTACGCGATGATCGTCGTGATGCGGGGACGCCACGTGACGGGCAGCGGCGGCGCGCTCTCAGGCATGACGACCCCCGCGAGCCGGCACGGCGAGGCGGCGTACGGCGTCCCCGGCCTGCGGGACCGTGGGCGGATACTGCGTGATCACCAGTCAAGTCTTCCCGGCTCGGCGCTGCGGATGCGAGGGCCGCGGCTTCGAGGCTGTGGCTTCAAGGCTGTGGCTTCGAGGCCGCGGCTTCGCGGACTGCGGTTCAGGTGACCGGGCGAGGTCGGCCGGCGAGGCCGCGGAGGAGGAGGGCGGTCTCCAGGGCGGCGATCGTCGCCTCATACCCCTTGTCCTCCTTGCTGCCCGGCACGCCGGACCGGTCAACCGCTTGATCAAGGGTGTCACAGGTGAGCACCCCGTTGCCCACCGGGGTCGACTCGTCGAGCGAGACCCTGGTCAGTCCCGCGGTCACCGAGTCGCAGACGTAGTCGAAGTGGGCCGTCTCCCCCCGGATCACCACGCCGAGCGCGACGACGGCGTCGCAACGCCGGGCCAGGGCCTGCGCGACCACCGGGATCTCCAGCGACCCGGCCACACGGGCCGTGACGACGGCCGCGCCGCTGTCGCGCGCCGCCTGCTCCGCCCGCGCGAGCAACTGGTCGGTGATCTTCTCGTGCCACCGGGCCGCGACGATGCCGACGGTCAGCCCGCCCGCGTCCACCGCCGCCGCGTCCGGTCGTCCGACGCCGCTCATGAGGCCTCCTTGCCGAAGTGTTCGCCGTGGATGTCGCGGGGCACGTCGCCCGAGATCTCGTGACCGAGCCGGTCACGCTTGGCGGTCAGATACTTCTCGTTGTAGGGGTTCATCGCCACCGGCATGGGCTCGCGGCCCAGGACCTTGATGCCGTACCCGTCCATGCCCCGCACCTTGGCCGGGTTGTTGGTCAGCAGCCGCACCGACTTCACGCCGAGGTCGGCGAGCATCTGCCCGGCGTTGGAGAACTCCCGGGCGTCCACCGGAAGCCCCAGCTCCAGGTTGGCGTCGACGGTGTCGCTGCCGTTGTCCTGCAGGCTGTAGGCCCGCAGCTTGGCCAGCAGGCCGATGCCGCGTCCCTCGTGGCCGCGCAGGTAGACGATCACGCCGCGCCCGTTCTCGGCGATCATGCGCATGGCGGTGTCGAGCTGCACGCCGCAGTCGCAGCGCAGCGAGCCGAGCACGTCGCCGGTGAGGCATTCCGAGTGCGCCCGGACGAGCACGTTCTCGCCGTCCTCGATGTCGCCGTACACCAGCGCGACGTGCTCGCCGCCGTCGAGCGCGCTGGCGTAGCCGTACGCCCGCCAGACGCCGTAGCGGTTGGGGATGCGCGTCTCGGCGACCCTGGTGACCATGCTCTCGGACCTGCGGCGGTGCTCGATGAGCTGCTCGATCGACACGAGCGCGAGGTCGTGCTCGTCGGCGAACTCGCGCAGGCGGGGCAGGCGGGCCATCGTGCCGTCGTCGTTGACAATCTCGGCGAGCGCGCCGGCCGGGGTCAGCCCGGCGAGCCTGGCGAGGTCGACCGACGCCTCGGTGTGCCCGGGCCGCGCCAGCACGCCGCCCTCGCGGTAACGCAGCGGGAAGATGTGCCCCGGCCGGACCAGCTCGTACGGCTCGGTGGCCGAGTCGCACAGCGTCCTGATCGTCTTGGCCCGGTCGGCGGCGGAGATGCCCGTGGTCACCCCGTCCCTGGCGTCCACGCTGATCGTGTACGCGGTGCGCAGGCGTTCGCGGTTGTCCTGCACCATCAGCGGCAGGCCGAGCCGGTCGAGCGTGGCGCCCTCCATGCCGACGCAGATGACGCCGCTCGTGTAGCGGATCATGAAGGCGACCAGCTCCGGCGTGGCCTTCGACGCCGCGAAGATGAGGTCGCCCTCGTTCTCACGGTTCTCGTTGTCCACCACCACGACGGGCTTGCCGTCCCTGATGTCGTTGACGGCCCGCTCGATCGGATCCAGCCTGATCCCGCTCATGGGACGCCTTCCCTCACTCATGCGGTCACCGCCCGCAACCCGCGCGACTGGCGCAGCCAGTCACGGAACCCGATCATCACCATCACGAAGAACAGTCCGTAGACGAGGCCGGAGACCACCAGCCCGGAGCTGAACGCCAGCGGAACCCCCACGAGGTCCACGGCGACCCAGATGATCCAGAAGTCGACCAGCGCCTTGCCCTGCGCCCAGGTCGCCACCGCGCTGCCGACGAAGATGTAGGCGTCCGGCCACGGCGCCCAGGAGATGTTCCAGCCCCGGGAGTTGAGGAAGGTGAACAGCAGCGCGACCGCGACCGTCCCGGCGATCATGACGGCCACGAGCGCCCCGCGCTCCCGGACGCGCGCCGAGCGGATCGGCAGCTCCGCGCCGCCGCGGGTGCCGCGCGACCACTTCACCCAGCCGTAGACCGCGAGGATGCCGAACAGCGCCTGCTTGAGCGCGTTGCCGGTGATGTGCGCGCTGAACGACGCCACGAACAGCAGCACGGAGCCGACGAGCTGCACCGGCCAGGTCCAGATCGTCTTCTTGATCGCGAGCCACACCGTGCCCAGCGCGCACACGTTGCCCACCAGGTCGGTCCACAGGACGTGCTGCCCCAAGACGTCGAACCCGGCCTCCGTCCAGCTCATGCCGAGGCCCCCTTGGCGGTCGCCGCGGTGAGCTTCTCGACATACTTGGCGATCACGTCGACCTCGAGGTTGACCGGCTCGCCCGGCTGCTTGCGGCCGAGCGTGGTGAGGTCGAGGGTGGTGGGGATCAGGCTGACGGAGAAGGTGTCGTCCGTCACGGCGGCCACGGTGAGGCTGACGCCGTCCACCGCGATCGAGCCCTTCTCGACGACATAGCGGGCGAGGTTCGCGGGCAGCGAGAGCCGCACGACCTCCCAGTGCTCGCCGGGCTCGCGCGACAGCACCTCCCCGGTCCCGTCCACGTGGCCCTGCACGATGTGCCCGCCGAGCCGCTGGTCGGCGCGTACGGCACGCTCCAGGTTGACCCGTGAGCCGGGGCGCAGCGCCCCGAGCGACGACCGGTCGAGGGTCTCCTTCATCACGTCGGCGGTGAAGGAGTCCCCCTCCGCGCCGGCCACCGTGAGGCAGACGCCGTTGACGGCGATCGAGTCGCCGTGCCGGGCGTCGGCGGTGACGAGCGGGCCGCGCACCGTGAGGCGCGCGGAGTCGCCCAGCGGTTCGAGTGCCACGACCTCGCCGAGCTCCTCGACGATTCCGGTGAACATTCAGCTCTCCTTAGGGGACTGCGGGGCGGAGGACTTGGGCCGCAGGACCAGCCTCAGGTCCGGCCCGACAGGGGTGACGCCGGCGAACTCCAGCCGGTGGATCTCGGTGATCGTGGAGGCGCCCGCGGGGCCGAGCGCGGCCGCCCCCGCACCCAGCAGGGCCGGGGCGAGGTAGCCGACGACCCGGTCGACCAGGCCCTCCCGGAGGAAGGCGCCGGCGAGGACGGGCCCGCCTTCGATCAGCACGCTCACGACCTGCCTGCCGTGCAACTCGGCCAGGAGGGCGCGCAGGTCGATCCCGCCGGGGACGCGCGGGAGCCGTACGGCGTGGGGGGACAGATGGGCGGGGACGGCCGCGTCCTCGGCCACGGCGACCAGCGTGGGGGCCTCGCCGTCCAGGACGCGGGCGGCGGCCGGGGTGCGGGCGCCGGAGTCCACGACCACGCGCAGCACGGGCGCCTCGCGGAGCGGGGCGGGGACGCGGGCGGTGAGCCGGGGGTCGTCGGCGAGCACGGTGCCGATCCCGGCGATCACGGCGTCGCTCTCGGCCCGCAGCCGGTGCACGTCGGCCCTGGCCTCGGGCGAGGTGATCCACTGGCTGGTGCCGTCCTCTGCCGCCGAGCGGCCGTCCACGGTGGCGGCGAACTTCCAGGTCACGTACGGCCGGCCGGCCCGGACGTAGGTCAGCCAGGCGGCGTTGACCTCCTCGGCCTCGGCGGTCAGCACGCCCTCGTCCACCACCACGCCGTGCTCCCGCAGGACGGCGGCGCCGCCCGCGGCCTTCGGGTTGGGATCGGAGACGGCGACGACGACCCGGGCCACGCCCGCCTCGAGGAGGGCGGCGGAGCAGGGGCCGGTCCTGCCGGTGTGGTTGCAGGGCTCCAGCGTCACGTAGGCCGTGCCGCCCCTGGCCCGTTCGCCGGCCTCGCGCAGCGCCACGACCTCGGCGTGCGGCCCTCCGGCGTAGGCGTGGAAGCCCTCGCCCGCGACCTCGCCGGACGGATCAAGGATCACACAGCCGACGACGGGGTTGGGACTGGTGCCGCCCAGTCCCCGGGCGGCGAGCGCGATCGCGCGCCGCATGTGAAGGATGTCCCGTGAGGTCACCCCGGTCTTCCTCTCGCCGTTGTCTACGGCGGGCCCCGGGGTTGTTCGGGATGCGGCCTCGCATCATCTGCACGGACGGCCTCGCTGCCGACGCGGCCACACGGCCGCCCGGCGGCACCACGACCGCCCGTTCGCGCGCTTCCTCCCATCCGGACTTTCACCGTCGGTCCTGGAATCTCACCAGGTCCACCGGCCGATGGCTTCGGCCGGGTCGCGGACTTCCCCCCTGGGGGCAGGGATGTCACCGCCGGTTCGGAATTACACCGACCCCGGAGCACGCTGCTCTGCTACCCGTCAGTGTAGCCGTGCCCGGCTCGTGGCCCGAAGGTGGGATTGGGGTGATCTGCGGCACACGCTTAGCAGTTGTGTTTCGTCTCAGCGGTGTGCGAGTTGTGTCACAAAGCTGTGACACAAAAGGATTTGTGTAATAAGTAGTGTTCCGCGCCACGTATAACGAGGTCAATGCGGTCGCAGGACACAAGGTGATTTACTTTGCACAACGAAGCAAGCAAGCGGCGAACTACCCGCCTCAAGTGATTGACCCCCGCAAAATTAGTTGCCAGGGTTCCCTATAGTCGGATCTCTTCCGATCGTTAATGGTCCATCCGGGAGCACCGCACCATGACGTTCCCCTCCTCGACCGCGACCGACGCCGGCGCGGAGTCCGCGGACGCCGCGGACGCCGCGGGCACGGCCGGTTCCGGTCCCGCCGTCGTCGGCCGCTCGCCCGGCCAGCTCATGTGGCGCCGCTTCCGGCGCGACAAAACGGGCGTGGCATCGGCCATCATCGTGCTCGCGTTCTTCCTGATCGCGTTGCTGGCTCCCGTGATCTCCGCGCTGTACGGCAAGGATCCGTACACGACCTACGGGCAGAACCAGCCCGGCCTGCTGAACGACTTCGGCTACCCGATCGCGCCCAACGGCGGCATCAGCGGCGACTTCTGGTTCGGCCTGGAGCCCGGCCTGGGTCGCGACGTGTTCACGCAGCTCGTGTACGGCATCCGCACCTCGCTGAGCATCGCCCTCGTCGTGACGGTGATCACCACCATCATCGGCGTCGCGATGGGCATCACCTCCGGCTACCTCGGCGGCAAGACCGACTACGTGATCGGGCGGGTCATCGACACGCTGCTCGCCTTCCCCTCGCAGCTCTTCCTGATCGTGTTCCTGCCGGTCGTCGAGGCCGCGATCGTGCTGCCCGAGGAGGAGACGCCCGTCTGGCTGCGCTACGTGTCCATCTGCGTCGTCCTCACCGTCCTCGGCTGGGCCACGATCGCCCGGTTGCTCCGCGCACAGGTGCTGTCGCTGCGGGCGCGCGAGTTCGTCGAGGCCGCCCGCGTCACCGGCGCGTCGCCGTTCAGGGTGATCTTCAAAGAGCTTCTGCCCAACCTCTGGACTCCGATCATCATCCAGTCCACGCTCGCGCTCCCGCTGTACGTGGGCGCCGAGGCCGGTCTCGGCTTCCTGGGCGTCGGCATGACGGAGCCCACCCCCGACTGGGGCCGGATGTTCCAGGTGGGAGTGAACGTCTACCACTCCGACGTGACCTACCTCCTGTTCCCCGGCGTCTCGATGCTGATCTTCGTGGTCGCCTTCAACCTGCTCGGGGACTCCATCCGCGACGCCTTCGACCCCAAGACAAAGCGCTGACCACACGCGCTCTCCCCCATAGGAAGGACCACATGAGATCGCATAGCAGGCGGATCGCCTCGATGACGGCCGTGCTCGCGGTGGGCGCGCTCGCCCTCGCCGGCTGCGCCAAGGGCGGGGGCGGCGCGGCACCCCAGGGCGCTGCGGGCACCTCGCAGAAGCCGCTGGAGAACAAGGCCGTCAGCGCCATCTCGGTCGGCACCGCGGCCGACTCCACCGGCCCCGCCCCCGAGGTTCCGGGCGCCAAGTCCGGCGGCACGGTCTACATGATCGACCGGGACGACTTCAGCCACCTGGACCCGGGCCGCGTCTACGTGAACTACAACTCCTCGGTGTCCCACCTGTTCACCCGCCAGCTCACCGCGTACAAGCACGACGACTCGGGCGACATCAAGCTCGTCGGCGACCTGGCGACCGACACCGGCACCACCACCGACAACGGCAAGACGTGGAAGTTCACGCTCAAGGACGGCCTGAAGTGGGAGGACGGCTCGCCGATCACCTCCGCTGACATCAAGTACAGCTTCGAGCGCCTGTTCGCCGACTTCATCACCGAGGGCCCGGACTACGCCGAGACGTGGCTGGTCCCGGACCCGAAGAAGCCGTTCCGCGACCAGTACAAGGGCCCGTACGACGGCAAGGAGCTCGACACGATCGAGACTCCGGACGACAAGACGGTGGTCTTCCACCTCAACGGGGAACACCCGGACTTCAACTTCACCGTGGCCATGACCGGCTACGGCGCCGTGCCCAAGGCGCACGACACGAAGCAGAAGTACGACAAGCAGCCGTTCTCCTCGGGTCCGTACAAGATAGTGAGCCACATCACGGACAAGTCGCTGGACCTGGAGCGCAACCCGAACTGGGACCCGAAGACCGACCCCATCCGGCACGCGTACCCGGACAAGTTCCACATGGAGTTCGGCCTGCAGGCGCAGCAGACCACCGAGCGCTTCATGGCCGACACCGGCACCGACAAGCAGGCGTTCACCTTCCACAACCCGGTCGCCCCCGAGCGGGTCCAGGAGGTGCTGGGCAACCCCGAGCTGATGAAGCGGTCGCTGCAGGGCCTGACGCCGTTCACGACCTTCTACAACATCAACACCAAGCGGATCACCGACGTCAACGTCCGCAAGGCCATCATCACGGCCTGGCCGTCCAAGCAGATCCAGCAGCTCGAGGGCGGCGAGATCGCGGCCGGCAAGATCGCCACGACGGTCATGAGCCCGACGGTCCTCGGCTACGAGCAGTTCGACCTGTACAACAAGCTCGCCAAGCCCGAGGGCGACCCCGAGGCGGCCAAGGCGCTGCTCGCCAAGTCGGGCACCCCGAACCCGACCGTCGTCTACGCCTACAACCAGACGCCGGTCCAGGAGAAGGTCACCGTCGCCATCAAGGAGGCGCTGACCAAGGCCGGCTTCAACGTGGTGGCCAAGCCCCTCAACCCGACGACGTACTACGACGCCATCGGCCCGGTGGACAACAAGTACGACATCTACTGGGGCGGCTGGGCGGCCGACTGGCCGACCGGATCGACCGCGATCCAGCCGCAGTACGACGGCCGGCTGATCTCCGACAACCAGCCGAACTACACGCACCTCAACGTGCCGGAGATCAACGACGCCATCGACAAGGCCAACGCGATCAGCGACCCGGTCGAGGCCGGCAAGGCGTGGGCCGCGATCGACCGGCAGATCATGGACCAGGCCGCGATCGTCCCCGAGTTCTACCAGACCTACTTCGGTCTGTACGGCTCGGGCCTCGGCGGGGTCAAGTTCGACCCGATCGAGGGTGAGCAGTCGGCCCTCGACATCTACGTGAAGTAGCAGCAACCAGGGTCCGCCGCCCCTTCGCCGGGGCGGCGGGCCCCAGGCCCGTCCCGCCCGCAGGAGCAAGTGCGAGACCATGACCAGCTATCTGGTACGCCGCGTCGCCGGCGCCCTCGTGATCCTGATGATCATCAGCGCGATCACGTTCTACCTCTTCTACGCCGTCCCGCGTGACCCTGCCCGGGCGTTCTGCGGCAAGATCTGCCAGCCCGAGACACTGGCGCTGATCCGGCACAACCTGGGCATGGACGAGCCGCTCTTCGTGCAGTACTGGCACTGGCTGGCGGGCATCTTCACCGGCCGCGAGTTCGTCCAGTTCGGCGAGTGCCCGGCGCCCTGCCTCGGCTACTCCTTCGCCACCCAGGAGCCCGTCTTCGGCGCCATCGTCGACCGCTTCCCGGTGACGCTGTCGCTCACCCTGGGCGCGTCGGTGGTCATCCTGGCGTTCGGCATCATGACCGGCATGATCGCGGCCTGGAAGGTCGGGCAGCCGCTCGACAAGATCGCGAGCGCCTCGTCGGTCGTCGGAGCCTCGCTCCAGATCTACTTCGTCGGGCCGCTGCTGGCGTTCTACCTCGTGGACACCCTGCAGCTGATCCCCCGCCCGTCGTACGTGCCGATCACCGAGAACCCGTTGGACTGGTTCACCCACCTGCTGCTGCCGTGGGTGGTGTTGTCGATCATCTTCACCGCCAACTACACCCGCATGACCCGTTCGCAGATGGTCGAGCAGCTCACCGAGGACTACGTCCGTACGGCCCGCGCCAAGGGCATGTCGAACAAGGCGGTCTTCTTCCGCTTCGCCTGGCGCGGCGCGATGATCCCCATCGTCACGATCTTCGGTGTCGACCTCGCAACGCTCCTGGGCGGCGCGATCATCACCGAGCAGACGTTCAGCCTCCACGGCATCGGCGAGCTCGCCGTACGCGCCGTGCAGAACACCGACCTGCCGATGCTGCTCGGCGTGACCATCGTGGGCGCGGCGGCGATCGTCCTGCTGAACATCGTGGTGGACGTGCTCTACGCGTTCATCGACCCGCGGGTCCGCCTGACCTGAGCCCGCCCTACCAACGCCCTACCAAGTCGAACCGGGAACTGGAGCAGCAAGTGACCACCGTGTCGTGGAGCAGCGAGCCGGGGACCTCGCGCGGCCCCGGGCCGTTCCTGTCCGTCCGCGACCTGAGCGTCGAGTTCAGCACCGAGGACGGCATCGTGCACGCCGTCGACGGCCTGTCCTTCGATCTGGAGAAGGGCACCACGCTCGGCATCGTCGGCGAGTCCGGATCGGGCAAGTCGGTGACCAACCTCGCCATCCTCGGCCTGCACGACCCCGCACACACGAAGATCAGTGGGGAGATCTGGCTGGAGGACCAGGAGCTGATCTCGGCGGACCGCACCACGATGGAGCAGCTCCGCGGCAACCGCGTCGCGATGATCTTCCAGGACCCGCTGACCGCGCTGTCGCCGTTCCACACGATCGGCCGGCAGATCGGCGAGGTCTACCGCAAGCACAAGGGCGCGAGCAAGAAGGAGGCCCGCGACCGGGCCATCGAGATGCTCCGCCGGGTGGGCATCCCGCAGCCGGAGCGTCGCGTGGACAGCTACCCGCACGAGTTCTCCGGCGGCATGCGCCAGCGCGCGATGATCGCGATGGCGCTGGTGTGCGACCCCGACCTGCTCATCGCCGACGAGCCGACGACCGCGCTCGACGTGACCGTGCAGGCGCAGATCCTCGACCTGCTCAAGGAACTCCAGCAGCAGTTCGGCACCGCGATCATCCTGATCACCCACGACCTCGGCGTGGTGGCCGGCACCGCCGACAACGTCATGGTCATGTACGCCGGGCGGGCCGCCGAGCGCGGCACCGTCCGCGAGGTGCTGCGCGAGCCGCAGCACCCCTACACGTGGGGCCTGTTGTCGTCGATGCCGCGCCTGAACGCGCCCGTCGACGTCCCGCTGATGCCGGTGCGCGGCACTCCCCCGAGCCTGCTGCACCCGCCGTCCGGCTGCCCCTTCCACCCGCGCTGCGACTACACGAAGCTCGCCGGGCCGGAGCTGTGCTTCGGCCAGCGGCCGTCGATCTCCCCGGAGACCGGGCACGGCGACGCCTGCTACCTCACGCTGGAGCAGAAGAGGGAGCTCCGCACCGCGAAGACCGAGGACCACGCATGAACGAGACGCTGCTGGAGCTCAAGGACCTGGTCAAGCACTTCCCCGTGCGGGGCGGTGCGCTGATCAAGCGCCAGGTGGGGGCCGTCCACGCCGTGGACGGCATCGACCTCACGGTCGGCGAGGGCGAGACCGTCGGCCTGGTGGGCGAGTCGGGCTGCGGCAAGTCCACCAGCGGCCGCCTGGCGGCGCGCCTCCTCGAACCCACCTCCGGCAAGATCCTCTATCGGGGCCAGGACATCAGCCACCACTCGCGCCGGCAGCTCAAGCCGATCCGGTCCGAGATCCAGATGATCTTCCAGGATCCCTACAGCTCGCTCAACCCGCGCCACACCGTCGGCACGATCATCCGCGGGCCGATGGAGGTCAACGACATCAACCCGCCCGGCGGGCGCAAGAAGCGGGTCCAGGAACTGCTGGAGATCGTCGGCCTCAACCCCGAGCACTACAACCGCTTCCCGCACGAGTTCTCCGGCGGCCAGCGGCAGCGCATCGGGATCGCCCGGGCCCTGGCGCTCGACCCCAAGCTCATCATCGCCGACGAGCCGGTCTCGGCACTGGACGTCTCCATCCAGGCCCAGGTGGTCAACCTGCTGCAGCAACTGCAGCGCGACCTCGGCATCGCGTTCCTGTTCATCGCGCACGACCTCGCGATCGTCCGGCACTTCTCGCAGCGCGTCGCCGTCATGTACCTTGGCAAGATCGTCGAGGTGGGCGACCGCGAGTCGATCTACGAGCGGCCCCGGCATCCGTACACGCACGCCCTGCTGTCGGCCGTGCCGGAGCCGGACGTGTCGAGCGAGCCGCGCGAGCGCATCCGCCTGGCCGGCGACGTCCCGTCGCCGATCAACCCGCCGTCCGGCTGCCGGTTCCGCACGCGCTGCTGGAAGGCCCAGGACAAGTGCGCCACCGAGGTGCCGCCCCTGGTCAGGCTCAGCGGCAACCGCGAGGGTCACCTGACCGCCTGCCACTTCCCCGAGGCGCCCACCACGCAGGGCGAGGACGTGGTCCTCGACCCCGCCCTCGCCTGACGCTTCCCGGCACGCGCGACGGGCGCGGCCCCCTCGGGGGTCGCGCCCGTCGTCGTTTCGTCCGATGTACGCCCGCTGCCCTGCCGTACGGATGCGGCACCGGCGGCGTGGCCCGGTGGTCGGCGCCGCTGTCCCCCGGGGACGCCCGAAGCGGTGACGGCCACCGCCGTCAGCCGCCCTGCGGCGCAGGATTCCGGCCCCGGAGGCGCCGACGCGCAGGTGCCTGCCGTGTGCTCGGCGACGGGCCGGGCGGGGCCGTTCAGGCGGGCGGGGCCGTTCAGGCGGGCGGGGCCGTTCAGGCGGGGGGGGGCGTTCAGGCGGGCGGGGGCGTTCAGGCGGGCGGGGCGGCCCGTTCGGCGAGGCTCCTGAGCTCCTGGACGGCGCGGGCGGGGTCGTCGGAGCCGTAGACGGCGTTGCCCGCCACGAAGACGTCGGCCCCGGCCTCGGCACAGCGCTCGATCGTCTCCGCGGAGACACCGCCGTCGACCTGGAGCCACACCTCGCCGCCGTACTTGTCGATCAGCGCCCGGGCCCGCGACAGCTTCGGCAGCACGATGTCGAGGAAGCGCTGCCCGCCGAAGCCCGGCTCGACGGTCATGACGAGCATCATGTCGATCTCGGGCAGCAGGTCCTCGTACCCCTCGACGGCGGTCGCCGGGTTCAGCGCCAGACCTGCCCTGGCCCCGGCGGCGCGGATCGCCCGCAGCGTGCGCACGGCGGCCTTGGCCGCCTCGGCGTGGATCGTCACACTGGCCGCGCCCGCCTCCGCGTAGTCCGGCGCCCATCGATCCGGGTCCTGGATCATGAGGTGGCAGTCGATCGGCGTCGAGGTGGTCTTCAGCAGCGACTCGACGACCGGCAGGCCGAGCGTCAGGTTCGGCACGAAGTGATAGTCCATGACGTCGACGTGGAGCCAGTCGGCGACGTCCTTGACGCGTGCGGCCTCGTCGGCGAGGCGGGCGAAGTCCGCGGACAGGATGCTGGGCGAGATCTGAACGGCCATAGTGCCTGCAGTCTATTTCGCCGGGACCTCCGTCCCGCTCCTTCCCCCGGCAACCCCGACGACCCCGACGACCCCGGCGACCCCGGCGACCCCGACGACCCCGTCGTCCCCGATGGCAGGGCGCGGGTGCCCGCTCAGGCTTCGGCGGCGAGCTGCCGCCGATGCGCGGGCGGGCCGGTGGAGTCGCCGCTCCGCCGATAGTCGGTGAGGTCGCGCAGGCGCCGGATCGGTGAGGCCAGCAGCACCAGCGGAATGCAGACGGCCGGGACGACGAAGATCAGCAACGTGATCCGGCCGCCGAGCATCCCGGCGACCGCTCCGGCGACCAGGCCTCCGACCGGGATCGCGCCCCAGGAGACGAAGCGCACCGTGGCCATCACCCGGGACAGCAGGCCGGGCGGGCTGGCGATCTGCCGATAGGTGCGGGTCACCACGCTGAACGTCACGATGCCGGCGGCGAACACCACGTTGCCCACGGCGAAGGCGGCGAAGCCCGGCCAGCCGGCGCCGAGGGGAATGACGAGCGCCCCGGCGACCGCGGCGAAGCCGGCGACGATCAGGGCCCGGGCGGTGCCGAGCCTGGCCGTGACCCGGTTCGTCAGGGCCGCGCCGATCAGCGAGCCGACGCCGTCCGCCGCCAGCAGCAGGCCGACGAGGCCGGGCGCGGCGTGCAGCTCGCGTACGAGATACAACGCGTAGAGCGCCTGCTGTGCCCCGCAGACCGCGTTGGCCGCGGTGGCGGCCCACATGCACGGGCCCATGACCGGGTGGCGCGCGACGAAACGCCAGCCTTCGCCGATCATCTCGCGCATCGGCGGCCAGCGGTCGGGGGCCTGTGCGCGGCGTTCCGGCAGGGTCCGCAGCAGCAGGGCCGAGACGAGGTAGCCGGCCGCGTCGACGAGGAGGGTGGGCACCGCCCCGAGCACCTGGACGACGATGCCGCCCGCCGACGGCCCGCCGAGCTGGGTGGCGGCATGGGTGCCCGACGTCAGGCTGTTGCGCGACTGCAACTGCTCCCTGCTCACGATCGACGGCAGAAAGGTCGAGTTGGCGACGTCGAAGACGACGTTCGCGAAGCTCGTCACGAGGGCCACGATCACGAGCTGGGCGACCGTCAGCCGGTCGGACCACCAGGCCAGCGGGATGGAGACGATCGCCGCCGCACGGGCCAGGTCGGCGCCGACCTGCACCCGTCGCATGGGGAGCCGCTGCACCACCACCCCGGCGGGCAGGCCGATCACGATCCAGGCGACGTAACCGGCGGCGGCGATCAGGCCCATCTCGAACGCGGAGGCGTCGAGCACCGTCAGGGCCGTCAGCGGCAGCGCCACCGCGCCGACCGCCGAGCCGACCGCGCTGACCGTGCCGGCCGTCCACCACCGCCAGAAGACGGCCGCCCCGCCTCCGCTGTCCATTCCCATCCCCGCGCCTCTCCTCAGTCAGTTCCAATCTGAAACGCACTATACTGGAGCGCGTGAAGCGCGCGGATCTACCCGACTCCGACTGCGGTATCGCGCAGGCCCTCGGCGTGATCGGCGACTGGTGGACGTTCCTGATCGTTCGCGACATCGCGGGCGGCATCACCCGCTTCGACGGTCTTCAGCGTGAGCTCGGCGTCAGCCGCCGGGCGCTGGCCGAACGCCTGGCCGGGCTCGTCGACCACGGGGTGCTGGAGAAGCGGCCCTATTCCGAGCACCCGCCGCGTTACGACTACGTGCTGACCGCGAAGGGCGAGGGCCTGCTGCCGGCGCTCATCGCACTGCAGGACTGGGGCACCAGGCATGTGATGAGCGACGGGGCGCTGACCGCGACCAGCGAGGACGGGTCCGCCGAAAGCCGCCGCGTGCACGATCTGGTCGGCCGGAAGGTGCCGGACGTCGTGCTGGATCGCCACGACGGCGAGCCGGTCACGCCCGTCGCGCCGGGCGTCTGGACCGTGCTGTTCTTCTTCCCCGGTGCCTTCGCCCCGGGCACCCAGGGCTACCCGCCCGGCTGGACCGACATCCCGGGGACGAAGGGATGCACCCTGGAGGCGCTCACCTACGCGTCACGGCATGCCGGCTTCGAGGCGGCAGGCGCCGCGGTCCGGGGCGTGAGCACGCAGCGGCCCGACCAGCTGGCCGCCTTCGTCGAGCATGCGACGTTGCCCTATCCCCTGCTGTCCGACCAGGACAGCAGGCTCGCCGCAGGGCTGCTGCTGCCGACCTTTCGGACGGCCGGCGTCGACCGCTTCAAGCGCCTCACGCTGCTGGCCGACCCCGGCGGGATCATCCGGGCGGTGCAGTTCCCGATCAACGATCCGGCCGGTTCAGTGGACGAGATGCTCGCCCTCGTCCGCGATCGATGACATCCACCGCCGCCCGCAATCAGCCGCGCGTACGCGGGCCGATGACTGCGGCCCGCGCGCCGGCCGCCTGACGCGCGCCTGCGCTTCACCGTCGCCCGGGAGACGCCCGGCTCCGCGGGTGGTCTCCTCCGCGGGTGGTCTCCTCTGTGGGCGGTTCGGCTGTGGGCGGTTCGGCTGTGGGCCGTTGCGGCGGGACCGTCAGGTGCGGCGCAGCAGCGCGAGGAACATCGCGTCCGTGCCGTGCCGGTGCGGCCAGAACTGCGCGTACGGGCCGTCGCCGAGACCGGGCACCTCCGGCAGGAACGCGCGGGCGTCCAGCACCTCCACGCGGTCGCGCACGTCCTCCACCACCGCGCGGGTCTCGGCCAGGTGCGGCGAGCAGGTGACGTACGCAACGACACCGCCCGGCCGGACGGCCTCCAGCGCCGAGCCGAGCAGCCGCCGCTGCAGCGCGGTCAGCTCGGGGATGCTCCGGGGGTCGCGCCGCCAGCGGGCCTCCGGACGCCTGCGCAGGGCGCCGAGCCCGGTGCAGGGGGCGTCGAGCATCACCCGGTCGAACACGCCCGGCCGCCAGGCGGGCCGGGTGCCGTCCGCCGTGATCACCTTCGCCTCGCGGGTGGTGCCCCACACCAGCCGAGCCCGGTGATACTGCACGTCGGCGCCGAGCAGCCGGGCGCCGCGCTGGGCCGCCACCGCGTCGAGCAGCCCGGCCTTGCCGCCCGGGCCCGCGCACATGTCCAGCCAGGTGAAGTCCTGGTCGAGCGGCACACGGGTCAGCGCGAGCGCCACGAGCTGGCTGGCCTCGTCCTGCACCGCGGCCCGCGCCTCCCCCACCGCGGGAAGCGAGCCCGGGTCGCCCTCCGGCAGATAGGCGGCGTACGGCGAGTAGGCGGCCCGCTCGGCGCCCGCCGCGACCAGCTCGTCCACCGTGGCCCGGCCCGGCCGCGCCACCAGCGCCACGCGGGGCCGCTCGTTGTCGGCCTCCAGCAGCGCGGCCGTCTCGTCCACGTCGCCGCCGACCGCGTCGCGCAGGGCGGTGACGATCCAGCGCGGGTGGCTGTAGGCGATCGCCAGGTTGCCGATCGGGTCCTGGTCACGCGGCGGTGCGACGATCTCCAGCCACTGCTCCAGCGTGCGGCCCGCGACCTTGCGCAGCACGGCGTTGGCGTAGCGGGACGGGCCCGGCCCGACACGCAGCCGCACGAGGTCGATGGTCGCGCTGACCGCCGCGTGGGGCGGGATCCGGGTGCGCAGAAGCTGGTGGACGCCGAGCCGCACCGCGTCGAGCAGCGGCGGGTCCACCTCCTCCGGCGGCCGGTCGCTGCACGCGGCGATGACCTCGTCGTAGGTCCCCAGGCCGCGCAGCGTGCCGTACGCCAGCTCGGTGGCGAGGGCCGCGTCACGGCCGGTGATCCGCCGCTGCCGCAGCAGGGTCGGCATGAGCAGGTTGGCGTACGCGTCGCGCTCGTCGACGGCCCGCATCAGGTCGTAGGCGGCGTTGCGCGCCTCGTCGCGGGCCGGGCGTCCGCGGCCCTGCCTCGGCTGCCCGGCCTTCGCCGCGTGCGCGGCCTGCCCGCCGCGTCCCGGCCTGCCGCCGCGTCCCGGGCGGGCCTGTCCTGAGTCGCCTCCCGGGCCGCCGCCCTGGCCGCTCCCCTGGCCACGCCGTGCGCCGCCGCCCTGCCCTCTGCCCTGCTTCACGGTGTCACCCTCGACCCTGCCACAACCACTGCCACGACCACTGCCACGACCACTGCCACGACCCTGTTCACCCTGAGATGCCGCCGCTCTTACTCCGCCCTCCGCGGCCCTGTCATCTTCGGCGCTGTCACCTTAGACACCGCCCCGTTCGATGGAGGCACGTGCGGCGCTGCCGCCCTCGGTCCTGTCCCTCACCGATCCGCCGGCCCTAGTTCCGCCGGCCCGGTCGGCCAGCCCTGGTTCCGGCCACCGGGACGGTTCCGGCTCGGCGGCGGATTCCACTGCCTGCCGGGCCGTCTCCCGGAACGATGCCGGGGCCGTGGCGGGCGGGGCCGTTCAGACCAGGGTCTCACCATCCGCGAACCGGACGCCGCGCCCCCATTCGGCCGCGGTCATCTGGCGCTTGCCCTGCGGCTGCACCTCGCCGAGCTCCACCGGGTGGGTGCCGGTCCCGACGAGGACGGACTTCCGCGTGGCCGCGATCTCGCCGGGGGCGAGCTTGCCCGCGTCGGGCGCGAGCCGCACCGGGCCGATCTTGACCCGCTGGCCGCGGAACTCGGCCCACGCGCCGGGAGCCGGAGTGCAGGCCCGCACCAGCCGGTCGACCCGCATCGCGGGCGCGGTCCAGTCGATCCTGGCGTCCTCGACCGTGATCTTCGGGGCCAGGCTGACGCCGTCCGCGGGCTGCGGGCGCGCCTCCAGCGTGCCGTCCTCTACCCCGTCGAGCGTGGCGAGCAGCAGCCCCGCGCCGGCGTCCGCGAGCCGGGCCAACAGTGCCCCGCTCGTGTCGCCGGGCCGGATCCGCTCGGTGAGCACGCCGAACACCGGCCCCGCGTCCAGCTCCTTCACGATGCGGAAGGTCGAGGCGCCGGTGACGTCGTCGCCGTGCAGCACGGCGTGCTGCACGGGCGCCGCGCCGCGCCAGGCGGGCAGCACGGAGAAGTGCAGGTTGATCCACCCCTGCGGGGGGATGTCGAGCGCCGCCTGCGGCAGCAGAGCGCCGTACGCGACCACGGGGCAGCAGTCGGGGCCGATCGCCCTCAGCCGGTCGAGGAACTCCGGGTCTCCGGCCTTCGCCGGCTTGAGCACCTCGATCCCCGACTCCTCGGCGAGCTGCGCCACCGGGCTGGGATGCACCTTGCGGCCACGGCCGGACTGCGCATCGGGCCGGGTCACCACGGCCGCCACCTCGTGACGGGGCGAGTCCAGCAGGGCGCGCAGCGACGGGAGCGCGGTGTCGGGCGTGCCGGCGAAGACCAGGCGCACTACAGGGCCCTTCCCTGCGTGGCGTGCGGCGAGACCTTCACCACCGGCGCCGACAGGCCGCTCCACTCGGCCTCGCGGATCGCCTTCATCGCGAGCTTGCGCTGCTTGGGGTCGAGGCGGTCGATGAACAGCACGCCGTCGAGGTGGTCGGTCTCGTGCTGGAAGCAGCGCGCCATGAGGTCGGTGCCCTCGATCGTCACCGGCTCGCCGTGCATGTTGAAGCCCTTGGCCACCGCTCTGATCGCGCGGGGCGTCGGGAAGGTCAGGCCGGGGAAGGACAGGCAGCCCTCCTCGCCCTCCTCGTCGATCTCGCCGCCGAGGTCGAGATCGGGGTTGATGAGGTGCCCGAGCTGCTCGTCGACGTAGTAGGTGAACACGCGCAGGCCGACGCCGATCTGCGGCGCGGCCAGGCCGGCGCCCGGCGCGTCCATCATGGTGTCGGTCAGGTCCTTGACGAGCTTGCGCAGTTCCTTGTCGAAGTCGACCACCGGCTCGGCAGGGGTGCGCAGCACCGGGTCGCCGAACAGGCGGATCGGCTGAATGGCCAAGGGTTGACTCCGTTCACGTCACGTACACGAGGAGGATCACCCCAGTCTACGGGCGCGAACGCACCTTCATCGCCGTCTTCCTGGCGGTCTTCGCGATCAGCGGGTCGGGGTGGTGCCTGCCGAGCATCTCCAGCACCGCGAGAGCGTCGGGGTGGTCGACCCGGCCCATCTGGGGCACCAGCGTCAGCAGGTCCTCCCCGAGGAGGTCGAAGTGGGCCACCGAGTCGACCGGGGCGCCGATGTAGAGCAGGGCGGCGAGGGTGTCCACCGCCACCCAGGCCCCGTCGCCCTCGCCGAGAGCCGGCGCCTCCAGATCGCGTACGCCCAGCCAGGCGGCGGCGTAGCGCCACATCATCGGCTCGTCCAGGGCCTCCCGTACGGCCTGCGCGGCCTCCGGGCCCAGCTCCTCCAGCACGGTCCCTGCGGTGCCGCGCTGGGCGGCGTTGCCCGACGCGGCGATCTTGATGAGCTCGCGCGCCGCGTCCTCGGGCACCCGGCGCTCCAGCCACAGCGTGGCGGCGCTGGCGGAGGCCCGGCCGGTCAGCATGGCGTCGATGAGGTCGGCGGCGCCCAGCTCGGCGAGCGCGGCCACCTCGCCGAGCGACGGCGCGTCGTGGCCCTCCCTGAGCAGGTCGCGGCGCACGGCCCACACGCCCGGCTGGGTGAGCCGGACGAGCTCCCCGGTCAGCTCGATCAGCCCGCAGTACTCCAGCAGCGCCATGGCCGCCGCCAGCTCCCCCGGCAGCGTCATCCGCAGCCGCCGCAGGTCCGCCGGCCGCGCCTCGCAGCCCACCTCGTGGGCCTGGAGGATGCCGCCGGCCAGGGCGGCGAGCGGCATGCCCTCACGCACCGAGTAGATCGTGGCGAGGATCTCGGTCAGGTGCTCGTCGATGACCGCCGACCCGGTCAGGCCCTCCTCGGTGCGGTCGAGCACGTCCATGACCACGCCGTCCCAGAACTCCATCGGGTCGGGCACGCCGGGCCCGGGGCGGGCGCCCTGCCGGGTGACCTCCACGAGGCGGCCGTTGACCGCGACCACCCACAGCAGGCGCAGCCTGGCGGCCTCCAGGCCCAGCTCGGCGACGACCGCCTCGGCCTCGGCGGGGTGCGGCAGCCCCTGCTCGGTGACCTCGCACACACCCCGGGGAGAGGCCGCGCAGCGGGCCCCGACCCACTCGGCCACGCGGCGGGCGTCCCGCACGAGCGGGACCTCCCGAACCGCGAGGACGAGCTGCTCGTCGGGGGCGATGTCGACCGGCGGAAAGGTGAGCACGTCGCTGTCGGCCATTCCAGCAACTTACTGCACAGCAGTCACCTGATGCCCCGCGAACGAGCCTTGAAAGCCGCTTTCCGGGCGGCTTTGGCGGCGGCCTGGTCCGTCAGCGTGCTGCCGAGCAGTTCGAGAACCTCGACCACGTCGGGGTGATCCACCCGCCACATGTCCTCGATCAGATGGGCGGGCGGCCCCGAGGCGGCGATGTTCTCCGCGAAGCCCTCCGGGTCCGCCTCGGCGGCGGGCAGCGCGAGCGCGAGCATGTCGACGCTCACCCACAGGACCTCCTCGGGGGTGAGCGCGGGCGCGTCCAGGCCCCGCGAGGAGAGCCAGTGGATGGCGTGCGGGCGCAGCTCGGCGTCGTCCAGGTAGGACCGCACGACCGGCGCCGCCTCGACGCCCAGCCGGTCGACGATGGTCACGGCGACCCCGCGCACCTCCGCCGGGGCGCCGGCCACGGCGGCGAGCAGCTCCGCCGCCGCCTGCTCCGGGGTGCGCCGCGACAGCCACTCGGCGATGTCCCGCTCGGCCGCCTCGTCGGTCGTGCCGTCGCCGATCAGCCCGGCGATCAGCCCGCTCGCGTCGCCCTCGGCCGGGGCGGGCGCGAGCGGCGCGTCCAGGCCCATGCCTGCGTACAGCTCCCGCAGGCCCCACAGGGCGTGCGCGGTCAGGGCCAGGCCGTCCTCGGTGCGCTGGACCGTTCCCGCGTACACCAGCGTGGCCAGCGCCTCGTCGAGCCGCCCGACGGGCCGACCCGCGGCCACCTCGCGCAGGTAGTCGGCGAGCGCGTCCACCGGGACGGGCGACTGCAGCCGATAGAGCAGGTCGTGGATCTGGGACATCCCCTCGTCCACGACCGCCTCCCCGGTCAGCGGCACGGTCCTCTCCACGAGGAACTCCAGCGCCGACCGCCACAAATCGAGCAGCTCGTCCTCGCCGCGCGCGTCCAGCTCGCGGAAGTCCTCCGCGACCACGACGGCCGTGCCGTCGAGCCGGGCCAGGCCCAGATCGAGCGCGAGCCGCCACGCCGGCTCCGGGCACTCGACGCCGAGCTCGGCCGTGCACGCCCGCGCGTCCCTGACCCGCATGGACCGGCGCTTGGTCACCGTGCGGCCGCCGTCCGCCAGCCAGGTCACCACCCGGTGGGCGTCGCGCAGCAGCGGCACCTCGCGTACGGCCCGCGCCACCTCCTCGCGCGGCGCGAGCCGTACGGGCGGCAGGGGCGCGCAGCCGGGGCAGTCGCACTCGCCGCCGTCGGCCGCCTCCTCCGCCCGCGCGGACTGGGCCGCGTCGAGCTCCAGGTCGTCGGGTCCGATGGCGCTGAACAGGCTCTTGGCCATGCCGAACTTGGACGTGTCGGCCAGCGCCTGCGGCATCTCGGGCTCGATGCGGTCGATGGTCTCCCGCATCCGGACGGCCGTCTTGCTGCCGATCTCGCCCGTGTCCAGCAGGAACTCGACCAGTGTCCGCGCCGCGGCGACCGTCTCCGGCGCGCTCTCCGGCGGCGCGATGACCTTGCGCGGATAGATCTCCAGCAGGAGCTCCTCGAAGGTGCCCGGCCGGAAATCGCCCAGTTCGTTCACCTCCAGGTAGTCGCTGGCGTAGTCGCACAGCAGACGTACCTCGTCGACGTCGACCTCGACGTTCCGCTCGCGCCCCCAGGCACGCAGGCCGTCGATGGCCCGGTTCACCCATTCGATCGACACAGAGGCACGCTAACGGCTCCCTTAGTGCGAGGCGAATCGGTCAGATGAGGTCGAGCGGATCAATGTTCACACGGACCACGTCCGGAGCCTTGCGCGCGGAGCGCACACCGGAGGCCCCCTTGAGCGCCCGGGCCAGCGCGGACCCGAGATAGCGCGGCACCCGGACCATCGCCCGCTCCAGCCCGCCGTCCACCGGCACCGGCCCCAGCACCTGCGCTCCGGGAGGCAGCCCGGCGGACGTCAGCGTCTCCCTGACCGCCGCTGCCGGGCCGGTCAGCGTCGCCATCCGGACGGCCGGGGGAAAACCCAGCTCGGCCCGCTCGTCGAGCTCGCGTTCCGCGAAGGTGACGGGATCCCAGCGCAGCAGGGCCTGTACGGCGGGCACCCCGGCGTCGGCCAGGACGACCAGCTCCCCCGCCGGACGCAGCAGGGCGGCGGCGTTCATCCAGCGTCGCAGCGCCTCCTCGGCCGCGCGCAGGTCGGGACGGCCCAGCAGCGCCCATCCGTCGAGCAGCACGGCCGCCGCGTAGCCGCCGTCCGGCACGGGCTCGGCCCCGGGCGTCGCCACGACCAGCGCGGGAGCGCCGCTCACCGTCGCGAGCACGCCGTCGCGCCCGCTGGTGCGCACGGCCACCGAGGGAAAGGCCCGGCCCAGCTCCTCGGCGGTGCGGCGGGCGCCCACGATGACGGCCCGCACACCCGTCCCGCCGCAGGACGGGCAGCGCCAGTCGCCCGCGATCCGGCCGCACCAGCGGCAGTAGGGCACGGCGTGCCCGCCGCGCAGCGCGAGCGGACCCGAGCACACCGGTCCGGTGGCCGCGGGCTCCGCCGGCACCGGGTCCACGAGCGGCCTCGCCCTGCCGCCCGCCCTGCCGCTCTCCTGGCCGGTCCCCCCGGGGACCACGGGCCGATGGACGCCCGATCCGCGCCCGGCGGCCGTCGCGGCGCGGCCCCGCGTGTCGCCGCCGAGCGCCGGCGCGCCTCCCAGGGCGGCGTCCGGTGCCGCCGCCGGGCGCACCTGCGGCAGGCCCGAGCAGCGGGCGGGGGCACGGCAGTGACGGCACGCCAGCGCGGGCAGATAGCCCCTGCGCGGCACCTGGACGAGCACAGGGCCGTGCTCCAGGCCCTCGCGCAGCGCCCGCCAGGCGATGCTGGGCAGGCGGGCCGCCCTGGCCGCCTGGTCGCGGGCCAGCTCCGCGTCGTCGCCCGCCGGGCGCACCCGGGGCGCCCGGGCCCGGACCGCCCCCCGGTCCGGCACCAGCGGCGCGGCCCAGCCCGTCTCGACGAGCGCCGTTGCCTCGGCCGTGCGCGCGTAGCCGCCGACGAGCAGGCCCGCCCCCGCCTGATGCGCTCGCAGGGCGAGCACCTCCCGCGCGTGCGGATAGGGCGCGTGGCGCTCGGCGTGCAGGTCGTCGCCGTCGTCCCAGACGACCGCCAGCCCCAGGCGGGCCACCGGCGCGTACGCCGCGGGGCGGTTGCCCACCACGATGCCGATCTCGCCGCGCAGCGCCTTAAGCCAGCGCCGGTAGCGCTCCGCGGGCCCGAGGTCCGCCGTGATCGCCACATGCGGAGTCTCTCCCAGGGCCGCGGTCACCAGCGCGACGTCCTTGCCGTCGGGCACCACCACGACGACGCCCCGGCCGCCGTCCAGCGTCGCCCGCGCGGCGGCCGCGATGGCGCGCGGCCACGCCGGCCCGTCCGCATCCGTGCCGGGCAGGGCCGTCCACACGGCGCGTGGAGCCCTGCCCTCGGCCAGCGCCTCAAGGAAGCTGGCGCCTGCCGGGTAGGCCCTCCAGGCGTCCCCATACGCCCGCGCCGCCCGCCGCCCCGCCTCCCCGCGTGGCCCGGTCTCCTGCGGCGCGGTCTCCTGCGGCGCGGTCTCATCCGGCACAGCCGGGGATGCCCCCTTGCCGTGCGCGGCCTCGGGTGGCGCGCCTTCGTGTGGGGCGGGCTCGCCTCGCACCGCCTCGGGTCGCGTGGCTTCGGGTGGCGTGGTCTCACCATGGACCGCCGCCGCGTGCGCCGCGTCTTCGGGGGCCCCCCCCCGCCCCGGTCCCGCACCCTCGGATGGCGTGGTCTCGCCGTGGACCGCCGCCGCGTGCGCCGCGTCTTCGGGGGCCACCCCCCGCCCCGGTCCCGCAGCCTCGGATGGCGTGGTCTCGCCGTGGACCCTCGCCGCGTGCGCCGCGTCTTGGGGGGGCGCTTCCGGCTCCTCTCCCGCGCCCTCGGCGGGGTGCGAAGGAGGGCCGTCGTCCACGGTCGCGCGTACGGGCTCGGGGGCGGGCTCGGGGGCGGGCTCCGGGGCGGGCTCGGGGGCGGGCTCCGGGGCGGGCGGGGGAACGTCGCCGTCACCGGAGGACGCCGCCCGGCGGGCGGGGGTTCTCGCCTCGCCCTCGACCCGGGCGTGCCGGGGCGGAACGGCCAGGCGCAGGACGTCCGACATGGTCCCGGCATAACGGTCGGCCACGGCGCGGGCCAGCCGCGCGATGTCGGGAGTGAGGACGGGCTCCGGGGAGATCACCCGTTCGAGGAAGGACAGCCGGCCCTCGTGCTCGCTCTCGGGGAGCCGTTCGAGCAGGTAGCCGTCGGCGAGCTGCCCGGCGAAGCGGACGCGCACCCGGCAGCCGGGCACCGCCTCGGCGTCCATCGTGGTGGGGACCAGGTAGTCGAAGGGGCGGTCGAGGTGCGGCAGCGGCGTGTCCACCACGACCCTGGCGACCGGAAGGTTCTGGGCCGCCTCACGCGCGCCCTTGGACGCGCCCGCGCGCGCCCGCCCCGCGCCCCGTGCTGTCGCGCCCTGCCCCCTCGCCGCCGCGCCCTGCTCTCTCGCCGCCGCGCCCTGCCCCCTCGCCGCCGCGCCCTGCTCTCTCGCCGCCGCGCCCTGCCCCCTCGCCGCCGCGCCCTGGCCCCGCACGGCCGTGCCTCGGCCTGTCGCGCCTTCACCCCGCGCATCCTGCCCCGGCGCAGCAGCTCCCTGCCCCTGCCCCTGCCCCTGCGCGGCGGCGCCCCGCGCCCGCTCGGCGGGCCGCCGTACGGCGGCCGGGGGCGCCGGAAGGAGCGCCTCCTGAGGATGCGGGGCGCGGGTCGGCTCGGTCACGTCTACGTCCTACCAGACCCGGCGAGCCGCAATCGCACGTACGCCCACCGCCTGTGGACATCCACATGCCCGGCGGGCATGCCAGGGCGGCGCCCGCCGTGAGAGGCGGGCGCCGCCCGGAGTGCGTGCCGTCAGGCGGGGGTCACAGACCCGCGGCCGTACGCAGGGCGTCGGCCCGGTCGGTGGACTCCCAGGAGAAGCCCTCTCGGCCGAAGTGGCCGTACGCGGCGGTCTCGGAGTAGATCGGGCGCAGCAGGTCGAGGTCCCGGATGATCGCGGCGGGGCGCAGGTCGAAGACCTGGAGCACCGCGTCCTGGATCACGTTGACCGGCGCCTTCTCGGTGCCGAACGTCTCGATGAACAGGCCGACCGGCTGGGCCTTGCCGATGGCGTAGGCGACCTGGACCTCGCAGCGGTCGGCCAGGCCGGCCGCGACGACGTTCTTGGCGACCCAGCGCATGGCGTACGCGGCCGAGCGGTCGACCTTGGACGGGTCCTTGCCGGAGAAGGCGCCGCCGCCGTGGCGGGCCATGCCGCCGTAGGTGTCGATGATGATCTTGCGGCCGGTGAGGCCGGCGTCGCCCATCGGGCCGCCGATCTCGAAGCGGCCGGTCGGGTTGACCAGCAGGCGGTAGCCCTCGGTCTCGATCTCCAGGTCGGCCAGCACGGGCTCGACCACGTGCTCGCGGATGTCGGGGGTCAGCATCTCCCGCAGGTCGATCTCCGGAGCGTGCTGGGTGGAGACGACGACGGTGTCGAGGCGGACCGGGCGGTCGCCGTCGTACTCGATCGTGACCTGGGTCTTGCCGTCGGGACGCAGGTAGGGAACCGTGCCGTTCTTGCGCACCTCGGACAGGCGGCGGGCCATCCGGTGCGCGAGCTGGATCGGCAGCGGCATCAGCTCGGGGGTCTCACGGCAGGCGTAGCCGAACATCAGGCCCTGGTCGCCCGCGCCCTGACGGTCGAAGTCGTCGGAGCCCTCGCCCTCGCGGTGCTCGTAGGCGTCGTCCACGCCCTGCGCGATGTCCGGCGACTGCGCGCCGATGGACACCGACACGCCACAGGAGGCGCCGTCGAAGCCCTTGTGGGAGGCGTCGTAACCGATCTCGAGGATCTTCTCGCGGATCAGGGCGGGGATGTCGACGTAGGTCTCCGTCGTCACCTCACCGGCGACGTGGACCTGGCCAGTGGTGATCAGCGTCTCGACGGCGACCCGGCTCTTGGGGTCGTCCTTGAGCATGGCGTCGAGAATCGCGTCACTGATCTGGTCGGCGATCTTGTCCGGGTGGCCCTCGGTGACCGACTCGGAGGTGAACAGGCGACGGGACAACTCAGGGCTCCTCATGCAGCGGCTGCTGACGTCCATGAGTGACCGGCGGTAGAGCCTCGCCCCACCGCGGTCACTCGATGCTCACGCGAGTCTAGCCCTAGGCGCTGCGGAGCCGCGAAGCCATCCGGTTTCGGGTCGCCGGGATGATGGACCGAAAGCGGGCCCGGCGCGCCCGCGTACGGCGTGTCAGAGATCGGGCAGAGGGTCTCTGGGCAGGTCACCGGGTGTGAACGCCTCCGCGTCGGCCGCCGCGACCACGGCGGCGTACTCGTCGTCGACCTCCAGTGTCATGCCGCCGATTTCGATGCGGGGGCCCGACCCGAACTCGATCGGCCCGAGACGGGTGCGGCGGGGGTAACGCGCCCACACCCCCGACGGCTCGTCCCTGCTGAACATCTTGGTGGACAGCAGGGTGATCGACCGGTCCGTCACCACGACGAGGAAACCGATCGTGGCAGGGGGCGGCACGGCCACCGCGGGGAACACGTAGCGGATGTCCTCTCCGGGGCCGAGCATCGCCCGGCAGCGCTCCCTGATCGTGGCGGACACCGGCATGGCGATCGCTCCCTCGACGCACGCTGTGGGGGCTGGGGCGGGCGCCCGCGCCGGCACCACGCGAAGATCAGGCGAGACGCTGCGCCACCAAATCCCACACTACGTCGGCGAGATCCTCTTTGGGACCCCTCGGAATGTCCACGGACCCGCCCTCCGCCGTGAGGACGACCGCCGCGTTGTCCGGCGTGCCGAACGCGAGGTTCTCCCCGACCTGGTTCACCACGAGCAGGTCGCAGCCCTTGCGCTCCAGCTTGGCTCTGCCGTTGGCCAGGACGTCGTCGGTCTCCGCCGCGAATCCCACGATCACCCGGGGATACGGCCCATCGGCCCCGGCGTCCCGTGTGGCACCGGCCCTGGCCTCCCCCACAGCGCCCGGCCCGACGGCCTCGGCGTCCTGCGCGGCGCCCAGGCCGTCACCGGTCTCCCGCGCGCCACCCGCCCCATCGGCCGTCCGCGCGGCGCCCAGGCCGTCGCGGGTCTCCCGCGCAGCGTCCGGGCCGTCGCCGATCGCGGGTCCGCCGCCCACGGCGGCGTACGCCTCCCGCTTGGCCCGGCGGATCTCCCCCAGCTCGGCCAGGATGTCCGGATTTTTCGCCAGATGGATTGGATCAGGCTCGGCGGACGACTTCTTGATCTTCGTGTCGCTCTGCCGTACGGGCCGGAAGTCGGCGACCGCGGCGGCCATCACGACCGCGTCGGCGTGCTCGGCCGCCGCCAGGACCGCGTCGCGCAACTGCCGCGCCGACTCGACCCGGACGACCTTCGCGCCCGCGGGATCGGGCAGCGTCACGTTCGCCGCGACGAGCGTGACCTCCGCGCCCCGGGCGACGGCCGTACGGGCGAGGGCGTATCCCTGCAGCCCGGAAGACCGGTTGCCGATGAAGCGCACGGGGTCGATTGCCTCGCGGGTGCCTCCGGCCGAGACGACGACGTGCCGGCCGGCCAGGTCCTCGCGCCGCCCGGCCAGCACCCGCCGGCACACCTCGAAGATCTCGGCGGGGTCGGGCAGCCGCCCGGGGCCGGTGTCGGCGCCGGTGAGCCTGCCGACGGCGGGCTCGATCACGATCGCGCCGCGCTCGCGCAGCGTCGCCACGTTCGCCCGCGTGGCCGGGTGCTCCCACATCTCGGTGTGCATCGCGGGCGCGAACACCACCGGGCACCGCGCCGTGAGCAGCGTGTTGGTGAGCAGGTCGTTGGCCAGCCCGTGCGCGGCGCGCGCCAGCACGTCCGCCGTCGCCGGGGCGACGACCACCAGGTCGGCGGACTGCCCGATGCGCACGTGCGGCACCTCGTGCACCGACTCCCACACCTCGGTGGTCACCGGATTGCCCGACAACGCGGCCCAGGTCGGCTCGCCGACGAACCGCAGAGCGTCACGGGTCGGCACGACGCGCACGTCGTGCCCCGACTCGGTGAACAGGCGGAGCAGCTCGCAGGACTTGTAGACCGCGATGCCGGCGCTTACGCCCAGCACGACAGACGTCATGACGGAGGCGGTGCTCAGCCCTCGATGGGCTCAGAGGTGAGCAGACCCTCGGAGACCTCGCGCAGCGCGATCGACAGCGGCTTCTCCTGGGCGTGGGTCTCCACGAGGGGCCCCACGTACTCCAGCAGGCCCTCGCCGAGCTGCGAGTAGTAGGCGTTGATCTGGCGCGCCCGCTTCGCACCCATGATCACGAGGCTGTACTTGCTGTCGACGATGTCGAGAAGCGCGTCGATCGACGGGTTGGTGATGCCTTCCGCGTAGGCGGAGCTGCTTGCCACGTCAGTGATTCCCCTAGCTAGGTGAGTTTCCCATCAAGGTTATCAGCCGGTGGCACACATCCTTGACGGACGTGTTGACGATCGTGAGATCGAACTCCTTCTCCGCCGCCAGCTCGATCCGGGCCATCTCCAGGCGCCGGGCGATCACGTCGGGAGGCTCGGTGCCGCGGCCGCGCAGCCGCCGCTCCAGCTCCTCCCAGCTCGGCGGGGCGAGGAACACCAGCAGGGCATCGGGCATCGTCTTGCGCACCTGCCTGGCGCCCTGCAGGTCGATCTCCAGCAGGGTGGGGACCCCTGCCGCCAGCTTCTCCAGCACCGGCCCTCTGGGCGTGCCGTAGCGGTTGCCGGCGAACTCGGCCCACTCCAGAAGCTCACCGGAGGCGACGAGCCGGTCGAACTCGTCGTTGTCGGCGAAGAAGTACTCCACGCCGTGCTGCTCCCCCGGCCGGGGCTTCCGGGTTGTCACCGAGACCGACAGCCACACCTCTGGGTGGGACCGCCGGAGCTCGGCGACGACCGTGGACTTCCCCACACCCGACGGACCGGACAGGACCGTCAGGCGCGGGCGGGGCTTGGAGTCACCGCCGTGTGCCCTGGACCCGCTGGTCGCGACTGCCTCGTGGGCCCGATCTCCAGCGGACCGGGACATGTCGGTCACTCCGTACCCCCGTGAAACTCGCTCGTACGCCGCCGAGATCAGCTCTCGGCGCCGCCGAACTCGCGCTCCAGGGAGGCGCGCTGGTTGGCGCCGAGACCCCGCACGCGGCGGGATTCGGCGATACCAAGGCGCTCCATGAGCTGCTTGGCGCGGACCTTGCCGACGCCAGGGAGCGACTCCAGCAGAGCCGAGACCTTCATCTTGCCGATGACGTCGTCGGTCTGCCCATCCTTCAGCACCTCAGCCAGCGAAACCGCGCCGTGCTTGAGCCGGTTCTTGACCTCGGCACGCTCCTTGCGTGCCTTGGCAGCCTTCTCAAGAGCTGCGGCGCGCTGCTCGGGGGTCAGGGGAGGAAGAGCCACGCCGGGTCACCTCGAATTTCTTGTCGATGTACTCGGACGGGAGGGGAAACTAGCTGGTCTTGGCCGTAACGGCAACGTCAAGGGCGGTTTCTCGGACTACAAAATTGATTTTACTACTTTTGGTATTGGAAAAGTCACTCTTCGTAGATCAAAACCGCCTCAGCAGGCCCTAAGCAGGATGACGCAAGGTGACGGCGCCCGAGGCCGGCGAACGCCCGATCAGGCGCTCACGCGACGCAGCGCGGCGGCGATCCCGGCGGCCGCCGCACCCGGGTCCGGCGCCCCGGTGATGGGCCGTCCGATCACCAGAAGATCGGCTCCCTGGGCGATCGCGTGCTCCGGCGTGGCCACCCGCGCCTGGTCCTGGGTGTCGGCGCCGGCGGGCCGCACGCCCGGAGTGATCAATGTCACGTCCGGGCCGACCTCCGCGCGTACGGCGGCGACCTCCCTGGGCGAGCAGACGAGGGCCTGGGCGCCCGCCCCGACGGCCACGGCGGCCATGCGGCGCGCGATGTCGGTAGGGGGTCCCTGCATGCCGAGCTCGCCGAGATCGGCCTCGGAAAGCGACGTCAGGAGCGTCACGGCCGCGATCTGGATGTTGGGGGCCGCCTCGACGGCCGCCTTGACCATCGCGTGGCCCCCCGCGGCGTGCACGGTGAGGTACGTCGGCTTGAGCCGGGCGACCGCCCGGGCGGCGGCGCCCACGGTGTTGGGGATGTCGTGCAGCTTGAGGTCCAGGAAGACCTGCACGCCGCTCGCGCCGCGCACCGAGGCGATCACGTCGGGGCCGTGGCGCAGGTAGAGCTCCAGCCCCACCTTCACCGTCGAAACGTGCGGGGTGACCAGGCCGGCCCAGCGGGCCGCGGTCTCCATGTCGGGCGCGTCCAGGGCGACGGCGATGGGAGCGGGCGTGGTCAAAGCGAACTCTCCTCGAGGTCTGTGCGTGTTCGTGGTTGCGCGCCCGCCGGGCGGTGGGCCAGGCCCACGGCGTCGGCGAGCCGGTCGAACCCGCGCTCCTGCAGAAGCTCCTCAAGCTCCCTCAGGACGCGTGGGCAGGCGTAGGGGTCATGGAACAGCGCCGTGCCCACAGCGACGGCGCAGGCGCCCGCCAGGACGAGCTCAAGGGCGTCCCTGCCGGTCGTCACGCCGCCCATGCCGATGATGGGCACTCCCGGCAGCGCCGCGTGCACCTGCCACACGCAGCGCACCGCCAGGGGCCGTACGGCGGGGCCGGACAGGCCGCCGGTGCCGGCCGCGAGCGATGGGCGCATCGTGTCCACGTCGATGCTCATCCCCACCGGGGTGTTGATCATGGCGAGGGCGTCGGCGCCGCCGTCCACGCACGCGCGGGCGACCGCGACGATGTCCGCCACGTCCGGGGACAGCTTGGCGATCACCGGCACCTCGTACGGCGTGGCCGCGCGCACCGAGGCCACGACCTCCGCCGCGGCGGCCCCGTCGCGGGCGAACACCCTGCCGCGGTCCTCGACGTTCGGGCACGACAGGTTGATCTCCACGGCGGTGATGCCCTCGACGCCGGCCAGGCGCCGTGCCAGCGCGGTGTACTCGGTCACGGTGCCGCCGCCGATCGACACGACCGTGCGGGCTCCGCGCTCGGCCAGCCAGGGCAGCTCGCGCTCCAGGAACGCCTCGACTCCCGGGCCCTGCAGGCCCACGGCGTTGAGCAGCCCCGAGGGCGTCTCGGCCATCCGCGGCGTCGGCCGTCCCGCGCGCGGGGCCATGGTGATCGACCGGGTGACGAAGGCGCCCAGCCGGTGGACGTCGGAGAACTGGGCCAGCTCGCGGCCCGTCCCGCCGCAGCCCGAGGCGGTCAGCACGGGGTTGGGCAGCTCCACATGGGCCAGGTAGGTCCGCAGGTCGGCGGTCACGGCCGCCTCCCCCGCCCCGGCTCAGGCATGCCGTCCGCCGGGCGCGCCGAGCGCGTCGAACGGGATCGTCCCGACGTCGTCGAACCGCACCCGCTCGCCCCGGAACACCGGCCCCTCGGTGCAGGCGCGGACCATGCGGGTCACGCCGTCGTCGCCGATGACCGGCACCACGCACGTCATGCAGACCCCGATGCCGCAGGCCATGGACTCCTCCACGGCCACCTGCACGGGGATGCCGAACTCGGCGGCGACCGCCGTGACGCCGCGCAGCGTCGCCATCGGCCCGCACGCGTAGACCGCGTCGGCCCGCGCGTCGGCGATCACGCCGGGCAGCACGTCGGTCACCGTGCCGCGCATGCCGAGCGAGCCGTCCTCGGTCGTCAGCGTGGTCGTCTCGCCCATCCTGCGGGCCCGCAGCGCCCCGAAGACCCGGTCGGCCGACGGCGCCCCCAGCACGAAGTCGATGCGGCAGCCCCGCTGCTGCAGCGCGTCCGCCAGCGCGAACAGCGGCGCCGCGCCGTGCTCGTCGCCGACCAGTACGCAGGTGCAGGGGTCGCGGGGCAGGGGGAACGGACGGCCGAGCGGGCCGACCAGGTCGAGCGTGTCGCGCGCCCGGAGGTCGGCGAGCCAGGCCGTCCCGGCACCGCGCACGCCGAAGACGAGCTCCACCGTGCCACCGTAGTCCGGCTTCACGTCGTGGATCGTGAAGGCCCGCCGGGTGAGCATCGAGGAGTTGCGGCCTCCGACGGCGACCGTGACGAAGTGGCCCGGCCGGAACCGGTCGGCGATGCCCGGCGCGACGACCGTGAGCGCATGGTAGGCGTCCACGCGGCGCGTCGTCAGCACCGTGCCCGTGACCTGAACCGGACTCCCGGCCACTCCCTTCCTCCCTGCCTATGGCGCGCGCCCTGCTCATGGCGCCCGCTCCGTTCGAACGGGCGCCTGAGCCGGCTTGGTCGTGCCGGAGGCGCGCAGTGTACCCAGCCCTCGTCGCTCCGGGTCGCTCGTACCTCGCCCCCCTCGCTCCTCAGTCCAGATTGCCAGCGCGCCCTCCGCGCTCAGTCTCGCAGCCTCCTGGCGTGTTCCTGCAGGGAACACACGTCGATGTCACCCCTGACGATGTGCTGGATGCCCTGCACGGCCGCCGCCAGGCCTTGGACGGTCGTGATGCAGGCGATGCCGCGGCTGACGGCGGCGGTGCGGATCTCGTACCCGTCGAGGCGCGGCCCGCCCTGACCGGGGCTGCCGAACGGGGTGTTCACGATGAGGTCCACCTCCCCGTCGAGGATGCGCCGCACGATCGTCGGCTCACCGTCGGGACCCGTCCCGTCGCTGTGCTTGCGCACGATCTTGGCACGTACGCCGTTGCGGCGCAGCACCTCGGCGGTGCCCTCCGTGGCAAGGATCTCGAAGCCGAGGTCCGCGAGCGCCTTCACGGGGAAGATCATTGCCCGCTTGTCCTTGTTGGCGACCGAGACGAACGCCCGCCCCTTGGTCGGCAGCGCGCCGTAGGCCGCCGACTGCGACTTGGCGAAGGCCGTGCCGAAGAACTCGTCGATGCCCATGACCTCGCCGGTCGAGCGCATCTCCGGCCCGAGCACGGTGTCCACGCCGCGGAACCGGTTGAACGGCAGCACCGCCTCCTTGACCGCGACCGGCGCGTCCAGCGGCAGCGTGCCGCCGTCGTAGCCGGCCGGCAGCATGCCCTCGGCGCGCAGCTCGGCGATCGTCGCGCCCAGCATCAGCCGCGCCGCCGCCTTGGCCAGCGGCACCGCCGTCGCCTTGGACACGAACGGCACCGTACGGCTGGCCCTCGGGTTGGCCTCCAGGACGTACAGCACGTTGGAGGCCATGGCGTACTGGACGTTCAGCAGGCCGCGCACGCCCACCCCGCGGGCGATGGCCTCGGTGGCCGCGCGGATCCGCTTGATGTCGAAGCCGCCCAGCGTGATCGGCGGCAGGGCGCACGCCGAGTCGCCGGAGTGGATGCCGGCCTCCTCGATGTGCTCCATGACGCCGCCGAGGTAGAGCTCCTCGCCGTCGAACAGCGCGTCCACGTCGATCTCGATGGCGTCGTCGAGGAACCGGTCGATCAGCACCGGGTGCTCGGAGGCCGCCTTCGCCATGTACGCCCCGAGGGTGTCCTCGTCGTACACGATGGCCATGCCGGCGCCGCCGAGCACGTACGACGGCCGCACGAGCACCGGATAGCCGATCTCCTCGGCGACGGCCTGAGCCTCTTCCACGGTCGTCGCGGTGCCGTGCTTGGGCGCGGGCAGCCCGGCCTCGGCGAGGACCCGCCCGAACGCGCCGCGCTCCTCGGCGAGGTGGATCGACTCGGGCGAGGTGCCGACCACGGGCACCCCCGCGTCCTTGAGCGCCTGGGCGAGCCCGAGCGGCGTCTGGCCGCCGAGCTGCACGATGACGCCGGCCACCGGCCCGGTCTCCTGCTCGGCGTGCACGACCTCCAGGACGTCCTCCAGCGTGAGCGGCTCGAAGTAGAGCCGGTCGGAGGTGTCGTAGTCGGTCGAGACGGTCTCGGGGTTGCAGTTGACCATCACGGTCTCGTAGCCGGCCCTGGACAGCTCGAACGACGCGTGCACGCAGGCGTAGTCGAACTCGATGCCCTGGCCGATGCGGTTGGGCCCGCTGCCCAGGATGATCACCTTGGGCCGGTCCCCTGCCGGCACCTCGGTCTCCTCGTCGTACGTGGAGTAGAGGTACGGCGTGCGCGCGGCGAACTCGGCGGCGCAGGTGTCCACGGTGTTGTAGACGGGCCGGACGCCGAGCTCGTGGCGCGCGGCCCGCACCTCGGGCTCCGGCACGCCCAGGATCTCGGCGATCTGCGCGTCGCTGAAGCCGTGCCGCTTGGCCAGCTCCAGGGTGGGCCGGTCGAGCGCGGTGATCGACCGAGCGACCTCGTCGATCGCGAAGAGCTGGTCGACGAACCACGGGTCCACCGACGTGACCTCGTGGATCTGCTCGGGGGTCGCGCCCGCCCTGATCGCCTGCTGCATGGTGCGCAGCCGTCCGTCGTGCGGCCTGCGGCAGGCCTCCAGGAGCTCGTCCAGGTCGCCGGGCTCGCCCGCCCAGGTGAACGACGACCCCTTCTTCTCCATCGACCGCAGCGCCTTCTGCAGCGCCTCGGGGAAGGAGCGGCCGATCGCCATCGCCTCGCCGACCGACTTCATGTGGGTGGTGAGCGTCTGGTCGGCCCCGGCGAACTTCTCGAACGCGAACCTCGGCACCTTGACCACGATGTAGTCGAGCGACGGCTCGAACGACGCCGGGGTCTCCTTGGTGATGTCGTTGGGGATCTCGTCGAGGGTGTAGCCGATGGCGAGCTTGGCGGCGATCTTGGCGATCGGGAAGCCGGTGGCCTTGGACGCCAGCGCCGACGACCGCGACACGCGCGGGTTCATCTCGATGACGATCATGCGGCCGGTCTTCGGGTCGACCGCGAACTGGATGTTGCAGCCGCCGGTGTCCACGCCGACCTCGCGGATGACCGCGATCGCGACGTCGCGCATGTTCTGGTATTCGCGGTCGGTCAGCGTCAGCGCGGGCGCCACCGTCACGCTGTCGCCGGTGTGGACGCCCATCGGGTCGATGTTCTCGATGGAGCACACGATGACCACGTTGTCGTTGCGGTCCCGCATGACCTCGAGCTCGTACTCCTTCCAGCCGAGGATCGACTCCTCCAGGAGCACCTCGGTGGTGGGGGACGCGTCGAGGCCGGCGCCCGCGATGCGGCGCAGCTCGGCCTCGTCGTGGGCGAACCCGGAGCCGGCGCCGCCCATGGTGAAGCTCGGGCGGACCACGACGGGGTAGCCCAGCTCGCCGGCCGCGGCCAGGCACTCGTCCATCGTGTGGCAGATCGCGCTGCGCGCCGACTCGGCGTTGAGGCCGCGCTCGGCGGCGACCTTGGCGACGATCTCCTTGAACCGCTCGCGGTTCTCCCCCGCCTGGATGGCGTCGATGTCGGCGCCGATCAGCTCGACGCCGTACTTGTCGAGCACGCCCGCCTCGTGCAGCGCCACGGCGGTGTTGAGCGCCGTCTGGCCGCCCAGCGTGGGCAGCAGCGCGTCGGGCCGCTCCTTGGCGATGATCTTCTCGACGATGTCCGGCGTGATCGGCTCGACGTAGGTGGCGTCGGCGAACTCCGGGTCCGTCATGATCGTGGCGGGGTTGCTGTTGACGAGGACGACCCGGAAGCCTTCGCTGCGCAGGACGCGGCAGGCCTGGGTGCCGGAGTAGTCGAACTCGCACGCCTGTCCGATGACGATCGGGCCGGAGCCGATCACCATGACGGACCTGATGTCCGTACGCTTAGGCACCCTCGGCCCCCTTCTTGTCGTCGGTGTCCTCGGTCGCGCTCCGTCGTGCCTGGGGCGCGCCGAATGACCGAGCCTCGCTCGCAGGCAGGGAGGCACGCTGCGCGCCGCTCCCTCGCTCCCTCCCGCGCTCCATCAGCTCGCAGAACTCGTCGAACAGGTACGCGGCGTCGTGCGGGCCCGCGGCCGCCTCGGGGTGGTACTGCACGCTGAACGCGGGACGCTCCAGCAGGCGCAGCCCCTCCACGCAGTCGTCGTTGAGGTTGACGTGGCTCACCTCGGCCGCGCCGTACGGGGTCTCGAAGGGGCCGTCGAGCGGCGCGCGCACGGCGAAGCCGTGGTTGTGCGCGGAGATCTCGACCTTGCCCGTCCTGCGGTCCTGCACCGGCTGGTTCACCCCGCGATGGCCGTACCGCAGCTTGTAGGTGCCGAGGCCGAGCGCCCGCCCGAGGATCTGGTTGCCGAAGCAGATGCCGAAGAACGGCACGCCCGCGTCCAGCACCTCGCGCAGCGACTCGACCGCGTAGTCGGCCGTGGCGGGGTCGCCGGGGCCGTTGGAGAAGAAGACGCCGTCCGGGGCTAGGGCGAGGATGTCGGCCGCCGTGACGGTCGCCGGCAGCACGTGCACCTCGCAGCCCCGCTCGGACATCCGCTCCGGCGTCATCGCCTTGATGCCGAGGTCGACCGCGGCGACGGTGAAGCGCTTGCGGCCGCGCGCCGGCACGACGTACGGCTCGGCCGTGCTGACCTCGCGGGCCAGGTCGGCGCCCTCCATGCCGGGCGAGCGCCGCACCCGCTCGACCAGCTCGTCGATGTCGCCGCCCTCGCTGAAGACGCCCGCGCGCATCGCGCCGCGCTCGCGCAGGTGGCGGGTGAGGGCGCGGGTGCCGGGCATCGCGATGCCGACCACGCCCTGGTCGCGCAGGTAGTCGTCGAGCGTCCTGCGGGAGCGCCAGTTCGACGGGATCCGGGACGGCTCGCGCACCACGTAGCCCGCTACCCAGACCCTGCCGGACTCGGGGTCCTCGTCGTTGACGCCGGTGTTGCCGATGTGCGGGGCGGTCATCGCCACGATCTGGCGGTGGTAGGAGGGGTCGGTGAGCGTCTCCTGGTAGCCGGTCATGCCGGTGTTGAAGACCATCTCGCCGAACGTCTCGCCCACCGCGCCGTACGGGGTTCCTTCGAAGACGCGTCCGTCCTCGAGCACGAGCAGGGCTGTCATACGAGCTTCCCTTCGAGAACGGTGGGGCGGCCGCGCAGGAACGTCGCGACGACGCGGCCGGGCAGGGTCAGCCCCTCGTAGGGGGTGTTGCGGCTCTTCGACGCCATCGCGGACGGGTCCACGGGCTGCCGGACCGACGGGTCGTACAGGGTGACGTTGCCGGGGGCTCCGGCCTCGATCGGGCGGCCGTGGCCGGCGAGCCTGCCGATCCTGGCCGGCCGGGCGGACATGCGGTCGGCGACGCCGGCCCAGTCGAGCAGGCCGGTCTCGACCATGGCCTCCTGGACCACGGACAGGGCCGTCTCCAGGCCGATCATGCCCATGGCCGCCGCGGCCCACTCGGTCTCCTTGTCCTCGACCGGGTGGGGCGCGTGGTCGGTGGCCACGCAGTCGATCGTGCCGTCGGCCAGCGCCTCGCGCAGCACCCGTACGTCGTCGGCGGTGCGCAGCGGCGGGTTCACCTTGTAGATCGGGTTGTACGGCCCGAGCGGCGAGCTCTCCGCGCAGGAGTCGGTCAGCAGCAGGTGATGGGGGGTGACCTCGGCGGTCACGTCCCAGCCCTTCGACTTGGCCCAGCGGATGATCTCGACGGAGCCCGCGGTGGAGACGTGGCAGACGTGCAGCCGGGAGCCGACGTGCGCGGCGAGCAGGCAGTCGCGCGCGATGATCGCCTCCTCGGCGACCGCCGGCCAGCCGGTCAGGCCGAGCCTGGCCGACACCTCGCCCTCGTTGAGCTGGGCGCCCTCGGTCAGCCTGGGCTCCTGGGCGTGCTGGGCGACGACGCCGTCGAACGCCTTGACATACTCCAGCGCCCGGCGCATCAGCACGGCGTCGGACACGCACTTGCCGTCGTCGGAGAAGACCCGCACGCGGGCCGCGGAGTCGGCCATCGCGCCGAGCTCGGCGAGCTGGCGGCCCTCCAGGCCGGAGGTCACCGCGCCCACGGGCTGCACGTCGCAGTGGCCGAACTCCTGGCCGAGCCGCCAGACCTGCTCCACCACGCCCGCGGTGTCGGCCACCGGGGAGGTGTTGGCCATCGCGTGGACGGCGGTGTATCCGCCCCGCGCCGCGGCCTGGGTGCCGGTCTCGACGGTCTCGGCGTCCTCCCGGCCGGGCTCGCGCAGGTGGGTGTGCAGGTCGACCAGGCCGGGCAGGGCGACCAGCCCGTCGGCGTCGATCGTCTGGTCGGCCTTGGCGCCCGCGAGGTCGCCGGTCTCCGCCACGACGCCGTCGCGCAGCAGGATGTCGCCCGGGGCGCCGCCCAGGATCCGCGCGCCCTTGATGAGGATGGTGGTCACAGTTCCCCCGTGAAGGTCGTACGTGCTCATTCGGCGCCTCCGATCGCGGGCTCGGAACCGCCGAGCAGCAGGTAGAGGACGGCCATCCGGACCGTCACGCCGTTGGTGACCTGCTCGACGATCGTCGAGCGCGGCGAGTCGGCGACCTCCGCGGAGATCTCCATGCCGCGGTTCATCGGGCCGGGGTGCATGACGACGGCGTCGTCGTGCAGGCGGGCGAAGCGCTCGCGGTCGAGGCCGTAGCGGCGGCTGTACTCCCGCGCCGAGGGGAAGTAGGCCGCGTTCATCCGTTCGAGCTGGACCCGCAGCATCATCACGACGTCCGACTTGGGCAGCACGGCGTCGAGGTCGTACGAGACCTGACAGGGCCAGGTCTCGACCGCAACCGGAAGCAGGGTCGGCGGGGCGACGAGCGTCACCTCCGCGCCGAGCGTGTGCAGCAGCAGCACGTTGGACCGGGCGACCCGGCTGTGCAGCACGTCGCCCACGATGGCGATCTTCAGGCCCTCCAGGCGGCCCAGCCTGCGGCGGATGCTGAAGGCGTCGAGCAGCGCCTGGGTGGGATGCTCGTGGGTGCCGTCCCCGGCGTTGACCACGCTGCCGCGCACCCAGGTGGCCAGGCGGTGCGGCGCGCCCGAGGCGCTGTGCCGGATCACCACGGCGTCGGCGCCCATGGCCTCCAGGGTGAGCGCGGTGTCCTTCAGCGACTCGCCCTTGGACACGCTCGACCCCTTGGCCGAGAAGTTGATCACATCGGCCGACAGGCGCTTGGCCGCGGCCTCGAAGGAGATGCGGGTCCGGGTGGAGTCCTCGAAGAAGAGGTTCACCACCGTGCGGCCGCGCAGCGTGGGCAGCTTCTTGATGGACCGCTGCGAGACCTGCGCCAGCTCCTCGGCCGTGTCGAGGATGAGGAGCGCGTCGTCGCGGGTGAGGTCGCCGGTCGAGATCAGGTGATGCTTCATCGGTCGTCCTCCTTGATGAGCACGACCGCGTCGCGCCCGTCGGTCTCCTCAAGGAAGACCTTGACCTTCTCGCTCTTGGAGGTCGGCAGGTTCTTGCCGACGTAGTCGGCGCGGATCGGCAGCTCGCGGTGGCCGCGGTCGACGAGCGTGGCGAGCTGGACGGCCCTGGGCCTGCCCACGTCGTTCAGCGCGTCGAGCGCGGCGCGGACGGTGCGGCCGGAGTAGAGGACGTCGTCCACGAGGACGACGGTCCTGCCGTCCACGCCGTTCTGGGGAAGTTCGGTGCGGCCGAGCGGGCGCGCGGGCCGCAGGCGCAGATCGTCGCGGTACATCGTGACGTCGATGGCGCCGACGGGGACCTTGATCCCCTCGAACTGGGCGATGCGCCCGGCGATGCGGTGCGCGAGAGTGGCGCCGCGGGTGGGGATACCGATCAGGACGACGTTCTCCGCGCCCCTGGTGCGTTCGAGGATCTCGTGTGCGATCCGGGTGAGCGCCCGGTGGATGTCGGGCCCTTCCAGTACGGCGCGGGCCTGATTTCGGGCATCAGACATCAAAAAGTCACCACCTTTCCCGCCTCACGGGACGGGTCTTAAAAGGGTGTCGGTTCTGCTTAGAGTATCAGGGCCGTCTGCGAACCCCCCTCCCGCCAGGGGTGATGCCACCGCAGGGGGTGTTCGCCCTCGGCGTGACGAGGACGTGCCGGGGCCTTCGGGGACCCTCCGGCGCCGTTCACGGGGACGCGCCGGGGACGTCCGGAAGACGGGCGAGAGACGGGCCGGGGATCGGAAGCCGCATCACACCGGGTGTCGGTGATTTCGGTGAGAGCACTGTTTCACGCTCTTTTTTCCAATCAGCTTGACCTTTGGGAGTGTCGGCTTTACCGTCACTGTCCGTAACCACAACACGCGACCTTCCTGGGTAAAACCCGACGCAGCGGTCACCGAAGGTGCCGGTCTCGGGCACCAGCCCCGGTGTACGGAACGCTTAGGACAAGGACGCACAATCAAGTGAGAAGAGACATAGAAAGCCGGGGGCCACACGATGCCGTCTGACTACGCCAAGTCGCTGGGCGCGCGCCTGCGCGCCATCCGGACCCAGCAGGGGCTGTCCCTGCATGGTGTGGAAGAGAAGTCCCGCGGACGGTGGAAGGCCGTCGTCGTGGGCTCCTACGAGCGGGGCGACCGCGCGGTGACCGTGCAGAAGCTCGCCGAGCTCGCGGATTTCTACGGAGTGCCGGTGTCGGAGCTTCTTCCGGGCGGAGCCGCCCCCAGCCCGCTTGCGCCCGCTCCCAAGTTGGTCATCGACCTTGAGCGCCTTTCGCAGCTGCCGAAGGACAAGGCCGGTCCGCTTGCCCGTTACGCCGCGACCATCCAGAGCCAGCGGGGTGACTACAACGGCAAGGTGCTGTCCATCCGGCAGGAGGACCTGCGTTCGCTGGCGGTCATCTACGACAAGTCGCCGGTCGAGCTGACCGAGGAGTTCATCCACTGGGGCGTGCTCGACGCGGAGGCCCGCCGCGCCGTCGAGTCCTTCTGACCTCCCACGGGTCCGCACCCGGCTCCCCGCGGCGATGCCGGTCGTTTCCGGCACGCGCCGTGCCTGGAGCGGTCCGGGCGGCGCCTTCGCGGCATCGGCGCCGGCGGGCCCCTTCGTCACGGGCGGCGTCTCCGCGACGGGGAGCCGCCCGTACGACTGATTCCCGCCACGCGGGGATAGGCAGGACATGACGTTTTTCGTGGGCTCCGAGGTGGGCAGGCTCCGCCGGGTTCTGGTCGACATACCCGAACTCGCGCTAAAGCGGCTCACCCCGGGCAACAAGGACGCCCTGCTGTTCGACGACGTGCTGTGGGTGCAGCGCGCTCTGGAGGAGCACCGGGAGTGGTGCGAGGTGCTCGCCGGGCGCGGCGTCGAGGTGCATCACCTCGGCGACCTCCTCCGGGAGGTGATCGAGATCCCCGACGCGCGCAAGCACATCCTCGACGGCAGCGTCGACGAGCACTGGTTCGGCCCCCTGACCGCCGACGCGATCCGCAACACGCTCGACGCCCTCGACGCGGACGCGCTCGCGCCGCTGCTGACGGGCGGGATCACCAAACGCGAGATCCTCGAACTGGGCTGCGACCCGGCCTCCATCGTCTTCCACACCCTCGGCCTGGACGACTTCGTCCTCCCGCCGCTGCCCAACCACCTGTTCGCCCGCGACACCTCCTGCTGGATATACGACGGGGTGTCGATCAATCCGATGCGCAAGAAGGCCCGCAGGCGGGAGACCGTCAACTACGAGGCGGTCTACCGGTGGCACCCGCTGTTCGCCCCGGGCTACGGCAACCCGGACGGCGGCGGTTTCAACGTCTGGTACGAGGGCGTGCGCATGGCCCCGGCCACCATCGAGGGCGGCGACGTCCTGGTGCTCGGCGACGGCGTCGTGCTCGTCGGGGTGAGCGAGCGCACCCAGCCGCAGGCCGTGGAGATGCTGGCGACCAACCTGTTCCGAGCGGGGTCGGCGACCCGCATCGTGGCGCTCGTCCTGCCCAAGACCCGCGCGTTCATGCACCTCGACACTGTCATGACCAACGTCGACGTGGGCGTGTTCACCAAATACGCCGGGCTCGGCATGCTCCCGTCCTACACGGTGGAGCCGGGCGACACCGACAAGGAGCTGAAGATCACCGACCATCCGCCGGAGGACATGCACAAGGCGATCGCCCGGGCCATCGGCCTCGACGACATCAAGGTCCTCACGCCGACGCAGGACGTGCACGCGGCCGAACGCGAGCAGTGGGACGACGGCTGCAACGTGCTGGCGCTGGAGCCCGGCGTGGTCGTGGCCTATGAGCGCAACACCACGACCAACAACCACCTGCGCAGGCACGGCATCGAGGTCATCACCATCCGGGGCAGCGAGCTCGGCCGCGGGCGCGGCGGGCCGCGGTGCATGAGCTGCCCTCTGGAGCGCGACCCCGTCTGACCACAGCCGCGATCCCACCGGCCTGAATCCCCGCACCGCGCGAGCAGCGTCGGTATGATCCCGGGTATGAGCGGAGACAGGAAGGCGCGGATCACGATCACCGTGGACCCCGGCGTCCTTGAATACGCCGAGCACCTCGTGGCGACCGGCAAGGCCACCAGCGTGGCCGCCGTCTTCAACGACGCCATCGCGGAAAAGCGCATCACCGACCAGCGCGCGCTCGCCCTGCTGCGCGAACGCGCCCGCCAGGCCGACCCCGAACGGGTGGCCCGCATGATGCGGCACGTGAACCGCCAGCTCGCCGAGCATGGTTTCCCGGCAGCGTCCGGTGAGTGACTTCACCCCCACGCCGTACATCCTCGACACCAGCGTGCTGACCGACGTCGCCCGCGGGGACGCCGACGTCATCGGCCTCCTGCAGGACTTCGACCGGGCCGGTCAGACTCTCGTCGTCCCCGCACTGGCGGCCGCCGGGGCACTCCTCGACGGCCGCGGCACGCCGGACGCCCAGGCCCTGCTCGCCGGCCTGGCCGCGTTCGAGCATGCCGTCGTCGCCCCGCTGGACGGCATCGCACAATCCGCCAAGCTCGTCGACACGATGGCCGTCACCGGCCTCGACATCCATGACGCTCACGCCGCCGCAATCGCGGACGTCTCGGTCTGCCCGATCCTCACCCTGCGCGGCGGCAAATGGCAGCGACCGTCCCGGGCCCTGGACAACCCGCTGCGCATCATCGAGATCGCCGACCCCGACGAATAGGCCCCGTGGGACACGCTGGTGAGGCCTGACGCGATCCCGAGCGAGAGCCCCAACGCATGGCCGCTCCATAGCCCGCCTGGGCAGGGCTCGGTGCCAGCCGGCCGTGGGTTCGGCGTCGGGCGGGCATGGGCGGGGTGCGGGGTCAGCCGGCCATGGGGAGGGTGGGACGGCCGGGCAGGCCGAGGATCGACTCGACCTCGCCGACGAACCTGTCCGCCTCCGCTATGATTTCCTCCGCGTCGTTCTGCGTGACGGCGCGGACCATGCCGGCCTCGGCCGCCGCGCGCTTGGTCGCGCTCACCGCGAAGTAGGCCGCCCAGTCCGCGAGCTTGGGCTCGGCCTCCGGGAGCAGCTCCCAGGCGCTGCGCAGCCGCCGCCTGCGGCCGTCCATCGGACGTGGACGAGCCGCGAGGATCCCGGCGGCGGCGCGGAGAGCCGCCAGATGGGCCGAGACGTAGCGGTCCGCGGGTGTGGGCCCGACGGTGGCGTCAGCGAGGCATGCCCTGGCGTCCGCGAGGTGTGCCAGAACCGCCTGCGAGAGCCGGGGCCCGCTCTTCTGATCGTCGTTCTGCTCAGTCATGCCCGCCTCCTTGAGTCGTGGCACTCCGGCGAAGGTCGCCGGTGACCTCACAGTCGCAGATCGCACCGACAATTTCGCCGGCCGGAGATCCCGCGAACCGCTCGAGATCGCCCGGCGCTTTCCCAGGCTCCCGTGGGCGGCCGGACGAGGAGCTTCCCCTCTCCCCGTCCGGCCCACGCCGCGGGCCGTGCCGCATCCGTCTCCGCCGACGACGAAGGCACGGAACCAACGGGGTGGGCGCGAGCCGCGAGTCCCACGCCCACTCCATCGAACATAGATTCGATCATGTCCCCTGTCAAGACTGTCAACGAAAACGTGTTCGAGGATCGCGTTCGAAACGAGCGGGGCGGACGACAGAGGGGCCCCGCGCGACGATCTCGCGCGGGGCCCCTCCTGAAGGGAGTCAGCGCCTGAAGGCGCCCCTGACGTGCACCGGGACGCCCGTGCCGAGCATGCCCGGCAGGATCTCGGCCACGCTCATGGGCAGCCGCACGCAGCCGTGCGACGCCGGGTAGAGCGGCACCGACAGCGCGCCGTGGAGCGCGATGCCGCCGTTGAAGAAGATGGGGTTGTAGAGCTGCCCCAGGTAGGACCGGTGCCAGCCCTTGACCCGCCAGGTGGTCCTGTAGTCGCCGGTCGGCGTGCGGGCGCTGCCGGAGAACCGCTGCCGCTTGCCGTTCCAGGTGGCCCACTCGGTGTAGGGGATGCCGCTGCCGCTGGAGATGTGGCTGATCAGCACCGGCACGCCACCCCGATAGAGAACCATCACCTGCTTGGTCAGGTTCACCTCGACACGGTTCGCCTTGCCCCTGGGCACCAGGACCTTGGGCGCCCGGGGGTTCTCCAGCGCCCGCCAGGTGCGGGCGGCGATCGTGCTGGTCGGCGTGACCCCCTGCCCCTTCTGGACCGCCCAGCCCGCCATCTGCGTGCCCCCGCCGTACCGTCCGTCAATGCTGCCGGGCACATACCCGAGCTCCTTGAGCCGGGCCTGCAGCGCCTTGACGGCGGAGCCCTTGGCGCCGAGCTTGAGCGTCTTGCCCGGGGCGGTGAACGGCGCGTAACCGGTGGCGCGTGCGGGGACGGCGGCCCGCGCCGGGAGCGCCGAGGACGGCGAGAGCGCGGGAAGCGCCCCGAGCACGGCCTCCGCCGGTGCGGCGGTGCTCGCCTGGGCCGTGCCCGCGGCGCCGGTCGCCGCGAAGGCCGTCGCGAACGTCACGACCCCGGCCGCGACGAGTAGTCTCCGTCGACCCCTCATCATGACCAACCCCCTCATAAGCCGGTTTCTCGATCAAAGGACTCACCTTACGGTCCGATTGTGAGCCGCGTGATCGTAAGTGGCCATAATCGGCCGCGTATGTCCTGGCAATCCGTTTAGAGTGACCGGGTGGCAGAAAAGTTGCATCCGAACGTCGCCCGGGTTCAGGAGGCCCTGCGGGCCCACGCGGTGACGGGCGAGGTCGTCGTGCTCGACGAGGCCGCGCCGACGGCCGCCACGGCGGCGGCCCAGCTCGGCTGCGAGGTCGGCGCGATCGCCAACAGCCTGATCTTCGACGCGGACGGCGCGCCGCTGCTGGTGCTGACCAGCGGCGCCCATCGCGTGAACACCGATCTGATCGCGCGCCTCGTGGGCGCGGCGAAGGTGCGGCGGGCCACGCCGGAGTTCGTCCGCGAGCACACCGGGCAGCCCATCGGCGGCGTCGCCCCGGTCGGCCACCCCGCGCCCGTACGGACGCTGGTGGACACCTGGCTGAGCAAGCACGACGTGGTCTGGGCCGCCGCCGGGCACCCCCACACCGTCTTCCCGACCTCCTATGACGAGCTGCTGCGCATCACTGGAGGCACGTCGGCGGATGTGGAGTGACGCCTGCCGAACCGGCCCGGCGTCGCTTTGCTAGTGTGCGACGAGTGATCCGACTGCGACGGGTGGGGCCCGACGAGTTCAGGGCCGTGCTGGACACCGTGCTGGAGATCTACACGGTCGCCATGCGCCCGCCGTCGGACCAGCTCGCGGGCCGTATGGCGATCATGCGCAACCACGCCACCTATCCCGACTTCGACTGCGTGCTCGCGGAGGAGGCGCGGACCTCCGTCATCGTCGGCTTCGCGTACGGCTTCCACGGCGGCCAGGGGCAGTGGTGGCACGACGTCGTGCGGGGGGCGCTGCAGGACCGGGCCGGGCCGCTGGTGGCGGACGACTGGTTCGGCGACGCCCTGGAGATCGCCGAGATCCACGTGCGCCCCGAACATCAGGGCCGGGGCGTCGGCCGGCGGATGATCCACGCGCTGTGCGAGGGCCGCCCGGAGCGTACGGCCGTGCTGTCGACGCACGACGCCCCCACGGTGGCCCGGCACCTCTACCGGGACGTCGGGTTCACCGACCTGATGACCCGGTTCGTCTTCCCCGGCGGCTACGAGGAGTACGTCATCGCCGGGGTGCGGCTGCCGCTGGCCGAGCGCGAGGCCGCCGGGGCAGAGGAAGGCTGACGGGACCCGGCCGGCTCTCAGCCGGCCACAGCGGCGGCGGGCACGCTGTGCAGCGCCTGGAACACCTCGCGGGTCGCGCTCGACCGGTTGAAGGTGATGAAGTGGATGCCGGGCGCGCCCTCGTCGAGAAGCTTCTGGCACATCTCGATGGCGTGCTCGATGCCGAGGCGGCGGACCGCGGCCGGGTCGTCGGCGACGGCCGCGAACCGCTCGGCCACCTCCGGCGGGAACGGCGCACCGGACAGCTGCTCCGACCGGGCGATCGTGCTCATCTGCGTGACGGGCATGATCCCCGGGATGATCGGGGTGTCGCACCCGTGGGCCGCCACACGGTCGCGCAGCCGCAGGTAGTCCTCGGCCCTGAAGAACATCTGGGTGATCGCGTAGTCCGCGCCGGCCCGGCACTTCTGCACGAAATACTTCGTGTCCGACTCGATCGTCGCCGACCTGGGGTGCTTGTACGGGAAGGCCGCCACGCCCACGCAGAAGTCGCCCGCCTGGCGGATCAGCCGCACCAGCTCCTCGGCGTACAGCACGCCCTCGGGGTGCTTGACCCACTCGTCCAGGGGGTTGCCGCCGCGCGGGTCGCCGCGGACGGCGAGGATGTTGCGCACGCCCGCGTCGGCGAACCTGCCGACGAGGTGGCGCAGCTCGCGGATCGAGTGGTCGACCGCGGTGAAGTGGGCGACGGGCGTCAGCGTGGTCTCGTGCGCCAGCCGCTCGACGATGTCCACCGTGCGGTCCCGGGTCGAGCCGCCGGCGCCGTAGGTCACGGAGACGAACGTCGGGCGCAGCGCCTCCAGCTCACGGATCGCCCGCCACAGCTGCCGCTCCCCCTCGTCGGTCTTCGGCGGCATGAACTCGAACGAGAACGAGCGCTCACCCGCGGCCAGCAGTTCGCGGACCGTCGGGACGCGATCAGGAAGCCGCGAGGGCAGACCGAGAGCCATACCGGCAAGGGTACAGCGACGGTGGTTTTGACGGCCGTCACAGTCTTGCAATGTGGACATTTGCCCTATCAGAGCGAGTTGACACGATTGGAGGGGATCTGCTGATAGGTGTCTGGATCAACCCCGGTTAGTCTCAGAACATGACCGCTTCCGCCGCCTCGCTCGATTCCATCCGTACGGAGGTGGACCTCGCACTCCGGGAGTTCCTCGACCGGCAGCGACCACACTTCGGTGACCCCCATCTGGCCGTCCTGCTGTCCGCCGCGGAAGACTTCCTTGCTGGTGGCAAGAGGCTGCGGCCCGCCTTCTGCTACTGGGGCTGGCGCGCCGCCGGAGGAGGCGACGACCCGGGGCTGCGCTTCGCCGCCGCCTCGCTGGAGCTCCTCCAGGCCAGCGCGCTCATCCACGACGACGTCATGGACGCCAGCGACGTGCGCCGGGGCATGCCGTCGGCGCACCGCCGGTTCGAACGCATGCACACCGAGGCGGGCTGGCACGGGTCGGCGCCGCAGTTCGGCGAGGGCACGGCCGTGCTGCTGGGCAACCTGCTGCTGGTGTGGTCCGGGGAGATGTGGCGCACCAGCGGCCTCGCCCCCGAGGCGATCGCCGCCGCCCAGCCGATGCACGACTACATGCTCACCGAGCTCATGTGCGGGCAGTATCTCGACCTGCTCGAACAGGCGCAGGGGGAGAGCACGTTCGACAGCGCGCTGCGGGTGGCGCTCTACAAGAGCGGCAAATACTCGGTCGAGCAGCCGCTCCGGCTCGGGCTCGTCCTCGCCGCCCGGGCCCGCCACGCCTGGATCGACCGGCTCTGCGTGCAGTACGGCCAGCAGGTGGGCATCGCCTTCCAGCTCCGCGACGACATCCTCGGCGTGTTCGGCGACCCGGCGGAGACCGGCAAGCCCGCCGGTGACGACCTTCGCGAGGGCAAACGGACCGTCCTGATCGCGCGTGCGCTCGCCTCGGCCACCCCCGCTCAGACGGAGGTCGTACGGTCCCTGCTCGGCGACCCGGAGCTGGACGCCGAAGGGATCGGGCGGTTGCGTACGGTGATCGAGGAGACCGGCGCGCTGACGGCGTGCGAGGACATGATCAAGCGCTACCTCGACGACGCGCTGCACGCCCTCGACCAGGCGCCGATCGAGGACGACGCCCGCGCCGCACTGGCCGCCCTGGCCGTGGCGGCCACGACCCGCCGCACCTGACCCGACGACGGACATTCCTCACCTGGCGGCGGGCGTCCCGCCCCGCCTGACGCGGACGTTCCGCCGCGGGTGACGGGCGGGCGCCCCACCGTGCCTGAATGTGCGCGTTCCGCTCAGAGCGGGACGGCGGACAGCCGTGCCTTGAGCGCGGCGGCGGCGGCGCCCGGATCGTCGGCCTCGGTGATGGCACGGACGACCACGGCGCGGCGCACGCCGTGCGCCATCACCTCGTCGAGGTTGCCCAGGTCGATGCCGCCGATGCCGAACCACGGGCGGTCGGCGCCCAGGCTCGCGGCATGCTGAAGCAGCGCGGGGCCGGGCGCCGGACGGCCGGGCTTGGTGGGCGTGGGCCAGATCGGCCCGCAGCAGAAGTAGTCCACGCCCGGCTCCACGGCGGCGGCCGACGCCTCGGCCGCCGAGTGCGTCGACCTGCCGATGAGCACGTCAGGACCGAGGATCTCCCGCGCCACCGGGACCGGGAGGTCGTCCTGGCCGAGGTGCAGGATGTCGGGCCGCGCGGCGTAGGCCACATCCGCCCGGTCGTTCACCGCCAGCAGGGCACCATGCCTGTCGCAGGCCGCGCGGAAGACCTCGAGCAGCTCCAGCTCCTCGCGCGCCTCCAGGCCCTTCTCCCTGAGCTGCACGATGTCCACCCCGCCGGACAGGACCGCGTCGAGGAACTTCTCCAGATCGCCGCGGTCCCTTCTGCCGTCAGTGCAGAGGTAGAGCCTGGCCTGCGCGAGCCGCTGTCGCCGGATGTCGTCCACCCGACCACAATGCCATGCGGCGGCGGGGTCAGAAGCCGAGGGCCTGGGCCCTGCGCTTGACCTCCGTGTGCCGGCCCTTCACGATCGCGTCGATCGGGGCCCCGGGCAGCGAGTCGTCCGGGGTGAACAGCCACCGGATCGACTCCACCTCGTCGTACCCGGCGTCGGACAGGACGGTGAGCGTGCCGGGCAGGCCCTTGAGCACCTCACCGTCCGCGATGAACACCGCCGGGATCTGCGGCTCGCCGCCGCCCCGGCGGACGCCGACGAGCTTCTTGTCCTTGAGGAGTTGCTTGGCGCGGCCGACGCTGAGCCCCAGCTTCTTGGCGGCCTCCGAGAGGGGGAGCCACTCCCCTACGAGCTGGTCGGTCTCCCGGTCGATCTGCGCAACAGTAAGCGTCACGGAACCACCATTACCACAGGCGGGCCGCCACGAAACACCTCGATTAAGCCATAATGCAGTCGCGTAGCGGCCGGGCCGAATCCCCCACCCGCAGGGGGTCGAGCCGCCGGCCGCTCTCGATGATCTTCCGGCCCTGCACCACGTCGCGGGGGCGGTCGACGGTGAGCACCGCGGCGAGCCGGTCGTCGGCCTTCAGCCAGCACACCGCCCACTTCGGGTCCCTGCGCGGGTCGCCGCGCAGCACCATGCGGTCACCGGCCTCCCGGTGACCGGCGAACTGCACCATGTGGCCGAACTGCTCCGACCAGAAGTACGGCACCGGGTCGTAGACCGCCTCCTCGCCCAGCAGGGTGGCGGCGGCCACGTCGGGGGCCTGGAGCGCGGTGTCCCAGTGCTCGACGCGCAGCCGGGTGCGGAACCTGCGCGACCACCAGCTCGCGCAGTCGCCCACCGCGACCACGTTGGGCAGCGACGTGCGCAGGTGCTCGTCGACCACCACCCCGTCGTCGACCCGGACCGCCGACCCCTTCAGCCAGTCGACGGCCGGGCGCACACCGACGCCGGTGACGACCACGTCGGCCGGCACCCGGGCGCCGGACATGAGCGTGAGGCCGTCGGGGTCCACGCTGCCGACCAGCGCCCCGAGGCGCAGCTCGACGCCCGCCCGCGCGTACCAGCCGGTGGTGTGGCTGCCCACCTCGGGCCCGAGGGCCACGGCGAGCGGGCTCTCCCCCGCCTCCACGACGGTCACGGCGCACCCGGCCCTGGCCGCCGCGGTGGCGACCTCGGCGCCGATCCAGCCGGCCCCGACGACGGCCACGCGGGCGCCGGGGACCAGCCGCTCGCGCAGCGCGAGCGCGTCCTCGATCGTGCGCAGCACGTGCTGGCGGCCCTCGCCGCGCAGGCGGATCGGGGCGGCGCCGGTGGCGATCACCAGGCCGTCGTACTCCAGCTCTCCCTCGGTCGTCTCCAGCACGCCCTCGCGCAGGCCCTTGGCCGCCGTGCCGAGGCACAGCCGTACGTCGAGGGCGTCGAGATCGGAGTCGACCACGGTGGAGTCGGTCTCTCCGAGCAGCACCGCCTTCGACAGCGGCGGCCGGTCATAGGGGCGATGGTTTTCCTCGCCGATGAGCGTGATGCGTCCGGTGAACCCACGGAACCTCAACGCCTCGATGCTTCGCACGCCGGCCAGGCCGGCACCCACCACCACGACGTGATCCACAGCTCGACCATAGATTGCCGACAGGGGCCCTGGCCAACGGGGCCCCCATAACGAGTTGGGTAATTGACGCGCACTCGAACAGGCCCGGGTTGTGAGGCCCCGGGTGCTCTCACCACCCGGGCTCATCGGTCCCGCGATCGGCCGTTTCGGGCGGCGTACTACCCTTGGGGACGTAAGACGCGCGGGAGCCCGGCGGACCGGGCTGAGAGGAGAGCACGAGGCTCTCGACCGCCCCGACCTGATCCGGGTAATGCCGGCGAAGGGAGCGCTGTGTCCCGCACACCGCCACCCGGCGTTCAGTCCGGCTACGACGTCGTGATCGTGGGCGGCGGGGTGGAAGGCCTGGCCGCGGCCTGGCGCACCGTCCGGCGCGGCCTGTCGGTCGCGGTGGCCGACCCCTCCCCCGGAGGCGGCGCCACCCACGCGTCCGCGGGGATGCTCGCGCCGGTCAGCGAGGTGACCTACACGGAGGAGCCGCTGCTGCGGCTCGGTCTCGCGTCACTGGCGGCCTGGCCGGCGTTCCGGGCGGAGCTTGAGGACGAGACCGGCGCCGACCTCGACTACCGGACCGAGGGCACCCTGGAGGTCGCCCGCGGCGCGGACGACATGGCCGTCCTCGACGACCTCGCCGCCTTCGAGCGGACGCTCGGCCTGCGGGTAGAGCGGCTCACCGGGCGCGAGTGCCGCTCCTTCGAGCCGATGCTCTCTCCCTCCGTACGCGGTGGGCTGCTGGCCCGCGACGACGCCTGGGTCAACCCCCGCAGGGTCGTACGCGCCCTGCTCACGGCGTTCGAGAAGGCGGGCGGCACGCTGGTGACCGAGCGAGTCGCCGCGATCGACGCCCCGGAGGCGGGGGGTCCGTCCGTACGGCTGGAGTCCGGCGGGACCGTCGCGGCCGGGCAGGTCGTCGTGGCGGCCGGGTCGTGGTCGGCGTCCCTGCTGCCCGGCCTGCCGGTGCGCCCGGTCAAGGGCGAGATCCTCCGGCTGCGCGGGCCCCGGGGCTTCCTCACCCGGTGCGTCAGGGGGCTGGTGCACGGCTCCCCCGCCTACCTCGTCCCCCGGGGCGACGGCGAGATCACGCTGGGCGCGACCACCCAGGAGATGGGGTACGACGCGCGGGTCACCGCCGGAGGCGTCTACGAGCTGCTGCGCGACGCCCGCGAGCTGGTGCCCGGCATCACCGAGCTCGAACTCGCCGAGACGACGACCGGCTTCCGCCCGGGCACACCCGACAACCTGCCGCTCATCGGTCCCGCCGGGCCGCCCGGCGTGCTGGCGGCGACCGGGCACGGGCGCAACGGGGTGCTGCTGTCCCCGGTCACGGCCGACGCCGTCGCCGCGTTCCTCACCGGCGACGAGGTGCCCCCGGTCGCCCGGTTCTGCGATCCAGGGAGATTCAGCCAATGAAAGTCACGATCAACGGAGGCGCGGCCGAGCTGCCGGACGGCGCCACGGTCGGCGACGCCGTACGGACCCTCACGGCCCTCACGTCGGGGGTCGCGGTGGCGCTGAACGGCGAGGTCGTCAGCCGGAGCGCCTGGGACTCCACCCAGGTCGCCGACGGCGACGGCGTCGAAGTGCTCACGGCCGTGCAGGGAGGGTGAACATGACCGACGACGTCCTCGTGCTGGGCGGGGAGAAGTTCACCTCGCGGCTCATCATGGGCACCGGCGGCGCGCCGTCGCTCGAGGTGCTCGACCAGGCGCTCGAGGCGTCCGGCACCGAGCTGACGACCGTCGCGATGCGCAGGCTCGACCCGCAGTCGCGTGGCTCGGTGCTCGACCTGCTGCGCGCCCGCGGCATCAAGGTGCTGCCGAACACGGCGGGCTGCTTCACCGCCGGGGAGGCGGTGCTGACCGCCCGGCTGGCCCGCGAGGCGCTGGAGACCAACTGGGTGAAGCTGGAGGTCATCGCGGACGAGCGGACCCTGCTGCCCGACCCGATCGAGACCTTCGACGCCGCCGAGCGGCTGGTCGCCGACGGCTTCGTGGTGCTGCCGTACATCGGCGACGACCCGGCACTGGCCCGCAGGCTCCAGGACGCCGGGTGCGCGGCCGGGATGCCGCTCGGCGCCCCGATCGGCTCCGGGCTGGGCATCCGCAACCCGCACAGCATCGAGCTGATCGTCGAGGCGGCCACGGTGCCGGTGATCCTCGACGCCGGCATCGGCACGGCCAGCGACGCCGCGCTCGCGATGGAGCTGGGCTGCGACGCCGTCCTGCTGGCCAGCGCCGTGACCCGGGCGCACCGGCCGGACCTGATGGCGGCGGCCATGCGGCAGGCGGTCACGGCCGGGCGGACGGCCCGCCTCGCCGGGCGCATCCCGCGCCGCCGCTACGCCGAGGCGTCCTCGCCCGCCCGCGCGTCCTGAGATCCGCCGCACAGTCCGGCACCGTGGTCCGGCGCCGTGGTCCGGCACCACGGTCCAACTGTGCGGACCGACCCTGCGGTCGGGCACCACAGTCCGCCATCACAGTCCGGCTCTGGGGTCCGGCTCTGCGGTCCGGCACCACGGTCCGGCACCGCAGCCCGGCTCTGCGGTCCGGCACCGCCGTGGCCTCTGTCCTCCTCTCGCCCGCCTGCCCCGGAACGCCGGCGCGGGCGAGGCGGGAGGCGGCCGATTCCGCGTCTGGTAAGGCCGGTTTTCGGAATCGGTATGGCTTTTCGGACGGCGCGCGAGGCTGCCGAATAGGTCTCGGTTTGGGATTCGGGAACACGCCCGGCGGCAAATCACCCGTAAACTCTGGCGAGTGGACACGACGCTAACCGACCCGCTCGTGGGGCAGTTGCTCGACGGGCGCTACCGCGTCGAGTCCCGGATCGCCCGGGGTGGCATGGCCTCCGTATACCTGGCTCTGGACGTCCGGCTCGACCGCACGGTCGCCGTCAAGGTGATGCACCGCTCGCTGGCCGAGGACCCGCAGTTCGTGCGGCGTTTCATCGGCGAGGCCAAGTCGGTGGCCAGCCTCTCGCACCCCAACATCGTGCAGGTCTTCGACCAGGGCACCGACGGGGCGCACGTCTACCTGTCCATGGAGTACGTCCCCGGCCGTACGCTGCGCGACGTGCTGCGCCGGCGCGGCCACCTCCCGGCCCGCGAGGCCCTGGAGATGGTCATCCCGGTGCTCGCCGCGCTCGGCGCGGCCCACCAGGCCGGGCTCATCCACCGCGACGTCAAGCCCGAGAACGTGCTGCTCGCCGACGACGGCCGGGTGAAGGTCGTGGACTTCGGCCTGGCCCGCGCGATCGAGGCGACCAACCAGACCAAGACCGGCATGATGATCGGCACGATCGGCTACATGTCGCCCGAGCAGGTCACGACCGGCAACGCCGACGCCCGCAGCGACGTGTACGCCGCCGGGATCATGCTGTTCGAGCTGCTCACCGGGCGGCAGCCGTACTCGGGTGAGACGCCGATGTCGGTCGCCTACCGGCACGTGCACGAGACCGTGCCCGCGCCGTCGTCGATCGTGCCCGACGTGCCGCCGGTGATCGACGCGCTCGTCGCCGCGGCCACCGACAAGGACCCCGCCGCGCGCCCGGCGGACGCGACCGCGATGCTCGTCGCCGCCGTCGAGGTCCACCGTACGCTGCCGAAGACCGGGCACACCGACGCGCACGCCGCCCGCCACGGGGCCCCGGACACCGGCGCCCACAGCGGCGTGCGGACGGGCGCCCACCGGACCATGCCGCCGGCCGGCGGGGCCTCGTCGTTCGGCACGGAGTCGCACGGCACCGGGTCGCACGGCACCGGGTCGCACGGCACCGGGTCGCACGGCACCGGGTCTCCTGGCACGGGGCCGCACGGCAGCGGATCGTTCGGCAGCGGGTCGTTCGGCATGGGGGCGCACGTGCTCGCCGAGCCCGAGTCGCCGCTCGGCCACACGATGATCCAGCCGCGCTCGGAACTGCTGACCGACCGGGCCGAGACGGGACGGCGCAGGGGACGCGGCGGGATCAGGCCCGTCTGGTTCGTCGCCGCGCTGGCCCTCGTCATGCTGGCGGGCGTCGCGTTCACCGGCTGGTGGTTCTCCCAGGGCCGCTACACGAAGGTCCCCGACCTGGTGAACAAGCCCGTCACCGTCGCGAGGCAGATGGCGCAGCAGGCCGGCTTCGAGGTGCGGATCGGCCAGGCGCGGTTCGACGACAAGGTGCCGAAGGACATCGTTCTCGACACCGAGCCGGGGCTGGGAGCCGAGGTGGTCAAGGGCTCGGTGCTCACCCTGATCCCGTCGGCCGGCCCGGAGCTGATCGCCGTGCCGCTGGTCGAGAAGTACAGCCTGGCGGACGCCCGGGCGAAGATCGCCGATGCCGGGCTCACCCCCGGGCGGGTGAGCAAGAGCGCGAGCGACACCGTCCCCCGCGACCAGGTGATCCGCACCAACCCGCCGGTGGGCAAGCGCGTCAAGAAGGGCAGCACGGTCAACTTCGTCGTCAGCGCCGGGCTGCTGATGCCGGACGTCACGCAGATGATGCGCGACCAGGCGGAGAAGTTCCTGCGCGAGAAGGGCTTCAACGTCCAGGTCGACGAGACCACCGACGACGCCCCGCCGGGCACGGTGATCGCCCAGGACCCGGCCGGCGGCGCCGAGGTGGTGGCCGGGGCGACCGTCCACCTGACCGCCTCACGCGGCCCGGACCAGGGCTTCCACTGGCCGTGGGAGGCCAACCCCGCCGATCCCGACCAGACCCCGCCCGTCGTCGTCGCCGTCCCCAACGTGATGTTCAAGTCCGTCAAGGACGCGGCCAACGAGCTGAAGGCGGCCGGTTTCAAGGTCAACGTCCGCAGGGTGATGGGCACCGACCGCGTGGTCGGCGAGAATCCGCTCGGCCAGCAGCCGCCGGGCACCACCATCACCATCTGGCACTGATCCGCGCCTCCCCGCGCCTCGTCATCGTCCCCGGCGTCCCTCCGGGGGCGTGCGCGACGCGCTCGGCCATGCGGCCGGCTCACGCATGAAGAGCCCCGCCGGTTCCGGAGAACGACGGGGAGTAATGACCCCGGCGGGACGTCGTACTCGAGTCCCCGTGTGCGTAGGGCTCAGGGGATGAGGGTGCCGAGGAGGCGGAGGCGGGCGAGGCCGCCGTCGGGGTAGATGTCGAGCCGGGCGTGGGTCATCCGGCGGTCGTCGTCCAGGCGGAAGCGGTGGCGGGTGTCGGGCTGCAGGCGCGTTCTGGGCAGCAGCGTGAACCAGGCGTCCTCGTCCTCCAGCGGCGCACGGTCCGCGTCCGCGCCCTTCAGCGACGCCCAGCCGGGGGCGTTGAACACCAGGTTGGTCGTGTCGAGCTCGGCGACGGCCACCCGGCCGGGCCCGGCCAGGGCCACGACGAGCCAGTCGTTGCCGTCGTCGCGGCGGCGGGCGGTCTCCCAGCCCTCGGCCTGGTTGCGGGCCAGGCCGGGCGCGATGACGTTGTTCGGCGAGGAGTAGAACTCATTGGAGCACGCCGTCACCAGGCCGCCGTTCTCCAGCGCGGCGAGGTCGATGGTGAGGCCTTCCAGGAACGTGTGGTCGGGCACGACCCGCCCGTGGACCCGCAGCCGCGCGACGCCGCCGTCGGGGAAGATGTTCAGCCGCACGTGGGTGAAGCGGCGGGGATCGGGCACGGCGAACTCGTGGACCGCGTCGCCCTTCAGCGGGCTCTTCGGCACGATCTCCACCCAGCCGTCCAGCTCCTCCGGCGCGGGGTGGCCCTCGGCCGCGCACGCCTCGACCGACGCGTACGGCGGGTAGTTGCCGCGGAACCACGCGGTGTCCACGACGACGCCGTGAATGACCCCGGGCATGCCGAGCCGCACGATCGCCCAGTCGTGGCCGGGCTCGCGCCGCCGCCGGGTCTCCCAGCCGTCGTAGACCTGTCCCTTGGCCCCGAACGTGTGCGGCCGGAACTCGGCCGGTCCCGGCCGGATCAGGGCCTCCCGTTCGGCGAACGACTCGTCGTTGGCGGCCACGACCGACCCGCCGTACGTACGGAGGGCGAGATCGGGCAGGCGGGTGAAGCCGGTCATCGGGCTCCTCTCGTCAGCAGCCGGCCACGCGGGGTGGCGAAGTCGACGGGCGTGCCGCGTAGCCAGGTGGTGCGCACCACGCCCGCCAGCCGCGCGCCGTGATAGGGAGACACCGGGTTGCGGTGGTGCAGCTCCGCGACGTCCACGGTGAACTCGGCGTCGGGGTCGAAGGCGACGAGGTCGGCGTCGTCGCCCTCCCGGATCGCCCCCTTGCCGGGCAGGCCAGCCAGGCGTGCCGGTCCCTCGGCCATCCAGCGCGCGACGTCCGCCAGGCCGTGGCCGCGGGCACGCGCGGCGGTCCACACGACGGGCAGGCCGACCTGGAGCGAGGAGATCCCGCCCCAGGCGGCGGCGAAGTCGGGCACCTTGAGGTCGGGCGTCGACGGGGAGTGGTCGGAGACGATCCCCATGAGCACACCGTCGGCGAGCGCCCGCCACAGCGCGTCGCGGTTGGCGGCCTCCCGGATGGGCGGGCAGCACTTGTAGGCGGGCCCGGTGACCTGCTCGGCCGCCAGGGTCAGATAGTGGGGGCAGGTCTCGGCCGTGACGCGCACCCCTGCCGTCCGGGCGGCGCGCAGCGGTTCGACGCAGGCGGCGGCCGACACGTGCACGATGTGCGCCCGCGCGCCCGTCTCCGCCGCAAGCTCGATCACCTGCTCGACGGCCCTGCGTTCGGCCTCCTGCGGGCGCGACCCGAGGAAGTCGCCGTACGCGGGGCCGCCGGGCTCGGACAGCAGGGCGGGGTCCTCGGCGTGGGCGATCAGCAGGCCGTCGAACGCGGCCACCTCGGCCAGCGCGGCCCGCAGCCCGTCGCGGTCGAGCGCGGGGAACTCGTCCACGCCGGACGGCGACAGGAAGCACTTGACCCCGGCCACGCCGGCCTCGTGCAGGGGCCGCAGGTCGGCGAGGTTGCCGGGGATCGCGCCGCCCCAGAAGGCGACGTCCACGTGACACCGGCCCTCGGCGGCCTTCCGCTTGACGTCGAGTGCCGCCACGTCCACGGTCGGCGGCAGCGAGTTGAGCGGCATGTCCACGATCGTGGTCACGCCCCCGGCCGCCGCCGCCCTGGTGGCGGTCGCGAAGCCCTCCCAGTGGGTGCGGCCCGGCTCGTTGACGTGCACGTGGGAGTCGACCAGCCCGGGCAGCAGCGGCAGGTCGCCGAGGTCGGCCGACTCCTCGGCCGCCGGTGGCTCGTCGTAGGGGCGCAGGGCCGCGATCACGCCGCCGCGCACGGCGACGGCCAGCGGACGCTCCCCCTCCGGGGTCACGGTCCGCCGGGACCGCACCACCAGGTCGTACGCCCCCTCCGCCGCCGCGACCCCGCTATCCGCCGCCGGCCCGGGCCGGTCACCGCCGCGATCACGCACGAGACTCGCCGCTCCCCTCACGATCACCTACTCGTTCACGAGATGTACGGCGGCGATCCGCGCCGCCAGCCGCTCCAGCAGCGGCCTGGCCTCGGCCATGCACCGCCGCACGTCGGGCTCGACGTCGGTCAGCGCGTACGCCGCCTCGATGCCGGCCGCCCTCAGCTCGTCGTCGCCGGCGGTGCGCCGCCCGCAGACGGCCACGACCGGCACGCCGTGCTTGGCCGCGGCGGCGGCGACGCCCACCGGGGCCTTGCCGCGCAGGGTCTGCTCGTCGATCGAGCCCTCACCCGTGATCACCAGCCGGGCGCCCTCCACGTGGCGGTCGAAGTCCACGAGGTCGAGCAGATAGCCGATGCCGGGCCGGATCTCCGCGCCGAGGAACGTCAGCGCGCCGAAGCCCCCCCCTCCCGCGGCGCCCGCCCCCGGCCGCCCGGCCACGCCCATCGCCCGCACCACGCCGTCGTGCTCGGCCGCGCCCGCCAGGCCGTGGGTGTGCGCGGCGACGGCCGCCAGCCGGGCCAGCCCGGCCTCCAGCACGGCCACGTCCTGCGGGCTCGCGCCCTTCTGCGGGCCGTACACCGCCGCCGCGCCGTACGGCCCGAGCAGCGGGTTGTCCACGTCGCTCGCCACGATCACCTCGAAGCCCCGCAGGAGGCCGGAGGCGTCGATGGTGTGCAGGTCGCGCAGCGCGGCCCCGCCCGCGGGCAGGTCGTTGCCGGCCGCGTCGAGCAGCCGCGCGCCGAGGGCCTGGGCCATGCCCGCGCCGCCGTCGGTGCAGGCGCTGCCGCCCAGGCCGAGCACGATCCGCGTCGCGCCGTGCCGTACGGCGTGGGCGATCAGCTCGCCGGTGCCGCGGCTGGTGGCGGTGAGCGGCACCGGCTCGCCCGGCAGCCGGCGCAGGCCCGACGCCTCGGCCAGCTCGATCACCGCGACCCGTGCGCCGGGCTCGTCGCGTACGGCGTAGCTCGCCGTGACCGGATCGCCGGCCGGCCCGGTCACCCGCGTCTCGATCCGGGTGAACCCGCTCGCCACGACCGCGTCCACGGTGCCGTCGCCTCCGTCGGCCACCGGCAGCTCGACGACGGGGACGTCCCCCGCTCCCGCGAGACGCAGCCCGGCGGCCACGTGCGCGGCTACCTCGGGTGAGGTGAGCGACCCGCGGAACTTGTCCGGTGCGATGACGACGTGTCCTGTCATGGTGTGGCTCACCTGTGGCCCTTCGATCGTGTCTGGGAACGCCTCAGACATGATCCATCGTGGTGAGCCTGCGGTGGGCGTCGGCCCCGGCCCGCGCGGCCTCCTCCCCTGGCACGGTGCGCAGCTCGCCGTCGTCCACGACGGTCCGGCCGCCGACGAGCAGCCGGGCGAGCGGCGGGGTCGTGCCGAACGCGAACGCGACGACGGGATCGTCGATCGCCGCGTGGAAGCCGCCGAGCCGCCACAGCGCGACGTCGGCGAGCTTGCCGGGCTCCAGCGAGCCGATCTCTGTCTCCCTGCCGAGGCAGCGGGCGCCGCCGAGCGTGGCCATCTCCAGGGCCTGCCGGGCGGTCAGCGCGCGCGGGCCGTAGCGGGCCCGCTGCGTGAGCACGGCCATGCGGATCTCCCCGGCCAGCGGCGTCATCTCGCTGGACGCCGCGCCGTCGACGCCGAGCCCGACCGGCGCGCCCGCGGCCAGCAGGTCGGACACCCGGGCGATGCCCGCGCCGAGGCGTCCGTTGGACGACGGGCAGTGGGCCGTGCCGGTGCCGGTCTCGCCGAAGCGCCGCACGTCCTTGTCGGTCAGATGGACGCAGTGGGCCAGCCACACGTCGGGGCCCAGCCAGCCGAGCCGGTCGAGGTATTCGACGGGCAGCACGCCGAACTGCTCCCTGCAGTGCTCGTCCTCGTCGGCCGTCTCCGCCACGTGCGTGTGCAGCCGTATGCCGTGGGAGCGGGCCAGCTCGGCCGAGCGGGTCATGAGCTCGCCGCTGACCGAGAACGGCGAGCAGGGGGCGACCGCGACGCGCAGCATCGACCCGAACGACGGATCATGATATTTCCGGATGGCGTCGTCGGTGGCCTGGAGAATCTCGTCGATGTCCTCCACGACCTCGTCCGGCGGCAGGCCACCCTGAGAGGCGCCCCGGTCCATCGATCCCCGGCAGGGGTGGAAGCGCAGCCCGACCCGCCGCGCGGCCTCGATCTCCGCCTCGAAGAGGTCTCCCCTGCCCTTGGGGAAGACGTAGTGGTGGTCGGTGGAGGTGGTGCAGCCCGACAGGGCAAGCCAGGCCAGCCCGGCCGTCGCTGCGCCGACCACCACCTCGGCGTCCATCCGGGCCCACAGCCGATAGCTGGCGACCAGCCACTCGAACAGCGTGCCGTCCGGGGTCACTCCCTGGGACGCCCACTGGTAGAGGTGGTGATGGGTGTTGACCAGGCCGGGCGTGGCGAGGCAGCCGGAGCCGTCGACGCGTTCGGCCCCCTCCGGCACTGCCGGGGCGGGTCCTGGGCCGACCGCGGTGATCAGGCCGTCCTCCACGACGACGTGACCGGACGGGATCTCCGCCCCGGCGACGGGGACGACGTAGGCGTTCTCGATGACCACCGGGCGCTGACGCTCAGCCAATGGGACCCCCGTACACAGACGATTCGGGCGCCGCCCCTCGCGGATCACGGCCCGTACGCGGCAGCACCGCCGCCTGGTGATCGCGGCGGGGCATCCGTGACGCTCGGAGTGCGGACATGGCGCACCGCGGATAACACCCCGTACGCGGCAACGCCACCGGGTGATCGCGGCCTTTACGCGGCACCGCCGTCGGGCGGTCGCGGCGGGTCATGCGCGGGAGCCGCTTTCCGCGCGGCGGGCGGCGGCCAGGCGGACCGCGTCGAGGATCTTCTCGTACCCGGTGCAGCGGCACAGGTTGCCGGCCAGGGCCTCCCGGATGTCGGCGTCCGGCGGCGCCCCTTCGGTGCCCGCGAGCAGCGCGTGGGCCTGGACGATGAGACCGGGGGTGCAGAAGCCGCACTGCACGGCCCCCGCGTCCACGAACGCGCGCTGCACCTCGTCGAGCCCGCCGCCCAGCTCACCGTCGGACCCCTCACCGGGGGCCGCCAGGCCCTCGACCGTCACCACCTCGCGTCCCTCCGCCTGGCCCGCGGCGACGAGGCAGGCGCAGACCGAGGTGCCGTCGAGATAGACCGTGCAGGCGCCGCATTCGCCCTGTTCGCAGGCGTTCTTGGCGCCCGGCAGGCCGAGCCGTTCGCGCAGGACGTAGAGCAGGCTCTCGCCCTCCCACACGTCGTCGGCCGTCATCGGGCGGCCGTTCACGGTCACGTCGACCCTCATCACGCGCTCCCCCTGAAGTCGTCCCATGCCCAGCCGAGCGCGCGGCGCGCCATCACGGCCAGCGCGTGCGTACGGTAGGCGGCGCGGCCCCGCACGTCGTCGATGGGCGCGGCGGACGCGGCCACGAGCTCGCCGAAGCGGCGCGCGACGACCGGATCGAGCGGGCCCTGGCCGTCCCAGTCCAGTCTCTCCGACGCGAAGTCCCCGGCCTGCGGGGCGTGGCGCGGGGTCGGCGCGGCCGAGCCGATGCCGGTGCCCCCCCGCCGCTCGCCCGGGTCGAGCGCGACCGCGAACGAGCACACCGCGATCACCATGGCGTTCCTCGTGCCGATCTTCGAGAAATACTGCGGGCCGGTGGCGGCCGGGACGCGTACGGCGCGGATCAGCTCGTCGGGGGCGAGCGCGTTGCGCTTCACCCCGGTGTAGAACTCCCCGATCGGGATCAGCCGGGTGCCGCGCACCGACTCGGCCTCCACGACCGCGCCGCCCGCCAGCAGCGGCGGATGGCTGTCGCCGGCGGGCGAGGCCGCGCCGAGGTTGCCCGCGACCGTGCCCCGGTTGCGGATCTGCGGCGACCCGACCGTGCGGGACGCCTGGGCCAGGCCGGGCAGCTCGGTCCCGAGCTCGGCGATCAGGCGGGAGTAGGTCACGCCCGCGCCCACGCGGATCTCGCCGCCCTCCCGCGACCAGTCCCGCAGCTCGGGGATCGCGGTGAGGTCGAGCAGGGCGGCCGGGCGGCCCTTGTCGAGGTTGATCTCCACCATGACGTCGGTGCCGCCCTGGATCGGCGTGGCCTCGGGCCGCTCGGCCTTCAGCGCGAGGGCGTCCGGCCAGGTCGTCGGTCGCAGGAAGTCCATCGGCTACTCCCAGGCCGGGCCGGCGGCGGGCGCGTCCTCGCGCAGCACCGTGCCCTCGATCAGCCCGTACGGCCGGTCGGCGGCGAAGAAGACCTCGCCGTCGTTGTCCAGCCCGAAGGGCGCGAGATCCACGAGGAAGTGGTGCTTGTTGGGCAGCGACAGCCGCACCTCGCAGACCCCCGGGCACTCGGCCAGCACCCGGGTGCCCATGGCGTACAGGGTCTGCTGCAGCGACAGGCTGTAGGTGTCGGCGAAGGCCGCGAGCAGGGCGGCCCGCGCGTTCTCGTAGGTCTTGTCCCAGTCCTGTGTCGCGTCCTGGGAGGCGTCCGCGTGCCGCCAGGCCACGTCCACCGCGGTGGCCAGGACGCGGTCGCGGGTCTCCGGCAGCGTCGTGTACTCGTCCTTGGCGAAGCCCCAGAACTCGGAGTTGGTCGTGTTGAGCACGACGAGGTCGCGCAGCCCGGAGACCACCCACGACGCCGTCCCGTCGTAGTGGGCCACGCAGGTGCGGACCTCCCGGCCCGAGCGGACGAACGAGTGCCCGAACGCGCCGTTGCGCTCCCAGGCGTGCTCCTCGACGGCGACCCTCGCGTGGTGGATCGCGGGCTGGGAGTCCACGAAGTGACGCGCCAGCAGCAGCGCGAAGTCCTCGATCGCCCCGACGCCGTGTTTCTTGGCGAACGCGAAGACCGTGTTCTTCTGCGTGTCGGTGGGCAGGACGGCGGAGTTGTCCCCGCTCAGGTGCACCTCGGTCATGTCGCCCGACAGCGACGTGCTGACCGTGAGGTCCTTGATCCGGTGGGCGTCGCCGTGCCGGGTCACCCGTACGACCCTCGTCTCGGCCTTGCCATACCTGTTCGGCCCCAGAACGGCCATGTCAGCTCCCCCGGTAGGTCGAATAGGCGAACGGGCTCAGCAGCAGCGGCACGTGGTAGTGCTCGCCGGCCTCCCGGATGGCGAACACGACGCTCACCTCGGGGAAGAACGCCTCGTTCCCCAGATAGGCGCCGGTGTCGAACACGAGCCGGTAGGTCCCCGGGCGCGGGTCCTCGGCCGGGTCCCATTCCCGGCCCAGCGGGGTCCACTCGCGGATGCGGCCGTCGCCGTCGGTGCGGCCCTCCGCCACCGGCACGAACCCGTGCGCGGCGCGGCGCGAGAGCCGTACGAACAGGTCCTTGGCCGGCCGCCCGGCGGCGGTGTCGAGCACGTGCGTCGAAAGGCTCACCGGCCCTCCCAGAGCTTGGCCAGCCGCAACGCGACGATCTTCGACAGTTCGTCCCTGACGACCTTGCGCTCGGTCTCCTCGTCGTTGCCGAGCCGGTCGCGCAGCAGCGCCAGCAGTTCGCCGGCCTCCCGGCCCGTCGCGCAGACCAGGTAGACGTGGCCGAACCGGCTCTCGTAGGCGGCGTTGCCCTCGCGGAGCGCGCCGAGCACGTCCCGGCCGGCGTCCGCGGTTCCGGACTGCTCCGACCGCGACCACGCGGCCTCGCGTCCCGCACCGGCGGGCCGTTCGCCGATCCGCGGGTGCGCCGCCAGCGCCTCCAGCACGTCGTCCCAGGTCAGCTCCGCGAGGGCGGCCTCGCTCGCGCGCCGGAGCCCGTCGAGATCGCCGTACGGCCCGCGCGCGGCGACCGCCTCCACCCATCTGGTGGAGGCGCAGCAGGACCGCAGATCCTCCCGGCTGAGTTCGCGCATGCCCGTCAGTCAACCGCCGGGCCCGGGGCGATTCCAGCGGTGCGAAGTCCGAACCGGGCGCCCCGCTCCGGGGGCCGCTTTGTACGTTGTGACAAAGGGGGCGGCATCAGCCTGCGCCAACGCCCTGTGCCACTACTCCGCGCCACTACCCGGTGCCAATACTCTTGGGAGCATCATGACTCCTTCCAATCTCATCGGCGGACACGTCTTCGTCACCGGCGGTCTCGCCAAGGGCGGGCTGAAGTACGCGGCCGACATCGGCGCGGAAGTGATCCAGGTCTTCGTCACCAACCCCCGAGGCTGGGCGCTCTCCGAGGGAAACCCGGCGGAGGACGCCAAGCTCCGCGAGTCGGGCATGCCCGTCTTCGTGCACGCCGCGTATCTCGTGAACTTCGGGTCGCCGACGCCGGAGACCCTGGAGAACTCGATCGCGGTGACCCGGCACACCCTGCGCAGGGGCGTCGAGACCGGCGCGCTCGGCGTGGTCGTCCACACCGGCTCGGCCGTGAGCCAGCCGCGCGAGGCCGCGATGCGCCAGATCCACGAGCGCCTGCTGCCGGTGCTGGACGAGATTCCGGACGACGGTCCCGACCTGCTGCTCGAACCGATGGCGGGCCAGGGCCAGATGCTCTGCGCGACCGTGCAGGACCTCGGCCCCTATCTGGAGGCCCTCGACCATCACCCCAAGGTCGGCGTGTGCCTCGACACCTGCCACGCGTTCGCCGCGGGGCACGACCTGGCCGCGCCGGGCGGGGTGAAGGAGACGATGGACGCGCTGAACGACGTCGCCCCCGGCCGGCTCAAGCTGATCCACGCCAACGACTCGAAGGATCCCTGCGGCTCGAAGCGGGACCGGCACGAGAACATCGGTGCGGGGCACATCGGCGCCCAGGCGTTCGGCGACCTGATGCGCCATCCCACGGCCGCCGGGGTGCCCATCTGCATCGAGACGCCCGGCAAGGTGGAAAAGCACCGCGAGGACATCGAGCTGCTCAAGAAGCTGCGCGGCGACTGACCGGCATGTTCCCGGTGCCCGCCGGTCCCTCGCGTCACAGCGGGTTCCGGGGCGAGCGGTTTCCTGGCGACGGCTCCTCCGGGTGAGCGGCCTTTCCGAGGTGAGCGGCCCTTCGGGTGAATGACTCTCCCGAGGCGAGTGGCTCTTCCGGAGTGAGCAGGTCTCCCGGGGGATGCGAGTCTTCCGGCGGACGCGGCTCTCCCGGCGGACGCGGTTCTTCCGGCGGACGCGGCTCTCCGGGTGATCGGGATGGGGCGTTCGCGGCGATCCGGCGCCCCCGTATGGCCGGATCGCCGCGCACCCCCCGATACGCGTGGGCGGGGCCCTTCCCCCCCGAGTAGGGCCCCGCTTGGTAACCAGTCGGTGACAATCTGCTCACCTTGTGATTACCCCGCGTGTCTTGCGACGTGCGAAAGACTACGAGGTGTAGTCGGGCGGCGGGATGGCCCTTCGGACGAGCGGTCTCTAGTTAGCGCCATGCGGCCCGCTCCCGCACGACGAGCGGGCCGCGGAAGACGACGAGCGGTAGATCGGGGCGCACGAACACACCCCCCGGCACGGGCTCACGGACGGAACTGCCGGACGAGCTGCTCCCGCACCTGCCGGGTGTGCCGCCTGCTCACCGGCAGCGTCTCGCCGCCCACCTGCAGGACCACCCGCCCGGCGTCGAAGCGAAGCTCGCTGACGTGCCGCGCGTTGACCAGGGTGCTGCGGTGGGCCCGGACGAACCCGGAGCCCGCCCAGCGGCGTTCCAGCGCCGCGAGGGACATCCGTACGAGATAGACGGCCTCGGCCGTGTGCAGGCGGACGTAGTCGCCGTGTGCCTCGGCGTAGCACACGTCCTGCCGGGCCACGAACTTCGTGCGGCCCCCGAGCTCGACCGGGATCGTCTCCAGGTCCTCCCCCTCGGCGCCGGGAGGCGCGACGGCCGCCGAGAGCCGCCGTACGGCCTCCGCCAGCCGCTCCGGGCGTACGGGCTTGAGCAGGTAGTCGACGGCCTCCAGCTCGAACGCCTGGACCGCGCAGTCGTGGGCACTGACGAAGACCAGGCGGGGAGGCATGGGGAACCCGCCGATGAGCCGGGCGAGGTCGAGGCCGTCGAGGCCCGGCATGCGCACGTCCAGGAACACGCCGTCGAGGCGCACCCCGTCGGCGATCATCTGGACCATGTCGTGCAGGGCGGCCCCGCCGTCGGTCGCCGTGCTCACGTGCTCCACCCGGGCGTCCTGGCGGAGCAGGAAGGCGAGCTCGGACAGGGCGGGGACCTCGTCGTCCACCGCGAGGACACGCAGCATGGCGTCCACCGTGCCGCGTGCCCGGCCCTCCGCGCAAGGGGTGACCGAACGGTAAGTCACATTCCCGATACGCTCCGCCACTTTCCAGTGCGCAGTGAGGCAAGTTTCCCGCCAAGACATAGTAGAGCTATTGGCCTTTGGGCGTCTAACAGGACTTTTGTCCGTTAGGGCTGCTTACCGTTGAACAGGTAGCCCAGGCCCACCGAGGAACTTCGATGAGCATCAGGCCCGACAGGTGCCTTTTTTTCTCCAACTCGATCCAGGCGCGGGTGACGCTGACCGTGGCGGCGGTGTCGGTGCTCGTCGTCGCGGTGATCACCGTGGGCTTCTGCCTGCTCGTCCGCCACCGGATCGAAGCCGAGATCTACCAGGAGACCCGCAGGGTCGCGATCGAATGGATCGGCTCGATGGAACACGGGCGGATTCCGCCGCCGGCGCCGACGGCACGGGTGCCGCTCGTCCAGCTCGTCGACTCGCGCGGCCAGGTGGTGGCGGCCGGGCCCATGGCCGGCGATCGGCCGCTGAGCACGGTCAGGCCGACCGAGAACCACTTCGACGACGTGACCGAGTGTCCCGAGGGCAAACCGTGCATCATGCTCACCGCCGCCCGGGTTCCGATGTTCCAGTCCCGGGAGTTCTGGCAGGGCGAGCCCCACTTCGTCTACGCCGGCACGGACCAGCCGCCCGCCCTGCGCGGGCAGCGGCTGGAGCTCTTCAGCGCGCTCGGCGGGGTGCTGCTGGTGGTCCTGTGGACGTGGACGACCTGGCGGGCGACGGGCCGCATCCTGCATCCCATAGACACGATCCGGCAGCGGATGTCCGAGATCACCGCCCACGACCTGTCCCTGCGGGTGCCGCAGCCGTCCGGCCAGGACGAGATCTCCCGGCTGGGCCGCACCGCGAACGAGACGCTCGACCGGCTGGAGTCGGCGGTCACGCGGCAGCGGGAGTTCGCCGCCGTCGTGTCCCACGAGCTCAAGTGCCCGCTCGCCGGCCTGCGGACGGGGCTGGAGGAGGCGCTGCTCTTCCCGGAGATCGACGCACGCGAGGCGATCGCCAGGTCGCTGCCGGCCGCCGACCGCATGCAGCGGATCATCGACGAGCTGCTCACCTTCGCCAGGCTGCGCAACACGCCGTCCTCGCTGGAGCCGGTCGACCTCGGAGCGCTCGTACGCGCCGAAGCGGCGGCGCGTACCACGGGCGTGCCGGTGCGCACCAGAACCGAGCCCGACGTGCTGGTCCTCGGCAACCGCGTGCAACTGGCCAGCGTCGTGACGAACCTGCTGGTGAACGCGCAGCGCCATGCCACCCGTCAGGTGGAGGTGAGCGCCCAGCGCGCCGGGGCCCAGGCGCAGGTGGTCGTGCAGGACGACGGCGAGGGCATCGACGAGAAGGACAGGGAGCGCGTCTTCGAACCTTTCGCCCGGCTGGAGGCGGGACGACGCCTCGATCCCCACGGCAGCGGCCTCGGCCTGGCCCTGTGCCGGGCGATCGCCGTGGCGCACGAGGGCAGCCTGTGCCTCGAGGACTCCCCGCACGGTGCCCGCTTCGTCCTCCGGCTCCCGCTCATGACCGGCTGAGCCCCGGTCGGGCCGGGACGGGGCGGGGGCGGGTCTTGGGGATGCGCAGCCGGATGCGGGTGCCCTTGCCGGGCGCGGTCTCCACCATGAGCCCGTAGTCCTGGCCGTAGAGGTGGCGCATGCGCAGGTCCACGTTGCTCAGCCCGATCCCGCTGCTCTCCTCGGCGAGCGCGGCCCGCAGGTGTTCGGGGTCCATGCCGACGCCGTCGTCCTCGACCCAGATGTGCGCCTCCGGCCCGGCGTCCCTGATCACGACCCGGACCTCCCCCGGCATGCCGTGCTTGATGGCGTTCTCCACCAGCGGTTGCAGGCACAGGAACGGCACGTCGACCCGCAGCACCTCGGGAGCGACCTGGACGGTGAAGCGCAGCCGGTCGCCGAACCTCGCCTGCTCAAGCAGCAGGTAGCGGTCGACGCAGCTCAGCTCGTCGGCGAGCGAGGTGAAGTCGGCCGCCCTGCGCAGCGCGTAGCGGATGAAGTCGGCGAAGTCGAGCAGCAGCTCGCGGGCGCGCTCGGGATCGGTCCGGACGAACGAGGCGATCGTGGTCAGCGAGTTGTACACGAAGTGGGGCGAGATCTGCGCCCGCAGCGCCCGCGTCTCCGCCTCCAGGGTGCGCCGGCGGGAGGCGTCCAGCTCGGCGAGTTCGAGCTGGCCGGACATCCAGCGGCCCACCTCGGCCGCCGTGCGCATCAGACCGGCGCCGATCTCGGTGTCGTACGCCGCGAGCGCGCCGACCGCCCTGCCCTCCACGGTCAGGGGGACGACCACCCCGTGCCGGTCGCCTTCCGCGGCGGAGGCGAGGCGCGGCCTGCCGCCCGCCATGGTCGCGCGCACCTCCGCGAGGACGGCCTCGTCGGCCGGCACGCCCGTTCCGTTCCTGGCCAGGACGCGGTCACCCGTGGCGACCACCAGGCCGGCGGTGCCGAGCAGCGTCCGCAGGTGCCGCGCGGCGCGGCGCGCGGAGCCGCGGGTGAGCCCGGCGCGCAGCGAGCCCGCCGCCAGCCCCGCGACGCGCAGGGCGAGGAACATCGCCTCCTCCGGCAGCGCGCCGGGCGCCGGCCCACGACCGGCGAGAGCGCGGCCCAGCGCGCCGCCGCAGACCCCGCAGAGCGCGCACAGCGTGACCCAGACGGCTGAAGACACGCCGGACACCGTAGCCGCTCGGCGGCCTCACGGTGGGCCGTCGCCCGGGTCCTCCTGGTATGAGTAGCGCTGCTCCTTCCAGGGATCGGCCACGTTGTGATAGCCGCGTTCCTCCCAGAAGCCGCGCCGGTCCTCGGTCAGGTATTCGATCGCGCGCACCCACTTCACGCTCTTCCAGGCGTACAGGTGCGGCACCACGATCCGTACGGGATAGCCGCGCTCGGGGGACAGCGGGTTCCCGTCGAGGTGCGTCGCGAACAGCGTGGCCGGCCGGTCGAAGTCGGACATGCGCATGTTGGCGCTGAAGCCGTACTCGGCCCAGACCATGACGTGACGCACGCCGGGCGCCGGGGGCACGCGGTCGAGCAGCACCGACGTGGGCACGCCACCCCACTCGTTGCCCATGAGGGAGAACTTGGTGACGCAGTGGAAGTCGGCGATGACGGTCGTCGTGGGCAGCGCGGAGAACTCCTCCCACGTGAAGTCGTGGACCCGGCCCGAGGCCGTGGCGCCGAACACCTGGAACCGCCACGTCTCGGGGCGGAACGCCGGGACCCGTCCGTAGTGGACGACGGGCCGTCCACGTGGGACGTACTGGCCCGGCGGCAGGCGCGTCTCCTCCTCAGGGTTCTCCGGCACGCACGCCATCCTGCCATCCGCCCGGAGTGCGGCCGCACCGGCCCCCTGGGGGTGGGGGTGCGGCACGACAAGGACGCGTGCGCTATATTTCGTCGCATGCGCACCGCTTGGTCGTTTTGGTATGGCGACGGACCCGTGAGGACCGATCGCCTCCATGCGCTGCGCTGACAGCCACGGCGAACGAAGGCCCCGGGTCCAACGGACCCGGGGCCTTCGTCGTTTTTCCCCCGACCCGCACGATCAACAGCGACAGGAGTCACCATGGTCATCGTCATGGCCCCCGAGGCAACGCAGGACGACATCGAGGCGATCACCGACGTCGTGGCCGCCGCCGGAGGCGAGGCGTTCGCGAGCCGCGGCGTGAACCGCACGATCATCGGCCTCATCGGCGACGTCGAGCAGTTCGCCGCGCTCAACCTGCGCGCCATGCCGGGCGTCGCCGACGTCGTGCGGGTCTCCACCCCGTACAAGCTCGTGAGCAGGGAGAACCACCCGCAGCGCTCCACGGTGACCGTGCGCGGCGTCCCGATCGGCCCGGACACCGTCACGCTGATCGCCGGCCCGTGCGCGGTCGAGACCCCGGAACAGACGCTTGAGGCCGCGCTGATGGCCAAGGCCGCGGGCGCGACGCTGCTGCGCGGCGGCGCCTACAAGCCGCGCACCTCGCCGTACGCCTTCCAGGGGCTGGGCGAGAAGGGCCTGCGCATCCTGGCCGACGTGCGCGAGCAGACCGGGCTGCCGATCGTCACCGAGGTCGTGGACGCCCACGACGTGGCGCTCGTCGCGTCGTACGCCGACATGCTGCAGGTCGGCACCCGCAACGCGCAGAACTTCGCGCTGCTGCAGGCAGTGGGCGCGGCGGGCAAGCCGGTCATGCTGAAGCGGGGCATGACGGCGACCATCGAGGAGTGGCTCATGGCGGCCGAATACGTCGCCCAGCGCGGCAACCTCGACATCGTGCTGTGCGAGCGCGGCATCCGCACCTACGAGCCCGCCACCCGCAACACGCTCGACATCTCGGCGGTCCCTGTCGTACAGCGGCTGTCGCACCTGCCGGTGATCGTCGACCCGTCGCACTCCGGCGGCCGGCGCGACCTCGTGCTGCCGCTGTCGCGGGCCGCCGTCGCGGTCGGAGCGGACGGCCTCATCGTCGACGTGCACCCCCACCCCGAGCAGGCCCTGTGCGACGGCCCGCAGGCCCTGGTGGACGGCGACCTGGACGCCCTCGCGGCGGTCATGCGCGACTTCCCCCCGCTGGTGGGCCGCACCGCCGCCACCGGCGCGACGACGCCGTCCGCCATCCCCGCCTGAACCCGTCTGCTGGGCCCGGGGACCGCGTTACGCGGTCCCCGGCTCCTGCCAGGCCGGGGAGGGCTCAGACGTCGAGCTTGTACGGCTGGATCGAGTCGGCGAGCTGGGCGGCGAGGTCCTCGGCGTCGAGGCGCTTCTCGATCTGCTTGAGGTCCTCGATCTTCGCGCGGGTCTCGGCCTGCCGGGGCGCGAGCAGCGTGCAGCAGTCCTCGTCGGGCAGCTCGGAGATCTCCAGCGTCCCGATCCTGCGGGCCTCGGCCATGATCTCGGTCTTGTCCAGGCCGATCAGCGGGCGCAGGATCGGCAGGTCCACGGCGTGGTCCTGGGCCGTGATGTTGGCGAGGGTCTGCGAGGAGACCTGGCCGAGGCTGTCGCCGGTGACCAGCGCCTCGGCGTGGATGCGGTGGGCGACCTCCTCGGCCGTCTTGAGCATCAGCCGCCGCTGCGCGATCACCGCGAGCCGGTCCTGGCCGGAGTTCCTGATCGACTGCTGCGCCTTGCCGAACGGCACCACCCACAGCCGCGACTTGCCCTGGAACTTGTCCAGGTTGCGCACCAGCGCGTACGCCTTGTAGATCGACTCGGAGGTGGTGAACGGGATGCCGGAGAAGTGCAGGAAGTCCACCCGCAGGCCGCGCCGCATCATGCGGTAGGCGGCGACCGGGGAGTCGATGCCGCCGGACAGCAGCGCCAGCGCCCGGCCGCTGGAGCCGACCGGCAGGCCGCCCTGGCCCGGCCGGCCACCGGTGAACAGGAACGCCTCGTCCTTGTCCACCTCGATGTGCACGGTCAGCTCCGGGTTGCTCAGGTCGACCGGCAGCCCGTAGGTGTCGTTGATCGCCCCGCCGACCACGCGGTCGAGCTCGTTCGAGCGCAGCGGGAAGCGCTTGTCACGACGCCGCGACCGTACGGCGAAGCGCGCCTTGCGGGCCACCTCGTCGCTGTCCCTGATCAGCTCGATAGCGGCCTTGGTGATCGCGTCCGTGTCCTTCGCCACCCGCCAGGCCAGATGGACCAGCACGATGCCGGGCACGTCGGCCACGCGGGCCGCCACGGCCTCGGCCTCCTCCACCTCGGTCCCCGCGGGCAGGAACAGGGCGATCACCCCGTGCCGCTGGCGGATGTCGACCCGGTGGTCCTTGAGAGCGTGCTTGATGTTCGCCCGCAGGCGCATCTCGAAGATCTCGCGGTTCCGGCCCTTCAGAACCACCTCGCCTAACTTGAGCAGCACCGAGGGCTCTCCGAGGGCGGTCATGGTCATCTGTGGAAACCTCCGGAACGGACGTGGACGGCCGTCACGCCGGGGAGGGCTGCGGCCAGGGGACGTTCGCCAGGGACAACGCGTCGCGGCGATGCAGGCTTCCCACTGTAATGCCGCCGCCGCGACAGCGCCGATCAGCACCCGGCGCCCCGCCATTCTTTGCCCTGCCGCGTCGTCGCGCCGGGGGCGTCCCGGACTCCGGGCCGGTCACCGCGCCGGAGGAACCTCCGTCGATGGCCCCGCGCTAGTCGAGCTCGGCCAGGCCCTTCTCTATCGCGTAGCGGACCAGTTCGACGCGGTTGTGGAGCTGGAGCTTGCTCAGCGTGTTCTGCACGTGGTTCTGCACGGTGCGATGCGACAGCACCAGGCGCTCGGCGATCTGCCGATAGGTCAGGCCCTTGGCGACCATGCGCAGCACCTCGGTCTCCCGGTCGGTCAGCCGGGGGCCGTCCTGCGCGGCGTCGCGGCCCGGGCCTGCCGTCCGGTGGGCCAGCCTGCGATACTCCCCCAGCACCAGCCCGGCCAGGCCGGGGGTGAAGACGGCGTCGCCCTCGGCGGTGCGCCGGACGGCGTCCAGGAACTCCTCCCGGCTCGCCGATTTCACGAGATATCCGGAAGCGCCCGCCTTGACCGCTTCCAGGACGTCCTCCTCCTCGGCGCTGGCCGACAGGACGAGCACGCGCGGCGGGACGGCGGACGCGCCGAACCCCCGGGCCACCTCGACGCCCGGCAGGTCGGGCAGCCGCAGGTCGAGCACCACCACGTCGGGCCGCACCGCCGCCGCCACGCGCAGCGCCTGACGGCCCTCCCCGGTGGTGGCGACGACGTCGTACCCGGCCTCGGCCAGGTCGCGGGCGACCGCCTCCCGCCACATCGGATGGTCGTCCACCACCATGACCCGCACCCGCGGGCGTTCCCGGCGACCGGCGCCCTCACCGGCCGCCGGGCGCGCGGGATCGCCGGCGCGCAGCCGTTCGTCTCCGCTCACGACCGCCTCCCGCTCGCCTCGTCCGCGCTCGCCTTGTCCGCACCCACTGGGACCGTCAGCTCGATCTCCGTTCCCGTACGCGACGAGGTGATGGCCACCGTGCCGCCGAGGTCGGCCACGCGGCCCCGGATCGAGCGGGCCACGCCCATGCGCCCCTCGCGGGCCGCCTGCTCCAACCGGCCCTCGGGGATGCCCGGCCCGTCGTCGCGTACGGTGACGACGACCGCGCCGTCGTCCTCCTCCGCGAGTATCCACGCGCGGGTGCCCTCGGGACAGTGCCGGGCGACGTTGTCGAGGGCCGCGCCGACGGCCGCCGCCACCTCCCGCGCGCTCCCGGCCGGCAGCCGCAGCGGTGTCGCGGGCGCGGACACCGTCACCCCGGAGGTGCCGTACGGCCGCAGCAGCTCGCGCAGGTCGACATCGGATTCCGCCGCGCCGGTCCCCGTGGAACCAGGAGAGGTGTGGGCGAGGCGGCGGCGCTGCCACACCGGAGCATGGAGACCGGGCGGCGGGGCGGGATCCGGCTCCTCCGCCACGGGCGGGGCCTGCACCAGCGCCCGCAGCGCCGCCTCCTGCTCCCCCGCCAGCCTGCCCAGCTCGGCCGCCTCGCCGCCGATCTCCGCGCCCCTGCGCTGCACCAGGGCCAGCACCTGGAGCACTGAGTCGTGGATGCCGCGGGCGAGCCGCTCCCGCTCGCGGCCGGCCGCCTCGATCCGCGCGGCGCGCCGCATGCGCTCCTCGGCCTCCCGCGCGAGCCGGGCGACATGCCCGACGACCACTCCGGCCATGAACATGAGCACGGCGCCGTTCACCGGGATCGAGGCGAGATCGACCCCGTTGCCGCTGCGCAGCCACAGGTCGGCCGCCGACATGACCGCGGCGGCGACCGCACCTGCGCGGCGTCCCCGCGCCACGCCGTACGCCAGGACGGGGCCGGCCGCCCAGGTCGCCGTGATCGGGATCGCCCCGGCCAGCATGTCGTCGCGGCTCTGCGCGTACGGCGCGGCCAGCAGGCACGCCACCGTGACGACGAGGTCGGCGGCCAGCAGCGGCCCCCGCCGTGCGGAGGGAGGCGGGACGAGCATGACGACCGTCCAGACGGCCATCACGCCGACGACGGCCCAGGCCACGGCGGGACGGGTGTAGCCGCCCGCCCTGAGCACGAGCAGCGCCGCGTACGCGAGCGACGCCACGCGGAACACCGCGATCGCCCGCCAGAACGGTCCCTCGATGCCCATCGCGCGGCGACCTCTCCTGATCGAGCCGGGGAGGGCCGGGCCCTCCGCTCACATACTCGGGCAATCGCCGCGCCCGGGGGGCTCACTTCGCGTGATTCGGGGCCTTTCATGCGTACGGCTCCCGCGGGGCGACGCGGGAGCCGTACAGGATCGTGCGCGGGCCCTGGTGACGGGCCCGCACCGATCAGCCGAAGAAGACCTCGGCCTCCTCGTAGCGGGAGACCGGCACGGTCTTGAGCTCGGCGGTCGCCTCGGCGAGCTCGACGCGGACGATGTCGGTGCCGCGCAGCGCGACCATCTTGCCGTAGTCGCCCTCGTGCACCGCGTCGATCGCGCCCAGGCCGAAGCGGGTCGCGAGCACGCGGTCGTAGGCGGTCGGGGTGCCGCCGCGCTGGATGTGGCCGAGGACCGTGGTGCGGGCCTCCTTGCCGGTGCGCTTCTCGATCTCCTTGGCGAGGACCTCGCCGATGCCGCCGAGACGCACGTGGCCGAACGCGTCGAGCTCGCCCGCCTGCAGCGCCATCTGGCCCTCGAGCGGGTGGGCGCCCTCGGCGACGACGATGATCGGCGCGTAGCGGGTCTTGAACCGCGACTCGACGTAGGCGCAGACCTTCTCGATGTCGAACGGCTTCTCCGGGATGAGGATGACGTTGGCGCCGGCGGCCATGCCCGCGTGCAGCGCGATCCAGCCCGCGTGACGGCCCATGACCTCGCAGATCAGCGCGCGGTGGTGCGACTCGGCGGTGGTGTGCAGCCGGTCGATGGCCTCCATCGCGATGTTGACCGCGGTGTCGAAGCCGAAGGTGTAGTCGGTGGCGTTGAGGTCGTTGTCGATCGTCTTGGGCACGCCGACGACCTTCACATCGCGATCGAACAGCTGCTTGGCCACGCCCAGCGTGTCCTCACCGCCGATGGCGATGAGCGCGTCGACGCCCTGTGCGGCGAGGTTCTCCTTGATCCGCTCGACGCCGCCCTCGATCTTGATCGGGTTCGTGCGGGAGGAACCGAGAATGGTGCCGCCGCGCGGGAGGATGCCCCGGACGGCCTGGATGTCGAGCGGCATGGTGTCGCCCTCCAGAGGGCCACGCCAGCCGTCGCGGAATCCGACGAACTCGTGCCCGTACACGCCGACGCCCTTGCGGACGACGCCGCGGATCACCGCGTTCAGCCCGGGGCAGTCGCCGCCTCCGGTCAGGACTCCAATACGCATGACGGGTTCTTCCTCCATCTGGGATTACGCGTGGAATGGCGCGGCCGGCCCGACGCAGGCCCCGGCACTCCACCGCACCGCATTCTGCCTGAGCCTATCTCAATGGTCTAGACCAAAAGGAGAGGCTACGCCACCCGGCCGACCAGACCAACTCAGTCTCGCACGACGAGACCGCGCTCGTCGTGAGTGGCGTCTTCCCAACCGGCCGCTGCGGCTCTATCTTTGACTTCGTCAATCATTTCCTTGAGTTAGGCAAGGGAAAAATGGACATCGTTTCCGAAGTCCGTGCGTTCAACCGCTTCTACACGTCCGTCATCGGCGTGCTCGGGTCGGGAATGCACGACACCCCCTACTCCCTGACCGAGGCGCGGGTGCTGTTCGAGCTCGGCACCAGGGACGCCGCCGACACCGCCGACGTCAGGGCAATGCTCGATCTCGACCCCGGCTACCTGAGCCGGATCCTCACCAGGTTCGAAGGCGACGGGCTCGTGTCCCGGGAGCGGTCGGCCGAGGACGCCCGCCGCCAGGTCGTACGGCTCACCCCCAAGGGCCGCGACACCTTCGCCCTGCTCGACCGGCGTTCGGCCGACGAGATCGAGACCCTCCTGGCCAAGCTGACCGATCCGGAACGCCGCCGGCTCGTCACCGCGATGGGCACCGTACGCAGCCTGCTGGAGCCCGGCGAGCGGCGCGAGCCGTACGTGATCAGGCCCCCGCGGGCGGGCGACCTCGGCTGGGTGGTGCACCGGCACGGGGCCCTCTACAGCGAGGAGTACGGCTGGGGCGCCGCGTTCGAGGCCCTGGTCGCGCGGATCGTCGCCGAGTACGTCGAGGACCAGGACCCCCGCCGGGAGGCGGCCTGGATCGCCGAGGTGCACGGCGAGCCGGTGGGATGCGTCTTCTGCCTGCGCAAAGGCGACACGACGGCCCAGCTCCGCCTGCTGCTGGTCGAGCCGTCCGCCCGCGGCATGGGCATCGGGCGGCGCCTGGTCGACGAGTGCCTGCGCTTCGCCGCGTCGGCCGGCTACAGCCGGATCGAGCTCTGGACCCGCGACGTGCTCGTCAGCGCCCGCCGGATCTACCAGGCCGCCGGGTTCGAGCTGGTGGAGCAGTATCCGAGCGAGGAGTCGGGCATCCCCGTCACCGACCAGATATGGGCCAAGGACCTGTGACCTTCCAGGTCGATCCAGGCGGCCTGTGACCCGCCCGGCCGATCTGGGCGGTCCGGGCGGTCCGGGCGGTCCCTATCATGATCTTCGTGCTGGGACCGGTGCGGCGGACCGTGAGAACGCCGAGACAGAGTGTCGCGCTCGCGGTTTGCGTGGCGGTGCTCGCGGGAGCGGGCGCGGCAGGGTGCGCGGGCGCTCATGTGCCCGCACGGCCCGCCGCCCCTGCAGCCGGGGCCACGACCGAGGTCACCGCCATGTCCGAAGCCGCGCACAGCGTGGTGCGGGTCCGGGGTTACGCCTCCTCCTGCCGGAAACCGCTGGAGGCGACCGGATTCGTCTACGCACCCGAGAGGGTCATGGTCAACGCGCACACCGTGGCAGGAGCGGACCGCGACCTGGAAGTCGTCCTCGGCGACGGGCGGTTCGCCGCACAGGTGGTGGCCTTCGACCCGGAGGCCGACGCCGCCGTCCTGCGGGCGCCCGGGCTGACCGCCCGGCCGCTGCGGTTCACGCAAGCCTCGATCACCGCCGCCGTGGTCGTCGGCTACCACAAGGGCGCGACCGTCCCGGTCGAGCTGCCCGCCAAAGTACGGCCGGACCAGCCCGCCGAGTCGTACGACATTTACAACCGCGTGCGAGTCTCACTGCGGATCCATCGCTTCCAGGGTGCGGCCATCACACCCGGCATGTCGGGCGCTCCGCTGGTCTCCGACGGAGATCGGGTGGCGGGGATGGTCTTCGCGGCGGACACGGAGAAGGCCGACGTCGGCTACGCGCTCACGACGGCACAGTTCAGCGCGGTCGCCACGTCCGGCAGGAGGGCCCCCACCGCCGTGCCGCACGACCCCTGCGACTGACATCCCTCGTACGCCGGGGGCTGCGGTCCGCCAGGCGAGTGGGCCGGATCGCGGCGGAGGGCCCGGCGATCCGTGTCGTCCGGCCTCGCCAGGCCATTGCCGGTTCAGGCCCGGAAGAGATCATGGAACGGCCCGCGGACCTCGACGGTCACGACGGCCGGGGCGGGCCGCCCGCTCCGGGACGGACGGCAGGAGAAGTAGAGCCGGTCGCCGTCGGGCGACATCGCGGGCCCCGTCACGGCCCAGCCGCCCGTGACACGCAGGAACGGCGCCGCCCGGTCACCGGCGACGAGGGTGAACCCGCCGTCAGCGCAGCCGCCCGGCGTCCCGGCCGTTTCGTGCAGCACGGTCAGGCACTCGCGGGCGGCGTCGTACGCCCACACCCGGCCATCGCCCTCGGTGACGAACCGCATTAGGCCATCGGAAAAGTGGCAGTCGCCGCCGCCCGCGAACCTCCTGGCCCCTCTCACCTGCTCCCGCAGGGGCACATAGTGGGGCACGTGGTCGGGGAGTGCCGGGATCGGCACCCGTTCCCACGTCACGGACTCCTCGCCGGGGTCGCCGGCCAGCACCTCCAGCACGCCCGTCGTGAGGTCGCCCCGGTCGTCCGGGCGGAACCGATACAGGCATCCGTCCGGCTCCCCCTCCGTGAGGTAGACGACGCCCCGGTCGGGATCACAGGCCACGCCGGCATGGGTGAACAGGCCCATCCCGAGCCGGGGCATGGGGGCGCGCCGGCCGTACGGGTCGCATTCGAAGACCCGGCCGTACGGCGTCCGCTCGCCCGAGATCCAGGTGTGCCATGGCGTGGCGGCGCCGGGCCCGCAGCGGTCGGCGCCGGACAGGATGCGATATCCGCCGCGCAGGGTCCCGTCCGGGGCGAAACGCAGCGCGGTCACGCCGCCGAGCAGCGGCAGCGCGCAGTTGGACACGTATATCCAGCCGTCCTCGTCGGGGAAGCAGCCGCCGTCGTCCGGGGCCGCGGGCCAGACGACTCCCCCGGCACGCTCTCCCGACCGCGCCACGACCCGGGCGGCGAAACCCGGCGGCAGGGCCCGCAGCACGTCCGCCGGGAACGGGTCATCCGGATCTCCCGGCCCGTACGACTCGTATGGCTCGTACGACTCTGGGCCGGGCGGCCCGTAGGACTTGTGCAGCTCGCGGTCGGGCGGCCCGTAGGACTCGTACGGCTCGTGACCGGGCGGCTCACCTCCGTCGCCAGGCCGTGCGAACGCCGCGCGCCACAACGATCCCGGCAGCGCCGAGAGCGCCACCGATCGGACGGAAGTTCCCTGCACCGCTGACCGCCTCCTCGCCCTGCCCCTGGTCATGCCGGCCGCCCACCGATGGGCCTGCCGAGTCCCCGCACCCCCGGCCGGCTGGGCGTGCGGCGCGTGGTGCGTGGAGCGTGGTGCCCGCCGGGCCCGGTTCGCCCGTCCAGGCTCAGGAGGGGCCGCACCCTCCTCCGTTCGCTCGTTCCGCACGGGCCGTCCCTCGTTTCCCGCCTCGCGTTCTCCTGTCCCTCGGCGGCCCGTCGCACACGTCGCTGCACCCAGTCGATCCGTTTCGTGTGAACGGCGGGAGAAGCGGCGTTCCTCACCGAGACGAACTCTTCGAAAACCATGACGCCGCATGACGGAGGCGATATTGACAGTGTCATTATGACAGTGTCATCGTGGAGGCATGAGCGACACCTGGACGATCGGCGAACTGGCGGAGCGGGCGGCGGACCTGCTCAGCCAGGAGCGGCGCGTCCACGGCCGGGAGCCGGGCAGCGGCGGTGGTCCCGAGTCGGGCGCCAAGGGCCGGGAGCCGGGCAGCGGTGGTCCCGGGCCGCGAGCCGACGGCCCCCAGTCACGCGCCAACGGCCCCGAGCCCCGCCCGAACGGCCCTGAGCCGCGCGCCAATGGCAGAGTCCGCGAAGTGCCGAACGAACGGCTCATCCGCTGGTACACGACGATCGGGCTGCTCGACCCCCCGCTCGGCCGGCGCGGCCGGGTGGCCCTCTATGGCCGCCGTCACCTGCTCCAGCTCGTGGCCGTGAAGCGCCGCCAGGCGGAGGGCCGGTCCATCGCCGACATCCAGGCGGAACTGGCGGGCGCGACCGACGCCATGCTTATGCGCGTCGCCGGGCTCACCGAGCCGTTGCCAGGACCGGCGCCCCGGCCGCTCTCCCCGCCCGCTCCGCCTTCCCCGCCCCCTCCGCACCGCCCGGCGGTCCCGGCTCCGGCGAGCGCCGCGGACCGTCCTCCCGGCCCGCCGTCCCCTCCGGCACCACCGGCGCCCGGTTGGCACGGGGCGAGCTACGGGGCGAACCCGGAAACCGACGCCGAGCCCGCCATCCCGGACATCGCACGGCCTGCGGCCCGCGACCGCTTCTGGGCGCGCCCGGCCTCATCCGCCGCCACGGCCGGCTCAGGCCACTACCTGACCCCGAACAAAGACATCGCACACGGAGACACCCCCCACAGGAACTCCCCGCGCAGAGGCGCCACGCGCGGAGACGCCTTGCACGGGAACACCCCGCATGAGGACATCGCACGCGGGGACGCCGCGACTGTTGACGCCACACCCGCGAACACCGGGCCCACGGAAACCGGGCCCTTGAACGCCGGGCTCATGAACACGGGGCTCATGAGCACAGGGCCCATGAGCACAGGGCCCATGAGCACAGGGCCCATGAACGCCGCGCCCCTCGACGTCGTGCTTCCGGACCTCACGTTCTCGGAGGTCGCACTCCCGGACGTCGTGCACGGCGTGCGGCTCGCGCCCGGGGTGACGGTCCTGCTCGACCGGGCTCACCGGGTCCCGGACGGCCACGAGGTGGCGGCGCTGCGCCGGGCCGCGGCTCCACTTCTCGCGGCCCTCGCCGCGCTCGGCCTGGCCGGGCCGTTCGAGAGCGCCCGCGACCCCCACGACGCCTCGGCACTCGATCCACATGCTTCCGACACGTCCGACCCGCTGGAGGGATGACGCCATGACCGTTCCCATCACACCTCTGCGGCCGGAGGAGTGCCGGCCCGTGCCGGACGCCGGGCTCGGAGCGCTGGAGACCGAGAAGGGCAACCTTCCCCTGGAGAGCGTGGACGTCACCGCCCACGTCACCGGACTGGTGGCGGGCGTCGAGGTCGTCCAGACCTTCCGCAATGCCTTCGACGTGTCGCTGGAGGCGACGTACGTCTTCCCGCTGCCGCCGCGGGCCGCGGTCACCGCCTTCCGGATGGAGGCGGACGACCGGGTCATCGAGGGCGTGCTCAAGGAGCGCGGGCAGGCGCGGGCCGACTACGACCGGGCGCTCTCCGAGGGGAGGCGTGCGGCGATCGCCGAGGAGGACCGGCCCGACGTGTTCACGATCAGGGTCGGCAACATCGTCCCCGGGGAGCGCGTGGTGGTCCGCCTCACGCTGAGCCAGCCGCTTCCCTACGAGGACGGCGCTGCCGAGTTCCGCTTCCCGCTGGTCGTGGCACCCCGCTACATCCCCGGGGCTCCGCTGTCCGGCCCGTCGGCGGGCGGCGGCGTGGCGCCCGACACCGACGCCGTGCCCGACGCATCCCGGATCACGCCGCCCGTCCTGCTTCCCGGCTTTCCCTATCCCGTACGGCTGTCGCTCGCGGCGACGATCGACCCCACCGGGCTCGACCTGCGTGAGGTCCGTTCCAGCCTGCACGAGGTCGATCGGGAGGGCGACACGATCAGGCTGCGGCCCGGCGAGCGGCTCGACCGTGACTTCATCCTGCGCCTGGCGTTCGACGCCTCCTCGTCACTCGCGCTCGTGCCGGACGACGCCGCCGACGCCACGGACGCCGGTTCGCCCGGCGACGAGGGCACGGCCCACGACGGCGGCACGGCTGACAGCAGCGGCACGGCTGACGGCAGCGGCGCCGCGAAGGGCACACCGGAGGACAGGGCACAGGGCACAGCGAAGGACCCGGCCAGGGACCCGGCTGACGCCGAGGGAACCTTCGTGCTGACCCTGCTGCCGCCGCCGGATGACGGCACCCGCACCGCGTCCCGTGACGTCGTCCTGCTGCTCGACCGATCCGGCAGCATGACGGGCTGGAAGATGGTGGCCGCACGGCGCGCCGCCGCCCGGATCGTCGACACGCTCACCCGGCATGACCGGTTCGCCGTGCTCTCGTTCGATTCGGTCGTGGAGCGGGCCTTCTCCGACGGCCTGGTGGAGGCTACCGACCGCAACCGATACCGCGCCGTCGAGCACCTGTCCCGGCTCGACGCACGCGGGGGCACGGAGATGCTCGCTCCCCTGGAGGAGGCCCTGCGGCTGCTCGATGACCACAACGCGCCCACCCACACCGCGCCCACCCACACCGCGCCCACCCACACCGCGCCTACCGGCAACATGCCGGGCCACAACATGCCAGGCCACACCGCGCCGACCCACACCGCGCCCGCCCCGGGGGCGGCCACCGGCACGGACCCCGGCCGGTCGGGTGGGGACGGCGGGTACGGCGGATCCGGCCCGTCCCGCGAACAGGCACGCGACCGCGTGCTCGTCCTGGTGACCGACGGCCAGGTGGGCAACGAAGACCAGATCCTCGAACGCATCGGCTCCCGCCTGCACGGCATCCGGGTGCACACCGTGGGCATCGACAGGGCGGTGAACGCGGGGTTCCTCGGGCGGCTGGCCCTGGCCGGCTCGGGCCGGTGCGAGCTGGTCGAGTCGGAGGACCGGCTCGACGCGGCGATGGAGCACATCCACCGCCGCATCGGATCGCCGCTGGTGACGGACATCGCGCTGAAGGCGGAAGGCGTGGATCTCGTGGCGGACACCGTCACGCATGCCGGCTCGCTCTACCCCGGCGTCCCTCTGGTCGTGAGCGGACGTTACCGGGGGCGGCGGCCCGCCGGAGCCCTCACGGTGCAGGGCCGTACGGCCGACGGCCGCCCCTGGGAGGAGCGGATCGAGGGCCGTCCCGTCCGCAACCCGGCGGCCCGGGCCGTGTGGGCACGGGCATATCTGCGCGCCCTGGAAGACCGATACGCCATGGGCGACCACTCCCTCGAACGGCGGATCGTCGACGTCTCACTGCGTTTCGGCGTGCTGTGCCGGTTCACCGCCTTCGTGGCCGTCGACACCCGCGTCACCGGCGAAGGCGGCCCGGAGCACCGGGTGATCCAGCCGGTCGAACCGCCGAGCGGCTGGGAGATGCCGACCGCGATGCCGATGGTGGCACCCGCCGCTCCGATGATGGCGAGAATGGCCGCGTTCACCACGGCCCGCCCTGAGATGCCTTCCGCCGCGGCGGCTGAAGGGCCCATCGCGGCGGCTCCGCCGCCCGGCGCGCCCCCGGCCGTACCTCCTGTCGCGCCTCCGGCCGCACCGCCTGCCCCGCCTTACGCCGGCGCGCCCGCACCGGCTCGGAGACGGGGCGCCCGTGGGTTCTCCATCGGTCGTTTCCTTCCGCATCCCGGCGAAGGGTTCGCCCCTGTCACGGATTTCGAGGGCATCCGGCCGCTGCTGGCCGAGGAACTCGCGAAGCTGGGCGAGGCGGAGTCGCTGCCCGAGTGGGAGCGGCGGCGTTATCTCGCGGATCTCGCCAGTCGCCTGCGCGTCCTCGCGCAGATGGCAGGTGGTCACCCGGATCTCGCCGCACTCGCTGCCGACCTGGAGAGAGCCGAGTGGGCCGAGGTCTCACTCGACGACCTCTGGCGGCGGACGGTCGATCTGCTGACCATCCTGACCGGCGGGCCCGGCGTCGGCTCGACAGGCCCGACGTCCCCCGGGTCCACGACCCCTGGGCACGCGTTCCCGGGTCCCTTGGGTTCCCCGGGCTCCGCGCCCGGACCGAAGGAGGGCCGGCGTCCTTTCTGGAAGCGATCGTGAGACGCCATCCGGGAGAGGCCGCGACACGACAGGGCTGAAACGAATGCGGCCGGGACGCCCGGCGAGGAAGCCGGGCCCCGGCCGCTTCGGGTTCCGCTGTAAGCGGAGCCCTTTACGAGGGTTCGGGTAGGCGAATGACATCGGACGGCGGGGTGGGTGCAGGACGCCGAGGCTCCCTCACCCCTCCCGTGTCAGGCCGATCGTCGCGTCCACCTGCGGGGACGGGAGACCGGCGGCGCAGCAACCGATTGAGAAGCCCTTTCAGCCCCATATGCCACCAACGCCTGAGATTGTCGATCGGTTCCTCACCGCGAGAGCCAGCCGCGTGCTCGCCGATCACTGGTCGCTGGTCGCTGGTCGCTGGTCGCTGGTCGCTGGTCGCTGGTCGCTGAAAGCGTGGCCGCCGGAGAGAACGCAGTCCAGCCTCTTGGTTCGAGATCGTTCCCGAATCGTTCCCGAGATCGTCCCGGCGATCGCGATTCCGGTACGGCCCTACCGGTCCTCCTTCGGCACTACCGGTCTGGCCACCGACGGAGGCCACCGAGGTGGGCTGTCTAGATGGGTGCACGCCGCTCAGACCGGTGGAGGCGGGTGAAGGCCGATGGAGGCTGCCGTGCCGGGGCCTCGCGCGGGCATTCCGGAGACGGCCGTACTGGTGATCGGCAGATCCGCCGACCGGGCCTGCGGTCCGATCGGCATGCGTCGCCGTCGCGGGGATGGTCCGCTCCGCGAGCCCGACCGAGCCGGCGCCGGTGACTGGCGGCACCCGCTTCGGGTAACGGTCACGAGGTTAGGCTTTCGAACATGCTCGAAGTGGATACGCAGGCGAGGTCCAAGCCCGCTCACCCGGTGCCGGAGGAGGGGCTGAGCATCGCCGAAGCCGCCCGCCGCACCGGTGTCAGCGTGCACACGTTGCGCTACTACGAACGCGCCGGTCTGGTCTTCTCCCCCGTCGGCCGCACCACCGGCGGCCAGCGGCGATATCACGGGGTCGACCTCAAGTGGATCGTCATCTGCACGAAAATGCGGGCCACCGGCATGCCCATCAAGGCCATCAGGCGCTACGCCCAGCTCGTCTCCGCAGGAGTCGGCAACGAGCAGGAACGGCTTGCCCTCCTCGAAGCCCACCGCGCGGAGGTGGCCGCCAAGCTCGCCGAAATACAGGAGAACCTCAGGCTCATCGACCACAAGATCGACGTGTACCGAGGTCGTCTCGCCGCCGGTGACGCCGATCAGCTGTGGGCACCCAGCCAGCCAGCGGACGCCCGCTGAGCCACTCCCCCACGTACGGCGGGCCTCCCGCGCCGCAGTAGAGCCGACCCCTGGGCGTGGACTTCGCGGGCGACCGGCGCGCTGTTGCCTGCAGGAGCGTGAGCTGTTCGGGTGTCGCGGCCTGTGCGGGCAGGAGAGCCGGTCGCTGCTCCGACTCGGCCGGGGAACCGGCAGTCGAGCCCGGCTCGGCCTTCAGGCCGCGCCATACGGCCCCGCGACTCCACCGCACACGGCGGACCTCGCGCACCATCTGCACGCGGCACAATGCCGCGCCTCGACCGGCTCGGCCGACCGGCCAGAGGCGTCCGAGACTCGGTCCGGCCGACGGTGAGGCCGCGACGCCGGTTCCCCGCGTGAGCACGTAGGGTTGCCCGGTATGAACCCAATCGTCCTCGACGGCGGTCTCGCCACGCACCTGGAGACACTCGGCTGTGACCTGAGCGACGACCTGTGGTCGGCACGGCTGCTCACCGACGATCCCAGCGTCATCCGTCAGGCGCACCTCGACTACTTCACGGCCGGAGCCGATGTCGCCACCACGGCGAGCTACCAGGCGAGCATCCCCGGGTTCGTACGGCACGGCCTCACCACCCAGGAGGCCCGCGACCTCATCCGGCTGTCGGTGACGCTTGCCGTACAGGCGAGGGACGAGGCCGGGCACGGGCTCGTCGCCGCGAGCGTGGGACCGTACGGCGCCTACCTGGCCAACGGCGCGGAGTACACCGGTGACTACGACCTGGACGAGGACGGCCTCACCGAGTGGCACCGGGAGCGGTTCGAAATCCTCGTCGGCGCGGGGGCCGATCTGCTGGCGTGCGAGACGATCCCCTCCCAGACCGAGGCGCGGGCGCTCGCGAGGCTCCTGCGCGAGACGCCGACCGTGAAGGCGTGGGTCACCTTCTCCTGCCGGGACGGCGAGCACATCAGTGACGGGACGCCGTTCGAGGAGTCGGCAGCGATCTTCGCGGACCTCCCGCAGGTGGTCGCCGTGGGCGTGAACTGCACCGCGCCGCGCTTCATCCCGGACCTGATCAAGCGCGGGGCCTCGATCGTCTACCCCAACTCGGGCGAGACGTGGGACGCCGCTAACCGGCGCTGGCTGGGGCTCGCCGATCCCGTCGAGTTCGGCAGGGCGGCGGCCGGGTGGGCCTCGCTCGGCGCCCATTATGTGGGCGGCTGCTGCCGCACCACCCCGGCCCACATCCGCGAGATCCGCGCCCAGCTCGCCTGAGCATGCTCCCACGCCACATGTGAGAGGCGAGACGCGCGAGAGCTCCATGCGAGAGGCGAGACCCGCACAAGAGATCTGCGCGCGAGACCGGCTCGCCACGTGAGAGCTGCACGACAGACCTGCACGCGTTGCCACGCCGGCGGCGGACCGCCCGTTCGTGGGGTGTATCCCGCCGCCGGCTGCGTGCTCGGTCAGCCCATGGCGGCCGGGCCGTCGGTGCTCCGGGCGGCGAGCGGGATCTCCTTGAGGAAGAAGGCCACGACCAGCGCGAGGGCGACGAAGGGCAGGCTGGCGAGGAACACGTCGTCGATCGCGCTGGTGAACGCGACCAGCACGTGATCCTTGACCGGCTGCGGCAACTGCTGGATCGCCTGCACGTTGTTGGCGTCCACGTGCCCCGGCGGCATCCTGCCACCGAACTCCACGGTCAGGTAGTGGGTGAGCCGGTTGGTGAGGACCGCGCCCATGATCGCCGTGCCGATGGCGGCGCCCATCATCCGGAAGAACGTCGTGGAGCTCGTCGCCACGCCCATGTCGGCGCGCTCCACCGCGTTCTGGATGGCCGTGACGATCGTCTGCATGGTGAACCCGAGCCCTGCGCCGAAGAGGTAGGCGTAGACCGCCACCTGCCAGTACGGCGTGTCCACCTTGATCGTGGACAGCAGCCACATGGCCACCAGGAGGACCGCCCCGCCCAGGATCGGGAAGATCTTGTATCGGCCGGTCCGGCTCATGATCTGGCCGGAGGTGATGGACGTGGAGAAGATGCCGAAGACCGCGGGCAGCAGCGCCAGGCCGGACACGGTCGGCGACATGCCCTGGACGGCCTGGAGGTAGACCGGCAGGAAGATCATGCCGCCGAACATCGCCAGGCCCGCGAGGAAGCTGAAGGCGTTGCCCACGCTGAAGATCTTGTTGCGGAACAACCGCATCGGCAGGATCGGCTCGGCCGCCCGCAGTTCGACGAACACGAACAGCGCCGCGAACCCCACGAATCCGGTCAGCAGGGCCAGCGAGCCGGGAGCCGTCCAGCCGATGTCGCCGCCCGCCCAGTCGAGGTAGAGCAGGAAGCACGACACCCCGGCCACGATCAGCGCCGCGCCCAGGTAGTCGATGCGGTGGCTGCGCCGGGTGAAGGGGATCCGCAGCGCCATCGAGGTGACGACGAGCGAGATAAGCCCGATCGGCAGGTTGATCCAGAAGATCCACCGCCAGCCGGGGCCGTCGGTGAAGAAGCCGCCGAGCAGCGGCCCGGCGACGCTGGAGGTGCCCCACACGGCGCCGAAGTAGCCCTGGTATCGGCCGCGTTCACGCGGCGGGATGACGTCGCCGATGATGCTGAACGCCAAGGCCATCAGCCCGCCGCCGCCCAGGCCCTGGATCGCCCGGAAGCCGATGAGCTGACCGATGTTCTGGCTCAGCCCGGCCAGCACTGAGCCGAGCAGGAAAATGCCGATGGCGGCCTGGAAGATCGTCCGCCTGCCGTACAGATCGGAGATCTTGCCCCACAGCGGGGTCGCCGCGGTCGAGGTGAGCAGGTAGGCGGTGACCACCCACGACAACTTGTCGAGGCCGCCGAGCTCGCTGACGATGCGCGGCAGGGCCGTGCCGACGATGCTCTGGTCGAGGGCGGCCAGCAGCATTCCGGCCGCAACTCCGGAGAGCACGACCAGGATCTGACGGTGCGGCAGATATCCCGTCTCGGCCTGCTGCTTCTCGCGGACGCTCATGCCGGGCACCCGCACGCGGCGACCCGAATCCGCCGCCCGCGACCGGCGGCCCGGACACGGCGCCCACAGGCGGCGACCCGGGATGTGGCTTCGCGGACGGCGTCTCCGGCGCGGCGCCCGCGAGCGGCGCGCCGCGCCCTGTCCCCGGCCGCGCACCCCGCTGTGTACCAGGCCGTATCCCCGTCTGTGTACCAGGCCGTGTTCCCGTCCGCGTGCCGGGCCGTGGTTTCGCGGGGTACGGCGGACCCGCTCGCCGGGATCATGGACGGGCCGTCCAATCCGTCACCCGCGCCGTCACCCGCTCCGTGCCTCGCGGCGCCGGGCTCGGCCCATGTGCGGTGCCTGCGTGCTGGCATGCTCCTACGCCTTCCGATCCGAACGTGTCTGAACGTCCCAAGGTGCGCGGCGAACACCGCAACGTTACCCGTCCGGTCCGGAAGTATTAGGAATTCTCGCGAGCTGCCCGGGTCGTTTCCGTCTTGGCCGCCGCCGCGTACCTGTCGGACGTACTCCTGGGCCGGGAAGCTCCGTCAGCGTGGACATCAGCGTGCGGGAGAACCGGCGGCAGGCGGCCTGCGGAGTCGGCCGCAGGCCGCCCGCCGGGACCGGTTCCATCCGCGTTCGCCGTACGGCTTCACCAGCGCAGCGGCCCGTTGATGTCGAAGTAGCCGCCGGTCGGACCGTCGGGGCCGATCTCCGCCATCCGGACGATGATCTCGGCCGCCTCTTCGACGGTCTGCGTGCCCGTGTTGCCGTTCAGGTCCGTCTTGGTGAAGCCGGGCTCGACGGCGTTGATCCGCATCTGCGGGAACGCCTTGGCGTACTGCACGGTGAGCATGTTGACCGCGGTCTTCGACGCCGGGTAGGCGAGGCCCGGGTAGAAGTGCGCGTGGTGGGCGGGGTCGGACAGGGCGGTCAGCGAGGCCAGGCCGCTGCTGACGTTGACCACGACCGGCGCGGCCGAGCGCTTGAGCAGCGGCAGGAACGCGTGGGTGACGCGGACCAGGCCGAAGACGTTCGTCTCGAAGACGGCGCGCACCTGGTCGGCGGTCGTGGACTCGGGGGCGGGAATGGCGTTGCCCTCGACGCGGGGCTCGACACCCGCGTTGTTGATCAGCACGTCGAGCCCGCCGTCCGCCTCGATGGTCTTGGCCGCCGCCTCGACCGTGGCGTCATCGGTGACGTCGAGAAGGACGAACCGCGCGCCCAGCTCCTGCGCGGCCCGGCGGCCGCGCTCGGCGTTGCGCGCGCCCACGTACACGGTGTGACCCGCGGCGACGAGCCGGCGGGCGGTCTCGCGGCCGATGCCCTTGTTCGCTCCGGTGATCAGTGTTGTCGTCATGCCTCCACTCTCCGGAACGGCGCGGTGGGCAGCCAGATGTCCCTGCTTCCTGGGACTGCCGGTACCAGGCGCGGCGCCGGCCCAGGATGTCCACTCGGGGCATGACGGCGACGGAACTCGGCAGGGCTCTGCGCGGCTGATGGGCTACCCCCTCCGGCCTGCGCGGCTGTGCGCGACAAGCGAGCGGTTCACCCGGACAAGTGAGCGGTTCACGCGGGCAGGCGAGCGGTTCACGCGGCCCGTGGGACTCGGCGGACACACGAAGCGGGCGACGCCCGTCGGCCGTCCGGCCGGAAACATCAGGACTTCTCGCGAGCCGCCCGGGTCGTTTCCGTCTTGGCCGCCGCCGCGTACTTGTCGACGTACTCCTGGCCCGACAGCTCCATCAGCGCGTACATGATCTCGTCGGTGACCGCCCGGAGCACGAGGCGGTCGTTCTCCATGCCGTAGTAACGGGAGAAGTCGAGCGGCTTGCCATAGCGGACGCCGGGGCGGATGCCGAACCTGGGGATCAGCCGGCCGGGGGGCATCATCTCGAACGTGTTGACCATCGCCCACGGGATCACCGGCGCCCGGGACTCCAGCGCGAGCCGGGCCACACCCGTCTTGCCCTTGTAAAGGCGGCCGTCGGGCGAGCGGGTGCCCTCGGGGTAGATGCCGAGCACCTGCCGCTCCCTGAGGATGCGCAGGCCGGTGCGGAGCGCCGCCTCGCTCGCCTTGCCGCCGGAACGGTCGATCGGGACGGTGCCGACGCCCGAGAAGAAAGCGCGGCTCACCACGCCTTTGAGCCCGCGGCCGGTGAAATATTCGGCCTTGCCCAGGGAAATCACCTTTCGGGGCAGGAATCCGGCCCCGAAGAAGTGGTCGGCGAACGACAGGTGGTTGCCGGCCAGGATGACCGGGCCCTCCTTCGGCACGTTCTCCACCCCCTCGGCCCAGGGGCGGAACACGAAGCGGAGGATCGGCCAGAGGATGGCCTTCACCACCCAATAAAACACGTGGGCACCCCCTCGGCTCGGATGTGCAGTCATCTTCGCACGCCCAGCCCTCTCGCACTAACGCTGACCAACGTGCGAGTATCGGGCGGAACACGCCGCCGTTTCACGGAGGTCACCCATGCCAGTGCTGCCCGGTGCGGAACCGTACCACCATGAGGGCGGCGACATCGGCGTCCTGCTCTGTCACGGATTCACCGGCTCGCCGCAGTCGCTGCGGCCCTGGGGTGAACACCTGGCGGAGGCGGGGCTGACGGTGTCCCTGCCGCGTCTGCCAGGACACGGGACGACGTGGCAGGAGATGAGCCGCACCCGCTGGGAGGACTGGTACGCCGAGCTCGACAAGGCGTTCGCCGACCTGCGCGGACGGTGCGCGGAGGCGTTCGTGATGGGCCTGTCCCTCGGCGGCTGCATGGCGCTGCGCCTGGCCGAGGTGCACGGTGACGCCGTCGCGGGCGTCGTGGTGGTCAACCCTTCCGTCGTCAACGACGTGCCGCTGCTGCGGCTGGCCCCGGCCCTTAAGTACGTCGTACGCTCGATCCCGGGGGTGGCGGGCGACATCAAGAAGGAGGGCATGAGCGAGCTCGGCTATGCGCGTACGCCCGTCCGGGCGGCCGCCACGCTGCCCCGGTTGTGGAAGCTCGTCCAGTCCGACATCGCCAAGGTGACCCAGCCGGTGCTGGTGTTCCACAGCAGGAACGACCACGTGGTAAAGCCGGGGAGCGTCGCGTTCCTGCAGGCGAGAATGGGAAACAATCTGGAGGTCAGAGAGCTGGCGGACAGCTATCACGTGGCCACTCTCGACAACGACGCGCCTGTGATCTTCGAAGGGAGCCTGGAGTTCATCCGCTCCCACGCCTCGGTACCCTTGACGAAGGACTTGTGACCCGGGATCGACGTGACGCCGCAAAGTGACGAGGACGAGGTCTGGCGCCAGATCGTCGCCTCGTTCAACGAGACAGCCGAGGACGCCTCGGCCGAACAACCATGGCCTGACCGGGAGAACGTCACCGAGGAGACCGACGCGGGCGACGACGCCCCCGGCGGGGGTGCCTCCGGCGGCGTGGCCCTCGGCGACGACGCTCTCGGCGACGAGGTCCGGGACGACGACCGGACCGCTGAGGAACAGGCTCCCACCTCCGGCGACGACGATCATTTCATCCCGCCGCCCCCTCCGCCGCTTCCGCACGGCGACACCCTCAGCCGGCTCTCCTGGCTGGCGCTGTTCGGCGGCCCCGCCTACCTGCTCCTGGCCGCTCTGCTTCAGTGGCCCATGGACGGCTGGATCGTGTTCGCCGCGGTGTCCGCGTTCATCGCGGGGTTCGTGATCCTCGTCGTACGCATGGGCGACGGCCCGCCCGCCGACTCCGGCTGGGACGACGGCGCGGTCGTCTGACCACGGCTCGGCCGTCTGACCGGGGCGAGGCCGTCTGCCGCGGCCGGTACGTCGGAGCACGCCCCGGGCCGGGCCCGGGCTCCGGGGTGCCCGTGTTCATTCGGTCTCGCCGGCCGCCTTCACCGTGTGGCCGTCGGCGGGAGGCGGGCCGAACCGCTCCACGAGGTCGGTGTAGCGGCCCTTGCCGTCCAGGACGTGACCGACCGCCATGGTGAGATCGCCGACGTGCGCGACCGCCTGCAGCCGCACCGTCCGATCGCCGGCCGGCTTCGGGCCTCGAAGCGTGGTCCAGTGCGATCCGTCGTATCGGAGCAGGAAGCCCTCGCCCTCGTGCTTCGGGTCGTACCCCGAGATCCAGAACCTGCCGTCGCTGTCCCCCGTGACGCCGTACAGCTCGGCGCGCCGCTCCGGCGGCGTCACGCGCTTCCACTGCTTGCCGTCCCAAGCGAGCACCAGCGGCGCGATGCCGCCGTCGCGCTGGTAGACGCCGCCGACCGCGACCGCACGCTTGCGGCCGTCGGCGTACACGTCCCGCAGGAAGCCACCCTTGATCGCCGGCAGGTCGGCCTGTTTCCACCCGCTGCCGGTCAGGTGCATGGCCAGCGGGCCGGAGCCGGTGTCGCCCACCGCCCAGCCGTCCGACCGGCCCGCGAACGCCACGCCGTACATCGCGCCCACGGGGCCCTGGACGGTCTTCCAGGTCGTGCCCTTGGCGGATCCGCCGCTGCTCAGCAGGAACGCCTTGCCGTCCCGGCTGCCGACCGCGACCACCCGCCCGGAGGAGGCCGCGACACCGCCGAGCCAGTCGCCGGTGCGCAGCTGCGGCACGCCGACGCGGTCGAACCCGTCACGCGAGCCCTTGGCGACGTACGGCAGGCCGTCGTGGCCGTCGCCGACGGCCCAGACCTCGGAGGCGGAGGCGGCGGCGACCGACCGAAGGTGGCCGGCGCCGGTGGCGTCGCCCCTGATCGGCACCTCGCTCCAGGAGGAGCCGTTCCAGTGGGTGATGATCCCCTGGTTGCGCCAGAAGTCCCAGGCGTTCTGCTGGCCCACGGCCCAGATGTCCGTGGCCGACAGGCCGGCCACGTCCGACAGCGAGCCGTCGGGCTGGAGCCGTCCGGTGGAGGAGCCCGCGTCCTGGGCGACCTCGTCCCCCGACGGGCCGCGCCCCACCTGGGCACGGACGATCCCTGCGTACGCGTGCGCGACCGATGTGGCGCACGGGAGGAGTCCGGCCAGCAGGCCGGCGGACAGCACACACAACGGCACCGCACGCCGTGTGAGGCGGCGGGTCATGAAACGATCGTACGGGTGACCGGGCACTCCCCGTCACACAGGTCGCGAATCCGGTCACCCCGAGATGCGGAAACGCGGCCCTGCCGGCGGTCTCCGCGCCCACCTGGAAGCCGCGGCACCCCGCCGGAATCCCCACCGCCCGAATCCCCACCGCCCGAATCCCCACCGCCCGAACCTCCACCACCCGAACCTCCACCGCCCGGCCCGCCGGGGCCGGTTCAGCCGTGGAGGCGCTCCCGGCCGCGTCAGGCCCCCGGCGGCCGCGACGCCCACCCGCGGCGGGTCCAGGCCCTGGCCGCAGTCGTGCGGGCGCTCCCGGCCGGGTCGGCCCCGGCGGACGGCCGCGTCAGGCCCCGGCGGACGGCGTCACGGCGATCTCGGCGACGACCGGCAGGTGGTCGCTCGCGGCGGACAGGTCCCCGGGCCGGACGTCCGCGCCGCCGTACGACACGACGGTCAGGCCGGGCCCCGCGAAGATCGCGTCGATGCGCACGCGGGGATCGCGGGCCGGGAACGTCGCGCCCGCCCGGCCGTCCTCTCCGTCCGTCCCGATCCGCGGCTCGGCGTCCCGCACGGCGGTGAAGCAGTCCGTGTAGCGTCCCGAGAGAAGACGCCAGACCGGGGAGCCGGGAACCTCGTTGAGGTCCCCGGCGAGCACCGGCGCGGCCCCGGACTGCCGGGCCGCGCGCTCCAGGATCGGCATGATCTGGGCGGCGTGGCGCAGCCGCGCCCCCGCCACGAGGTCGAGGTGGGCCGAGCACACGGCGTACCTCTCCCGGTCCTTCTCCACCGTCTTCTCCACGACCTTCTCTACGACCTTCTCTACGACGGCGAGCGCGACGGACCGCCACTCCAGCCCGGGAAACCACCGCAGGCGGTGCCCATGCCCGCGCAGGAGCCGTACGGCCGGGGAGATCAGCACGGCGGTCCCGCCCACGCGGCCTCCGGCGGCCACGGACAGGCCGGCCGCGCGGGCCAGCGCGCGCCGCTCCCGCCGCCAGCCGGGCAGGCGGGGCGCCTCCTGCAGGCACAGCACGTCGGGCCGCAGGGCCCTGATCACCCGGACCAGCGCCCTGCGGTCGTCCTTCAGCCCCCGGACGTTGTAGGTGGCGACCCGCAGCACGCCGTCAGCGGAGCCGGGCCAGGTCTCCGGCGCCCACCAGCCCCGCCGAGGGGCCCATCTCGGCCACCCTGATCTCGGCGAGCGGGCGGTGGCCCCGGCCGGTCAGCCGCGCGGCGAACTCCTCGCGCACCCGGTCGGCGAACAGGTCCGCCGCGCCGGAGACGCCGCCGCCGATGATGAAGCACCCGGGGTCGAGGACCGCCGCCATGTCGGCCAGCCCCTGGGCGAGCCACTGGGCGAGCGACTCGAAGGCGGCCAGCGCCGCCCTGTCGCCCTGGCGCGCGGCCTCGGTCACGTGCTCGCCCTGGATGCCCTCGGCCGTGCCGCCGCCGAGCCGCAGCAGGTGGGCGGCGCCCTCCGGGTCGGCCTGCGCGTTGTTGCGCGCGTCCATCAGCAGCGAGGTGCCGCTGGCGTACCGCTCCCAGCAGCCGTTGTTGCCGCAGCCGCAGGGGCGGCCGCCGGGCACCGCCTGCATGTGGCCCAGCTCGGCGCCCATCCCCCACCGGCCGCGGTAGAGCTGGCCGCCGAGCACGATGCCGCCGCCGATGCCGGTGCCCACGGTCACGCACACGACGTGGCTCTCGCCCCGGCCCGCGCCGAACCGGTATTCGCCCCAGGCCATCGCGTTGGCGTCGTTCTCGACGACGACCGGCAGGCCGACCAGGTCGGCCACCTTCTCGCGCAGCGGCTCCTCGCGCCAGGCGAGGTTGGGGGCGAAGCGGATGACCGAGCGGGTCTCGTCGACGAAGCCCGCCGCGCCGATGCCGACGGCCTCGACCTCGTGCCGGGCCGCGAGCTCGGTCACCGCATCGGCGATCGTGAGCGCCATCTTCTCGGGACTGCCCGCCGGGCTGTGCCGCAGGCCGCGCTCGATGATGGCGCCGTGCTCGTCGACGACACCATACGCGATCTTGGTACCGCCCACGTCCACGCCGATGGTCAGCGCCATTCGTCATCCTTCCACCCGGTCCGGTTCTCATCCGGATCCGCTTGTCGCCCGGACCCGCTTCGCGGCCACGTCCGCTTCGCGCCCGGGTCCGTTTCCGGCCCGGGCTGCTACGGCCCGAGCCTGCACGCCGCGCCGATTGAAGCCGATCAGACCGGGTTGTGGCAATCCCGCCGCCGTCCGCCCTCGACCGGCCCGTCAGCCCAGGTCGATGTGCTCGACCTTCGAGTCGCCGGGCCGCCGCTCCCCGTCCGGGCGTTCCTTACCGCCCGTCATGGGGCGTTGCAGGGCGTCGACCGCCTCCCGGAACGCCGCGAACAGCTCTCCGCCCGCCGCGATCAGGTGGCCGGTGACGTCGCCGCCGGACTCGCGGCGTGCCGCGATGACCCGGCACACCGGGCAGGCCCGGCAGACGTACTCGTCGTGGTCCTCCGCGACCGCCTCGCTCCAGACGTCGTCGCTCCGGCCGCCCGCCCCGGCGCCGCCGAAGGCGGATCCGAAGCCGCTCACACCGCCCTTCACGAGCGCCTTGCCGAACTCCCGGCCCATCCGCCGCTGCACGGCGTCCAGCAGCTTCATCGCCTCCTCCGCCGCCGACCCGAGCGGGTCCTGGCGGCGGGGAGTGGTGTCGTTGGAATCCGTCATTTCGCCCCTCCTGCCTGGAACCGTACCCGGAGCCGGCCGTCCCGGAGCACCGCCGAGGAGATCTCACGCCGGGCGAGGGCGGCGGGCAGGGTGATGACGCGCCGGTAGGACCCGGCGGTGACGATGATGTCGTCGCCCTTGCGGGCGAGATCGAGGTCGTCGCGGTCGGCCAGCGGCAGCGACAGCGTCAGCTCGTCGGTGGTGAACGTCAGCGGCGGCTCGACGCCGGGACGCGCGAAGGGGTCGCGGTCTCCGTACATCCGCGCGGCGAGGTCCGAGAGGGCGGCGGTGCCGACCGGCTCCGCCGGGAGATAGGGGACGGTGAGGACGGGCAGCGGCGCGAACGACTCGTGCACCGCGGCGAGCTGCCTGCTCTGGGCCTCCACCCATCCCAGCCGCCACTCGTCGGCGCCCTCCGCCGGGAAGACCCGGTTGGCGATCACCGCGTCGACGCGGTAGCCGTACAGGCTGAGCGAGGTGAGGGTGCGCCGGGCCTCGGCGACGACCACGGCCTCGGGGGTCAGCACGAGCCGCACGGACGCGTCGTCGCCGGTCAGCAGCGCGCGCACCTCCAGCAGGCCGCGGTGCAGCCGCTCCCCCGCCGAGACGACCTCGCCCTCGGGGACGCTCACCTTGGCGACGTGCCGGATGACCGGCGACAGCGCCCTGAGCATCCGCCTGCCCGTGGGGAGCAGGCGGTTGACGTGCCAGTCGAGCGCCTCCGGCAGCGCGAGCAGGCGCAGCGTCTCGGCGGTCGGCGCGCAGTCGACGACGATCACGTCCCAGCGGCCGGTGCGTGCCTGCTCGCGCAGTTCGAGCAGCGCGAGGATCTCCTCCGCGCCGGGCAGCACGGTGATCTCCTCGGCGGTGACCTCGTCGAGACCGAGCTCGGCCAGCACGTTGCCGGCGTAGTCGCGTAACTCTCCCCAGTGCCGTTCAAGCGACCTCTGGGTGTCCACCTGCTGCAGGTGCAGGCCGGGCGCGGCCTCGACCGGCTCCGACGAGGGCGGCACGCCGAGCGCGTCGGCGAGCGAGTGCGCGGTGTCGGTGGACACGACCAGCGTCTTGTTGCCCCGCCCGGCGGCGAGCGTGGCGGTCGCGGCGGCCGCCGTGGTCTTGCCGACCCCGCCCTTCCCCGTGAAGAGGAGGATTCTCATCGGCTCTCGACGCGCCGCTTGAGCCCTTTCAGCGCGGTGTCGACGATGACCTTCTCGGCCTTGCGCTTGATCATGCCGATCATCGGGACCTTCAGGTCCACCGCGAGGTCGTAGGTGACCTCGGTGCCGCCGCCGTTCTCGGTCAGGCGGTAGCTGCCGGTCAGGCCCGACAGCATCTTCCCGGCCTCGACCATCCGCCAGGTCACGCCCGCGTCCTCGTCCCAGTCGTACCCGAGGACGTAGTCGTCGCTGATCACGCCCGCGTCGAGGACGAAGCGGACCCGGGAGGCGCGGCCGTCCGCGCCCGTCTCCAGGACCTCCACCTTCTTCACCTGGCCGGCCCACTCCGGATAGGCGGGGAAGTCGGCGATGACGGCCATGATTGTCGACCGGCCGGCGCCGATCGTGATGCTCGACGAAGTGCGATCAGCCATGCGCCAACCGTACTTCACCATTCCAGGGCGAAAGGCGTGCCACGGCCGCGGAAATGGCCGACGTTGACGCATTCCGTGCGACCTATGCGGGTGCGGCCGACCAAGGGCTGGTGGACGTGGCCGAACAGCGCGAAGCGCGGCTGCGTCCTTTTGATCGCCTCCAGCGTGGCCTCGCTCCCCCGTTCGAACCGCCGGGCCACCACGTCGTACAGCAGGTCGGGGACTGCGGGCGGGATGTGGCAGCACAGCACGTCCACCTCGCCCACCGCCTCGACCTTGCGCGCGTACTCCTCGTCGTCGATCTCGTACGGCGTGCGGTATCTGGTGCGCAGGCCGCCGCCGACGAACCCGAAGGTCAGCCCGCCGATCTCGGCCACCTCGCCGTCGAGTACCCGCTGGCCGGGCCGCAGATGGTCGGCCCACAGGCGCGGCATGTCCACGTTGCCGTACGTGAGGTAGGCCGGAGTGGGCATGGCGGTGAAGATCTGCTCGTACTGGCGGCGGACCGCCGCCTCGATGTGGTCGCGGGGGTCGCCGTCGAGGGAGGCCCACAACCCGGACGACAGTTGCCGCGCCTCGTCGAAGCGGCCCGCCGTGCGCAGTCCCACGTACTCGCTCGCCTTCTCCGCGCCGAACAGGTCGGGGAAGATGCCCTGCGAGTGGTCGGCGTAGTCGATGAACAGGAGCAGGTCGCCGAGGCAGATCAGGGCGTCGGCCCCGTCACCCGCACGGGCGAGCGCGTCGGCCCGGCCGTGGACGTCGCTGACGACGTGGATGCGCATGCCGACATGGTAAACGGCCGCTTTACCTAGCATCCGCTTGGGTAACGGGAAGGTGTCGGGCCCACCGCGCGGGGGACACTGATAGCGTCCGCGTGCTCCCCCGGATAACGCCTGGGTGACGAACCTACCCATGCGTAACATCGCACGGTAGCGTCCGGTGAGACACGAAGAGTTATGCCCGCAACGCGGTCCCCGCCCTGCGCAGGGGGATCGCGCGGACGTGCGCGAAGGAGTGACCCGTGCGCGAGTTCAGCGTTCCCGTGCTGGTGGACGTGCCCCCGTCCGCCAATTGCACCGACGTGGTGTTCCAGCGCGGTGTGGACGAGCCGGACGCCGTCATCATCCGCCGCAAGGAGAGCGAGGACCCGGCCGCGCCGTGGACACCGGTCACCGCCGCGCAGTTCAGGGACCAGGTGGCGGCCGTCGCCAAGGGGCTGATCGCCGCCGGGATCGAGCCCGGCGACCGGGTCGGCCTGATGTCGCGCACCCGTTACGAGTGGACGGTCGCCGACTACGCCATCTGGGCGGCCGGCGCGGTCGGGGTGCCGATCTACGAGACCTCCTCCGCCGACCAGGTGAAGTGGATCCTGACCGACAGCGGCGCCAAGGCCGCGTTCGTGGAGACGGCCGCGCACGAGGAGACCGTACGCGAGGCCGTGCCCGAGCTGCCGCTGCTGTGGCGCATCGACGGCGGCGCGTTCGCCGAGCTGGAGCGCCTGGGCGCCGACGTGTCCAACGACACGCTCGCCGAGCGCAGGGCGAGCCGGGGCGGACGCGACCTCGCCACGATCATCTACACCTCGGGCACCACCGGCATGCCGAAGGGCTGCCGCCTGACCCACGACAACCTGCTGTTCACCGCGCGCAACGTCTCGCGCGGGCCGCTGGAGTCGATGTTCGACGTGGAGGGGCGGGCCGCGCTGCTCTTCCTCCCCCTGGCGCACAGCTTCGCCCGGATCATCCAGGTCGTCCTGATCGAGACCGGCACGGTGCTCGCGCACAGCCCGAACATGAAGAACGTGGCCCCCGACCTGCGGGAGTTCAAGCCCACGTTCCTGCTGGGCGTGCCGCGCGTGTTCGAGAAGGTCTACAACGCCGCCGAGCAGAAGGCCAACGCGGAGGGCAAGGGCAAGATCTTCCACGCCGCCGTACGGGCCGCGATCGAGTGGAGCAGGGCCGAGAGCTCCGGCGGTGCCGGCCTCGGCGCCCGGCTCAAGCACGCGGCCTTCGACAAGCTCGTGTACGGCAAGCTGCGGGCGGCCACGGGCGGCGCGCTGACGGCGGCCGTCTCCGGCGGCTCGGCCCTCGGCGAGCGGCTCGGCCACTTCTTCCGCGGCGTGGGCATCGAGGTGTTCGAGGGCTGGGGGCTCACCGAGACCAGCGCGCCCTCGACCGTCAACATCCCGGGCGCCAACAAGATCGGCACGGTCGGCAAGCCGTTCCCCGGCGTGAGCATCCGGATCGCCGACGACGGCGAGATCCTCGTGAAGGGCCGCCACGTCTTCGACGGCTACTGGAACAACGAGCGCGCCACCAAGGAGGCGATCGACCCGGAGGGCTGGTTCCACACCGGGGACGTCGGGCAGCTCGACGAACACGGCTACCTGAGCATCACCGGCCGCAAGAAGGAGATCCTCGTCACCGCGGGCGGCAAGAACGTCGCCCCTGCGCCGCTTGAGGACGCCATCCGGGCGCACCGCCTGATCAGCCAGGTCATGGTCGTCGGCGACGGCAGGCCGTTCATCGGGGCGATCGTCACCCTCGACCACGAGGCGATGGAGCAGTGGAAGGAGGCCAACAGCCGCTCCGGCGCGTCCATGGCCGAGCTGTGCTCCGACCCGGCCGTCATCGCCGAGGTGCAGCAGGCGGTGGACGACGCCAACCGGATGGTCTCCAAGGCCGAGCAGATCAAGAAGTTCAGCATCCTCGACATCGAGCTGAGCGAGGAGAGCGGCCACGTCACGCCGAAGCAGTCGATCAAGCGACACGTCGTGGCCCGCGACTTCGCCAAGCAGATCGACGAGCTGTACGGCGACTGAGCGGCGACCTGGACACCGCGGGTGCGCCGGGCGCGCCGACGGAACTCCTGAAAGTTTCATCGGCGTCGGCGCACCCTCCGGACGGCGCGGGCCGCGGTCGCGCGAGAGGACCGGGACGGCCGGGGACATGCGGTGATCAGCCCCCTATGGGAGTGGGTCTTCTTCGCCGCCGGTGACGGACGACCTGCGGCGACGCCGCGCCGGCCCTGTTGACCACCGGAAACATCGCAGCCGTCCCGCAGCAGCGCGTTTCGCTTGGTTATGCTCCAAGCGCATCCATGATCATTGTCTGGAGAGGGGCGGGCGATGAGCGACAGAGCCGGCAGATGGAACTGGACGCACCGCGATCCCGACTACCTCCCCCCGGAGATCGACACCACGAAGCCCAGCATCGCGCGGGTGTACGACGCGTTCCTCGGCGGCAAGGACAACTTCGCGGTGGACCGCGCGGTCGCCACGGAGGGCATGCGGCACTTCCCCGACCGCGGCGAGGGCGCCCGCAACAACCGGGCCATGCTGTTCCGCGGCGTGAAGTACATGGCCGAGCAGGGCATCGACCAGTTCCTCGACATCGGCTCGGGCCTGCCCACGATGGACAACACCCACTCGGTCGCGCAGCGGATCGATCCCGCCGCGAAGGTCGTCTACGTGGACAACGACCCCATCGTGCTGGCCCACGCGCGGGCGATCCTGCAGACCGACAAGCGCACCCGCGTGATCACCGCGGACATGCGCGAGCCCGAGGTGATCCTCGGCCACCCCGAGGTCGATGGCTTCCTCGACTTCTCCCGCCCCATCGGCCTGCTGCTGGTCGCCGTGGTCCACCACCTCGCCGACGAGGAGGACCCCGACGGCCTCGTGGACACCTACAAGGCCCGCCTGGCACCCGGCAGCTACATGCAGCTCACCCACTTCTGCTCCTGCGCGCCGGAGATGCGCGAGCTGGAGGCGGTGCTGCTGCAGATGCTGGGCACCGGCCGCGCCCGCGACATGCCCGAGATCGTGCGGTTCTTCGACGGCCTCGAACTGATCGAGCCCGGCGTGGTGCACGTGCCCGAGTGGCGTCCCGAGAAGCCCGTGAGCTACCCCCTCGACCTCGGCGGCATCTGCGTCGCCGGCGGCGTGGGCCGCAAGCCCTGACCGGCCGGAACGACCTCGCGGGCGTGCCCACGAGGCGGCCGCACAGCGGGCGTGCTCCCGGCTGAGGCAGCCACAAAGCGGGCATGCTCCCGGCTGAGGCAGCCATACAGCGGGCCGTGCCCACCGGCTGAGGCTGCCTCACAGCAGCGCGGCGAACCGGGCCGCGACGAGGTCCCAGCGCCACTCCTCCTCGATCCAGGCCCGGCCCCGCTCGCCCATCGCGCGGGCGCGGGCGGGGTCGGCCAGCAGATCGCCCACCGCGGCGGCCACCGCCGTGTGCGACGTGCCGTCGACCACCAGGCCCGTCTCGCCGTGCCGTACGGCGTCGGGGGCGCCCCCGGAGGAGCCCGCGACCACGGGCAGCCCGGTGGCCGACGCCTCCAGATAGACGATGCCGAGGCCCTCCACGTCGAGCCCGCCGAACCTGCTGCGGCAGGGCATGGCGAACACGTCGCCCGCGTCGTAGTAGGCCGGGAGGGACGCCCAGGGCACGGACCCGGTGACGACCACCGAGCCGCGCAGGCCGGCCCCCGCCGCCGTCCGTTCCAGCGACCGCCGCAGCGGGCCGCCGCCGACCAGCAGCAGGACCGCGCCGGGAACCCGCCGCAGAACGAGCGGCCAGGCCCGCAGCAGCACGTCCTGGCCCTTGCGCGGCACCAGCCGGGAGACGCACACGACCACCGGCCGGTCGCCCAGGCCGAGGGACGCGCGGATCCGGTCGCCGCCCGCCCCCGGACGATAGAGGGTCGTGTCCACGCCGGGCGCGAGCCGTACGAGCCGGGAGGCGGGCACGACCCGGGCGATCCGGCGGCGGGTGTACTCGCCGAGATAGGTCACGATGTCGGCCCCCGCCCCGATGCGGCGCAGCAGGGCGCGCGCGCCCGGCAGGCGGGCCCACGACGCCTCGTGCCCGTGGGTGAGCATGACGATGCGGCCCGCGCCCGCGGCGCGCAGGCCGGGAGCCAGCAGCCCCAGCGGCGCCGCCGCGCCGAAGACGACGGTCGCGCCGTCCTCCACCAGCGCCGCCGCCCGTCGCGCCACCGCGCGGGTCGGCAGCATCAGCGAGGAGGGATGCCGGACCACCTCGTACGGCTGGCGGGCGTCGAACTCCTCACACCCCTTCCAGCGCGGGGCGTACACGACCACGGAGCCGGGCGGCCTGCGCACGGCGAGGCCGTGCACGAACGCCTGGATGCCGCCCGGTCTGGGCGGGAAGTCGTTCGTGACGATCAGCGTCCGCTTCGTCATCCTCACCCCCGCTGCCGGCGTGATCACGCGGTCCCCCCGCGCCGCCCGAGAACGCATTGTCGCAGTCCCGGCCGGGTCGTCGCGGTCGGACGATCAGGTCCGGGCGAGCTGCTCGCGCGACCACGACCGCCAGGCGCGGGTCAGGTCGCCGGCGGTCAGCCCGAGCTCCTCCCGCAGGGCGGCGCCGATCTCCTCGCGCAGCGCGGCGCGATAGAGGGCGACCAGCCTCGGCTCGCCGAACCGGGCCGCGATGTAGCGGCAGGCGAGCCACGCCTCCTCGTACGCCTGGGCGGGCCTGGCGGCGAAGTCGGCGGGCCCCGGCAGGCCGCCGAGCGCCGCCCTCCCGGCCGCGACGTCGGCGGCCAGCTCGGCGGCGACCGTACGGACCGGCAGCCCGCTGTCCAGGTAGCCCACGTAGTCGGCGAAGCCCTCCATGAGCCACATCGGCACCGTGCGGCGGCCGGCGGTCGCGACGTGCGTCAGCTCGTGGGTCATGACGACCAGGCGGCCGGTCGCGGACAGGCGGGCGAACGCGGCCGGCTGCACGATCACCCGGTCGCCGGTGGCGACGGCCGCCAGGCCGTCCACCTTCGCCGGCGCGGCCAGCACGGCGGCCTGCTCCTCGGTGCGCGGCACCAGGACCACCGCGCCGCCGAGCCCGCCCCAGACCCTCGTGACCGTACTGCCCGCGCGGCCGGCCAGCGCGGCGATCTCGGCGACCAGCGGCCGGGGCGACCCGACGACGACGGCGCGCTCGCCGCGGGCGACCGAGGCGCCGGTCCACATGCCGGGATGCTCGCGTACGGCGGCGCGGGCGTCGAGCCGCAGGGCGCGCAGCGGGTCGGGCGGCGCCGCGGCGGCGGGCCCGGCCAGCAGCGCGGCCAGCGCGACGGCCACGGCCGCGATCCGGCGGGGAGTGGCCCCGGCGGGTCCGGGCCGGCTCCGGCCGGCTCCGGCACGCACGCCCGGCGCGCACGCGGGCACGCCGCTCGTGACAGTCACGCCGTGCATGGTAGCCAGCGCATGTCACGGCCCCGCCCACCTCGGCGAGGTGGACGGGGCCGTAAGGACGGCGCCGGTCGAGGGGGCTTGGTGACCGGTGCCCGTCAGACGCCCGGCCGGACGGCACCCACGAAGGTGCTCCTCCGGTAGGCGTCCAGCTTGTCGATCCTGACCCGCGTGCCGCTGTGCGGGGCGTGGATCATCCTGTTGTGCCCGACGTACATGCCGACGTGGCCGCCGCCGCTGGTGAAGATGAGGTCACCGGGCTCGAAGTGCCCCCAGGACACCTTCTTCCTGACCGCGCTGCGGATGGACCACGTCGTGCGCGGCAGCCGTACGCCGGCCTTGCGCCAGGCGTACTGGACCAGGCCCGAGCAGTCGAACGCGCCCGGTCCCGTGGCTCCGTAGCGGTAGGGGTCGCCGATCTGCTTCTCGGCGGCCTTCACCGCGCGCCGGGCCCTGGCCCGCTGGAGCGAGGCCCTGCTGATCTTCCGCTTGGCGGTGTGCCTCTTGGTCCGCTTCTTCGCGGCGGCGTTGCGGGCGGCGGTCTTCGCGCTCTCCTCGGCGCCCGTCTTCGTGGCCGTCTTCGTGGCCGTCTTGGTGGCCGTCTTCGTCGCCGTGGCCGTCGTGACGACCGTGACCGTCGCCGGGTCGGCCGCCGGGTCGGCCGCCGTGCCGGCTGCCGCCGCCGGATGTGCTCCAGCGACACCTACGGATGCCGTCAACGCGGCACCACTAACGGCAATTCGGGCAAGACGGGACAGACTGGGGGTGGTAGACAGGATCTCTCCTCGGGTCTTCCGCTCACGCCTACCGGGTTAGCTGACGGGTTCGGGCGGGGAAGTCGCCCTACGGCGCGCGATGCGCCGATTCACCCCGGACCTTCGCGTGAAGGTCGGTGGTTCCCCGGCTCCGTGCCTCCTGACTGCACGGACTCGGCTGGCCATCGGCGTCGGGGGGATCCCACGGGGGAGGGTGATGAAGGACGCCGATGCCGCTGGATGACTGCGACCGGCCGGCCGGACCGGGACGCACGGCGGCGAGGCGTGCTCGCCGCGGCCCAGAAGCTACCCAGGACTCGCGGCGTTCGGCAAAGCGCTCCAGCCGGATAAAGGTCGCATAACGAAGGCCGCGGAGAAGAAATCGCAGCTTACCCACACCGCGAATGCGCCAAATGTGACCCTGCCCACAATTTGCACAACAAGCGCCGATGGGGTCACATTTGCCGCGTCAGTCACAGATCGTCACGGAGACGGCGGGACCGTCAGGGGCGCACGGCTCCGATCGCGTGATACTCGGCGAGTGTGACGACTTTCACAACATCGCCGGTCTGCGGGGCATGAACGACCTTCCCGTCGCCGGCGTAGATGCCGACGTGCCCGTATCCGGCGTGCCAGAGCAGGTCGCCCGGCTGGAGGTCGTCGAGCGAGACCCGGCGGCTCGCGCCCCAGGCCCACTGCTCGTAGCTCGTCCGGGGCAGCCGGACGCCCGCCGCCGCCCACGCGGCCTGCACGAGCCCGGAGCAGTCCCAGGCGCCCGGTCCGGTGCCCCCGTAGCGGTAGGGCTTGCCGATCTGCTTGTAGGCGAACTGGAGGGCGGCCAGCGCGTTGCCGGACGCCGGCCCGTTGTAGACGACGCCGGCGCTGTTGGGGTTGCCGGGGTTGAACGTCCCGAGCGAGCGCAGCAGCTTCATCTGCTCCCGGACGAGCTTGTCGACCTTCTCCTTCTCGTCCGCCAGCTCGTCCTTGACGTCGGCGGCCTCCTTGTAGACCTGCTTGCTCTGGTTGCGGCGGTTCTTGAGGTCCTTGATGGCGCCCTCGTACGCCTTGAGCCGCCCGGCCCGCTCGGCCGACATGTGGTTGAGCGTGGCGAGGCCGCTGAGCATGGCGTCGGGGTTGGAGCTGTAGAAGACGCCGCCCCACGACCCCATGTCGCCGACCTGGTAGCTGCTGACGGCCATCGAGACCAGCCCGGAGCGTAACTCCTCGACCCGGGCGTTCTGCTTCTTGTAGTCCTCGTTGATCGTGAGGTACTTCTGCCGGGCCTTCTTCCACTTCTCGTTGGCCGCGTTATAACGGTCCACGAGCTGGTCGGCCTGCGCGTTGAGCTTGCTCAGCTTCGCTTTCACCTGCGCGACAGTGGGCTTCGGATCCGCCTGCGCGCCCGTCATCGGAGTGAGCAGGACCACGGCGGCCAGACCGGCGGCCACCGGCACACGCCCTCGCACTGAGCCCCCTTGAGGATAAACCTCTTTGATCGACGAAACCTGCGGCGCGACTCTATCTAGGCGATCTTGAAGCTTCAACCTATTCGCAGGTATTCGCGGCAGTCGTCACCTACTGTGACGTCGCAGGTCCGGGGCGTGCGCGGGACGCGTCAACCGCGGCCGAGACGGCGCAGCAGCAGGATCGAGGGCACCGGCCGGGCGCCCATGCGGCGCACCGACTCGGCCACCTCCCGGTCGGAGGAGACGACCGCGATGGCCCGCCCCGGCGGCTCCGCCCGCACCAGCGTGCGGATGAGGTCGTCGGCGATCTCCCCGGGCGCGCTGAACATCACCCGCACCCCGCGCGGCGCGGACACCTGGACGGGCCCGTTCAGCTCGGCGCCGTCGAACACGCACGTCACCTCCGCCCGCGTCTGCACGGCGAGCCCGCCGAGCCCGGTCAGCAGCCGGGCCCGCTGGTCGGCGAGGGTCAGCGACGGATAACCGGTCTTGGTCACGTTGTAACCGTCGACGATCAGATGCAGGTGAGGGATGGCCAGGAGCTGGTCGAGAAGCTGCGGGTCGTCGTTGGCCAGCGCCCGCGCGGGCACGGCCGTCACGCCCGGCTCGCCGGGCACCACCGCGTTCACGTAGTCGGCCGGCCTGCTGATCGTCGTGGGCAGGCCGAGCTCCTTGCGCAGCCCGGAGGCGGCGTCCTGGAGCGCGTCAAGCAGCACCCGCACCCGGGCGTCCTCGATGCTGCGGCCCTCGCGGGCGGCCCTGCGGCTGGCCTCGAGCTGGCGCTCGGCGTCCGCCAGGCGCTCCTTGAGCCGGCGCAGCTCGGTCTCGGCCGCGCCGTTGGCGCTCGCGGCCCTGGCACGCGCCTCGGCCGTCTCGGCCTCCAGCTCGGCCGCCCTGGTCTCGGCGGCCTTGACCCGCTCGCGGGCGTCGTGCAGCTTGCGCCGCAGGTCGGAGTTCTCCGCGCGGGCGGCCTTGAGCTGCTCGCGCACCCGGTCGATCTCCTCCTTGGCGGAGGCACGCTGCGCCGCGAGCTGCTCGCGCAGCCGCGTCTCCGCCTGCTCCCGCTGGGTGCCCGCGGCGGCGGCCTGCTCAAGGTCGGTCCGCGCCTGCTCGACCAGGTCCGGCCAGCCGGGCGGGCGGGTCAGGTAGGCCGCCGCCGCGACCAGCACCGGCTCGGCCGCCGGGGGCACCGTGCCCTCGGCCAGGCTCCCCACCAGCTCGGGCCAGGCGGTCTCCACCGCCTCGGCCACCCGCTCGCGGAACTCCTTGTCGTTTTCCAGCTGGGCCGCGATCGGCGCGCTGCCAAGACGGGCGCGCTTGCGCGGGTCGAACCTGGCGATGTTGCGCAACGGCGGCGGCACGGCCGCGGCGGGCATCGAGCCCAGCACCTGCGCGGCGACCTCCACCACGTGTAAACGGACCTGCTCGGGCAACGGACGAGACAGGCCTTCTCCGGCTGAACTCATCTCGTCGCTCCTCGGCCGTGTCCTACAGATCTTCTGCCCACTGGGGTCGCCCCGGCGGCGCCTCGCGGTGCTGTCGCCCCCGAATGCGAGAACGTCCCGATATCCGGCGTCCCCGAGGCGTGAGCCTCACGGCGCGCCCACCGGACCGCCCTCCCACGGCAAGATCTGCGAGACACTCCCATGTTCCTGTCTTCTTTTAAGGGTACGGCCGTCACACCGTGACCATGTCGCGTTCATGATCTGTCACGACGCCCGCCGGGGCCGGGACCCGGCGACGCACAACCCCTTCGCGGACGGCCCGATTCCCGTCCGTACGCTTTCGGCGGTGTTCACACGCTTCGCCGGGGCCTGGAGCGACGAGCTGGTCTACGCGATGCCGGCCCGCGAATGGCGCGCCGCAGCGGCCTGGGCGCAGCCGCCCGCCTGACCGTCGCTTGACCTCCGCATGGGGTGGGTGCGGCAATTGTCGGTCGGGACTTCTATGGTCTTGGGCGTGGATGCGGTACAGGGCACGCTGGACGAGCTCGGCACTCCCCTGCGGGAGGTCACGTTCGTCGTCTTCGACCTGGAGACCACCGGCGGGTCGTCCGCGGAGCACGCCATCACGGAGATCGGCGCGGTGAAGGTGCGCGGCGGCGAGGTGATCGGCGAGTTCGCCACGCTGGTCGACCCCGGTGGCCCGATCCCGCCGTTCATCTCCGTGCTGACCGGCATCACCGACGCGATGGTCGTGGCCGCGCCGAAGTTCTCCGAGGTGCTGCCGAGCTTCCTGGAGTTCATCGCGGGCGCCGCGCTGGTGGCGCACAACGCGCCGTTCGACATGTCGTTCCTGAAGGCGGCGTGCCAGGTCAACGGCTACCCGCCCCCGGCCAACCCGGTGGTGGACACCGCCGACCTCGCGCGCCGCGTGCTGACCCGCGACGAGACGCCCAACTGCAAGCTGGCCACCCTCGCGCGGGTCTTCCGCAGCTCCACCGAGCCCTGCCACCGGGCGCTGGCCGACGCGAAGGCCACGGTCGACGTGCTGCACGGCCTCATCGCCCGGGTCGGGTCGCTCGGCGTGCACACGCTGGAAGACCTGCGCGGCTTCGTGCGCGCTCCCACGCCGGAGCAGCAGCGCAAACGCCACCTCGCCGACGGGGTGCCCGGCGCGCCCGGCGTCTACATCTTCGAAGACGCCAACGGCGAGGCGCTCTACATCGGGAAGAGCTCCAACCTGCGCAACCGCGTGCGCAGCTACTTCACCGCGAGCGAGACCCGCTCCCGCATCCGCGAGATGGTCGGCATCGCCGAGCGGGTCAGGACGATCGTCTGCGCCACCGCGCTGGAGGCCGAGATCCGCGAGCTGCGGATGATCGGGGCCACCAAGCCGCGCTACAACAGGCGGTCCCGCTTCCCCGAGCGGGTGGTCTGGCTCAAGCTGACCGACGAGGCGTTCCCGCGGCTCAGCGTCGTGCGCGAGGTGAAGGACGACGGCGCGACCTATCTCGGCCCGTTCGGCAGCAGCCGCACCGCCGACGACGCGCGGACCGCCATGCACGAGGCGCTGCCGCTGCGCCAGTGCACCGAACGGCTGTCGCCCCGCGTGCGCCGCCCCGCCTGCGCGCTCGCCGAGATCGGCCGCTGCGGCGCGCCCTGCGAGGGCCGCGAGAGCGAGGAGAGCTACGCCCGCCACGTCCGCCGCGCCCGGCACGCGATGGAGCTCGACGCGGAGGCGGTCTTCTCGGCGATGGAGGCGCGCATGAGCCGCCTGTCGGCCGAGCAGCGCTATGAGGAGGCGGCCGTCGACCGGGACCGCCTCGCGGCCTACGTCAGGACCGCCGCGCGCATGCAGCGCCTGCGGTCCCTGACCGGCATCCCGCAGATGGTCGCGGCCAGCCCCGCCTTCGACGGCGGCTGGGACATCCACGTCATCCGGCACGGCAGGCTCGCCGCGGCCGGCGTGATGCCCAGGGGCGCCCACCCCACGCCGTACGTGGACGCGCTGGTCGCCACGGCGGAGACCGTCGTCCCCGGTCCCGGGCCCACCCCGGCCGCCAGCGCCGAGGAGACCGAGTGCGTGCTGCGCTGGCTCGACTCCCCCGGCGTGCGCCTCGTCCAGGTCGACGGCACCTGGAGCCTCCCCGCGTACGGCGCCGGGCGCCTGGTCGAGCGCATCGAGCGCGCCTACCGGCACCAGCGCGGCGACCGCCGTGAGGGACGGCCCCTGCGGTGAGGCCGCGGGGGTGGCACTAAGGTCGGGGGCGACAGACCCGAGCCGCGAGACAGCAGGAGAGACGCGCATGGTCACCGCGATCGTCCACATCAAGGCGGACGTCGACAGGATCCCCGAGGTCGCCCAGGCCATCGCCGAGATCGAGGGCGTCAGCGAGGTGTATTCGATCACCGGCGAGTTCGACCTGCTGGCCATGGTCAGGGTCGGCCGATACGACGAGGTGGCCGAGGTCGTGCCCGGCCGCGTCAACAAGGTGCCGGGCGTGCGGCACACCGAGACGCACATCGCCTTCCGCACCTACTCCCGTCACGACCTGGAGGCGGCCTTCTCCATCGGCCTCGCCGACGCCGACTGAGACCCCGCCCGGCGGCGCGGCGGTTCAGGCCGGACCCGGCACGTCCCCGTCACGGCGGACGGCCGGGCCCTCCCGCGGTGGAGGCGATCCCGATCGGGAGCGCGATCAGCCCTTTCCGCCGAGCGCGCTGCTGATCTCGATCCAGCGCTCCAGGGTCTGCGCGGCCCTGCCCGAGTCGACCGCCTCGGCCGCGCGGGCGTACGCCGCGCGCAGGTCGCCGGTCAGGTCGTCGCCCGGGCCGTCGTAGGCGACCAGGCCGGCCGCCGCGTTCAGCAGCACCGCGTCGCGCACCGGCCCCGTCTTGCCGCGCAGCAGGTCGCGCACCGCCGCCGCGTTGAACTCGACGTCGCCGCCGCGCAGGTCGCCCGGCTGGGAACGGGGGATGCCGAGGTCGGCCGGGTCGATCGTCGTCTGGGTCGCGGTGCCGTCGCGGACGACGAAGACAGTCGACGGGGCCGCGGTGGACAGCTCGTCGAGGCCGTCGTCGCCCCGGAAGACCAGCGCCGACACGCCGCGCTCGGCGAAGACCCCGGCCATGACCGGCAGCATGCGCGCGTCGAACACGCCGATCGCCTGGGCGGCGGGGCGCGCGGGGTTGGCCAGCGGCCCGAGGAAGTTGAACACCGTCGGCACGCCGATCTCCTTGCGCGGCGGGCCGGTGAAGCGCAGCGCCGGGTGGTAGACGGGCGCGAAGCAGAAGGCGATGCCGGCCTCCACGGCGACCCTGGCGGTGGTCTCCGGCGACAGGTCGAGGGCGACGCCCAGGTGTTCGAGCACGTCGGCCGCGCCGCACAGCGAGGAGGCCGCCCGGTTGCCGTGCTTGACGACCCGGGCCCCGGCCGCCGCCGCGACGATGGCGGCCATGGTCGAGACGTTGACGGTGTGCGCCCGGTCGCCGCCGGTGCCGACGATGTCGACCACCCGCCCTTCGACCGTGAGCGGGGTCGCGCGCTCGAACATGGTGCGGACAAGGCCCGTCACCTCGGCGACGGTCTCGCCCTTGGCCCGCAGGGCGACGGCGAAGGCGGCGATCTGCGCCGGGGTGGCCGACCCCGACATGATCTCCCCCATTACCCAGGCCGTCTCGTCGGCCGTGAGGTTCTCGCCCGCCAGCAGGGCGTTCAGCGTGGAGGGCCAGGTGGTGCGCGTGTCCATGGTGGGCTCCGCGGATTCGATGTGGAGTCGGGTCGGCGTGTCGGCTGTGCGGCGCGGCCGGAAGGCCGGGACGCGGGGCCGGGCGCGACCGCGCCCGGCGTCCAGGGTCAGGGTGTGCCCGGCGCCGGCGCCCCCGCTTGCGGGCCCGCCTGACGACGCGCCGGGGCTCCCGCGCCTTCGTTGGAGCGCCCGGTTCGGTGTGCCCCGCCCGGCGCGCCCGATTCGGCACGTCCGGCTGAGGGCACCCCTTCACGGGCGCGGCTCGGGGCGCGCGGCTCAGTGCGCCTTGGTGAGGCTGAGACGGCGCCGCATGAGGTCGGCCACGGCCTCGGCCAGGACGACGGGGTCGATGGGCTGCGCGACGACGGCGTCGGCGCGGGACCAGTTGGCCAGCCAGCGATCGTCCCTGCGGGCGATCAGCAGCAGGATCGGGGGGCAGTTGTGCACCTCGTCCTTGGCCTGCCGGCTGACCCCCATCCCGCCGGCCGGCTGCGCCTCGCCGTCAAGGATGGCGACGTCGATGTCGCCGGAGTCGAGGTGCTTGATCACGGCCGGCTGGGTCGCGCACTCGACGATCTCGACGAGGGGCACGTCCGCGGCGGGGCGCCGCCCGATGGCCAGCCGCACCTTCTCCCGGGTGCTTGCGTCGTCGCTGTAGACGAGAACCCTCATTTCACGCTCACTGTCGAATCGCGGGGTATGGTCATCGTGATGCTACCGGCGCGGCTGCAGGGCTCGCAGCCCCGGGGCGATTGCGATGACATGCCCGTTTCGTAGGCGCAGATGGACCCTAGCGGGGGGTCGTGGGGCGACCCGACCTGGGGAGCCGCAATAATGCTGGGCGTGGCGACAGCATCCGCAATTACTACGACGACGAGACCGCACGGGTCCAGCCGGCCGAACCTGGTTCAGGTCGGCACCATCGTGTGGTTGTCCTCTGAGCTCATGTTCTTCGCGGCGCTGTTCGCGATGTACTTCACCATCCGGTCGGTCAGCCTGGGGCAGGGCACTCACTGGCCCGAGGCGGACCTCAACGTCCCGTTCGCGACCTTCAACACGACCGTCCTGGTTCTGTCGAGCGTCACGTGCCAGCTGGGCGTGTGGGCCGTCGAGAAAGGCCAGGTCAAGAAGCTGCGATTCTGGTATGTCGTAAGCTTCCTGATGGGTGCGTTCTTCGTGGGCGGACAGCTCTGGGAGTACGGAAACCTGGCGAAGGAGGGTCACATCCTCTCGCACTCTCCGTACGACTCGGTGTTCTACCTGACCACGGGCTTCCATGGCTTGCACGTGACGGGTGGTCTGATCGCGTTCCTCTTCATCCTGGGACGCACGTACGCCGCGAAGCGCTTGACGTATGAGCAGCAGACCAGCGCGATCGTCGTGTCCTACTACTGGCACTTCGTCGACGTGGTCTGGATCGGCCTTTTCGCGACCATCTACATCATCAAATGATCGGAACGGGGATTTCGGTGAATTCCATCACCGCCCGACGGCGCCATCCCCTCGCGCGAGTCGCCGTCGTGGCGCTCGCGCTGGGCCTGCTCGGCGGCGGCTATGCGCTCGCGGCGCCGAACGGCAGCACCGCGGACGCCGCGATCGCGTCCGGCAAGGCCGACGACGTGGCGCAGGGCAAGAGCCTCTTCGTGGCGCACTGTGCGAGCTGCCACGGCATGAACGCCGAAGGCACCAAGAAGGCTCCGACGCTCATCGGCGTCGGAGCCGCCGCTGTGAACTTCCAGGTGAGCAGCGGCCGCATGCCGGCCGCCGACGCGGGTCCCCAGGCTCCGCGCAAGCCGCGCGCCGAGTGGGCGACCGACCAGGCCGTCGACCAGCTCGCGGCGTACGTCCAGTCGCTGGGCGGCGGCCCGACGGTGCCCAGCGCCGAGCAGGTCGACCCGGCCAAGGGCGACCCGGCCAAGGGCGGCGAGCTCTTCCGCGCCAACTGCATCCAGTGCCACAACTTCGTGGGCGCCGGCGGCGCGCTGACCTACGGCAAGTACGCGCCGCCGCTGAACCCGGCGACGCCGACGCAGATCTACGAGGCGATGGCCACCGGCCCGCAGGCGATGCCGGTGTTCAACGACTCGACGATCACGCCGGAGCAGAAGCGTGACATGATCGCGTACATCACCCACGTGCGGTCGCAGGTCGACCCGGGCGGTTCGGGTCTGGGCCGTATCGGTCCCGTCACCGAGGGCCTTGTAGCGTGGGTCGTGGGTCTCAGCCTCCTGATCCTGGCCTCCATCTGGATCACAGCGAAGAAGCGACGGGCGGCATGACAGAGCAGAACGAGTTCCCCGAGAGCGGCCGGGTGCCGACGCGCGTCCTCGGCACTCCGCCCGCGGACGCGCCGATCGTCGACACCGACCCGGTCCACGCGCCCGAGGGCGTTCCCGGCGTGATCCCGCAGGACCCGGTCAAGGCCCGCAAGGCCGAGCGCCTCGTCGCTCTGCTGTTCCTGGTCACCTTCCTGGCCGGGGCCGGCTTCATCGCCTCGTACGTGATCTTCCAGGTCGGCACGATCGACAGGACGGCCACGTCGAACCTCGCGCTCGGCGGCACCCTGGCCCTGGCCCTGCTCTCGCTGGCCGCGGGGCTCACGGTCTGGGTCCGGCGGATCATGCCGAAGTACAACCTCGTCCAGGAGCGCCACGAGATGCGCTCCGACGACGACACGCGTGAGTACGTCCAGGAGACCTTCCTCCAGGGCGCCGACGAGAGCGGTTTCGTCAAGCACAGGCTGCTGCGCCGCACGCTGCTGCTGGCCGCCGCTCCGCTGGGCCTGGCGCCGCTGGTGCTGCTGAAGGACCTCGGCCCGCTGCCGGGGACCTCGCTCAGGCACACCGTCTGGGGCGAGCCCACCAAGGACGGCAAGCCGCGCCGCCTCGTGGTCGAGGGCTCCGGCCAGCCGATCCGCGCGGCCGACTTCAACTCGCCCGGCGGCATCCTCTCCGTGGTCCCCGAGGGCTACGAGGAGGACCTGAACGCCCTGGCCAAGGCGACGCTGATCCTGCTCAAGTTCCGTCCGGAGGAGCTCAAGTCCGGCACGAACCTGAACTGGACGCACGACGGCATCGTCGCCTACTCCAAGATCTGCACCCACGTGGGCTGTCCGGCGGCGCTCTACGAGCAGACGACGCACCACATCCTGTGCCCGTGCCACCAGTCGACCTTCGACGCGGCGGACGGCGCGAAGGTCGTCTTCGGGCCCGCCGCGCGGCCACTGCCGCAGCTCCCCATCGGAATCGACGAGGAGGGCTACCTCGTCGCGAAGTCCGACTTCGACGTCCCGGTCGGTCCCAGCTTCTGGGAGCGCGGCGACGCCGAAGCCGAAGTTAGGGAGAAAGCATCATGAACGCTCCCCCGAAGGCCATCACAGGCGTCTCGACGTTCGTCGACGACCGCATCGGCGCGGGGAACTTCCTCAAGCGCAACCTGAGGAAGATCTTCCCCGACCACTGGTCGTTCCTCCTGGGGGAGATCGCTCTCTACTCGTTCATCATCCTGCTGCTGACCGGTACGTTCCTGACGTTCTGGTTCAAGCCGGGTATGGCCGAGACGACATACACGGGCAACTACGCCCCGCTGTACGGCGTGAAGATGTCGGAGGCCTACGCCTCGGCGCTGCACATCAGCTTCGACGTCCGCGGTGGTCTGCTCATGCGGCAGATCCACCACTGGGCGGCGCTGCTGTTCGTGGCCGGCATGACGGTGCACATGCTCCGTGTCTTCTTCACCGGCGCGTACCGCAAGCCGCGCGAGCTCAACTGGATCATCGGCATCCTGCTGCTCTCGCTGGCGCTCCTTGAGGGCCTCACCGGCTACTCCCTCCCCGACGACCTGCTCTCCGGCGCCGGTCTGCGGATCACCGAGGGCGTCATGCTGGCGATCCCGATCGTGGGCACCTACCTCCAGTTCTTCCTGTTCGGCGGCGAGTATCCGGGCCACGACGTCATCTCGCGGTTCTACTCGATCCACATCCTGCTGATCCCGGGCATCCTGCTCGCGCTCGTCACGGCCCACATGATCCTGATGTGGGTGCAGAAGCACACGCAGATGCCGGGCAAGGGCAGGACCGAGAAGAACGTGGTGGGCGCCCCGTTCTACCCGGCCTTCATGATCAAGGCGGGCGCGTTCTTCCTGTTCACGTTCGGCGTCATCGCGCTGCTCGGCACCTTCGCCCAGATCAACCCGATCTGGCTGTTCGGGCCGTACACGCCGGCGGACATCTCGGCCGGTTCCCAGCCCGACTGGTACATGGGCTTCCTGGAGGGCGCGCTGCGTCTCATGCCGGCCTGGGAGATCAACTTCCTCGGCCACACGGTGACGTTCAGCGTGCTGATCCCGGCGCTGGTGCCGCTGGGCATCGTCATGACGGGCCTGGCGCTCTATCCGTTCCTGGAGCAGTGGGTCACGGGCGACCGCCGCGAGCACCACGTCGCCGACCGGCCGCGCAACAACCCGCACCGTACGGCCATCGGCATCTCGGGCATGACCTTCTACGGCATCCTGTGGCTGCTGGGCGCCAACGACGAGATCTCGGCGAACTTCCACATCAGCCTGTACACGACGACCTGGTTCGGGCGGGTCGCGATCTTCGTCGGCCCGGCGATCGCGTACTGGATCACCTACCGGATGTGCATCGGCCTCCAGCGCAAGGACGCCGAGGTGCTGTCCCACGGCGTGGAGTCCGGCGTCATCAAGCGGATGCCGAACGGCCAGTACATCGAGATCCACACGCCGCCGGCGGAGGACATCGCCGAGCACATCCGCGGCAAGAAGGAGATCCCGGTGCTCGAAAGCGCCGAGGACGGCGAGGGCATCCCGCCCAAGAGCGCCCGCAGCGCCCTCGGCCGGCTCCGGGCCAAGCTGAGCGAGGCGTACGGCACCGACCACGTGCCGCTGACCGACGGCCACCACGAGGAGGGCCACGAGGGGGAGCACGCGGGCGTCGGCGCAGGCGACCGCAAGGAGCTCCACTGACGGGCACCTGACCTACCGGCACGAAGCGGCCCGGCTGGGGGAACCACTCCCCCGCCGGGCCGTTGCGTTTCTGTGTTTCCCGCGTCGCTCATCGGGGTGCTCGGACCCGCCGGTCGTGCCGGAGGCGCGCGATGAGTCGTGCCGGAGGCGCGCGATGAGTCGTGCCGGAGACGCGCGATGAACACAACCCTCGTCACGCTCTGGTCGCTCCGCTCCCGCGCGCTCCTCACTCCAGACACACCGGCGCGCCCCCTCCGGCTCGCTCGGTGTTTCCGCGTTTCGCCGATCACGGTCAGGACGAGGACCTGCGCGCCGCAGCCCTCGGTGATCAGCCGGGTGGCCTCGATCCCGTGCGCCTGCCCTTCGGCACGATCGGGCTCGGCGCGGACCCCATGGCCCCCGGGTTCGGCGCCCGGATCTTCGCCGCGGGCGACGGTGGTCACAGCGACTATCTGGACGACGGATCGCCCGCTCTGGCGAGCATCGCCCGGATCCTGCCGGGGCATGCTCCCACCGGGGTGAGCCATGCTCCGTGACCTCGTCCAGCGCGTCGAGGCGGCGACACCCGGCGGGCGCGACCGGGCCGTCGACGCGCTGCGCGCCGTCGCCATCGCCGGTGTGGTGGCGGGCCACTGGCTGGTGACCGCCCCCGTCGCCGACAGCGGCATGCTGCGCGTCACCAGCCCGTTGAAGTACATGCCGCGGCTCGCGCCCGCTTCCTGGCTGTTCCAGACCATGGCCGTGTTCTTCTTCGTGGGCGGGCGGGTGGCCGTCGAGAGCCACGGCCGCGCGCGGGCCAGGGGCGAGGGCCACGGGCCGGTGGGCCGCCGCCCGGATGGGCCGGCTGTTCCGCCCTGCGGTGCCCCTGGTGGGCGTGTGGAGCGCGGCGGCGGTCGCGATGCTCGCGTGGGGGGCCGATCCGGGCACCGTCCACGCGCTGGTCAAGCTGGTGTGGTCGCCGATGTGGTTCCTGCTGGTCTTCGCCGCGCTGACGGCGGCGACCCCGCTCGCCGCCCGGCTGCACCCGGTGTGGCCGCTCGCGGCCGTCGCCCTGGCCGACCTCGTCAGGTTCGGCCTGGACGGGCCGTCCTGGACGCACGGAGTGGGCTGGACCAACGTGGGGACCGGCTGGCTGGTGCCGTACTGTCTGGGCGTCCTGTGGGCGCGCGGGCGGCTGGACGGCCGCCTGACAGGGTGGGCGCTGCTGCTGGGGGGGGCCGCCGCCACCGCCGTTATCCGAGACGGGCCGCCCGTACGGCGGTGAGCTCACAGGCTCTCGGAGGGAGCGGCACGCAGGCTGCTCCGCTTGAGCCACTGCGGCCAGGAGTCCTGCCAGTAGCTCCAGCCGTTGGTGGCCTCCAGCCTGCGCGGCGTCCCGGTCACGATGATCGGGTCGCCGATCAGGGTGTTGTTCTTGAACCACTTGGCGTTCTCCGGGCTGACGTTCACGCAGCCGTGGCTGACGTTGGAGTTGCCCTGGTCGCCCACGGACCACGGAGCGCCGTGGACGTACTCGCCGGTGTTGGAGATGCGGACGCTGTTGTACACCGTCGTCTGGTAGTAGCCGGCCTGCCCGGGGCCCGCGTCCGGCGACGTCATGACCGTGACGTCCTCCCTGGACATCGCCACGTGGATGCCGCTGGTGGTGTGGTGGCGGAGCACGTCGCCCATGCCCGCGCTGATCGGCATGTTCTTGATCTGCTTGCCGTCCCGCTCGATCTTCATGTGGTGCGTCTGGGTGTTGGCGACGCTGATCTGCGAGCGGCCGATCTCGAAGTTCCTGACGTAGTCCTGCTTGCCGTACATGCCCTCGCCGCCCCTGACGCCGGCCAGGCGCGCGGTGACGCGGACCTTCGTGTACGTCGGCCAGTATTTCTCCGGGCGGAAGACCACGTTCTTGTCGTCGAGCCAGTGCCAGGCGCCCTCGATGGGCTTGGACGCCTGCACGATCAGGTTGCGCTCGACGGACACGCGGTCGGTGACCGGCTTGTCGAAGGTGATGATGATCGGCATGCCGACGCCGACCTTCAGGCCGGTGTCTTCCTTGTTGGGCAGCAGGGTGGAGATGCCGAAGATCTTGGCGGCCTGCTTCGTGGTGAAGCGGACGGTCCTGGTCGTCGAGCCGCCGGGCCCCGCCGCCGTCGCCTCGACGCTGTAGGACGTCCCCGGGGCCATGGAGCGCTCGCTGCGCCACTGGGTGCGGTCGGGGCTGAACACGCCCGCGACGGGCTTTCCCCCGGCCTGTACGGCCACGTGGGTGAGCGTGCCGCTCGCCGCACCGATGAGGATCGGCAGCTCGGGCGGCAGGCCCGCGGCGCCGTCGAGCGGGCTGATGCTGATCGCCGTCCGTGGGCCTTGGTCTTCATCCCGTCCGCTCGACGTGGAACATCCGGCAACCATCACGAGAAGGGCCAGCGCCCCCGCCCCAGCACGCACGTCCATCCCCCTAGCGTCGCTTTCCGGGGGTTATTCCCTGATGACGTACCGTTCGGGCAGTCCGGGGACCGCATGGCGGCAAAGAACACGACGGCCGGCCGGCGAGATCGCCGACCGGCCGTCAGAGGCCCTTCACCCGCTCAGTGCGAGAAGTTGCCCCGGTAGTACTGGAACACGAACCCGATCATGCTCATGACGGTGCAGAACAGGCCGATGAAGAACAGCCACCAGCCGACCGCGAAGCCGAAGAACGTCAGCGCGGCCGACAGGCAGACGAACAGCGGCCACCAGCTGTGCGGGCTGTAGAAGCCGATCTCACCCGCGCCGTCGCTGATCTCGGCCTCCTTGTTGTCCTCCGGCTGGTCGCCGATGCGGCGCGCCGTGAACAGCAGGTAGTAGCCGATCATGAGAGCCAGGCCGACGGAGATCGCCATGGCGGTGGTGCCGGTCGGCTCCTTGGACCAGAACCAGTAGACCACGTCCGCGGCGGCGAAGAAGACGCCGCAGAGCAGGAACATCCACCCCTGGATCTTCATCGGGACTCCTCCACCAGCTCAGGCTTGGCGGTGATGTGCGGGTACTTGAGGTCGAACGCCGGGCGCTCGGACCGGATCCGAGGCAGCGACGTGAAGTTGTGCCGCGGCGGCGGGCAGGAGGTCGCCCATTCGAGCGAGCCGCCGAAGCCCCACGGGTCGTCCACCGTGACCTTGGGCGCCTTACGCCACGTCACCCACACGTTGTAGAAGAACGGCAGGGTGGACAGGCCGAGCAGGAGCGCGCCGGCCGAGGAGACCATGTTCAGGTCGGTGAAGCCGTCGGTCGCCGAGTAGTCGGCGTAGCGCCGGGGGAAACCGATGACGCCCAGCCAGTGCTGCACCAGGAAGGTCAGGTGGAAGCCGAAGAACAGCAGCCAGAAGTGGAGCTTGCCGATCTTGTCGCTCAGCATCTTGCCGGTGAACTTGGGCCACCAGAAGTAGAAGCCCGCGAACATCGCGAACACCACGGTGCCGAAGACCACGTAGTGGAAGTGGGCCACGACGAAGTAGGTGTCGCTGATGTGGAAGTCCAGCGGGGGCGACGCCAGGATGACGCCGGTCAGACCGCCGAACAGGAAGGTCACCAGGAAGCCGACCGCGAACAGCATCGGCGCCTCGAACGACAGGTGTCCCCGCCACATGGTGCCGATCCAGTTGAAGAACTTCACACCGGTCGGCACGGCGATGAGGAACGTCATGAACGAGAAGAACGGCAGCAGCACCTGCCCGGTCACGAACATGTGGTGGGCCCACACGGTGACCGACAGGCCCGCGATGGCGATGGTCGCGCCGACCAGGCCGATGTAGCCGAAGATCGGCTTGCGGCTGAAGACCGGGAGGATCTCGGTGATGATGCCGAAGAACGGCAGCGCGATGATGTAGACCTCGGGGTGACCGAAGAACCAGAACAGGTGCTGCCACAGCATCGCCCCGCCCGTGGGCGAGTCGAAGATGTGCGCGCCCAGCTTGCGGTCGGCCTCGAGAGCGAGCAGCGCGGCCGCCAGGACCGGGAAGGCCAGCAGCACCAGGATGCTGGTCAGCAGGATGTTCCAGGTGAAGATCGGCATCCGGAACATCGTCATGCCGGGGGCCCGCATGGTCAGGATCGTGGTGATGAAGTTCACCGCGCCGAGGATCGTGCCCAGACCGGACATCGCCAGGCCCAGCACCCACATGTCGCTGCCGAGGCCCGGCGAGGTCACCGCGTTCGACAGCGGCGCGTACGCGGTCCAGCCGAACGACGCGGACCCGTTCGGGGTGAAGAAGCCGCCGACGGCGATCAGACTGCCGAACAGGTAGAGCCAGTAGCTCACCATGTTCAGCCGGGGGAACGCCACGTCGGGCGCGCCGATCTGCAGCGGCATCAGCTCGTTGGCGAAGCCGGCGAACAGCGGCGTCGCGAACATGAGCAGCATGATCGTGCCGTGCATCGTGAACAGCTGGTTGAACTGCTCGTTGGACACGAACTGCAGCCCCGGCTGCGCGAGCTCGGCCCGCATCACCAGCGCCATGAGGCCGCCGATGAGGAAGAACACGAACGACGTGATCAGGTAGAGGTGCCCGATCACCTTGTGGTCGGTCGAGGACAGCCACTTGGCGATGACCGTGCCCTTGCGGTACGGCCGCGCGGCGAGGCCGACCGGTTGCTGGATGGCGGTCACTGCGCACTCCCCGCCTGGCTCTTGATGTACTGGTCGAACTCGGCCTGCGGGACGAGCTTCACGGAGAACAGCATCCTGCTGTGGTCGGTGCCGCAGAGCTCGGCGCATCGGCCGACGAAGACGCCCGTCTTGTCGAGCGTCGTGATCTGGAACTTGTTGTGCACGTTGCCCGGGAAGACGTCCTGCTTGAACAGGAACGCCGGCACCCAGAACGAGTGGATGACGTCGGGCGAGTGCAGGTCGAACTGGACCTGGGTGTTGACCGGCAGCACGAGCTGCGGACCCTGCGGGTTCTCCGGGCTCTGCTTGCTGAGGTCGACCGGCACGCCCGCGACCACGGCCTTCTGGCCCTGGTATTCGGTCGTGAAGCGCCAGCTCCACTGGTAGCCCTCGACGGCCACCTTGACCGGGGCGTCGTTGCTGATCCGCGTGATCTCGGTCTCGTCACGTGCCGTGAAGTAGAAGAAGACCGCGACCATGATGACCGGGACCACCGTGTAGAGGATCTCGATCGGCAGGTTGTAGCGCACCTGCGGAGGCAGCTGATCGGGGCTGTTCTTCTTCTTGCGATGGAAGATGCACGCCCACAGGATCAGTCCCCAGACGACCACACCGGTGGCGAGAGCCGCGATCCAGCTCCCGTTCCAGAGCGTCTGGACGATGCCGGCCTGCTTGGTGACACCTTCCGGCATGCCCCCACGGGACCACTGATCGATCGCCTGGTTGCTACACGCCGTCCCGGACGCCACCAGCAGCGCCAGGGCGGCGGCTCCGGGCAACCGGCGGCGTGCCCACGGTCGCCGTGTCGTACGGCGGGTCGGACTCACGGATCGCCTACCCCACAGATGAAGCCCAAGAGTTCCTCTCCTGGGCGATTTTTCCAATTGACCATTGGGTGAGACCTGCGCCAACCTTGCGGCCGGTCTGCCCTTTACTTGGTTGAGTTCACGCTGGGGGACACATTAGCGCGGACCGGCGCCGCCCCTCTGAGCAGCCCCCGTTAATGTCCTAACTGTGGCCTACCTGGACGCGGCTTCGACCGAACCTCTCCATCCCGCGGCCCGTGACGCCCTGCTGGCGGCGATCGACGCCGGTTGGGCCGATCCCGCCCGCCTGTACGGCACGGCACGCCGGGCCCAGATGTTACTGGAGCGCGCGCGGGCAGAGGTAGCCGAACTGATCGGCGCCCGGCCCGACGAGGTGTCGTTCACCGCCTCGGGGACGCAGGCGGTGCACCTGGGCGTGCTCGGCACGCTGGCCGGCCGCCGCCGGGCCGGGAACCGCCTCGTGGCGGGCGCCGTCGAGCACTCCAGCGTCCTGCACGCGGGCGCCCTCCACGAGCGCGACGGCGGCGAGGTGGAGATCGTCGGCGTGAGCCGTACGGGCCGGGTGGACGCGGACGCGTTCGCCGAGGCCGTCGCGCGGCCCGGCACGGCCCTGGCGTGCCTGCAGACGGCCAACCACGAGGTGGGCACCCTCCAGCCGGTCGAGGAGGCGGCGCGGGCCTGCCGGGAGGCGGGCGTGCCGCTGCTGGTCGACGCCGCGCAGTCGGCGGGCCGCCTGCCGGTCCCGGAGGGCTGGTCGGTCCTGACCGCGAGCGCGCACAAGTGGGGCGGCCCGGCCGGGGTGGGCGTGCTGGCGGTGCGCAAGGGCGTGCGCTGGCGCTCGCCCTTGCCCGAGGACGAGCGCGAACGGCGGCGCGTGCCCGGGTTCGAGAACGTGCCCGCGATCGTGGCCGCCGCCGCGGCGCTGCGCGCCCGGGCCGAGGAGGCGGAGGCCGAGGGCCGGCGGCTGTCCGCCCTGGTCGACAGGATCCGCGCCGAGGTGCCCCGGCTGGTGCCCGACGTGGAGGTCGTCGGCGACCCCGTCCTGCGGCTGCCGCACATCGTCACCTTCTCCTGCCTGTACGTCGAGGGCGAGGCGCTGCTCACCGAGCTCGACAAGGCCGGTTTCGCCGTCTCGTCCGGGAGCTCCTGCACGGCGAGTACGCTTCGTCCATCGCATGTTCTGGAGGCGATGGGCGTGCTTACGCATGGGAATGTGCGGGTATCGCTGCCCCGTGGCGCGTCCGAGGACGACGTCGATCGTTTCCTCGCGGTGCTTCCGGACATCGTGCGGCGGATCCGGTCGAGCTTGGGGGTGCACTGATGTGGCGCAGACGGACGGGCGGCGCCCGACGGTCTCCTGAGGCGGCTGCGGCCGAGCCCGCCCCGCCGGTCCAGCCGGCGGAGCCGCCCGCGCTGACGATCGACGCGCTGGGCCGCAAGTGCCCGATCCCGATCATCATGCTGGCCGAGCGCATCAACCAGGTGGCGACGGGCGGCGTGGTCGCCGTGCTGGCCGACGACCCCGCCGCGTTCACCGACGTCCCGGCCTGGTGCCGGTTGAAGTCACACGAGCACGTGGGGAGCTACGAGCTGCCGCAGGGCGGCTGGTCCATCCACGTGCGCCGCAACTACTGAGCGCCCGCCGTCAGGCGTAGTGGCAGCGGGCGTGCTGCCCCACCTCTCCGGCCGCGTCGGCGCCGTACGCCGCGGCGAAGCGCTCCAGGAAGACGCGCTGGCTCAGCTCGTACTCCTGGCAGCCGACCTGCTCCAGCACGTGGGTGGCGGTGAGGTTGCCGATCTGGCCGCAGCGCTCCAGCGACAGCCCCCAGGCGAGGCCCGCGAGGAACCCGGCGCGGAAGGCGTCGCCGACGCCGGTCGGGTCGGCCTTGCCCAGCTCGGGAGCCGGCGAGATGTGCAGCGACGGCTCGCCCTTCCGGTCGATCCTGGCGCCCTTCGGCCCGAGGGTGGTCACCCGGACGCCGACCCGGTCGAGGATCTCCTCGCCCGACCAGCCGGTCTTCTGCTCGATCAGCCCGAGCTCGTAGTCGTTGCTGAACAGGTACGCCGCGCCCTCCACGAGCTGGCGGATCTCCTCGCCCGGCATGCGGGCGAGCTGCTGCGACGGGTCGGCGGCGAACGGGATGCCCCGCTGCCGCGCCTCGTCGGTGTGCCGCAGCATCGCCGCCGGGTCGTTGGGGCTGATCAGGACGAGGTCGAGCCCGCCGAGACGGTCGGCGATCGGGCCCAGCTCGATCTCCCGCGCCTCGGCCATCGCGCCGGTGTAGAACGAGGCGATCTGGTTGTGGTCCTCGTCGGTGGTGCACAGGAAGCGCGCCGTGTGGTGCAGCTCGGAGACGTGCACCGATTCGCAGTCGACGCCGTGGCGCTCCAGCCAGGAGCGGTAGTCGGCGAAGTCGGTGCCCACGGCGCCGACGAGGACCGGGGTGAGCCCGAGGCAGCCCATGCCGAACGCGATGTTGGCCGCGCATCCGCCACGGCGGATCTGCAGTTCGTCGACGAGGAACGACAACGACACCCGGTCGAGCTGCTCGGCGATGAGCTGGTCGCCGAAGCGGCCGGGGAACGTCATCAGATGGTCGGTGGCGATTGAGCCGGTGACGGCGATGCGCACGGGGTCATTCTCCTCGTTGTCAGCATCAGGGAGACAAGGGCGGGGACGTTGATCCCGCCGAACCTTCTGAGCGTACCGTCTCCGGCATGACGACGCCCCGTACGGAAGCGATCCGTACGGGGCGTTCGACCCACCCTTGAGCGCGGCGCGACCCGGCGCGCGCCGGGCACGCGCTCGCTGTCAGTTGAACGAGTCGCCGCAGGCGCACGACCCCGTCGCGTTGGGGTTGTCGATCGTGAAGCCCTGCTTCTCGATCGTGTCGACGAAGTCGACCGTGGCCCCGATGAGGTACGGCGCGCTCATCCGGTCGGTGACGACGTTCACGCCGCCGAAGGTGGAGACCACGTCGCCGTCCATCGACCGGTCGTCGAAGAAGAGCTGGTAACGCAGGCCGGAACAGCCACCCGGCTGGACGGCCACCCGGAGCTGCAGCCCTTCCTCGCCCTGCTGCTCGAGCAGGCTCTTGACCTTGGCCGCGGCCGCGTCAGTCAGGATCAGGCCCTGCTGCGTGGTCTCGCTGCTCTCAACCGTCATGTGCTGACTCCCGCGTCTGCGCCAACCGCCCTTCGGGGCGGTTCGATTGGTTCTGACGTCCTACTAGACGCTACCAACACCCGTGCAGCCCTACACATTCCAGATGCCCCACAGGCGACCGCGCGACGAACCAGGCGACGTGATGTGTAATGATTAGTCGTCAGTTAGACGATAAGTCCCCGAGGGGGTGTGGTCGTGACGATCACCGAGACCGGCCTTCCGCTCTTCATCCTCGGCCGGGGCACCGACCCGCACAGCGAACGCGGCGTCGACTGCCCGGGCGAGCTGCCTCCAGCGTCCGATCCGACCCTCGTGGAGCGCGCCCGCGTCGCCAAGGAACGGCTCGGCGACCGGTTGTTCGTGCTCGGTCACCACTACCAGCGTGACGAGGTCATCCAGTTCGCCGACGTGACCGGCGACTCGTTCAAGCTCGCCCGCGAGGCCGCCGCCCGCCCCGAGGCGGAGTACATCGTGTTCTGCGGTGTCCACTTCATGGCCGAGTCGGCCGACATCCTGACCAGTGACACCCAGAAGGTGGTGCTCCCCGACCTGGCCGCCGGCTGCTCGATGGCCGACATGGCGACCTTCACCCAGGTCGAGGACTGCTGGGACGCCCTGGAGGACGCCGGCATCGCCGACCAGGTGGTGCCGATCACGTACATGAACTCCAGCGCCGACATCAAGGCGTTCTGCGGACGGCACGGCGGCGCCGTGTGCACCTCCTCGAACGCCAGGCGAGCCCTCGACTGGGCCTTCGAGCAGGGCGAGAAGGTGCTGTTCCTGCCCGACCAGCACCTGGGCCGCAACACGGCCGTGCTGGAGATGGGGCTGTCGCTGGACGACTGCGTGGTCTACAACCCGCACCGCCCGAACGGCGGCCTCACCCGGGAGCAGCTGGAGAACGCGAAGATGATCCTGTGGAAGGGCCACTGCTCGGTCCACGGGCGCTTCTCCGCCGCATGCGTGGACGAGGTGCGCGAGCGCATCCCCGGGGTGAACGTGCTCGTGCACCCCGAGTGCCGCCACGAGGTCGTGACCAAGGCCGACTACGTCGGTTCGACCGAATACATCATCCGCAAGCTGGAGGAGGCCCCGGCCGGGTCCTCGTGGGCCGTCGGCACGGAGCTGAACCTGGTGCGCCGGCTGGCGAACCGGTTCCCCGACAAGACCATCACGTTCCTGGACCGGACCGTGTGCTATTGCTCCACCATGAACCGCATCGACCTGCCGCACCTGGTCTGGGCGCTGGAGTCGCTGGCCGACGGCGAGGTGGTCAACCAGATCACCGTCGACGAGGACACCACCCACTGGGCCAAGGTCGCCCTCGACCGCATGCTGGCCCTGCCGTAACCGTCGTAACAGCGGCCCCATGACGCAGGGCGCCCCCGGATCTCCCGGGGGCGCCCTGCGTTTCCGTGCTTCTCCATGTCGTCCGGGGTGTCCGGGGTGTCCGGGGGTTGTCCCGGCGTTCCACGGCCCCTGCCGCGGATCCGGTCCGTGCGGATCCCGGCCTCAGATCTTGGCGCGCTCGCGCCACCAGTCCAGCAGGGCCGTGTCGCCCTCGACCGCGCCGGGCTCGCGCCGTCCCCACAAGGTCAGCATCAGGTCGCCGGTCGTCTCCGCGCGCACGGTGACATTCGCGCTGACATTCGCGGTGACATCCGCGCTGACATCCGCGCTGACATCCGCGGTGCCATCCGCGGTGACCGCATCCGGCACGCCGAGCCGCTCGTACGCGAACCCCTGGGGCATGAGCCGTACGAGCCAGGCCCCGCCCGTCTCCGCCCGCCAGGAGATCGTCTCACCGTCGCCCTTCAGCTCGGCGATCTGGGAGCGCCACCGGGCGTGCGGAAGCGTGTCGAAGAACTCCGCGACCCCGTCGGCCGCGACGTCCTCGTCCACCTCCGGGGTGATCCCGAGGGCGATCTCGGCGTCGGCGCGGTGGACGACGGTCTCGTGGAGCTGGCGGCGCGACCAGAACCGGGCGGTGCGGTTCGGCGTCCAGTTCCACACCTCGGTCTCCGGGTCGCGGCTCTTCAGCGCCTCGGTGAGCCGTACGGCTCCCGCCTCCAGCCAGTCGGCGTGGCCGGCGAAGTCCTCGGGGAAGCCGTGGTCCATCGCCGCGCGGTCGTACCGGCGGACGGCGGCGTCGCGCACCATCGCGGCGGCCCACCGGTGGATGGCCCCCGTGTGCTCGACCAGCTCTCTGAGGTCCCATCCCGGGCAGGTCGGCACGGGTGTCGTCCCGTCCCGTCCCCGTACGGCCTCGGCCATCCGGCCGATCTCCGCGGCGGCGGCCTCGGTGTGCCGCAGGTGGGTCCACTCGGTCATGGGGGCTCCCAAGGAGTCAGAGGCCCGGGGCGCCCCAGACGGGAAACCAGCTCGCGAGTTCGGGTTCGATCGGGAGCTCGCGGTCCAGGACGCCGCGCACCTGCAGTTCCAGCGCGTTGTCGCGGCGCGGTTCGCCCATGGGGGCGAAGGGGTAGAACGTGCCGCGCTTGTAGAGATACACGATCGCCAGCTTCCGGTGGGAGGGGTCGGCGAAGGTGACGAGCGAGCACAGCAGCGAAGGGCCGAACCCGGCCGACTCCAGGGACGAGTTGGCGGCATGCAGGTCGGTCACGAGCCCGGCCACGTCGGGGTTGCGCACCTGCAGCCAGGTGTAGCCGTAGGAGTCCCGGGAGACCTCGACCCTGCCCATCAGGGCCTCGATGTCCTGTTCGAGCCGGGCGAAGGCGCCGCCCTCGGCGGCGCGGAAGCACACCGACCCGGTGCCCGCGGGGGCGAAGCCGGTGGCGGCCTGCAGCGTCACGGCGGCCGACGGCAGGGCGAACAGTGCGTCCAGGTCGGGCCTGGCGGGCTTGGAGCGGCCGAGCAGCGAGTCGAACCAGCCCATCAGCGTCCCCTCATCAGCGGCCCAGCGCGGCGGCGATCCTGGCGAGCTGGTCCAGCCGGCGCTCCAGCGGGGGGTGGGTCGACAGCAGCGAGGCGATGCTCTGGCCGGAAACGGCGGGCGCGAAGAAGAAGGCGTTGAACGGCTGCGCCTCGCGCAGGTCCCTGGTCGGGATCCTGCCGATCTCGCCGCTGATCTTGACCAAAGCGCTGGCCAGGGCGCTCGGCTGCTGCGTCAGCAGCGCGCCCGCGCGGTCGGCGGCCAGCTCGCGGTAACGCGACAGCGCCCGCGTCAGCAGGAAGCTGACGGCGTAGACCAGGCCCGAGACCGCGAAGATGATCAGCCCGATCGGGGGCCCGTTGTCGTTCCGCCGGCCGCCCAGACCGGTGTAGAGCGCGAAGCGCGTCATCAGACCGGCCACGACCCCCAGGAACGAGGCGATCGTCATCACCGCCACGTCGCGGTGGGCCACGTGCGACATCTCGTGGGCCAGCACGCCTTCGAGCTCCCGCGTGTCGAGCCTGCGCAGGATGCCGGTGGTCACGCAGACCACCGAGTTCTTCTGGTTGCGTCCGGTGGCGAACGCGTTGGGGAGATCCGAGTCGGCGATCGCCACGCGGGGCTTCGGCATCCCCGCCATCGCGCTCAGCCGGTCGATGATGCCGTGCAACTCGGGAGCCTCCTGCGGGGAGACCTCCCGCCCGTGCATCGCGAACAGCGCGATCTTGTCGGACAGGAAGTACTGCGCCAGCAGGAGGCCCCCGGCGATCACGAGCACGGTGACCGCACGTACGCCCACCGCGACCAGGACGGCCACGAACGCGACGTAGAGCAGGCCGAGCAGGAACATCGTCACGGTCATCCGGACGGTGAGGCCGCGATCTGGGGCGAAGCGCGTGGAGGCCATCAGCCAGGGATGAGCCCGGTGTCCCCGAGCATCTCCCGCACTTCCTCGATCGAGGCGTCGGCCGGCGGCAGGATCAGCTCGGACGGCTCCAGCGAGTCGTCCGGCAGGGCCTTGCCGACATGCCGCACCTTGTCGAGGAGCGCGTGCAGCTTGGTGCGGAACTCGGTCTCGTCGCCCGACTCGATCGCGGCTTCCAGCTCGCTGTCGAGCTCGTTGAGGACGTCGATGTCGGCGGCGCCGATCTCGACCTGTCCCTCGCCCATGATTCTGACGATCACAGTCCCTCCCCCGGCTGGCGCAGCTGCTGCGTGTGCTGCTGCTGGGTGGACGGGGCGGCCTGGCCCTGCTGGCCCGGCTGCCCCTGCTCGATCGCGCTCCTGGGCGCCGGGCCCTGGCCGAGCTCGGCCTTCATCCTGGCGAGCTCCAGCTCGATGTCCGAACCGGCGCCCATGCGGTCGAGCTCCGCCTGGATGTCGTCGCGCTGCCCGGTGAAGTCGTCGAGAGCGCCGCTGGCGAGCAGCTCGTCGATCGCGCCCGCGCGCGCCTGCATCTGCGCGGTCTTGTCCTCGGCCCGCTGGATGGCCAGACCGACGTCGCCCATCTCCTCCGAGATGCCGGAGAACGCCTCGTTGATCCGCGTCTGGGCCTCGGCCGCCGTGTAGGTGGCCTTGATGGTCTCCTTCTTCGTGCGGAAGGAGTCGACCTTGGCCTGGAGCCGCTGGCTGGCGAGGGTGAGCTTCTCCTCCTCGCCCTGGAGGTTGCTGTACTGGATGCGCAGGTCGGCGATCTGGGCGTTGAGACCGTTGCGGCGGGTCAGCGCCTCGCGGGCCAGATCCTCACGCCCGGCCGACAGGGCCTGCCTGCTCTGGTTCTCCAGCTTCGCGGCCTGCCCTTCGAGCTGGTTGATCTGCAGCTCCACCCGCTTGCGGCTGGTGGCCACGTCGGCCACGCCCCGGCGGACCTTCTGCAGCAGCTCAAGCTGGCGCTGATAGGAATAGTCCAGCGTCTCCCGCGGATCCTCCATCTTGTCCAGGGCCTTGTTGGCCTTGGACTTGAAGATCATGGAAAGTCTCTTCATCACGCTCATGCGCGTCGGCCGTCCCCTTCTCCAAGGTTGTGCATGGGTGACCCCAGCCGTCTCAAACCCCTTGTCAGGCGGCGCTGCCGCCTGGGTTCACCCTACGCATAACGCGCGAGGGCGTCACTAAGTTGCACTCCCGGTAGGCTGAGCGACGTGTTCCGACGTCGCACTCAGACCTCTGCGGAGGACTCCCCCGTCCCTGTAGAGGATCCTAAGCCCCACGGCACCCCGGGTAAGGGCCGTCCTACCCCGAAGCGGAGCGAGGCGCAGGGCCGCCGCCGCTCCCCGGTGACCGCTCCGGCCAACCGCAAGGAGGCCTACCGCCTGGCACGCGAGCGCGACAAGGCGCTGCGCGCCAAGCAGCGCGAGGCCATGCTGCGCGGCGACGAGCGCGCGCTCCCGGCACGCGACCGCGGCCCGGTGCGCAAGTTCGCGCGCGACTGGGTGGACTCGCGGCGGCTGCCGGGGCAGTACTTCCTGCCCGTCGTGTTCGTCATCATGCTGCTGTCGATGGTGCCGTTCCCGATCCCGGTGCGTTCGGCCGTCATGCTGCTCTACACGCTGTCCCTGCCGGTCGTGATGGTGCTCGTGCTGGCGAGCTCCTTCTACGTGGCCGGGAGGGTGAAGAAGGAGGCGGCGGCGAAGTTCCCGGGCGAGGACCTCAAGGGCGTGGGCTTCTACGCCGCGATGCGCTCGTCCCAGATGCGCCGCCTGCGCTTCCCGAAGCCGAACGTCCTGCCCGGCGGGCTGCCGGTCGCCGTCAAGAACACGACCGGCACGGCCGGCGCGAAGAAGTGACCCGCACGACCGCCTGAACCACACAGTCGGATTCGGGCCATCGGGTTCGGGCTGTCTTACCCGGGGTGCCCAGGTCGCCCGGGCCTGGGCCGCCCGGGTGATCCGGCCTGCCCAACGCGGGTTGTTCACCCTTCCCGCCCTGTTCGTCCGGGCCGCCCGGGTGATCCGGCCTGCCCAACGCGGGTTGTTCACCCTTCCCGCCCTGTTCGTCCGGGCCGCCTGGGTGTCCGGCCCGGTCAACGCGGCTGTCCGGCCCACTCCCAGTCGAGGACGCCCCCGCGCACCACGGGGGTCCACCCGCCCACCGGGCCGCCCTCCGCGAGGCCGTCCGCCGTGGCCTTGAGCAGCGCGTAGTACGACGGCCACTCGTTCTCGAAGTGGGGCGCATCCCGGTCCGCCGAGCCCACCCCGCCCGTGGCGGAGTCCGTCACGAGATAGTCGCCGTCGTCGGAGTTGCAGGCGAAGGGGATGCCCCCGCCCATCCGGCACGCCTCGGGCCAGGAGGAGACCAGCCCGCGGGCGCCCAAGAGTGCGTAAGAGGGCGAGAACCGGAACCCGGCCGTTCCCCGGGCTCCGTCGTGGCGCAGCAGCGAGGCCCGCAGCGAGTCGGGGATGCGCGTCCCCATCCGCGCCTCGGCCGTCGCCACCAGCCGCCGGGTGGCCGGGCCGTTCAGCGAGGCGTACGTCCTGGGCGCGTGCGCCTTCAGCCACCTCTCTATCCGGCGCCACTGCCGGTTCACCGCGGTCGTCACGCGCCGGGAGACCGGCCGTACGACGGGGGTCGCGGACGCCCTCCGGACCCCGCACTTGGGAGCGGGGGACGGCGCCTGTGACACGGCCTCCGCGCCCACGGGAGCGGTGGACGGCACGACGTTGCCGACCAGGCCGCACGTGTCCGCGAGGCAGGGCTCGGCGTGCTCCTCCACGTATCCCTCCCCCACCGTCTCACCACCGGAAGGCACGTGGTTCCCCGCCATCGTGCAACCGTCCGCGAGGCAGGGGCCGGCGGGGTCTCCCGCGTACGCGGTCGAGCCGGACGACGCCCCGGGCCGCGTGCCGAACACGGCGCTCTCCAGCGCCTGCGACGTGAGCACGAGCAGGCCGAGCGCGACGAGCCCGGCCGTCCAGCGGCGCGCCCTGCGCCCGTGCGGCCCCCGCAGCCGCGCCAGCCCGTCGAGGAGACGCGCGACCGGCGCGCCGGCCTCCGGCCGGTCGTACCTCGCGAGATCCTCGCTCGTGGGCCATCCGAGCACGGGCTCGGAGCCGCGCCCGGCCGGCTCTCCCGTCTCCTGCGGCGAGGCGGCCGGCCGCGCAGCCGGGACCGGGCGAGGAGCGGCCTGTACGGCGATACGGCGGCGGCGGACGGCGACGAACCCTATGGCGACACCGGCGACCAGCGCGACGGCCAGAGCCAGCCGCGCGGGGCGAGAAGCGATCAACCGGCGCACGCCGGGCACCCTACCGCCAACTACCCGGAAGAGTGACTCGGTGTCGTGATCTAAGGTCGGACCATGGAATACCGTCATCTTGGCCGCAGCGGCCTCATGGTCAGCGAGATCAGCTACGGCAACTGGATCACCCACGGGTCGCAGGTGGAGGAGGACGCCGCCGTCGAGTGCGTCCGCGCGGCTCTGGACGAGGGCATCACGACCTACGACACCGCCGACGTCTACGCCGGGACCAGGGCCGAGGAGGTCCTCGGCCGGGCGCTGAAGGGCATCCGCCGCGAGTCGCTGGAGATCTTCACCAAGGTCTACTGGCCGACCGGCGAGGGCAAGAACGACCGTGGCCTGTCCCGCAAGCACATCATGGAGTCGATCAACGGGTCGCTCCGCCGGCTGCAGACCGACTACGTCGACCTCTACCAGGCGCACCGCTTCGACTACGAGACGCCGCTCGAGGAGACCCTGCGGGCCTTCGACGACCTCGTACGCCAGGGCAAGGTGCTCTACGTCGGCGTCAGCGAGTGGACGGCCGACCAGATCGCCCGCGCCTTGAAGATCGCCGACGAGATGGGCTTCGACCGCCTGGTGTCCAACCAGCCGCAATACTCGATGCTCTGGCGGGTCATCGAGGCCGAGGTCGTGCCGCTGTGCGAGAAGGAGGGCCTGGGCCAGATCGTCTGGTCGCCCATCGCCCAGGGCGTGCTGACCGGCAAGTACCTGCCCGGCCAGCCGCCGCCGGCCGGATCCCGCGCCACCGACCCGTCCGGCTCGGGCTTCATCGGCCGGCTGATGGACGACGAGCTGCTGCGCCGGGTGCAGGACCTCAAGCCGATCGCGGCCGACCTGGGGCTCTCGATGGCCCAGCTCGCCGTGGCGTGGGTGCTGCAGAACCCCAACGTGTCGTCGGCCATCATCGGGGCCACCAAGCCCGAGCAGGTGCGCGACAACGTCAAGGCCGCGGGTGTGAAGCTCGACGCCGAGGTGCTCAAGAAGATCGACGACGTGCTCGGCCCGGTCGTGGAGCGCGACCCGGCCAAGACCGTCAGCCCGCCGGCGCGTCCGTGACGCCGTCCGCGGTCATGCCGGATCGGTGATCGTCGCGGGGGCCTGGCCACGATCGTCGTGGTCCCGGCCCCCGCGGGGCTCACTCGGCGCGCAGGGACATACCCGAGTATTCGACCCGCTCGTCCTCCATCAGCGTGACCTGCTCGACACCGGCCTCGAGCAGCTCGCGCCAGCTCTCCCCCAGCCACGACTCCGCGTCCGACTGGCTGGAGAAGATCTCCCGGGGCAGCGGCCGGTCCGTGACCTCGCCGCCGTTCGCGTCCTCGTAACGCCACCGCCAAATCATGCGCACCCGCTCCTTCGGTTCCTCGCCGCCCCGCGCCGGGACTTCACGCCGGGGCCGGTGCGGCACAAAGACCGTGCAGCCGGACCCTATCCTCTCTTCCCTGCGTCCAACCTTCCCCACTGACGCGGGGCAGCCCGGCGACACGTACGCGGAAAGGGAGCGGCATGGAGATCCGCCTGGAGGGCACCGGCGGCCCGGAGGGCTGGCCCGTCCCCGGCTGTCCCTGCGCGTCCTGCGGCAGGCTCGCGCCCGGCCACCGGCGTCCGTCCTCGATCGTTCTCGACGGCCGCGTACGGCTGACGGACGGCCACCCGCCCGACGGGTACGTGATCCGCGAGACGGCCGACGGGCGCGAGGTCACCGGGCCCGACGGCGGCCGCCTGCTGTACGCCGTGGGCCCCGCCGGCGGCTCACCCGGCCGGGACACGGACGCGCCCTTCGACGTGGTGCTCATGGACCTGCCCGACCGCCCGGAGCGGCTGGGCGACCTGCGCCGCCGCGGACGGGTCACGCCCGCGACGCGGATCATCGCGGTGCACCTCGGCCACCGCGTCCCCGCGGAGAGCGAGCTGGCCCGCCGGCTCGGTTTCTGGGGCGCGGCGGCCGTCCCCGACGGGACCGTCGTGCGCACCGCGAGCGCGGAGGCGGCCCCGCGGGCGCTGCCCCGGCGGACGCTGCTGCTGGGCGGGTCGCGGTCGGGCAAGTCCGAGGAGGCCGAGCTCCGCCTGGCCGCCGAACCCGAGGTGACCTACGTCGCCACCGGCCCCTCGGGCGGCGACGACCCGGCCTGGCTCGCCCGCGTGCGCGCCCACCGTGAACGGCGCCCGGCGCACTGGCGAACCGTCGAGACGACCGACCTCGTGTCGGTCCTGTCCGGCGGCCCGGGGACGTTGCTCGTCGACGGGATCGGCACCTGGCTCGCCGCCGTGTTCGACGAGTGCGCCGCCTGGCCGGACGGCACGGCCTCGACCGGCCACCGCGCCGCCCTCGACCGGGTGGCGGAGCGATGCGAGGCGCTGACGGCCGCCTGGCGCGGCACCCGCGCCCGGGTGGTGGCGGTGAGCGACGAGGTGGGCCTCGGGGTGATTCCGGCCACCCCGGCGGGACGGCTGTTCCGCGACGCGCTCGGCCGGCTCAACCAGGCCCTCGCCCGCGAGTCCGAGGACGTCGCGCTAGTGGTCTCCGGCCGGGTCGTCCCGCTGCCCCTCTGACAACTACGATCTCCCCTCGTGCCCGGCGAACCCTCTCCCGTACGCGGCCCCGGCGCGGCCTGGCGGCTCGCGGTCGGGACCCTCACCGTCCTCCCCGTACGGCCGGTGGAGGTCGACCGCGCCGTGGCGGGACGCGCGATGTCGCTCGCGCCGTTCGTCGGCCTGCTGCTCGGCCTGGCCGCCGCCGTGGTGCTCGTGGTCGCCGGCGCTCTGTCGGGCTCGCAGCTGCTCGGCGCCGTCCTCGCCGTGGGCATGCTGGCGTGGCTGACCCGGGCCCTGCACCTGGACGGCCTCGCGGACCTGGCCGACGGGCTCGGCAGCGGCAAGCCGGCCGACGGCGCGCTCGACGTGATGAAGCGCTCCGACATCGGCCCCTTCGGGGTGGTCACCCTCGTGATCACCCTGCTCGTGCAGGTGGCCGTGCTGGCGCGGGACGACACGGCCGCCTGGGTCGCGCTCGTGGCGGCCGCGGCGACCGGCAGGCTGGCCGTCACATGGGCCTGCCGCGACGGGGTGCCCGCCGCCCGGCCCACCGGCCTCGGCGCGCTCGTCGCCGGCACCGTACGGCGCGGCGCCGCGCTCGGGGCCACCGCCGCGACGGCGGCAGTCGTGGTGGTGCTCGCCCTCGTGGCGGCCTCCGGCCCGTCGCTGCTGGAGTATTGCCGGCCGTCCGGTCTGCCGAACCCCTTCGGCGACGCTCCTCCCACGTTGGTCACCTACTCCGAGCTGACCTACGAGCCCCTCACCGGCACGGACCTGGGACCCGGCGGGCTGCTGCACCGCCTGTCGGTCGATCCCTACCTGACCACGACGGCCGGGCTGCTGCTCGCTATGGCCGCCGGGCTGGGGGCGGCGGCGCTGCTGCGCCGCCGTGCCGTACGGCGGCTGGGCGGCGTCACCGGCGACGTGCTCGGCGCCCTGGTGGAAACGGCCACGACCGTCACGCTGCTGGTCGCCGCCCTGCTGCTGTGAGGGGCGTGGACGCGCCGGTCGGCGCGGCACGGCTCAGCACGGCACGGCTCAGCGCGGCACGGCTCAGCGCGGCACGGCGACGGGGCGCAGCCGATAGACGGCGAGGACCAGCGCCGCGAGCAGCACCCAGCCGACGATCCCGGTGATCCCGGCGAGCGCCGCGTTCGGCGGGGCGTCCGCGTCGCCGAGGAGCAGCGCCTGGCCCGCCACGGCGTTGATCGAGCCGTGCGCGATGACCGCGGGCCACACGCTGCGCGAGCGCAGCCGCAGCCAGCCGAGCAGTGCGCCGAAGATGACGCAGAAGCCGATGAACACCACCGCCGCCCAGGCGCCGAGCGCCGGATAGTTGTAGCCCTTCAGCGTGAGGGGGGCATGCCAGAGGCCCCAGATCACCCCCGACAGCACCACCGCCGGCCACACCCGGGCGGGCCGCCACTTCGCCGGGCCCTGCGCCGGCGACCCGGATGCGAGCGCGGGCGCGGGGGTGAGCGCAGGGGTGAGCGCGGGGTCGCCGAGCAGGCGCGGCAGCAGCCAGCCCCGCCAGCCCCACTCCTCTCCGAACGCGGGGATCGCGTTGACGAACGGGGCGATCAGCACGCCCTGCACGACCTGCAGGGCGTACATGACCCGCGGGTCCAGCGGCACCTTGTCGAGGGCCGCGCCCAGTTGCTCGCGATAGAGGCTGAGCCCGGCGACATCGAGGCGCACCACGCCGACGGCGGCGCTGACGAGGAGGGCGAGGGCCACGAGCACCGGCACGCCGAGCAGCGCCGCCACCAGGAGCGGGGCCGTCGTGCTCCGGTCGGGCCCGAGCGTGAGCCCGGTCGCCCGCGCCCATTCCTTGAACGGCGTGCCGCGCCGCCGGACGAGCCACACGGCCAGCACGCCCAGGGACGGCGTGAACATCATCACCAAAGCGGTGAGCTGGAAGGCGACCGGGCTGAAGGGTCCCGTCCACAGGGGCGACGCGATCAGCCACGAGGCCCCGAACGCGACGAGGAGGAAGAGCCAGACGTCGGAGTGGCGCCGGATCACGGGCATCACCTTTCACCAGAGCTCGGATGGGGGGTCGGACGAAGGCGTGCCCGGCGCTCGGGCACGCGGGTCAGGGCGATCGGGTGCCGTGGCGGGCCACGAGGGCGTTGAGCAGGGCCGCGCCGCGGTCGGCGTCGTCCACGCTGATGGCGAGCTGCCCGCCGGAGGTGTAGCGCACGACCAGGCACGCGCCGCCGCGGACCATGATCGTGGCGCGCCCGGGGAGGCCTCGGTAGCCCCATCCGCCCACCTGGGACGGATAGCGCTCCTCCACCCAGGCGCGGTCGATCCGGTCGAGCGGCACCCGCCGCGCGGGCCACCGCAGCGGGCCGAACGCCACCCGCATGCCCTCGGAGCTCACCCTGACCGAGACGGTCGAGAATGCGAACCCGGCGAGGGCCACGACGGCGAGCACGGCGGCCGTCTGCCAGGCGTGGCCGGACAGGCCCATGAGCCTGAGCACGGCGAACGCGGCCGACGCGGCCAGCGCGGCGCCGGAGAGGACGAGCAGCAGCGGGGCCGACGCCGACGACACCCACACCACGCGCCGCCCCGGCGCGAGGTCGGGTACGGCCGCGTCCGGCGCGGGCGGCTGCTCGTCCGGCCCGCGACGTGCCGCCCAGCCCGCGAGCATCGCGCACGCGACGGCCACGGCGACGACGAGAATCGCCTGCCAGGTGATCGGAGCCGCGTCCTGCCACCGGGACCTGCCGAGGTTCGCGGCGATCGACACGGCCTGCACCCCGATCAGGAAGATCCCGCTCCAGGCGAGACCCGCGACGATCCCGGACCGGCCCGCCCGCGAGGTGACGAGGTGCCGCCGCCGCCCGAAGCCGAGGCACGACGCCGCGAGCACCGCCCAGAGCACCAGGGGGACGACCGTGAGGATGACGGCCGGAGCGGATCGGTCGGGCCCGCCGGACGGACCCCAATGGGTGGCCACCGGGTCCGGCAGGCGATCGGAGAACACCAGTGGCACCGCGACGAGCACGGCGGCCACCAGGATGAACCAGGCGGCGCCGGCCAGCAGGAATCGGGTGCGGAAGACGGTCGCGGAGGTGTCCTTCGTCTCGGTCATGCCATTTCCTTGCCGACGTCCTTGACCAGGGCCACGACGTCATCGGAGGTGAGGCCATACCTGGCGGCCTCGTCGAGCAGGTCGCGCACACGCGTCCGCAGCGCCGTACGGCCGTCCGGCCGCCGCAGCACGGACACGCCGCGCCCGCGGCGGAACTCCAGCAGGCCCTCGTCGCGCAGGTCGCGCAGCGAGCGCAGCACCGTGTTCGCGTTGACGCCCAGCGCGTGGGCGAGATCGCGGGCCGGCGGGAGCCGATCACCGGGGGCGATGTCCCCGGCTCCGATCGCGCGCCGTATGGCGGCGGCCACCTGTTCGTGCAGGGGCCGCGGATCGTTGAGATCGAGCGTGAGCAACATAGTGCTAGTGACATTAGCACCATAAGCCGGAAAGGTCGAGATGGTGCTACTTTTATTGGCACCATCGGGATTACCGATAGGTAGGATGAACCCTCGTTTATGCGTAGCCGAGTCAGCCCAGCTAGCATCGGCTCACGTGACCACAGTGCGCATAAACGCATCTGACGCGGTCTCCATCGAGACCAGTGCTCTCATAATCGGCGTCCACACGACCCCGGAGGGTCCACGCCCGGCTCCCGGAGGCGAAGGCCTCGACCAGGCCCTGGACGGACGACTCGCCGAGATCCTCACCACAATGGGGTTCACCGGCAAGGCCGAAGAGGTCGTGAAGATCCCCACTCTCGGGGCGCTGCCCGCGCCCGTCGCCGTCGCCGTGGGCCTCGGCGACGCGCCGCAGGACGGCGCCGAGGGCGGCTACGACCTGGAAACCCTGCGCCGCGCGGCGGGAGCGGCCGTCCGCTCGCTCGCCGGCACGGCGTCCGCCGCGCTCGCCCTGCCCGCCCGTACGGCCGCCGAGGTGGAGGCCGTGGCGCTGGGCGGTCTGCTGGGCGCCTACGACTTCACGCGCTACCGCACCAACGGCGACCGCAAGCCGCCCGTCGGCGAGCTGACCGTGCTGTCCGGCGCGGCCGGGGCGGAGGAGGCCGTCGCGCACGCGACGACGCTCGCCGGCTCGGTCACCCTCGTCCGTGACCTGGTGAACACGCCGCCGTCCGACCTGTGGCCCGCGCGCTTCGCCGAGATCGCCCAAGAGACCGGGGGGGAGGCCGGTCTGTCGGTCGAGGTGCTCGACGAGGTCAGGCTCAAGGAGGACGGCTACGGCGGCATCATCGGCGTCGGCCAGGGCTCGGTCAACCCGCCCCGCCTGGTCCGCGTCGCCTACGGCCACCCCGAGGCCACCCGGAAGGTCGCGTTCGTCGGCAAGGGCATCACCTTCGACTCCGGCGGCCTGTCGCTCAAGCCCTCCGCGTCCATGGACTGGATGAAGTCGGACATGGGCGGAGCGGGAGCCGTGTTCGGCGCGCTCCTCGCGATCGCGCGGCTGGGCCTGCGCGTCAACGCGGTCGGCTACCTCTGCCTCGCGGAGAACATGCCCTCGGGCAGCGCTCAGCGCCCCTCCGACGTCCTGCACACCTACAGTGGCAAGACCGTCGAGGTGCTCGACACCGACGCCGAGGGCCGCCTGGTGCTGATCGACGGCATCGCCCGCGCCGCCGAGGACCAGCCCGACGTGATCATCGACGTCGCCACCCTGACCGGCGCCCAGATCGTGGCGCTCGGGTGGCGTACGGCCGGCGTGATGTCCAACGACGACGACCTGCGCGAGGAGATCGTCCGCATCGCCGGCGAGCAGGGCGAGGCCGCCTGGGGCATGCCGCTGCCCGCCGAGCTGCGCAAGGGGCTCGACTCCGCGGTGGCCGACATCGCCAACCTCCAGCCCGAGCGGTGGGGCAGCATGCTCGCCGCGGGCATCTTCCTGCGGGAGTTCGTGCCCGCGGGCGTCCGCTGGGCGCACGTGGACATGGCCGGGCCGGCGTTCAACAAGGGCGAGCCGCACGGCTACACGCCCAAGGGCGGCACCGGCGCGATGACCCGCACGCTCGTCGCCGTCGCCGAGCGCTACGCGGGGAACGGCACGTCCGCGCAGGCTGTTTAAACGATAAAGAGCCCCGCGGGCTGTTCGGAGAAGGAAGCCGGCCCCGACGCGGCGTGCCCGCGCGGGCCAGGGCCGGGGCCACGATCTTCCAGGACAAGTGAAAAGATGCTGCCGGGTCCACCCGGCGGTGCGAATACGACCAAGGAGCATTCCAGTGGCTGATGGCAGCGGCCCCTACGACATCGTCGTCCTAGGTGGCGGTAGCGGTGGATACGCCTGTGCCCTGCGGGCGGCCGAGCTCGGCATGAACGTCGTCCTCATCGAGAAGGACAAGGTCGGGGGCACGTGCCTGCACCGCGGCTGCATCCCCACCAAGGCGCTGCTGCACGCGGCCGAGCTCGCCGACCAGGCTCGCGAGGGCGAGTCGTTCGGCGTCCGCACCCGGCTGGAGGGCATCGACGTCCCCGGCGTCCACGCGTACAAGGACAAGGTGATCGGGGGCCTCTACAAGGGTCTCGCCGGGCTCATCAAGAGCAAGAAGATCACCGTGGTCGAGGGCGAGGGCCGCCTGGCCGGCCCCGGCCGCGTCGTGGTCGGCGACCAGGTCTACGAGGGCCGCAACGTCGTGCTGGCGACCGGCTCGGTGCCGAAGTCGCTGCCCGGCCTCGACATCGACGGCGAGAAGGTGATCAGCAGCGACCACGCGCTGGTCCTCGACCGCGTCCCGTCCTCGGTCGTCATCCTGGGCGGCGGCGTCATCGGCGTCGAGTTCGCCAGCGTGTGGCGCTCGTTCGGCGCCGAGGTCACGATCGTCGAGGCGCTGCCGCACCTGCTGCCGCTGGAGGACGAGTCCAGCTCCAAGCTGCTGGAGCGCGCCTTCCGCCGCCGCGGCATCAAGTACGAGCTGGGCGCCCGCTTCGAGAGCGTCAAGACCACCGACACCGGGGTCGTCGTCTCCCTGGAGAACGGCAAGACCCTCGACGCCGAGATCATGCTCGTCGCCGTCGGCCGCGGCCCGGTCTCGGCCGGCCTCGGCTACGAGGAGAACGGCGTCGCGATGGAGCGCGGCTACGTGCTGGTCAACGAGTTCTGCCAGACCAGCGTGCCGGGCGTGTACGCCGTGGGCGACCTGATCCCCACGCTGCAGCTCGCCCACGTCGGCTTCGCCGAGGGCATCCTGGTCGCCGAGCACATCGCCGGGCTCAACCCGGTGCCGATCGACTACGACGGCGTGCCGCGCATCACCTACTCCGAGCCCGAGGTCGCATCGGTGGGCATCTCCACGTCGGTGGCCCGCGAGCGTGGTCACGACGTCGTCGAGCTGAGCTACAACCTCGCCGGCAACGGCAGGAGCAAGATCCTGCAGACGCAGGGCGAGGTCAAGGTCGTCGCCGAGCGCGACGGCCGGGTGCTCGGCGTCCACATGGTCGGCAGCCGGGTGGGCGAGCTGATCGCGGAAGCCCAGCTGATCTTCAACTGGGAGGCCACGCCCGTCGACGTCGCCCAGCTCATCCACCCGCACCCGACGCAGTCCGAGGCTCTCGGCGAGGCCATGCTGGCCCTGGCCGGCAAGCCGCTGCACGTCCACAACTGAAGCCCTCCTAGCGAACGCGAGAGAAGACACACCATGCCGGTCTCCGTAACCATGCCCCAGCTCGGCGAGAGCGTTACCGAGGGCACCGTCACCCGTTGGCTGAAGAAGGAAGGCGACCGCGTCGAGGCCGACGAGCCGCTCCTCGAGGTGTCGACCGACAAGGTCGACACCGAGATCCCGTCGCCGTCCGCCGGCTACCTCACCAAGATCATCGTCGCTGAGGACGAGACGGTCGAGGTCGGCGCCGAGCTCGCCCTGATCGACTCCGAGGCGGGCGCCGCTCCGGCCGCCGCCGAGCCGGCGGCTCCGGCTCCCGCTCCGCAGCCCGAGCCCGAGCCTGCTCCGGCCCCCGCGCCGGCCCCGCCGGTCTCGTCGATCCCGCAGCCCGCGCCCGCCGTGGTGACGCCGCCGGCGCCCCCGGCGCCCGCCCCGGCTCCGCAGGCCCAGGCCGCCCCGGCCCCGCAGGCCCCGGCCGCCCCGGCTCCGCAGGCCCCGGCCGCGCAGCCGAGCGAGCCGGCCCCGCTGCCCTCGTCCGGCGAGGGCCCGTACGTCACGCCGCTGGTCCGCAAGCTCGCCGCCGAGCACGGCGTCGACCTCGACTCGCTGACCGGCACCGGCGTCGGCGGCCGGATCCGCAAGCAGGACGTGATCGAGGCCGCCCGCGTCCAGCGCGAGCAGGCCGCGGCCGCCGCTGCCGCCACCCCGGCCCCGCAGGCCCCGGCCGCCCCGGCCCAGGCGCCCGCCGCCCCGGCCGCCGCCGCGCCCGCCGCGTCGGAGGTGCGGGTGGACACCACGCTGCGCGGCCGTACGGAGAAGATGTCGCGCCTGCGGCAGACCATCGCCAAGCGCATGGTGGAGTCGCTGCAGGTCTCGGCCCAGCTCACCACCGTGGTCGAGGTCGACGTCACCCGCATCGCCCGCCTGCGCGAGCGGGCCAAGGAGGAGTTCCAGCGGCGCGAGGGCGTGAAGCTGACCTTCATGCCGTTCTTCGCCCTGGCGGCGGTCGAGGCGCTCAAGCAGCACCCGAAGCTGAACGCGACGATCAACAGCGAGACGAACGAGGTCACCTACTTCGACGTCGAGCACCTCGGCTTCGCGACCGACACCGAGCGCGGCCTGCTCGTCCCGGTGATCAAGAACGCGGGCGACCTCAACATCGCCGGGCTCGCCCGGAAGATCGCCGACCTGGCCGAGCGCACCCGCACCAACAAGGTGAGCCCGGACGAGATCACCGGCGGCACGTTCACGCTGACCAACACCGGCAGCCGGGGCGCGCTGTTCGACACGCCGATCCTCAACCAGCCGCAGGTCGGCATGCTGGGCACCGGCGCGGTCGTCAAGCGCCCGGTCGTCGTGGACACCCCGGAGGGCGAGGTCATCGCGGTCCGCTCGATGGTGTACCTCGCGCTCAGCTACGACCACCGCCTGGTCGACGGCGCCGACGCGGCCCGCTTCCTCACGACGATCAAGCACCGTCTCGAGGAGGGCCGCTTCGAGGCCCAGCTCGGCCTGGCGTAGCCGTACGCCGCAGGCGGCGCGAGCCGCACTCCCGGACACCACAGGGCCGTCCCGCGCTCGGCGGGGCGGCCCCGTTCGTTTCCGGGTAGTGATCCGTGCGTGGAGACGATGACGACAGTGGTGACAGGCTCCTCGGGGCTGCTCGGAACGGCCCTGGTGAGCGCGCTGCGCGCCGACGGGCACCAGGTGCGCCGTCTCGTACGACGCGCGCCCGCCGGGCCCGACGAGTGCTTCTGGGACCCGGAGGGCGACGTGCTCGACCCCGCGGCGCTCGAAGGCGCGGACGCGGTCGTCCACCTGGCCGGCGCCGGCATCGGCGAGCGCCGGTGGACCGAGGCGTACAAGCGGGAGCTGGTCGGCAGCCGGGTCAGCGGCACGCACGTCCTCGCCACCGCGATGGCCCGCGCCGAGCGCGGGCCGCGGGTGCTGCTGTCCTCCTCCGCGATCGGCTTCTACGGCGACACCGGGGATCGCGCCGTGGACGAGTCCGCGCCGGCCGGCACGGGCTTCCTCGCCGATCTGGCACGCGCCTGGGAGGCCGCCACCGCGCCCGCCGAAGAGGCGGGCGTGCGGGTGACGCTGCTGCGCAGCGGGATGGTGCTCAGCGGCCGGGGCGGCGCGCTCGCCCGGATGCTGCCGATCTTCAAGATGGGCGCGGGAGCCGTGCTCGGCAGCGGCAGGCAGTACACGTCGTGGATCTCACTGCCCGACTGGGTGGACGCGGTCCGCTTCCTGCTCGCGCACGACCTGACCGGGCCGGTGAACCTCACGGCTCCCGAGCCGGTGACCAACGCCGAATACACCGCCGCGCTCGCCAGGGCGCTGCGCCGCCCGACGATGCCGCTGCCCGCCCCGCGTCTCGCGCTGCGCCTGGCGCTCGGGGAGTTCGCGGACGAGGCCCTGCTCGCCGGTCCGCGGGTGCTCCCCCGGCGGCTGCTCGACGCCGGTCACCGGTTCGCCCATCCCACCATCGGCGAGGCGCTGGCCGCCGTACTCTGAAGAGTCACTCGATCCGGGAACAGGAGCATGGGCATGAGCCGCATCGGGCAGTCGCACATCGTCGCCATCGGAGGCGGATCGTTCCGGCAGACGGAGCGATACGGGTTCATCGAGCCGACCGCCCTGCTGCGTTACGTCCTCGACCTCACCGGTCAGGACCGGCCCAAGCTCGGCCTGCTCGCCACCGCCACCGGCGACGACGCCGACTGGCTGCTCAAGATGTACGGCGCGTTCGCCCGCTGGGACGTCGAGGTGAGCCACCTGACGGTCTTCCCGATGCCGAACGTCGAGGACCCCCGCGAGTGGATCCTGGAGCAGGACGCGATCTACGTGAGCGGCGGCAGCGTCGCCAACCTCGCCGCCCTGTGGCGGCTGCACGGCCTGGACGAGGCGTTCGCCGAGGCGTGGCGGGCGGGCATCGTGCTGTCCGGGCAGAGCGCCGGCGCGCTGTGCTGGCACGTCGGCGGCAACACCGACTCGTTCGGGCCGAAACTGCGGCCCTGGGCCGAGGGCCTGGGCCTGCTGCCGTACTCGTGCGGCGTCCACTACAACTCCGACCCGCAGCGCCGGGCGCTGCTGCACGAGTCGGTCGCGTCGGGCGAGCTGCCCGAGGGGTACGCCGCCGACGAGGGCGTGGCGCTCCACTACGTGGGCACCGAGTTCATCCAGGCCGTGACCACCGACCCGCAGGGGTACGCCTACCGGATCGAGCGGGACGGGTCCGCAGTGAAGGAGCTGCGTATCGAGCCCCGGCTGCTGACCTCTACGCTGTGAACGTGAAGGGCGATGGGAACGTGAAGGGCGTGGCCATCGTCCGCCTCGGCGTCGACGTACCGTACGAGCAGGCGTGGACCCTGCAGCGGCGGCTGCACGCCCGGCGGGTGGCCGACGAGATCTCCGACCTGTGCCTCATGCTGGAGCACGCCCCCGTCTACACGGCGGGCAAGCGGACGCTGCCGCACGAGCGCCCGGTCGACGGCACTCCGGTCATCGACGTCGACCGGGGCGGGAAGATCACCTGGCACGGCCCGGGGCAGCTCGTCTGCTACCCCATCATCCGCATCGGCGACGTGACCTCCTACATCCGGTTGCTGGAGGAGGTCCTGATCCAGGTCTGCGCCGACTTCGGGCTGACGGCGCGCCGCGTGGAGGGCGCCGGCGGGGTGTGGGTGCCCGGCGACCCCGCGCACGGGCTGCCCGACCGCAGGATCGGCACGATCGGCATCCGGGTCTCCGGCGGGGTCACCATGCACGGCTTCGCGCTCAACTGCGTCAACGACCTGAGCTGGTACACCCGCATCGCGGGCGACGACGCCGGGGTCACGTCGCTCGCGGCCGAGACCGGGCGGCGGATCATGGTCGACGAGGTCATCCCGTTCGCCGGAAAGCGCCTCGCCGAGGCCCTGGGCGAGGAGCCGTACGACCTGTACGAGGAGGACCTCGCCTGACGCCTACGCGCCGCGGCCCTTCCGGCGGATCTTGATCTGCCGCATGTCGGTCACCGCCAGGTGCAGGATCTCGTACGGGTGCCCGTGCGCGTCCAGCGCGGCCATCGCCCCCAGTGCGGCCTCGTCCTCGCCGTCGTCCGGCCCGGCGGGCACCTGGCAGCGGAAGGTGAAGGCGGACACGCTCGCGTCGTGGGTGAACGTGCCGCCCTCGATGTAGCCCATGCCGCCCGCCGCCGTCACCGCCGCCCGCCCGGCGTCGTCGAGCCCGGTGAACTTCCCTCTGATCGTCACTCTGAACACGGTCATCCCTCTCGTACGGCATAGGCGCGGACGCGCTCGCCCAGGACGCTCTCGGCGACGTCGAGCAGCTCCAGCACGGCGTCCGCGATGGCGTCCGGGCTCTCCCCCGCCGTCGTACGCCGCCCGATCTCGGCGTACACCAGCGAGTGGAGGCAGCCGATGTGCCAGGCGACCACGCGCGGCAGCGGATCGCCGGCGTCCGCGCCGGTCTCCTCGGCCAGCTCGGCCGCCAGCTCGTCGGTCATCCGGCGGCCGAGGTCCTCCAGGCGGGCGGTCAGCGTGGGGGCGGCCCGCATCATCTCCAGCACGCGCCCGAATCCCGCGCTCAGCCCGACCGAGCGTTCGCGCCCGCGGATCTCCCGGCGCAGCCGGTCCAGCACCGCGCCGGCCGCCGACCGTCCCGGCGGCCGCTCCCGCACGATGTCGGCCAGCCTGCGCGGCGACGCCTCTTCCGGCGGGAGCACGAGGTCCTCCTTCGCCTGGAAGTAGTTGTAGACGGTGTTCACCGACACCTCGGCGGCCCGCGCGACCTCGGCCATCGTGACGTTGTCGAAGCCGCGCTCCACGAACAGCCCGACCGCCACCTCGGCGATGTGCTGCCTGGTCCGCCGCTTCTTGCGCTCCCGCAGTCCCTCGGCCATTGCTGCACTCTACTGCAAATTTGCAGTGCATTGCAGTTTTCGGTGTCTCGCCGGATGAGACGGCCTCGGACATACTCGCGGCATGAGCCTCTCCTCACCCCCCGGCGAGGTCCGTACCGATCTGCTCCCCCGCGACACCAGGAGGCGGTTCCTGCGGCTACGGGGCCGGCGACTCGACCGGCCCGGCCACACGGCCGCCAAACTGGCCTCACTCGCCCTCTCGGCCGTCGTCCACGCGGTGACCGCCGCCTTCCTGGCCGCCGGCGTGTTCATCGTCACCGGCTGGCGCGGGAACGTGATCGGCCGGCTGTGCGGCAGCGTCCCCATCGCCATCGGGATCTGGACCAGGCCCCGGGCGATCCGGCTCCCGGACGGCGCCGAGCTGTCCCGTCACCTCGCCCGCACGGTCGGGGAGCTGTCCCGGATCACCTGAACTCAGGTAATAAGCTGGGTTCGTGAACGAGCGTTCCGACAGGCACGCAGGCCCGCGTACGGCGCGGGGCCGCGTGCTCCCGCTCGGGCCCCGGGCCCGCGGCCCGCTACCGCGGAGTGCTGCGAAGGAAGTCGCATGACCGTCGCTCCTGAAGGCCGAAAGCTCCTCCGCCTGGAGGTGCGCAACAGCCAGACCCCCATCGAGAAGAAGCCGCCGTGGATCAAGACGCGGCTGCACAACGGCCCCAACTTCAACGAGATCAAATCGTTGGTGAAGGGCGCGGGGCTGCACACCGTGTGCCAGGAAGCGGGCTGTCCCAACATCTCCGAATGCTGGGAGGACCGCGAAGCCACCTTCCTCATCGGTGGCGACCAGTGCACCCGGCGCTGCGACTTCTGCCAGATCGACACCGGCAAGCCGGCCGAGTACGACCGGGACGAGCCGCGCCGCGTCGCCGAGTCGGTGCGCCAGATGGGCCTGCGCTACGCCACGGTGACCGGTGTCGCCCGTGACGACCTGCCCGACGGCGGCTCCTGGCTGTACGCGGAGACCGCCCGGCAGATCCACGAGGCCGTGCCCGGCTGCGGCGTCGAGCTGCTGGTGCCGGACTTCAACGGCGACCGCGACCAGTTGGAGGAGGTCTTCTCCAGCAGGCCCGAGGTCTTCGCGCACAACATCGAGACCGTGCCCCGGATCTTCAAGCGGATCCGGCCCGCGTTCCGCTACGAGCGCTCGCTGCGGGTCATCAGCATGGCCCGCGAGGCGGGGCTGGTCACCAAGTCGAACCTCATCCTCGGCATGGGCGAGGAGCGCGAGGAGATCACCCAGGCGCTGCGCGACCTGCACGAGGCCGGCTGCGACCTGGTGACCATCACGCAGTATCTGCGCCCCACCCCGCGCCACCACCCCGTGGACCGCTGGGTCAAGCCCGAGGAGTTCGTGGAGCTCAAGCAGGAGGCCGAGGAGATCGGCTTCGCCGGCGTCATGTCCGGGCCGCTGGTGCGCTCGTCCTACCGGGCCGGACGCCTGTACCAGCAGGCGATCGCCGCCCGCGTGGGCGAGTCTCGTTTTCATTAAGTCAGCTCGACGTTTGTATCCTTCAGACCATGGCGAAAGACGCAGCGTCTCCGGGGCGCCTCAAGCAGCTCCGGATGGTCGCACAGATCATTCAGCAGGCGAACCCCAAGGGCATGCCGATCGTCTACGCGTCGGCTCTGGGCACGCTCGTCCTGTTCGTCGTCATCGGCGTGATCTTCGGCTGGACGTGGATCGTTTTCGGCGTCTTCGCCGCCGTTCTGGTGGGGATGATCGTCTTCAGCCGGCTGGCGCAGAAGGCGCAGTACTCGATGCTCCACGGGCAGCCGGGCGCGACGTACGCGATCCTGCAGAGCCTGCGCGGCACCTGGTATGTCGAGGAGAAGCCGGTCGCGGTCAACCGCGACCAGGACCTCGTCTTCCGGGTCGTCGGCTACCCCGGGGTCATCCTGGTCTCCGAGGGCCCGCCCAACCGGGTGCAGCGCATGCTCGTCGCGGAGAAGAAGCGCGTGCAGCGCGTCGCGGTCGACGTCCCGGTGTACGACATCCAGTGTGGTGACGCGGACGGCCAGATCCCCCTGGCCAAGCTCCAGCGGCACATGATGAAGCTGCCCCGCAACCTGAAGAAGGGCGCGGTGTCCGAGGTCAACAACCGGATGCGCGCGCTCACCCCGGCCATCCCGATGCCGAAGGGCCCCATCCCCAAGGGCGCCCGGATGCCGCGCGGCCCCAAGATGCGCTGACGACGTTGGACTTCGTGGGAAGGCGGCCGGTCTCCCGGTCGCAGACCTCCCGGGCCAACCGCGGCTGGTGGGACGGCGCGGCCGACGACTACCAGGCCGAGCACGGCGGGTTCCTGCGCGACGACGGCTTCGTGTGGTGCCCCGAGGGCCTGGACGAGGCCGACGCCCGGCTGCTCGGCGACGTCGCCGGGCGCCGCGTCCTGGAGATCGGGTGCGGCGCCGGCCAGTGCGGCCGGTGGCTGCTCGGACAGGGCGCGACGGTCGCCGCCGTCGACCTGTCCTACCGGCAGTTGCAGCACTCCCGGCGGATCGACATGTCCGCCGGGGTGACCCTGCCCGTCGTCCAGGCCGACGCCGAGACGCTGCCGTTCGCGGACGAGTCGTTCGACCTCGCGTGCTCGGCGTACGGTGCGCTGCCGTTCGTGGCGGACGCCGGGGCGGTGCTCGCCGAGGTGCGCAGGGTGCTGCGGCCGGGCGGCCGGTTCGTGTTCTCCGTCAGCCATCCCGTGCGGTGGGCCTTCCCCGACGATCCGGGCCCGCGCGGCCTGACCGCCGACCGGCCCTACTTCGACCGATCGCCGTACGTCGAGTTCGGCGAGGACGGCGAGCCGTCATACGTGGAGCACCACCGGACGATGGGCGACTGGGTGGGCCTGATCGCCGCCTCCGGTCTCGTCCTGACCGGCCTGACCGAGCCGGAGTGGCCGCCGGGGCACGACCGCACGTGGGGCGGCTGGAGTCCGCTGCGCGGCCGGCTGCTCCCCGGCACGGCGATCTTCCACTGCGTCCGGGCCGCCTCGTAGGTCGGCTCGCGTTCCCCGCTTCGGCCGCCCACTCGCCATTCGCGCGTGTCAGACGAAGTAGCGCAGCCAGACGTACACCCACGCCATCGTGATGCTCAGCGCGGTGACGAAGATGCCATAGCGGGTGAACTGCCAGAAGCCGATGCGATGGCCGGTCCGGGCGGCGATGCCGACGGCCACGACGTTCGCGCTCGCGGCCACCGCGGTGCCGTTGCCGCTGAAGTCGGCCCCCAGGGCGAAGGACCACCACAGTGCCTGCCCGGTCTTCGGATCCGGCGTCTGGGCGACCATCTCCTCGACGACGGGCACCATCGTGGCGACGTAGGGGATGTTGTCGAAGAACGCGCCGAGCACGCCCGAACCGAACAGCAGCGCCGTGGCCGACAGGAAGTGGTCGCCGCCGAGCGCGCCGACGGCCCAGCCGCCCATCGTGGCGATGACGCCCGTGTTCACCAGGCCGGCGACCATGACGAACAGGCCCATGAAGAAGACCAGGGTGCCCCACTCGACCTCGCGCAGGACGTCGGGCACGTCGGCGCGGGACACCAGCAGCATCACCCCGGCACCCACCAGGGCGACGATCGACGGCTCCACGTGCAGCACGGGGTGCAGGCAGAACGCGGCGACCACCCCGCCGAGCACGACCATGCATCGCGTGAGCAGGCGCGGGTCGGTGATCGCCCGCCGTTCCTGCAGCGCCATCACCGCGGCCACCCGTTCCGGCGAGTAGCGGAACGACCTGCGGAACAGCACCCGGGTGAGCAGCACGAACACCACGAAGACGGCGACCACGATCGGCGCCATGTGGACCAGGAAGTCGTTGAACGTCAGCCCGGCGCGGCTGCCGATGATGATGTTGGGCGGGTCGCCGATGAGCGTCGCCGCGCCGCCGATGTTGGACGCCAGGACCTCGGCGATGAGGTATGGCTGAGCCGGGATGCCGAGCCGGTTGCAGACGACCACGGTGACCGGCGCGACCAGCATGATCGTGGTGACGTTGTCCAGGAACGGCGAGGCGATCGCGGTGATGATCATCAGCATGACCATCAGCCGGTAGGGCCGTCCCTTGGACTTCTTGGCCGCCCAGATGGCGAGGTAGTCGAAGACTCCCGTGTGCTTGACGACGCCGACGATGATCATCATGCCGAGCAGCAGGAAGATGACGTTCCAGTCGATTCCGGCGGTCTCGGAGAAGAACACCTCGTCGCCGGGGATCAGCCCCAGGACGGCCATGGCACCGGCGGCGACGAGGACCACCTTCACCTTGTGCACCTTCTCCGCCGCGATGAAGGCGAAGGCCACCACGAAGATCGCGAAGGAGACGGCCGCGCTCACGTGCGGCGCCCCGGTGGTCCGGCGGTGCGCGCACGGCGGACGGCGTTCCGGCAGGGTGTCCCGGCAGGCGGGCGCCGTGACGACGACGGCATGGCGAAGCGGTGAATGATCGGAACCTCCGGATCGTGGAAACGCCGCACGGCGCGACGCGTACGGACGCGAGACGGCAGGTCCGCGACCGGAAAGGTCGCGGGGCGGCCCGCCACCGGCCTGGGGCGATCACTCACCCGGTGGCACGAGCGCCAGGCTGGTGAGCAGCCGCTCCAGGGTGATCGCGCCGGCCAGGGTGCCGTCGGGGCCGACGACCGCGGTGATGGGGCTGCGCATCCGCGTCATGAGGGCGGCCACTTCGAGCAGGGTCGCATCGAGGGGCACCGTGACCGGCCTGGGCGGCTGGGGCGGCAGGCACTCGCCCACCGTGATGCCGTCCAGCTCCTGCCAGAAGCGGTCGGCATGGGCCTCGTCGATCGCCCGGGCGAGCGCCGGGTCCTCCTGATAGGCCCCGGGCACCGTGAGACGCAGGACCTGCGTGCCGGGAAGCACCCATCCCGGCCGTCCCCTGCCGTCCACCACGATCAACCCGGGCATCCGGTTCAGCACCATGATCCGTACGGCCCGGGCGACGGGGTCGTGGACGGTCACCGTCGGCAGGTTCACAACGACATCGCGCGCTTGCATCAGGCCATCACATCGATCGGGGAGGCGGACGGTTCCGTACGTGGTCATCGCGCCGCCTCCACGAACTCGGCGACGCGGCGTTCCAGATGGGCGAGCCGATCGAGGACGGGCCTGCTGTGCAGGATGTCGGCGAGCTGGTCGGCCTCACGCTGGTCCAGGGTGATCACCTGCAACGGCGTGTCGGGCTCCCCGGAGCCGTAGAGGAGAAGCCTCCGGCCGCCGGCCTTGTCCACGAGCACGCCGAAGCGCTGCCCGTCGCGGGTGACGCACTGGTGCACCACGGTCGCGACGCCGGGCAGGGTGGCGCGGGTCACGTCCATCTCGGCTACCTCCCATCTGCGGCGGATCCTCACCACGGGGCCGGGGCCCTCTCTCGCCCGCACCGGCCGCTGGTGCCTCGGATGTGTGGCCCGCCGGCGGCGTGGCGTCTCCCTGTCCGCCCGTCGCCACCAGTCTTCGAGACGGCACGGGCCACCACCATCGGGTGCGTCACCCATATCCGGAGAGGTATGACATGTAGGAAGACGGCATGATGGGGGGCGGCCCGCATGGACACCGGCGCACGCGTACGAGCAGGCTGTGAGCCGTGAACGAGCGCACCGAGCCGCGCGCCGGCCCCCGCTCCGGGCCCCACTCCGGCCCGCGTACCGGCACGGGGCACGACACGGGGCACGACACGGGGAACGACACGGGGAACGGCGGGACGGCGGCGGCGCGGTCGCGGCACCCGGCCCGCGCCCTGTTCTGGCGGCTGTTCGCGATCAACGGGCTGGTCTTCACCGCCGGGACGTTCGTGCTCGCGCTCTCCCCCGCCACGGTGTCCTCACCGGTCCTGCTCACGGAGATACCGGTCCTGATCGTGGGGCTGGCCCTGATCATCACGGCCAACGCGCTGCTGATCCGCAAGAGCCTGGCCCCGCTGGACGCGCTCACCACTCTCATGCGGCGGGTCGACCTGCTGAGGGCGGGCGACCGGCTCACCGACAGCGGCAACGGCGACCTCGCCCAGCTGATCGGCACGTTCAACGAGATGCTCGACCGGCTCGAAGCCGAGCGCAGCGCCAGCAGCGCGCACGCGCTGGCCGCACAGGAGGGGGAACGGCAGCGGATCGCGCGCGAGCTGCACGACGAGATCGGCCAGAGCCTCACGGTGGCGCTGCTGTCGCTCAAGCGTGTCGTCGACCGGGCGCCCGAGGAGCTCCGGGAGGAGCTGAGCGCCGCCCAGGAGACGGTGCGCGCCAGCCTGGACGAGGTGCGGCGGGTCGCCAGACGGCTGCGGCCCGGCGTCTTGGAGGACCTCGGCCTGCACAGTGCGCTGAGCGCGTTGAGCAGCGATTTCGCGCAGGCGAGCGGAATCGCGATCACGCGTGAGATCGGCACCGACCTGCCCCCGCTCAGCGGGGAGGTCGAGCTCGTCCTCTATCGGATCGCGCAGGAGGGGCTGACGAACGTGGCCAGGCATTCCCGCGCCCGCCACGTGGAGCTGTCGCTCAGGCAGGAGAAGGGACGGCTCACGCTGCGCATCGCCGACGACGGGCGCGGGGGCGTCGACAAGGAAGGCGCAGGGATCCGCGGCATGCGCGAGCGCGCCCTTCTCATCGGCGCCCGGCTGACCGTGGACTCCCCGCCCGGCGGCGGCACGGACGTGCGCCTGGTCGTCCCCCCGCACGCGGTTCAGGCGGATCACACGGATCGCGGGGGTCTCGCGGATCACGCGGTTCATCCGGTGAAGGAGAGCTGATCGGTGGAGAGCGCCAAGACCCGCATCCTGCTGGCCGACGACCACGCGCTGGTCCGGCGCGGACTGCGGCTGATCCTCGACGCGGAGCCCGATCTCGTGGTGGTCGCCGAGGCCGCCGACGGCGCCGAGGCGGTCGAGGCCGCCCGATCCGAGGAGATCGACCTCGCCATTCTCGACATCGCGATGCCCCGAATGACGGGAATCCAGGCGGCGCGCGAGATCTCACGGCAGGCGCCCCACGTCCGGATCCTGATCCTGTCGATGTACGACAACGAGCAGTACTTCTTCGAGGCGCTCAAGGCCGGCGCCTCGGGCTACGTGCTCAAGTCGGTCGCCGACCAGGACCTCCTGGAGGCCTGCCGGGCGGCGATGCGCGGGGAGCCCTTCCTCTATCCGGGCGCGGTCACCGCCCTCATCCGCGACTACCTGCGGCGCGCCCGGCAGGGCGAGCGCGTGCCGGACAGCATCCTGACGCCCCGGGAGGAGGAGATCGTCAAGCTCATCGCCGAGGGCAACTCGGCCAAGGAGATCGCGGAGACGCTCTTCATCAGCGTGAAGACCGTGGACCGGCACCGCGCGAACATCCTGCAGAAGCTCGGCATGCGCGACCGGCTCGAACTGACCCGTTACGCCATCCGCGCCGGACTCGTCGAACCCTGACGGCGGTCTCCCGCGGCGTCAGAGGTTGACCACGACCGCCCCGCTCGCGCGGTCGTGCAGGCCGCGCCGGTCGCGGTCCCAGATGAGCGCGGGCACGGCGAGGCACAGCAGCAGCGTGCGCACCAGCACGCCGGGAACGTGCGGCCGTCCGCCGTCGAGCCTGGCCACGCGGATGCCGAACAGCCGCATCCCCAGCGTCATGCCGATCGTGCTGACCAGCAGGACGTACTCCGCGGCGAAGACGCCGAGGCCGACCACGCCGACGTCGTTGCCCTGGAAACGCAGCAGGCCTCCGGCGATGGCCCAGGTGCACAGCAGCCAGTCGACGGCGACGGCGCCGATCCTGCGCCCCCACCCCGCGACCGCTCCGGGGCCCTGCTCGGGCAGGCCGAGGCGCTCCCCCGGATAGCCCAGGTTCACCCCGGCGGCCCGCGGGCCGTCCATCCAGGTCTGCGTCCAACGCGGCTGCCGGTCACTCATGGTTTCCCAGCGTATCGGGCACCGGCGCCGGTCCGGTGCCCGGCCACAGGGCCGTCCAACATGGGCAAGCTTTTCCCATTAAATGCCGGTATCGTGAATCGTTTCCGACCTCAGCGCTTTGGAGGGAACCGTGCGACCGGCGGACCCCGATGACATCGACGCTCGCTTCGAGGCGCTGGTCGCGCAGTTCGACGAGGACGAGATCCGGCGGATGACCGCGGCGGCCGAGACGGACGTGTTCCCGCCGGAACGACGGCGCCGCCCGGCCGTGCTGATGGTGATCGCGGGCCTGGTCGTGCTCGTGGGGCTCGTCGTCGTCCTGCGGCCGGACGTCCTGGAGCGGCTCGGCATCGTCCGCCCGGCCGCCGGCGGCGAGGAACTGATGATCTCCGGTCCCGTGGTCGCCCGGCCCGGGCCCGTGCTGACGCCGATTCCCGACGGCGAGGAGGGCCTGTTCGACCACGGCCCCGTCCCTGCGCCGTCCGACGCCCCGTTCGCCGGCACTCCCGCCATCGACTACGCCGACGGAGAGCAGGGGCTGGTCATGCCCGCGGCACGCGCGCTCGGCGGGCTCACCGAGCAGGAGGTCGGCCAGGCCCTGCAACGCGTACGGCGGCTGCTGTCGGCCGCGCACCTCGACCCGGCGACCGTGCGGGGCGGGCGCCCGGAGGAGCTCATCCGCCTGCTGCATCCCCGGCAGCGCGAGGCGTTCCTCCGCCACCTGGACGACAAGGGCCCCTCGGGCACGCGGTCGTGGGTGTTCAGCCTCGCGCCGGACGCCGCCGAGCCGGTCGGCGACATCGTGAAGGTCTCCGGCGAGACGACGATCTCCGAAAGGCCCGGCGGAGGCGTCGAGATCAAGACGGACTATCTGTTCGTCCACCCGGTGAGCCGCCCCGGCGCGCCGCTGGTCATGACGAGGGTCGTCGAACATCACCGAAGCGAATTCTCCGCCTACCGCGAGGACGGGAAGCTCGTCATCTGGTGGAACACGGACAGATCCGCCGTATTTGGCGCGAATTGCGCACTGGACGACGGATTCGTCCGTCCGCGATTCCCTGGTGATCCACAGGGAACACGACCCTCCGGCGAGCCCGTCGATCCCTATGATCGTGTCTCCGGCGTTTCCGGCAAGCCCCGCTGCCCGGCCGCGTTGGGCACCTGACCTGCGAAAAGGCCGTACGATGGAGCCCGGGGAACGGTAGGCCGACGCTATCGCCGCGGCCGCCCTGGCGGCGCATTCCCTTAACACGCGCGAAACAATCGAGACATGGGGCGGAAACGGCATCGGCCTATTTTCGGGTTGCTAGCCCATGCCCCTGGGAGGTTCGAGAGTGTTCAACTCCGCCGATGACGTCCTCAAGTTCATCCGGGACGAGGGTGTGCAGTTCGTCGACGTCAGGTTCACGGACCTGCCGGGGACGACGCACCACTTCACCTTCCCGGCCGAGAACTTCGGGCCGAACGTCTTCACCGACGGCCTCATGTTCGACGGCTCGTCGATTCGCGGGTTCCAGGCCATCCACGAGTCGGACATGCTCCTGCTGCCCGACCCCTCCACGGCCGTGCTCGACCCGTTCCGTCAGCACAAGACGCTGAACATCAACTTCTTCGTGCACGACCCGCTGACCGGTGAGGCCTACAGCCGCGACCCCCGCAACGTCGCGCGCAAGGCCGAGGAGTACCTCAAGGGCACCGGCATCGCGGACACCGTTTACTTCGGCCCCGAGGCCGAGTTCTACATCTTCGACGACGTCCGCTTCGAGACGAAGCAGAACGCCGGTTACTACTACATCGACTCCATCGAGGGCGCCTGGAACACCGGCAAGGCCTCCGAGGGCGGCAACCTGGGCTACAAGCCCCGTTACAAGGGCGGCTACTTCCCGGTCCCGCCGATGGACCACTTCACCGACCTGCGCTCGCAGATGGTGCGCAACCTCATCGACGCCGGCATCGAGACCGAGATGCAGCACCACGAGGTGGGCACCGCCGGTCAGGCCGAGATCGACTTCCGGTTCGGCACGCTGCTCGAGACGGCCGACAAGCTGATGCTGTACAAGTACATCATCAAGAGCACGGCCATCCAGGCGGGCCGTACGGTCACGTTCATGCCCAAGCCGATCTTCGGTGACAACGGCTCCGGCATGCACTGCCACCAGTCCCTCTGGAAGGACGGCGAGCCGCTGTTCTACGACGAGGTCGGCTACGCCGGTCTGTCGGACACCGCGCGCTACTACATCGGCGGCCTGCTCAAGCACGCCCCGTCGCTGCTGGCCTTCACCAACCCGACGGTGAACTCCTACCACCGCCTGGTGCCCGGCTACGAGGCCCCGGTCAACCTGGTCTACTCGCAGCGCAACCGCTCGGCCTGCGTCCGCATCCCGATCACGGGGTCGAACCCGAAGGCCAAGCGCATCGAGTTCCGCGTGCCGGACCCGTCCTGCAACCCGTACTTCGCCTTCGCCGCCATGCTCATGGCCGGCCTCGACGGCATCCGCAACAAGATCGAGCCGCCGGAGCCGGTCGACAAGGACCTGTACGAGCTGCCGCCGGAGGAGGCCCGCAACATCCCGCAGGTGCCGGGCTCCCTGGAGAAGGTGCTCGACGCGCTCGAGGCCGACCACGACTACCTGCTGGAGGGCGGCGTGTTCACGCCGGACCTCATCGAGACGTGGATCTCCTACAAGCGCGAGAACGAGGTCGACCCGATCCGTCTCCGCCCGCACCCGCACGAGTTCGAGCTCTACTACGACGTGTGACCGGTGACCGCGCGATGACGTGCATGGTCGTCGCGCGGTGATCCGGCCCGCCTCGGTTCCGTCCGAGCGGCGAGCACCACATCGAGGGCGGCGTTCGGCGCCCGAAGAGGTCAGGAGCGACGCGAGGCGGTGCCGCGAGTCGTGGAGCCGGAAAGCCCGTGGCAAGGTCCCGCACCTTGCCACGGGCTTTCCGCATTGCGCGCTACAAAGCGGCCCTCCCCCGGCTTGCCCGCGTTGATGATCGCCCGCACGGCCGCTGGGTGCTCAGGGCCTTTGGGCCACGTCGAAGGGCGGCAGCTCCGCCAGGCCCAGGACGGCCGCCGGTGGGAAGTCCGGCCATGAGCCCGGCGGGTCCTGGTTCAGATTGCGCAGGTGCTTATCGATGAAGCGCTGCGTGTCGCGCAGGACCCTGGCCGCGGTGGCGGCATCGATGGCACCGTTCTCCAGCGCGTCGGCGAACTCGTCGAGATCCAGCACTTCGTAGTGTCTGTTGAACGGGGGCACGAGGATGTCCACGTAGTGGTCGTGGACAGCCAGCTCCTTCGGGCCCGCTTCCTCCAGTTCGATGAGGTCGATATACCAGCCGCCTTCGAGCGCGTCGACGAAGGTGACCGGCTTTCTGATCTGTACTCCTTCGTCGGCGATGACGAAGCAGCGATCGGTCGTGGGCCGGCCCGGAACCCGCCACGGGGGAAGGATCTCGACGTCGTGAACCACGATGTTGTCGCCGGTCCGGACACCGGAGCACCATTGCCCAGTGCCGTGGTGAACGCGCACCTCTTCAAAGGTCATGAGTCGCAGCATGACCGCGGTGGGGAACAGCGCCTGATCGCTCCCAGTTGCGCTCAAGGATCACGGCCGGGGAGATGGGACGGCTGCCGCCGGTTAATGTCCTCTCGTGACAACTACGGACGACATCCGACGCTGGGCCACGGCACTGCCCGAAGTCGAAGAGGTCAGTCACTTCCGGTTCCACGTTCCCGTGTTCAAGGTCAGAGGCCGGACCTTCCTCGGCATGGGCAGGGACGAGACGACGGCCGTGTTCTGCGTCGCCGAGCAGCAGGCCGTCGACGCGGCGCAGGCCGACCCGTCCGTCTACGAGGCCGTACGCCGTCCGGATGCGCGGAAGAGCTTCCTCGGGCTGCAGGTCGAGCTCGGCAGGGTCCCGGCGGAGCGCGTCAGGAGTCTCGTGGAAGAGGCATGGCGTCAGCAGGCGCCCAAGCGCCTGGTGGCCGAGCATGACCGGCACAGACCGGCCTGAGATCGCATGAAGACGGGACCATGGTTCCGGCCCGCCGATGGTCGGCACGGGAGGTCAGACCGGGAGCGTGGCCCGGATCGGCGCCGCGTCCTGATCGCGAAGATCACCCCCGCGCCTCTCCCAATCGGCGGCGACCACGTACCGCCGGGCTCGTGAGATCGCCGGCTTGGGCAGGGGGATGATGGAACTTTCCGCCCTGGAGGGCCTGCGCCTGACCGCGGTCACGGCGGCCCTGTTCACCCATGAGTCCGACGCTCCCGAACTCCTGCACGTATGGCTTCATCTGGAGACGACGACCGTCGTGGTCCGTGACACCGCCGACTGGGCTCTGTGCGTCGTGCCGGACGAGCCGGGAGACGGCTACACGATGGAGGAGCTCGGCAGCCGGGTGGACATCGTGCCCGCACCCGCCGAGGTGCCCTTCATCCGGCATGTCGGCGAGCGGCTCGTCCAGGTGAGCAAGGGATTCGACCCCGACGATCCCACCCAGTGGGTGGGGGCGGAGTTCGTCTTCGAGACGGGACGCGTGATCGCGCAAGCCTTCGGGGGCGACCTGCGCCTATCTCACGCCTCCCCGTGACGAACGGTCACTTCCCCAGGGCGGGGGTACGGCGCAGCAGGAGGGTGAGGGCGCCGGTGGCGGTGAGCAGGAGCACGGCGAGGGCGACCACGCCAGGCCATCCGGCGTCCGTCCAGGCGCGGCCCGCGAGGCTGCCGAAGACGGAGGACCCGAGGTAGTAGGTGAACAGGTAGAGCGAGGCGGCCTGGCCCGTGGACGCCCCGCCCGCGTGCGCCCGGGCCGGGACCCAGCCGCTGGCCACACCATGGACGGCGAAGAACCCCGCGGTGAGGAGCGCGAGCCCGATGACCACGACCGGCAGCGAGGACGGCAGCGTGACCAGCGCGCCGGCGACGGCGAGCAGGCAGCCGAGCGGCGTCACGGTCCTGCGTCCGTAGCCGTCCGCCAGCCGGCCGAACACCACGGAGCTGACCGAGCCGATGGGATAGACGAGGAACATCAGGCCGGCGGCTCCGACGCCGAGGTGGAACGGCGCGCCCGCGAGGCGAAAGCCCAGGGTGTTGAACACCGCGACCAGGGCCCCCATCGAGCACCCGCCGATGCCGTACAACGCGAGCAGCCCGCGGTCCGACACCACGCGCAGGCTCCCACGGAGCAGGGCAAGTACGCCTGCCGGGGCCGCGGTGAAGCGCCGGGAGGCCGGAAGCAGGACGCGCACGGTCAGGGCGCACAGCAGGCCGAGTGCGGCGACCGCGGCGAGCGCCCAGCGCCAGCCGCCGGCCTGGGCGACGGCGCCGGTCAGGAGACGGCCGGCCATGCCGCCCAGGGCCGTGCCGCCGACGTACAGACCGGCGGCGCGGGCGTGCGTGGACGGGTGCAGTTCCTCGCGCAGGTAGGCGGTGGCGACGGCGGGGAGCCCTGCCAGCGTGATGCCCAGGAGCGACCTCAGGACCATGAGCGCGGTCCAGCCGGGGGCCAGCGCGCACGCGGCCGCGACGACGGCGGACGCCGTCAGCGACAGGTGGATCAGCCGCGTACGGCCGACGACGTCGGACAGGGGGCCGGCCACCAGCAGCGCGACACCGAGCCCGAGCGTGGTGAGCGACACGCTCAGCGTGCTCTCCGCGGTGGACACCCCGAACTGCTCGGCGAGCTCGGGCAGGATCGCCTGGGTGCTGTAGAGCAGCGCGAAGGTGGCGACCCCGGCGGCGAACAGCGCGACGACGACCCGCCGGTATCCGGCGGTCCCCGGCAGGTGTCCCTCCACGGCGGAGGGCTCAAGAACAGCGGTCACCCGAACGACTGTGCGCTTTCTGACTCCATGCGTCCAATGCGGTGAAAGTCGGTTTTTGATGCGTGATGCGTATGATGGCGCTCATGCTGCTCCGGGATCTGGCCTGGCTGGTCGCCCTCGCCGATCACCAGCACGTGACCGACACCGCCGCAATCCTCCGCACGAGCCAGCCGACGCTCTCGCGCGCCCTCGCCCGCGTCGAGACCGAGCTCGGCACCCGGGTGTTCGAGCGCGCGCCGGACGGCGTCCACCTGACGCCCAACGGGAGGCTCGTGGTGGCGGCCGCGCGCGACCTCACGGCGCGCTACGAGCAGTTGCTGGCCGACCTCGGGAGCCTGCTCGACCCGGACACCGGCGTGGTGCGCCTGGCCTTCCTCGACTCCATCGCCACATCCCTCGTCCCGCGGCTGCTGCGCTCCTTCCACGAGCACGCGCCCCGGATGCGCATCCTGCTGCGCCAGGAGCCGGCGCACGAGATCGTGCACGACCTGCGCACCGGGGCCGCCGACCTCGCGATCATCTCGCCACGCCCACCTGGAGATTTCGGCTGGCACCCCTTGCAGGAGGAGCGGCTGGTGCTCGTCGTGCCGCCGAGCCACCGGCTGCGCGACCGGGAGGAGGTGGACCTCCGGGAGCTGGCGGACGAGGAGCTCGTCACGACACCGGTCGGCTTCGGCTACCGGGCCCTGGTCGACGCGCTGCTGCGCGACGCCGGGGTGTCCCCCGCCGTCTCGTTCGAGAGCCAGGATCTCGCGACCATCGAGGGCCTGGTCGCGGCGGGGCTCGGCGTGGCCGTCGTCCCCGAGCCCTTCGCCGGCCTGTCGGGCACCGTCGGCGTCAGGATCGCGGCGGAGGCCGCCCGCCGCACCATCGGCCTCACCTGGCGGACCGACCACGCCCCGGCCGCCCCCGCCACCCGATTCCGCGACTTCGTCATGGCGCCCGCCCTACGATGACCGGATGCGCCAGGCCGACCCGGACCCGTACTGGAACACCAACGTCGCCCGGCACCCGGGCATCCTCCGCGCCGTCCCCGAGGGGTGCGGTGACGCGCTGGACGTCGGCTGCGGAGACGGGCTGCTCGCCCGGAAGCTGACCGGCCGGGCCAAGCGCGTGACCGGCGTCGACAGGTCGCCGGAGATGATCGCGCGTGCCCGCGAGCTCGCGGCCGGCCTGCCCGGGCTCGCCTTCGTCGAGGGCGACTTCCTCACCGCCGCCCTGCCCGCCGGGGAGTACGACTTCGTCTGCTCGGTGTCCGCGATCCATCACATGGACTTCGAAGCCGCGCTCACCAGGATGCGCGAGCTGCTGCGTCCCGGCGGCACGCTGGTGGTGGTCGGCCTGGCCCGCGAGGCGTCCGTCGCGGAGTGGGCGGCGACGATCGCGGCCGTTCCCGTCGTGCGCGTCACGAAGGTGCTGCGCCGCGCACACGAGCCCGAGGGGATGCCGATGACCGCACCGCGGATGAGCTACGGGCAGGTGCGGTCCGCGGCGCGCCGCCTGCTGCCGGGCGTGCGCTATCGCCGGCATGTGCTCCGCCGATACTCCCTGACCTGGACGAAGCCCGGCCGCTAGGTCAACTGTCCAGGGCCCGGCGGTAGCGGATCTCGGTCAGCGGGAAGCCGTCCGACTCGTCGTGCAGTTCGGCGCCGTCGGGGCGCCAGCCGCCGCGCTCGTAGACCCACCGCGCGCGGCTGTTCCCGTCGACGACCCAGAGGACGGCCTGCTCATATCCGGCGGCGGTGAGGCTGTCCAGCGCGGCGGCCATGAGACGCCCGCCGACCCCGGCGCCCCATACCTCGGGCATCAGGTAGATCGCCGAGATCTCCGCCACCGAGGCGGGATCGACGTCGTCGTCCCGGCCGGGGCCGAACGAGGCGAACCCGGCGACCGAGCCGTCCACCTCCGCCACGAGGACCTCCGTACGCGGCGGGGCGGACTCCCCCAGCAGGCGCTCCCAGACGGGCAGGCGCATGGCCGGGGTGAGCCCGTCGAGGTAGGCCTGGGGCATGAGCCCCGGATAGGCGGCCTGCCACGACCGGACGTGGACGACGGCGATCGCCTCCGCGTCCGCCGGTTCGGCACGTCTGATGACCATGCACGCTCCACATCCGTTTTCCGCTGCCGCCGCCCCGTTATACACCTCGCTGCCGCGCACGGAACAATCGGGTGATATCCCATAAAAAGGCTGCCGAGAGTGTTTTGTGTGGCCTAATCTCGTCGTCCGTGAAACTCGCCAAGATCGCGCTCGCCGGCACGGTGGCGCTGGGGCTCGTCCCGGCCGTCACCGGCACGGCCGCCGCCCAACCGGTCAAGAGCAGGACCCTCACCGACAACCGCCTGTACGGCGCGGGCCCGCTGCCGGACACCACGTGCCGGGAAAGGCGCGTGAAGAAGGGAGACGCGAGGTCCGCGAAGCTCTATCTGAACGAGATGCTGCGGTGCCTCACCCGCACCTGGGGCACCGAATTGCGCCGGGCGAATCTGAAGCCGTCGCCGGTGAAGCTCACGTACGCCACCGAGGTGCCGGCGAAGTACTGCGGCGACAAGTGGCGCAAGGGCGATTGGGACGGCTTCTACTGCGAGACATCGCGCACCATCCTGATCGTGCTTTCCAAGGACCTTTTGCAGGAGCCGGGGGATCTCTACCTCTTCAACCTGCTCGCGACGAACTACGGGGAGCACGTGCAGAACGTCACGCGCATCTACCGGGCCTGGCTCGACCTCGACCACCGGAGCAAGGCCGAACTCACCGAACAGACGCGGCGATACAGCCTGCAGAGCTCCTGCTTCGCCGGAGCCTCCCTGCGAAGCGTCTGGAAGTCCTTCAGGCGTCCCCGCGAGGACTGGGACGATCTGCTCTTCTACCTGCGCGGCTGGGCGGGCACGTACAGCGGGAGCCGGAAGTCGCTCACTTACTGGGCCAACGAGGGATTCAAGACCGGCGACCCCGCATCCTGCAACACCTGGACCGCCCCGTCCTCGAAGGTGGCCTGACGTCGCCGCAGCCCTGCGTACGGCGGCCGGGACGCGGGGCGTCGAACGGGCATGACCTGCCGGCGAGCCGGCCGCGGGCGAGCGTGCCCGTCAGCCGGCCGTCCACGGGTGGAGCTTGTCGGGGTTGCGTACGGCCCAGATGCGCTTGATCCGGTCGCCCGCGATCTCGAACGCGAACACCGACACGGTGACGGCGTCCTGCTGGGCGATCAGGCCGGGCCGGCCGTTGACCGTACGCTCCAGGAGCGTCAGGCCGGACACCCTGGCGGCGAGCGCGGCGAAGTGACGTGCGATCCGCTCGCCGCCCTCGATCGGGCGGAGCAGCGCGGGGGCGATGCCGCCGCCGTCGGCGATTCCTGTGGCGCCGGGGTCGAGGAGCCCGATGAGCGCGTTGATGTCCTGGGCCTCCCACGCCTGCTTGAACTCCCTGACGACCGCGGCCTGCCGGGATGCCGGCGGCGCGGCGGCCTGGGAGTCGCGGATGCGACGGCGGGCCGAGGACGCGAGCTGACGGCAGGCCGCCGGGGTCCGGCCGACGATCTCCGCCACTTCGGCGAAGGAGTAGCGGAAGACGTCGTGCAGGACGAACGCGACGCGCTCGGCCGGGGTCATCGCGTCGAGCACGACGAGGAACGCCATGCTGACCGACTCGTCCAGCGTGACCTGGTCGGCCGGGTCCGCGCCGATGCCGTCCGGCCGCCCGGTGGCCCGGTCCGCGGGGTCGGGCAGCGGCTCGGGGATCCACTCGCCCACGTAGGTCTCGCGCCGGGCCCGCGCCGAGGAGAGCAGGTTGAGGCAGATGCGCCCGGCGACCCTGGTCAGCCAGGCGCCGGGGGACGCGATGGCGTCCCGCTCCCGCGGTGACATGGCATACCAGCGGGCGTAGGTCTCCTGGACGACGTCCTCGGCCTCGGCCAGGGAGCCGAGCAGGCGGTAGCCGAGGTTGATGAGCTGACGCCGCTCGCTGATGATCGCGCTCAGGCCCGCGTCCAACCGGTCGTGTCCTGGTCCGGGGTGATCGGTCATGGTTCCGGAAGCTCCCCTGGGTCGTGTGCTGCCCTTACCGGTCCGACAAGACAGCGCGGCGATCTGTGAGGCCGGGCCGCCTCACATTCCGGGCCGCCTCACATTCCGGGCCGCCGCGTTGTCGTACTGCTCGAAGCACCGGCATCAGCACTGGAGCAGGAGAACGATGACGAAGATCGGGATCATACTCGGCAGCACCCGCCCCGGCCGCAGGGGCGAGCAGGTCGCCACCTGGGTCCACGAGAGGGCCGCACGCCGCACCGACGCCGAGTTCGCGGTGGTCGACCTGCTCGACCACCCGTTGCCGCACCTCGACGAGCCGACACCGGCGATGCTGTCAGCGGGCCGGTATCAGCACGAGCACACCAGGGCCTGGGCGGACACCATCGCCTCTTTCGACGGGTTCGTCATCGTCACTCCCGAATACAACCATTCGGCTCCCGGCGTGCTCAAGGACGCCCTCGACCACCTGTACGCCGAGTGGAACAACAAGGCCACCGGGTTCGTCTCGTACGGCATCGCGGGCGGCGCCCGCGCGGTCGAGCAGTTGCGGCTGGTCTGCGGGGCGTTGCAGATGGCGGACGTGGCCCCGCAGGTCGCGCTGCCGCTGCAGACCGAGTTCGAGGACTACACCGTCTTCAGGCCGGGCCCGCACAGCGCCGGCGCGCTCGACATGCTGCTGGACCACGTCGTCGCCTGGAGCACCGCCTTGGCGCCGCTGCGCGCCGCCACCCCGGTCACCGTCACCTCGGCCTGACATTTCCCGGCACTGTCCGGTCGTACCGGTGAGAACCGATTGAAGGGACGTACAGCGATGCCTACGCGACGCGAGGAAGACGAAGCCACGATCAGGCGGCACATCGGCAGGGTCGTCGAAGGGATCCGGGCCAAAGATCTCGACGCACTGAGGCGGCTCTACGCGACGGACGTCGTGTCCTTCGACGTCGAGCCGCCGCTGCAACACGTCGGGATCGACGCGAAGCTGAAGAACTGGGCGAAAGTGTTCGCGGTCTTCGAGGAGGTCGATTACGAGGTGCGCGACCTGACCCTCGCCGTGGGCGACGACGTGGCGTTCGGGCACTGCTTCGGCCGGCTCAGCGGCACGCTGGCGAACGGGACGGCGACGAACGGCATATGGGTCCGGGGCACCTTCTGCTTCCGGAAGACCGGCGGCGAGTGGCTGATCGTGCACGACCAGGCTTCTGTGCCGCTCGACATCGCCAGCGGCCGAGGAGTGACCGACCTCGAACCCTGACAGCCGCCGGTGAACGCCCCGGGCCGCAGTGGCCGGGGCGTCACCGGAGCCGAAGGCCCCTCGGGCCCCCGCCGCTGCCGTGGTAGGTCCACATCTCGGCGAGCAGGCCGTCCTGCATGCGGATGAGCCAGACCAGAGAGGTGCCGTCCGCGTCCTGGCCGCGACCGGCGTTCCCCACGACCGCCACCAGGTCACCCTCCCCGAGGATGGCGTCGATGCGGAACCGGAGGTCCGGCTGCGCGCCGCGGATCCGCTCGATCGCCTCGCGAACGCCCTGCGGCCCGGCCACCTCGGGATGCGCGTGGTCCACCCAGCTCGGGCTCAGGATCCGCTCGGCCGCCGAGGCGTCGCCGGAGTTCCACATCTCGAAGTAGCGCGTGGCGAGCCGCCGGGGGGGCGCTCGGCCGGTCGTCGTCGGTCATGGTCGTTTCCCATCCAATGCGCGTACGGGTGACAGGGACAGCAGGAGCGGCCACAGCAGGGTGGCGGAGCCCAGGATGATCAGGGCGGGGCGCAGGCCGATCCAGGTGCCCAGGGCACCGGCCAGCAGCGGCCCGAGCGGCAGCAGGCCCGCCCGCATGAAGTGGGTGGAGCCGTTCATCCGGCCGAGCATGCCGGGCGGGCACAGCGACTGGCGCGCGGTCTGGGCCGCGGTCGTCTGGACCATCCCTGCGGCCGTCAGGAAGGTGAAGACCAGCCCGACGGTCCACTGGCCGGCCAGGCCGGGCGGCACGAGGGGGGTGACCAGCTCGAACGGGGCCGACAGCGCAGCGCCCAGGACGATCACGCGACCCATGCCGAACCGGGCCGTCACCCGCCCGGCCACCATGCTCCCGGCGACCCCGCCGACAAGGCTCAGGCCGTAGACGAGCCCGGCCGCCCGGGGGCTCCAGCCCAGCTCCCGCACGACGTACAGCAGCCACATCGAGCTGATCCCGCGCAGCAGCACGGCGCTGACCGCCCCGGAGAGGGCGAGCACGCGCAGCACAGGATGGGCGAGCACGAACCGGAGCCCCTCGGCGATCTCACCGAGGAAGCGCCCGCGGTGCGGTGTGCGCTCGGGCTTCGGCTCCCGCAGGCGCATCGACGCCAGGGCCACGGCGCTCACGGCGTACGAGAGGGCGTCCGCGGCGACCGCGCGGGCGGCGCCGACGAGGCCGACCAGGAAGCCTCCGACGCTCGGCCCGGCCATCTCGGCGAGACCGCGCGCGGTGTTCATCTTGGCGTTGCCGTCGGTGAGCCTGTCGCCGCCGAGCAGCACCGGCGTCAGGCTGCCTGACGCGGTGCCGAAGACCACGCCGAGCGCGCCGACGACCAGCGTGACCACGTAGAGCTGGGTCATCGTGACCCGGCCCACGACGGCGGCGATCGGCACCGACGCCATGGCCAGCGCCGACCCGGCGTCACAGGCGATCATGAGGCGCCGCCTGCGGTGACGATCGGCCAGCACGCCGGCAGGCAGCGACACGACCAGCGACGGCAGCGTGCCCATGGCCCCCAGCACCGCCACTTCGAACGTGGTGGCGCGCAGCCCGGCGACCGCGACCATCGGCAGGGCGATCCAGCTGATCTGCGAGCCGAACAGGCTCACCGTGTGGCCGCTCCACAGCAACATGAAGTCCCGGTGCCGCCACAGCGACCCGGCCGGCCCTCGCCCGCGCACCCGGCCGACCGTACGCACGCGCGTCGGCCGCCGCAACCCGATATCGCGGCCGTGGCACGCGACCGGTCAGGAGGGGGTGGAGCCGGAGGTACGGCCGCGCAGGCCGCTCACGCGGCGCAGGATGTCCCACCAGAACGGCGCGCCGAACAGCAGGGCGACCAGCGTGACGAGGAACCCCGGCCAGTGGCCCGGTGACGTGAGGCGCTGCCACCAGTCCCCGCCGCGCCAGGCCCACACCGGGCCGTCGGCCGCGTCCATCGTGACGCTCACCGGGGCATAGGTGAAGATCTTCACGAACGCCGGGGTGCTCAGCACGTCGGTGACGCACGCGTACGGGTCCTGGCCGGGCGCGCACTGCTCGCGCAGCGGTTCGAGCGCCTGGGGACCCGTATCGCCGAAGGCCGTCACCGCGCTGCGGTAGGCGTTGTCGCGCAGCAGGGTCTTGCCGAACTCCAGGGAGTCCATGCTGAACACCAGCGTCACGACGAGACCGAGCGCGACGATGACCCAGCGGACGTAGCGGCGGTAGAGCAGGCTGAGCCGCTCCATCTCACCGTCGAACCAGTCCTCGATGCCGCGCCGGAACGCCTCCAGGTCGTGGCTGGCCCTGTCCCACACGGCCTTGAGCGGGCGGGAGAAGGGGCTCTTCAGCGCGTCGAGGTCCCGCATGAGGGCGTCCACGCCGCCGTGCTCGGTGGCGATCTCCATCACGGCGACGGCGAAGCGCGCGGGCGGGATGTCGGCGATGCTCGTCCTCCCGCGCTTGGCGTGATCGATCTCCTGCAGCCGCTCGTGGAGCAGCTCGGCCATCGACTTGCCCAGACCCGGCGGCAGCACGCCGCCCCCCGCGCCGGCCCCCGCGCCGTCCCCCGCGCCGGCCGGGGCCCCGGCCGTCCCGCCCGCTCCCGCGCCGACGTCCGCCGGCTCCACCGTGAGGACGGCGATCTCCTCGGGGTCGGCCTGCCCGGCGGTGTGCGCAGGGTCCACGCCCTCCCCTGCCGTCTCCTGCTCGGACGTCATCTGAATGGTCGTCATCTGTTCGGCGGCCACGGAGCCCGCGGCGGCGGTGAGCGGCGGGCTCTGCGTCGGGGGCGGCTGCCGGCTGAACGCGGGCCGCGGGTCCGGGCCGAACGGCAGCCGCGCGAACACCCCCATCACGCCGGCGGGCAGCCGCGAGCGGCCCTCCTCCGGCGACACCGCCCGCACCGCCTGCGCCGACGCCGTGCGCGCCGTGCGGCCGAACCTCCTGAGCGCGTCCAGGATCCGGTCGAGCCGGGAGGTTCCGTCCGCCGTCTCCGCGCCGTCGAGGGTGTCGCGCAGGTATGCCCACAGAAACTTGCTGCGGATTCCGAGCAGCCTGACGATGCCCTCGTTGATGCCGCTGACGAGAAGCGACAACAGCAGGAAGGCCAGAATCAGACCGATAGCCAGGTCTGCGTAATACGAGATCAAAGAGATCACCCGTACCGTTGATACAGCGTCGCCACGGTGAGGGCAATGAATTCCGCGATTCCGGATTTCGATCGGACGACCGGGCGGGGGTGCGCACGGATAAGATCAGAAAAACCCCCTTCCCCCCGGAGCATGTGATGGCCGACGAAACCCCCGCTGCCGCGAAGCTCGACACCTCGGTGCCGCATCCCGCCCGGGTGTACGACTACTGGCTGGGCGGCAAGGACAACTTCGAAGCCGACCGCGCGGTCGCCGAAGCGGTGAAGGCCGCCTCTCCCGGGGTCGTCCAGGGCGCCCGGGACAATCGGGCGTTCCTCGGCCGGGCCGTACGGTTCCTCGCGGAGCAGGGGATCACCCAGTTCCTCGACATCGGCACCGGCATTCCGACCCAGGGCAACACCCACGAGGTCGCCCAGTCCGTGAATCCGGCGGCCAGGGTCGTCTACGTCGACAACGACCCGATCGTGATGGTCCACGCCCGCGCGCTGCTGCGCAGCGCGCCGGAGGGCAGGACCGCCTACATCGAGGCCGATCTGCGCGACCCCGACGCCATCCTCAAGCACCCCGACACGCTGGCGACGCTCGACTTCGACCAGCCGATCGCCGTGGTCATCGTGGGCACGCTCATGTTCATCAAGGACGAGGACGACCCGTTCGGCGTCGTCAGGCGCTACACCGACGCGGTCGTGCCCGGCAGTTACCTCGCCGTCACCCACGTCACCGGCGACTTCGCCCCCGAGAGCCTGGAGGCCTTCGCCGAGGCGTACAACACCGGGCCCGTGCCGCTCACCTTGCGTACCGGCGCGGAGATCGCCCGGTTCTTCGACGGCTTCGAGCTCGTGGAGCCCGGCCTGGTGGCGGTCGGCGAGTGGCGCCCGGACCCGGACGAGATCCCCTTCCTGACCGGCCGCGTGCACGGCGGGTACGGGGCCGTGGGCAGGAAGCTCTGACCATCCCCCGCACTGCCCCCTCCACCCGGCCCGTACGGAACCACCCGGCCCGGGGCCGGAGTCAGTCCTCGTAGAAAACGCGCTCCACCACGGCCCGGGCCCGCCGGGTGGCGCGCCGGTAGTCCTCGACGAAGTCCTCGGTGCCCTCGGGGGGATAGCCGAGCGCCCGCGCGAGCAGCACGCGCTCCTTGACCGAGGTCGGGATGCTGTCGGACGCCCGACCGCGCACCAGCATGAGGGCGTCGCGGATGCGTGACGCGAACAGCCACGCCTGCGCGAGCACCTCCTCGTCGGCCGGGTCGAGCAGGCCCTCCGCCGCCGCCGCGCGCAGCGCGTCGAGAGTGCGCGTCGTACGCAGCGCGGGGGTGGCGCCCGCGTGCCGCAACTGGATGAGCTGGGCCACCCACTCCACGTCGCTCAGCCCGCCCCTGCCGAGTTTGGTGTGCAGGGCGGGATCGGCCCCGCGCGGCAGCCGCTCGGCCTCCATGCGCGCCTTGAGCTTGCGGATCTCGCGTACGGCGTCCGCGGAGATGCCCTCGGCCGGGTAGCGCAGCGGATCGACGAGCGCGATGAACTCACGGCCGAGCTCGGGGTCGCCCGCGCAGAACCGGGCCCGCAGCAGCGCCTGGGCCTCCCAGTGCGAGGCCCAGCGGTCGTAGTAGGCCCGATAGGAGGCGATCGTGCGCACGAGCGGCCCCTGCCGTCCCTCCGGCCGCAGGCCCGCGTCGATCTGCAGCGGCGGGTCGGGCGCGGGCAGCGCGAGCAGCCTGCGCGTCTCCTCGGCCACCGCGTGGGCGGCGTCGGTCGCGTCCCGGTCGGCCACCCCCGGCAGCGGCGCGTGCACGAACATGACGTCGGCATCGCTGGCGTAGGAGCTCTCCAGGCCGCCGAGGCGGCCCATGGCGATGACGGCCATCCGCGTCGGGAACGGAGCGCGCCGTTCCAGCGTGACCTTGTTGATCGCCGTGTCGAGCGCCGCCTGGATCGTGACGTCGTTCAACGACGAGAGGGCCTGGCCGACCTCCTCGATGTCGATCAGCCCCGACAGGTCGGCGCAGGCCGTGCGGAGCAGCTCCCTGCGGCGCAGCGCCCGCACGGCGGCGACGGCGGTCTCGGCGTCCTCCGCGTGGCGGCTCACCGCGGCGGCGGCCTCGGCGGCGAGCGTCGCCGCGGGCCGTACGGCCAGCTCGGCGGGCGAGCCCAGCATCGCGACGGCCTCGGGGGCGTGCAGCAGTAAAGCGGTGACGTATTTGCTGGTGCCGAGCAGGTGGGCGAGGCGCTCGGCCACGGCGGTCTCGTCGCGCAGCAGGCGCAGATACCACGGCGTGGCGCCGAGCTTGTCGCTCACCTGGCGGAAGCCGAGCAGGCCGGCGTCGGGGTCGGGGGCGTCGGCGAACCAGCCGAGCATGACCGGCAGCAGCGTCCGCTGGATGGCCGCCCGGCGGGAGACACCGCTGGTGAGCGCGGCGATGTGCCGCAGCGCGCCCTCGGGGTCGGCGTAGCCGAGCGCCTGCAGCCGCGCGGTGGCCGCGGCCGCGGACAGGCGGGCCTCGGTCTCCGGCAGCCGGGCCACGGCCTGCAGCAGCGGGCGGTAGAACAGCTTCTCGTGGAGCCGCCGCACCTCCAGCGCGTGCCGCTTCCACGTTGTGGTGAACTCCCCCACCGGGTCGGTCGTCATGCCCAGGCCCCGGCCGAGCCGCCGCAGGTCGGCGGTGTCCGACGGCACCACGTGGGTGCGGCGCAGCCGGTGGAGCTGGAGCATGTGCTCGACCTGGCGCAGGAAGGTGTAGGCCTCGGCGAGCGCCTTGGCGTCATCACGCCCGACGTAGCCGCCCCTGGACAGGGCGGCGAGGGCCGACAGCGTGGCCCGGCGGCGCAGCAGCGGGTCGGAACGGCCGTGCACGAGCTGGAGGAGCTGGACGGCGAACTCGATGTCCCGCAGCCCGCCCGGCCCGAGCTTGATCTGCCGGTCGGCCTCGCCCGCGGGCACATGCGCCTCCACGCGGCGGCGCATGGCCTGCACGTCCTCCACGAACTTGGGCCGGGCGGCGGCCTGCCAGACCAGCTCGTTGACCGCGGCGACGTACTGCTGGCCGAGCTCCAGGTCGCCCGCGACCGGGCGCGCCTTGAGCAGCGCCTGGAACTCCCAGGTCTTGGCCCACCGCCGGTAGTAGGTCAGGTGGCTTTCCATGCTGCGCACGAGCGGGCCCATCTTGCCCTCGGGGCGCAGGTTGGCGTCCACCTCCCACAGCGCGCCCTCGGGGGTGCTCGCCGAGCAGGCCCGCATCATGCCCTGCGCGAGGCGGGTGGCGATCTGCAGCGCCTTGGTCTCGTCGACGCCCTCCTTGGGCTCGGCCACGAAGACGACGTCGACGTCGGAGATGTAGTTCAGCTCGCGGGCCCCGCACTTGCCCATGCCGATGACGGCCAGCCGTACGTCGCCCGCGTAGGGCACCTCGGCCCTGGCGATGGCGAGCGCGGCCTCCAGCGCGGCCGAGGCGAGGTCGGCCAGCGCGGCGGCGACCTCGGCGAGCGTGCACTCGCCGGCCACGTCGCGCGACGCCAGGTGCAGCAGGCGGTTGCGGTAGGCGACGCGCAGCGCGTCCATCGCCGGCGTGCCCGGCCCGGCGACGACTCCGCCTGCCATGAGCTCGGCCACGGGTTCGGACGCGTCCGGGTCGGCCCCGACCGCGAGCAGCATCTCCTCGCGCAGATCGCCGAGCGTGGGCCAGCGCGTCCACTGGATCGACGGCAGGCACTCCGGGTGCCGCACGACGTGCTCACCGAGCGCCGCGCTGAGCCCGAACACGCCGAGCAGCCTGCGACGCAGGTCGGGGTCGGCGCGGAACGCCCCGAGCACGCTCGGGTCCCGCTCGACCAGACGGCTCAGGGTGGTCAGCGCCAGATCCGGGTCCGCGGCCCTGACGAGGTCGTCGAGCAGGGCGAGATCGCCGACCGCCTCGGGGCCGAGCTCGTCGAGCAGCCGTTCGGCCCGCGCGCCGTCGGCGAATCCGAGCGCCGCCAGGCGCCCTGCCGTCGTCTGTATCCGAGGCGCGGCGTTCACCGTTCCTTCCTCCACCCCGACGTCGATCACGTCGGCCCCCCGAGACGAACCTTCCCAGTAACGGTACACATGGGACGGAAGCCTCCTCGCAGAGATCGGCCCCCTGCCGCGGAACCGACCTCGGACATCACCGCCCGGCGCCCGCCGGGCTCAGCGCACACGCTAGCCCTCCGTGTTGTGCGCGTCCTTAGCGGTTTCTCTGCGTAATCGGCCCATCACGCGTTTTCGCCGCGCGCTCCTCCGGTCCGTCAGGGCATGTCAGCTCCGGGTGAGCTGGGCCGCGAACGCCTCGGCGAGCGGCCTCCAGGTGCGCCTCAGCTCGTCTCCGGCGGCCCCGACCTGCGCGTTCAGCTCCGCGGCCCGCTCGGGCGGCAGCTCCCCTCCCTCGGTCCAGGAGGCGAAGATCTCGGGCGTGGCCTCGGGGTGGAACTGCACGGCCCACGCCCGGTCGCCGAGCCGGTACGCCTGGTTGGGGTAGCGCGCGCCGGTGGCCAGCCGTACGGCGCCCTCGGGCAGGGTGGTCATGGCGTCGTAGTGATACTGGATCGCCCGGACCGGCCCGTTCCGCGACGCGGACGGCAACGTGGAAAGCAGCGGGTCGGCGGCGGCCTCGGGCAGCGGCTCGATCTCCCCCAGGCCGATCTCCAGGCCCGCGCCGCCGCGCTCGACGGTCCCGCCGCAGGCCATGGTCATGAGCTGGGCGCCGAGGCAGATGCCGAGCGTCGGCACGCCCTCGTCCACGGCACGGGCGATCAGGGCCCTGGTCGCGGGCAGCCAGGCGTAGCCCTCGTCGTCCCAGGCCGCCGCGGCGCCGCCGAGCACCAGCAGCCCGCCGGGGGCGCGCTCGGGCACCGGCTCCCCCTTGTACGGCCGGACGACCTCGGTCTCGACTCCGGCGGCCTCCAGCCACCCCGCGAAGAAGCCCAGGCCGGCCTCGGCCTCGTGCTCGATGACGGTCAGACGTTCACCCATACGGGAGAGCTTAAAGACACATATCAGGACAGGCGATAGCGGACAGGGTCGTACCGTACAGTCCGCATCATGAACATCGATGAGGTCGCCGTCCCCGGCGGACGGCTGCGGATCGCCAGGTTCGGCGGCGGTCCCCGCCTGATCATCGCGGCGCACGGCATCACCGCCTCCCTCATGGCGTGGCGGGCGGTCGCCGACGCGCTGCCACCCGGCTGGTCGCTGGTCGCCGTGGACCTGCGCGGGCGCGGCCACAGCGCCGATCTGCCCGGCCCGTACGGCCTGGACCGGCACGCCGAAGACCTGGAACGCGTCGCCGAGCACGTGGGCGCGGACGGCACGAGCGTGCTCACCGGGCACTCGATGGGCGCCTACGTCGCGGCGCTGCACGGCGCGCACCGGCGTTACGCCAAGGTCGTGCTCGTGGACGGCGGCCTGCCGCTGCCGCTGCCGCCCGGCGCCGACCCCGACGAGGTGCTGGAGGCGACGCTCGGCCCGGCCATCGCCCGGCTCTCCCAGACCTATCCGAGCGTGGACGCCTACCTCGGCTTCTTCCGCGCCCACCCCGCGCTCGCGAACGACTGGTCCCCGCTCATCGAGGAGTACGTCCGCTATGACGCCGCCGGGCCGGACGACGCCGTCCGCTCACGCGCCCGCGAGGACGCCGTACGGCAGGACGGCCGCTGGCTGCTCACCGAGCACGAGGCGATCGGGACGGCGCTGAAGGGCATCGAGCCGGCGCCGCTGCTGCTCCGCGCGCCGCGGGGGCTGCTGAACCAGGACGTCGGGATGCTCCCGGACGACCTGACCGAGCGGTGGACGGCCGAGCTGCCCGGCCTGCGCGACGAGGTCGTGCCGGACTGCAACCACTACACGATCCTGTTCGACCCCCGCTGCGCCGCGGTCGTCGCCGCCCGCCTCACGGAGTGAGCGCGGGCCCCTTCGAGCCCGGCGGCCCTGGACGAGCTCCACGGCCGCCCGGCGCCGGCCCTGCCCTGACCGGCGCAGGGCCGTGTCACTGGCGGGGCAGGATCCAGGTGGCCTTGGCGGCGGCGACGAGCGCGCCGTCCACCTCGTAGACCGCGCTCGTGCCGAACAGCTTGCGGCCGTCGCGGCCCTCCGCCCGGGCGACGACCGAGTATCGGCCCATCGGGTAGACCCGGCGGAACACCTGCCCGGTCAGCCGTCCGAGCAGCGGAGGCTCGATGGGCCGCCGGTCGGGGAAGCTGCGGTAGTGCGCCCACCCGGTGACGCAGTCGAGCGCCGCCCAGACGATCGAGTCGGGCACCACGCCCTGCTCGTCGGTCACGTTGAACGGCACCCGCCAGCCCGCGGCGACGAGCTCGCCGCCGTCGGCGGGGCTCTCGACCGGGCCGGGGAAGATCCGCAGCCCGTCGCCGGGCTCACGCAGCCCGCAGGCGAAGCAGCCCGCGATGGCGTGGCCGTGCCTGCCGGGGAAGCCCGCCTCCGCGCGGGCCGCGTCGGTGAACCGCACGAACGGCGGCGGCGTCAGCGTCTCGGCGACCGGGATCGCCTCCACGAGGTGGCTGTCGCCCTGGCTGAGCACGACGGCATTGCCGACATGCTCGACGCACAGAGCGGTCTCCAGGGGGACCGGTCTGCGAAGGGTGACCTCCACCGGCGAGTCGTGACCGCGCCCGGTCAGCGTGCCGGCGAGGGTGCCCGCTATCCAGCCGCCGTTGGCGGTGCCCTCTGGTCCCCGGAAACGCTTCGGTACGGTCAGAACGGTCTGCAGCCCCGCAGCCGCCGTCATATGGCCACGTCCTCCCTGAGTCACGTCTTGATACGGCTCACCCGCAAAAGTCGTAACAAGTGAACCGATTTTACTGTTCCGGCGTACGGACCAGCCAAACAGACGGGAGTGTCAGGAAGATTTGCAGCCTGTAACGGCGTGGTGACGCGATCCGCGTCAGAGCACGGGCAGGTAGCGGCCCAGCTCGAACTCGGTCACCTGGCGGCGGTAGTCCTGCCACTCCGCGCGCTTGTTGCGCAGGAAGTAGTCGAAGACGTGCTCGCCCAGCGTCTCGGCGACCAGCTCGCTGTGCTCCATCGCCGAGATCGCCTCGTCGAGCGACTGGGGCAGCGGCTGGATGCCGAGCGCCCGCCGCTCCGCGCTGGTCAGCGCCCACACGTCGTCCTCGGCCCCCGGCGGCATCTCGTACCCCTCCTCGATGCCCTTGAGCCCGGCGGCCAGGATGACGGCGAAGGCGAGGTAGGGGTTGCAGGAGGAGTCGACCGAGCGGAACTCGATGCGGGTCGAGCCGCCCTTGTGCGGCTTGTACATGGGCACGCGCACGAGCGCGGAGCGGTTGTTGTGCCCCCAGCAGATGTACGCGGGGGCCTCGCCGCCGGCCCCGGCGATCGCCTCGGCGCCGCCCCACAGCCGCTTGTAGGAGTTGACCCACTGGTTACAGACGGCGGTGATCTCCGCGGCGTGCCGGAGCAGGCCGCCGATGAACGACCGGCCGATCTTGGAGAGCTGATAGTCGGCGCCGGGCTCGTAGAAGGCGTTGCGGTCGCCCTCGAACAGCGACATGTGGGTGTGCATGCCCGACCCGGGGAAGTCGGTGAACGGCTTGGGCATGAACGAGGCCCACACCCCCTGCTCCAGCGCCACCTCCTTCATGACCAGCCGGAACGTCATGATGTTGTCGGCCGTGGTCAGCGCGTCGGCGTAGCGGAGGTCGATCTCCTGCTGGCCCGGCGCGCCCTCGTGGTGGCTGAACTCCACCGAGATGCCCATCGACTCCAGCATCATGATCGCGTTGCGGCGGAAGTCGTGGCCCGCGCTGTGCGGCGTGTGGTCGAAGTAGCCGCCGTCGTCGATGGGCTCGGGCTTGTCGCCCTTCTCCGGCCGGTTGCGGAGCAGGAAGAACTCCACCTCGGGGTGGGTGTAGAACGTGAAGCCCATGTCGGCCGCCTTGGCCAGCGTCCGCTTGAGCACGAAGCGGGGGTCGGCGTGCGACGGCGAGCCGTCCGGCATCAGGATGTCGCAGAACATGCGGGCGGCGCCCGGCGACTCACTGCGCCACGGCAGGATCTGGAACGTCGCCGGGTCGGGCTTGGCCAGCATGTCCGACTCGTAGACCCGCGAGAAGCCCTCGATCGCCGAGCCGTCGAAGCCGATGCCCTCGGCGAAGGCGCCCTCCAGCTCGGCCGGCGCGATCGCCACCGACTTCAGGAAACCGAGCACGTCGGTGAACCACAGCCGGATGAACCGGATGTCTCGCTCTTCGAGCGTGCGGAGCACGAATTCCTGCTGGCGGTCCAAGGCGTACCTCACGGAGTCACAGGTCTGGTCTCGTACCAGTCTGCCTGGTGAGTGTTTCACAGGGGTTACGGGGGAGTGTGAGCCGTCGGTCCTGCGGCTCACCACTGGGCCCTGAACGGCGGCGGTCCCCGGGGGCCGCGGGCGGAGACGGTGACGAGGATCACACTGAACGAACCCGTCGGCCGGAGCGTCGATGCCGTTGATCCGGCGTTCCTGACGGCGCGAGGGCATGAACAGCGTCACCGCCGACGTCCGTCAACTCGTGTACGGCCTGCGTCCCCCGCGCTCGACGACCTCGGGCCGACGGGAGCCGTACGCGCCCTGGCGGAGGAGGCCCGCCTCGGCCTGGCCGCCGGCCCTGGAGTGATCGGCAGGAACCCGGGGTGGTTCAGGGTGATCAGGAGACGGCGGCGAGCGACTCGCCGACCGGGGTGCGCCGGTAGAGCACCTCGCGGCCGAGCCGCCGCCGCGCCACCAGGCCCGCGTCGGACAGCACGGCGAGGTGCTGGCTGACCGCGCCCGGCGTGAGGCCGAGCCGCCGGGCGAGCCCGCTGGTCGAGCCCGGCTCGGCCAGCGCGGTGAGCACCTGCGCCCGGGTGCGGCCGATGAGCGCGGCCAGCGCCTCGGGCGTGCAGGGGGGCGTGCCGTCCGTCCACAGCGTCCCGACGCCCCGCGCCGGATAGCACAGCATCGGCAGGTAGGGCTCGTACATCACCCAGACGTCGGGCCAGGAGAAGGCGCTCGGCACGAGCACGAGGCCGTCCCCGCCGAGATCGCCCACGTAGTCGCAGTTCTTGGCGGCGACGAGCCGGTCGCCGTACCAGGCGACGGTCGAGTGCAGGTCGGCGAACAGCTCGCGCACTCCCCCGGCCGCCAGCATGCGTGACCGCCACATGACGTCGCCCTCCAGCAGCGCGCGGATCCGCGGCCAGAACTCCTCGATCGCGACCGTCCAGTACGCCCGAAGCTGGTCGGCCACCCGCCGCACGCCCTCCGCCGGGTCGTCGGCGAACCGGCGCAGCGCCGCGGGATCGGACGTCTGCACCCAGACCATCTCCTCGTACGCCGTGGTGGGCGGCGTGGCGCGCACCCGCTCCAGCTCGGCGGCGAAGTCCGGCAGCGGGGTGTCGGGCGGCGGGGTGAGGAAGTCGGGCACGTAGCCGCGCACCGGGACCAGCGCGAACAGATCTGTGAGATCCACTTCACGCAGGCGCGGCCGTACGGCCCGCAGCCACGGCAGGTGCAGCGAGTGGCGGCCGGGGGCGCGCAGCACCCGGAGGCTGGCGACCAGCTCCCACATCGGAGAGAACGCGAACCGCAGCCGCGCCACGTCGTCCGGCGTGAACCGCCACTCCACCGGCATGATCGCCCCCCGATGTTTCAGCCCGGGCTAAAAGATTGGCACGGCGCGGCCACGGTGTCCAAGGGTGGACGACGTGACCACAGTGATCAGCAGGACCGGCTTCATCCAGTCGAAGGTCGGCGGCCTACCCCGCCCGTTCTGGGTGCTGTTCGGCGGAACGTTCGTGAACCGGCTCGGCACGATGGTGGAGCCGTTCATCGGCATCTACCTCACGCAGGCGCGCGGCGTCTCGCTCGCCACCACCGGGCTGGTCATGACCATGTTCGGCCTGGGGTCCCTGCTGTCGCAGCCGGTCGCCGGATGGCTGACCGACCGCCTCGGGCGCCGGATCACGCTGACGGGCGGCATGGTCGCCACGGCCGTCACCATGATCGTGCTCGGCTACACCACCAGCGTGCCGGGGCTCGTCGTGGGCATGCTGGTGCTGGGCATCGTGGTGGACGCCTACCGCCCGGCCTCGCAGGCGATCGTCGCCGACCTGGTGTCGCCGGAGGACCGGCCGCGGGCGTTCGGGCTGCTGTTCTGGGCCATCAACCTCGGCTTCTCGGTCGCCATGGTCGCGGGCGGCTGGCTCGCCCACTCGGGCTTCACCGTGCTGTTCTGGGTGGACGCCGTGACCTGCCTGATCTTCGGTCTCCTCGTGTGGCGGGCGATCCCGGAGACCCGCCCGGCCCGCGAGGACGCGCAGCCCGGCCGGTTCGCCGACGTGCTGCGCGACCGGCTGATGCTGGCCTTCGTCGTGGGCAACCTGGTGTATTCCCTGGTCTACCTGCAGGGCTACACCACGCTGCCGCTCGCCATGACCGGTCAGGGGCTGCCCACGAGCGCGTACGGCATGGCGATGGCGGTCAACGGCCTGCTGATCGTGGTCGTCCAGCCGCTCACCAACGCGTGGCTGGCCCGGTTCGACTCGTCCAGGGTGCTCGCGGCGGGGTTCGCGCTCGTCGGCGTCGGGTTCGCGGTGACCTCCCTGGCGTCGTCGGCGGCCGGGCACGCGGCGGCCGTGGCCGTCTGGACGCTCGGCGAAGTGCTCACGGCCGGGATCCCGGGGGCGATCGTCGCGGCGCTCGCGCCGCCCCACCTGCGCGGGCGCTACTCGGGCCTGTACGGCCTGTCCTGGTCGGCCGGCACCCTGCTCGCGCCCCTCGTGGGCACCCGGCTGCTGGCCGCCGCCCCCGGACTGGTGTGGCCGCTGTTCGGCGCCTTCGGCCTGCTCGCGGCGGTGGGCCAGCTCCTCATCGGCCGCGCCATACGCCGCCGATCCGCTCAAACGGCGTAAACCGGGCCGGATGGGAGACGCCGGCCCGCTCCTCTCGACTTTCCTGGTCGAACTGGATCGGGACAGGACATAATCCATCGCAGCATGGACGAGAACCCCCCTGCCCTTCCCGTGCGGGCGGCGGCCTGGGCGATGGCGGGCCTGGCGCTGGTCCTGACCCTCGCGGGGGTGCTGGTCCAGGTCCGGATCCCCGAGGAGTGGCAGCCGCACCCCCCGTTGACGCCGGACTTCGGCGTCGCGCTCACGTTCCCGCTCACGGGAGCGTTCCTGGTGTCCCAGCGGCCCCGGCTCAGCATGGCCTGGCTGATCTGGGCGGGCGGCCTGCTGGGTTCGGGCAACGTCGCCTTCACGGCGCTGATGTTCCACTGGGCCTCGCAGGGCGACATGGGGGCGGCCGTCGCGGCCCGGGCGGTCCAGGTGACCTGCTGGGCGGTGTCCGGCCTGCTGCTGGCGGTCATGGTTCCGCTCTACTCCCCCACCGGGACGCTCCCCTCCCGCGGCTGGCGCGTGGTCGTCGCCGCCGGCTCTGTCGCCACCGCAGCCGAGGTCGTCCTGAGCCTGCTGCGACCCGATCCCGATCCCGCCGGTTACCCCTGGCCGGCGGTGATCCATAACCCGCTGCAGGTCAGGGCACTCATCCCCTACTACGTCCCGGTGTGGGACGTCCTGCAGTACGTGATCCAGGCATGCGTGGTGGCGGCGCTGGCCTCGCTCGCGCTCCGGCTGCGGCGCGCCGACCCGGTGACGCGCCGGCAGATCGCCTGGCCGCTGTCCGTCTTCGCCGTGTACGTGGCGTTCTACCTGCTCGGCCCCGCGATGTGGCTGCCCGCGACGCTGTGGACGGCGCTCATCCCGTTCGCGATCCTCTTCGCGGCGCTGCGCTACCGGTTGTACGGCATCGACACGGTGATCAGCCGGACGTTCGTCGCCGCCGGGCTCCTGGGCGCGATCGGCGTCGTCTACTTCGTGGCCGGGGCGGTCTCCAGCCTGGTCGTGTCGGGATATCACCAGGTGGGCGGCCTCGTGGCGGCGCTGTTCGCCGGGGCGTTCTTCCAGCCGCTGCGCCGCGTCCTGCAGCGTGTGGTCGACCGTGCCCTCTACGGCAGGGTGGGCGATCCGGCGCTGCTCGCCGAACGGCTGACGCAGGAGGTGCGGCGGGCCGGCCCCGCCGACGCGCTGGCGTCGGTGGTGACGGTCGTGCGCGAGGGCCTGGCCGTGGAGGGCGTCGCCGTCGAGGTCGCCGGCGGCAGGCCGCGTTATGTCGAGAGCGGCCAGGCCGGGCCGTCGCCGCGCGAGGTGCCGCTCGTCTGGCACGGCGAGCCGGTCGGCCGGCTGCTCGTCGGCCCGCCGGGGGCACGGCGGTTCGCCGCCGCCCACGACGAGCGGGTGCTGTCCACGCTGCTCCCCTATGTGGCCGACGTCGCCCACGCCGTACGGATGGCCGCCGACCTCCAGCGCTCGCGCGAGCGCATCCTCGCCGCCCGCGAGGAGGAGCGGCGGCGGCTGCGCCGCGACCTGCACGACGGGCTCGGCCAGACGCTCGGGGCGATGGCGATGACGATCAACATGGCCCGCCACAGCCTGGAACGGTCCCCTGAGACGGCCGACGCCCTGCTGCACGACCTGCGGGTCGGCATGGACGCGGTGGCCGGCGACATCCGCGAGCTCGTGTACGGCCTGCGGCCGCCGGCCCTCGACGACCTGGGGCTTGAGGGAGCCGTACGCGCACTGGCCGAGGAGACGCTGCCCGCCGGGACGGACGGCGTCGAGGACATCGCGGTGCGGGTGGACGGCGACCTCGCGGGGCTGCCCGCCGCCGTGGAGGTCGCGGTCTATCGCATCGTGCAGGAGGCGCTCAACAACGTGCGCCGTCATGCACGGGCCACCCGCGCGGAGGTGGTCGTCACGCGTCACCCGGCCGGGGGCGGCGGCGAGCTGCGGGTGACGGTCGCCGACGACGGCGTCGGCCCGCCCGCCCGGCCGCGCGCGGGAGTCGGCATGTCCTCGATGCGCGAGCGCGCCGCCGAGCTGGGCGGAAACTGCGTGGTCACCGCCGCCGAGACCGGCGGCACGGTCGTCGAGGCCCGGTTCCCGCTCACCGCCTGAGCACCAGCAGCCGGCCTCGCGACCCAACCGAGAGCCGCTCGGCGCGACCGTGATCGCCACTGCCTCTACGCTTACCGTGCGATGGTGACTTTTCGTGCCCTTGGACCGTTCGAAGCGGTTTCCGGCGGCGAGACGCTCGACCTGGGCGGCCAGCGGCAACAGGCCGTGCTCGCCCGGCTGATCGTGGCCGCAGGACGCGCCGTGCCGGTGAGCGTGCTGATCGACGAGCTGTGGCCCGGCGAGCCGCCCGCCCAGGCGCTGTCCACGATCCAGGGGTACGTCTCCCGGCTGCGGCGGGCGCTCGAACCGGACCGCGCACCGCGCGAGGAGGCGGGCGTCCTGGTGTCGGCCCCGCCCGGCTACGCGCTGCGGGCGGGCGTCGAGGACGTGGACTGCTGGCACTTCGAGCACCTGGTCAAGAGCGACCACGAAGGCCCGGCCGCGACGTTGCAGCGGATGGAGGCGGCCCTCGCCCTGTGGCGCGGGCCCGCGCTCGCCGGGTTCCAGGAGCTGATCTGGGCGCAGACCGAGGCCACGCGGCTCGACGAGCTTCGCCTGCTCGCCGTGGAGCGCCGCGCGGACGCCGCCCTGCGGCTGGGCCGTACGGGCCCGATGATCCCCGACCTGGAGGCGCATGCGTCGGCGCATCCGCTGCGGGAGGAGGCCTGGCGGCTGCTGGCCCTCGCGCTCTACCGTGCCGGGCGGCAGGGCGACGCGCTCGGCGCGCTGCGCCGGGCCCGGGTGGCGCTGCGCGACGAGCTCGGGCTCGACCTCGGCCCGGCCCTGCAGCGGCTGGAGCAGGACATCCTCGTCCAGGCGGCGCATCTGGACGCCCCCGGTCCGGCCGCGGACGCGCCGCCGGACGGGCCGTCCGCGCCGTCCGTGCCGGTGGGGGCGTCGGGTGCGGCCTCCGGCCCGGCGGCCCTGCGGGTGCTGATCGCCGACGACCAGGCGCTGGTGCGCACCGGTCTCAAGGTGATCCTCGACAGCGAGCCGGGGCTCGACCTCGTCGGCGAGGCGGAGAACGGCGAGCAGGCGATCGCGCTCGTCCGGTCGGTGCGGCCCGACGTGGTGCTCATGGACATCCAGATGCCGCGCCTGGACGGCCTGGCGGCGGCCCGGCGGATCCTCGCGGCGGAGGCGCCGCCAAAGGTGATCATGATGACCACCTTCGGCACCGACGAGAACCTCTACGCGGCGCTGCGGGCCGGGGTGAGCGGCTTCGTCCTGAAGACCTCGCCGCCCGAGCAGCTCATCGCGGCGGTCCGGGCGGCCGTGGCGGGCGACGCGCTGCTCGACCCGGCGGTCACCACGCACCTCATCGCGGCGTTCGCGGGGCGGCGCGACCCGGCGGCGCCGGAAGGGCTGTCCGACTCCGACATCGACCTGATCAAGCTCGTCGCCCGGGGCTTCACCAACCGGCAGATCGCAATGACGCTGGCCGTGCCGGAGCAGGAGGTCGCCGACGAGGTCACCACGCTGCTGCGTGGCCTCGGCCTGGTCGACCGCGCCCAGCTCGTGGTCCTCGCGTACGAAAGAGGGCTGGTCAGCCCCGGCTCGCGCGACGCCTGACCCTTATCGTCGCTTTGACGACAACAAATCGGACACTTTAGGGTGGGACCGTGGCTCAACTGCGTATCGCTCTCGCCCAGACCAATCCGGTCGTCGGTGACATCGCCGGCAACGCCGACATGCTCGTCGAGTGGACCCGCAGGGCCGCCGGGCGCGGCGCTCACCTCGTGGTGTTCCCCGAGATGTTCCTGACCGGCTATCCCGCCGAGGATCTGGTGCTCCGCTCGTCGTTCGTGGAGGCGTCGATCACGGCGCTGTCGAAGACGGCGACGCGGCTCGCCGACGAGGGGCTCGGCGATCTCCCCGTCGTGGTTGGCTACCTCGACCGGGCCGACCTCGCCCCGCGCGTGGGCCAGCCCAAGGGCGCCCCGCTCGACGCGGTCGCCCTGCTCCACGAGGGCCGGGTGGTGACGAAGTCGGCCAAGCACCACCTGCCGAACTACGGGGTGTTCGACGAGTATCGCTACTTCGTGCGCGGCGACCGCCTGCCGATCTTCCGCCTGCACGGCGTGGACGTCGCCGTGGCCGTGTGCGAGGACCTGTGGCAGGACGGCGGTCCCGTGTCGGTGGTCGCCGAGGCCGGCGCCGGCCTGCTCGTCGTCCCCAACGGCTCGCCGTACGAGACGAACAAGGACGACGTGCGGCTGGAGCTGTGCGCGCGGCGGGCCCGCGAGGCGGGCTGCGCGCTCGCGTACGTGAACATGGTCGGCGGGCAGGACGAGCTGGTCTTCGACGGCGACTCGCTCGTCGTGGACGCCTCCGGGGAGCTGGTCGCCCGCGCGCCGCAGTTCGAGGAGGACCTGTTCGTCACCGACCTGGAGCTTCCGGAGGGCACGGGCGAGCCCGGCGAGTCGCGCCACGACGCGCACGACGGCACGGTCATCACGGTCGAGCGGGTGCTGCTGTCGGCCGCCCCGGTCGAGCCGTACGAGCCGGAGACGCCGGTCGTCGCCGAGCGGCTGGACGACCTGGCCGAGATCTACCAGGCGCTGGTGCTCGGCGTGCGCGACTACGTGCGCAAGAACGGCTTCCGCTCGGTCATCCTCGGCCTGTCCGGCGGCATCGACTCCGCCCTCGTCGCCACGATCGCCGCCGACGCGATCGGGCCCGAGCGGGTGCACGTGGTGCTGATGCCCTCGCGCTACTCCTCGGACCACTCGATCACCGACGCGGAGGAGCTGGTGCGCCGCCAGGGGGTCCACTCCCAGATGGTGCCGATCGCCGACATCGTCGCGGCGTTCGAGAAGGAGATCGAGCTGCACGGCCTGGCGGCCGAGAACCTCCAGGCCCGCGTGCGCGGCATGCTGCTGATGAGCCTGTCGAACGAGCACGGCCACCTGGTGCTGACCACCGGCAACAAGAGCGAGCTGGCCACCGGCTACTCCACCCTGTACGGCGACTCGGCGGGCGGGTTCGCCCCGATCAAGGACGTGCTCAAGAGCGTCGTCTGGAAGCTCGCGGAGTGGCGCAACGCCCAGCCGGGGCGGCCTCCGATCCCGGAGAACTCGATCACCAAGGAGCCGAGCGCCGAGCTGCGGCCCGACCAGCGCGACACCGACTCGCTCCCGCCGTACGACGTGCTCGACCGGCTGCTGCGCGACTACGTGGAGGGGGACATGGGCCGCGACGAGCTGGTCGCGGCCGGTCACGATCCCGAGCTGGTCACGAAGATCATCCGCCTGGTCGACCAGGCCGAATACAAGCGCCGCCAGTACCCGCCGGGCCCGAAGATCACGCCCAAGAACTTCGGCCGCGACCGCCGCCTGCCCATCACCACCCGCTGGCGCGAGCGCCTCTAAGTCCGCACGTCACGCGTGCGGACCAGCAGCCAGGCGCCGAGCAGCGCGGCGGCGGCCCACGCGGCCGCCACGCCGAGGCCCTCCCATGGGCCGAGCGGAAGGTCGTCCAGGTGCGTGGTCGTCTGGACCGCGAGCCCGGCGTTCGCCGGCGTGGCCTGCCAGAGCAGCCGCCGCCGGCCCGGGTCGGCGACCATGTGCGCGATGAGCGGCAGCACGTACAGCAGGCCGCACACCACGCCTGCCGCGGTCGCGGAGTCCCGAACGGCGGTGGCGACGCCGAGGCTGAGCAGGGCGATCAGCGCGAGGTAGAGCGCCGTGCCCGCCGCCGCCCGCAGCGTCGGGCCGTCGGCCAGGGACGGCGGCGGGTGACCGCTGGCGGCCGTGAACCCGTTGCCCGGCAGGATGAGCCGTGCCGCCAGCACGGACGCGAGCACCGCGACCGTCCCGGCGGCCAGTGTCAGGCCGGTGAGGACGGCGGCCTTCGCGGCCAGGACCCGGCCCCGGCGTGGCATCGCCGCGAACGTCGTCGCGATCATGCCGGTGCCGTACTCGCCGGTGACCGCGAACACGGCCAGGACGGCCACGGCCGCCTGGCCCGCCTGGATTCCGGCGAGGCCGAGCCGGGGGACGTCCTGGTCGCAGCCCGCCGCCGGGCAGGACACGGTCGCGGCCACGGCGGCGCTCGCGGCGGCGGTGAGCCCGACGACGGCGGCCGTCAGCCACGCCGCGCCCGATGTGGTGCGCGTCTTGGTCCACTCCGCGCGAAGCTCGCGTCTCACGCGTCCTCCTTGCTCACGTGTCGCTTTTGCTCACGTGTCGCTTTTGCTCACGTGTCGCCTTTTGCTCACGTCTCGGCCCTGCTCACGTGCCGGCCCCTGCTCATGCGTCGGCCCGGCTCATGCGTACGGCGGCCAGGACGACGGCGAGCGCGGCGTAGCCGCAGAGCACGGCGAGCCCGGCGAGGGGCGGCAGCGGATAGTAGCCGCCCTGGGGGCTGTAGTAGCCGAGCACCTGCGCGTACTCCGGCACGCTCTGCTGCACCGCGAACCCGGCCGCCGGAGTGAGCCGCAGCAGCCACCGCGCCACGCCCAGGGGCAGGACGGAGGCGGTCGCGAGAATGTGGGGCACCACGACGAGCCCGACCACCGCGGCGACCGCCGCCGCACCGCGCCGCGCCAGGGCGCCGCAGGCGAGGGCGAGGATCGCGACGGCGGCCGTCAGCGCCCCGACACCGGCCACGACCCGCAGCTCGGTTAACGTGCTCGCCGGGAGGACGGCGTTGCCGTTCGCCTGGAGGATGCGCGCGCCGAGGGGAACGGTGAGGGCGGCGGTGGTCAGGCCGGCGGCGAAGGCCACCGCGCCGATGACCACGGTCTTGGCGGCGAACGCCCGGCCCCGCCGTGGCGCGGCCAGCAGGGTGGTGCGGAACAGGCCCCGCCGGTGTTCCGCGGTGACGAACAGCACCGCCACCACGATCACCGCGACCAGCCCGGCGACCAGGCCGGAGAGCGTGCTCTCGATCCGCATGCCGTCCGTGCTCGGTGCGACGTCGCCGACCCCGGTGATCGCGAACGTGCCGCCCGACTCGGTGAAGCGGCCCGGGTGATGGGGCGTGCTGCCGTCGGGCTCGTACGTCACGCCGACGTCGTCGTGGCTCCGCGTGCCGCCCGCCCGGCCCTCCACCCGGACCTGGTCGAAGACGGCGGTCGCCTCGGTGAACCGGACCTGGACGGAGGCGCCGCCCAGATTCCCTCTGCTCACCGTCAGGTCTCCCGTGGAGGCGACGAACATCCCGGCCTCCACCGTGGCCGGCAGCCGGGCCGGGCGGGCCGTGCCGACCACCGTCCACCGCCTGCCGTCCACGGACTCGTAGCCGGTCAGGGTGCCGCCGGACCGGGTCAGCCGCAGCCAGCGCGGCGACCCCGGCGAGACGCCGCCGGGCCCGCCCGCGACGTCCTCGGTGAAGTCGTGCTGCATCCGCACGCCGTGCCGGGCGGTGACCATGACCGCGGCGTACGACGCGCCCTCCCGGACGCCGTCCTTGACCATGATCCCGGCCTTCGCCCACGGCACGACTCCGGCCACGACGTTGCGCACCCCGGGGGTGGCGTCGGGGAGCCGGATCCGCCCGGTCATGGAGTCGACCCGCACGATGATCGAGCCGTCCCCGTCCAGCCGGCGGTGCACGAAGAAGAATCGGTCGCTCACCGCCTCGCCACCCGGCCCGGTCGTGAGCGTGCAGGCGGTCTCGACATCGCCCATGCCGCAGGAGGCGTGGTGCCCGCCGCGGACATCAGCCCCAGGGCCACAACGAGCGCCACGCCGACGGCCATGCCGGCCACCCAACCGCGTACGGTCCTGAACTTGGTCCACTCGGCGCGCACCAGGTGCCGGAAGCCGTCGCGCCCGTTCGTCTCCATGACTGTCGTGGGGTCCGTCATCATGTCGCCGTCCCGTCCCGGGGGGTCGTGGCTCGGGGGGTCGTGGCGCGGAACTCGACCGCGTCCCGGGTCAGCTCCATGTACGCCTCCTCCAGCGACGCGCGATGCGCGGCGACCTCGGAGAACGGCACGCCGTTCGCGCCGAGCAGGGCGACGATCCGCTCCGCCTCCAGCCCGGAGACGGTGAGCGTGTCGCGGTCCTGGACGGCCACCCTGGCGCCGGCGCGGGCCAGCACTTCCATCGCCTCCGGACGCGCGGTCGTCCGCAGCGTGACCCGCCCGTCGGAGGCGGCGGCGACCATGTCGGCGACGCTCATGTCCGCCACCACCCGCCCCCGGCCCGCGACCACGAGGTGGTCGGCCAAGTCCTGCATCTCGCTCATCAGATGGCTGGACACCAGCACCGCGCGTCCCTCGGCGGCCAGGGCCCGCAGCAGGGTGCGGATCCACACGATGCCCTCCGGGTCGAGGCCGTTGACCGGCTCGTCCAGCATGAGGACGGGCGGATCCCCGAGCAGCGCGGCGGCGATGCCGAGACGCTGCCGCATGCCGAGCGAGAACCCGCCCGCCCTGCGCCGCGCCACCGCCCCCAGCCCGACCTGCTCGACCACCTCGTCGACCCGCCGCGCGCCCAGCCCCTGGGAGTGGGCCAGCCACAGCAGGTGGTTGCGTGCCGTACGGGAAGGCTGCAGGGCGGCGGCGTCCAGCAGGGCGCCGACCTTTCACAGGGGGGCCCGCAGGCTCCGATAGGGCCAGCCGCCGACCAGCGCGGATCCCTCGTCGGCCGTGTCGAGCCCGAGGATCACCCGCATCGTGGTGGACGTGCCCGCGCCGTTGGGCCCGACGAAACCGGTGACCCGGCCCGGCAGCACCGTGAAGGACATCCCGTCCAGCGCCACGGTGCGGCCGTAGCGCTTACGCAGTCCGATTACTTCGATGGCCGCTCGCATGCCCGGCAGGCTAGGCGGTGGCGGGAACGCGCGGCGTCACGGCGGGGAGCGATCTCCGCCCTCCGAGCGCAAGGCGGGGTGTCTCCCTTCCGCGTCTCCTTCTTCCGCGCCTATGTCGTCGGCACTTCGTACGCGCCCGCCGCGCTGGGTGTGTTCGCTGCCCTGCTCGCGCTGGCCGAGGCGGTCGCGCACGCCCGCGGCGCGACGCCGCTCTCGTTCGGACCCGCCGCGACTACACCACCCCTGTTCGGGCACGGCTCGACCGCACCGGTGGGCATGGGCGCGAGCACTCCGGGCACCCCGGCGGGCCCGAGCACGGTGGTCGTGGCGCTCACCGGCCCGGGGGCCGATCCCGGCGGGGCCGCGCTGCGTCTGGTCGCGTTCGGCCTGCTCGCCCTGGCCACCACGGTGCCGGTCGTGTTCCTGCGGACCCGGCCGACGGCCGCCGCCCTGGTCGTCGGCGCGGCGGGCGTGCTGTCGTTCACGGCCTTCCGGACGCTCACTGTCGCCGGCGCGGCCGTCGTGGTGGTCTGCCTCCACCGGCTCGGTGTCACCGGAGCGCGGCGGCTTGGCCTCTTGCTCGCCGCGCCGTACGTCGTGGCGGCGTTGCTCGGCCTGCCCGCCTGGACCCTGCCCCGAGGCGTGGCGATGCTCGTTCCCGTGGAGGGCGAAACGCGCGTCCTCGTCCTGCTCCTTGCGTGCATCGCCCCGGCTGCGACCTTGGCCGGAGTCGCCCGGCGGGCCACCGATGAGGCCGCGGACAACCGGCCGCCCGGCAGGTCATCGCCGGCACCCTCCTGGAGCACACCGCCCGGGGCGAGCGGGCGCGCATCGCCCGGGAGCTGCACGACGTGGTCGCCCACCACATCTCCATGGTCGCCGTACAGGCGGAGACGGCCCGGGTAGCCGTGCCGGGCATGCCGTCCGCCGGGGCGGAGCGGCTGCGGGCGATCGGCGACACCGCCCGCTCGGCGCTGACCGAGATGCGGCGCCTGCTGGGCGTGCTGCGTGAGGACGACCGGGAACGGGCGGATCTGCGCCCGCAGCCCGGCCTGCGGCTGACCGAGCTGAACGCGCTGCTCGACGAGGCGCGCGACGCCTCGGGAACCGCCGTGCGCCTCGTTCTCAGCGGCTCCCCCGCCGTGCTCGATCCCGGCGTCGAACTCGCCGCTTACCGCATCATCCAGGAGGCGCTCACCAACGCCCGGCGGCATGCGCCGGGCGCCGCCGTGGACGTGGAACTGCACTACACCCGCGACGCTCTGCGGCTGCGCGTACGGGACAACGGCCCAGGCATTCCGTTCTCCTCGGGCACGGCGACCGGCACCGGCGGGTCCGACGGCCTGGGCGTGCCGGGCGGCGCCGTGATGCCCGGTGCAGCCGTCCCGTCCGGAGACGCGCGCGTGCCCGATGGCATGGCCGGTCACGGATTCGCCGAACACGAATCGGCTACTCGCGGACCGGCTGGTCGCGTACTCGCCGGGCAAGAATCGGCCGGTCATGAATCAGCTGGTCACACCTTCGCCGGTCATGGATTGGCCGATCACGAATCCGCCCGATATGAGGCGGCCCGGCACGGATTGACCGAACACGAATCGGCTGCTCGCGGATCGGCCGGCCACGGATTGACCGGGATGCGGGAACGGGCCGCCGCCGTTGGTGGCGAACTGTGCATCGGCTCCGCGGCCGGCGGCGGTTTCGTCGTGGAGGCGTGTCTCCCTCGGCTTCCGGATGCCGATGATTTCCAGGCCTCCGGTGCTGCCGACGGTCCTGACCGCTGGTGGGGCCCTGCCGCACCCGCCGGCTCTGCGGGAGGATGTCCGTGACCGGCGGGACGCCGATCCGTGTCGTGGTGGCCGACGACCATCTGGTCGTCCGCACCGGCTTCGCCGAACTGCTGGGCAGCCAGCCGGACTTCGCCGTGGTCTCGACCGCGCCCGACGGGGCGCAGGCCGTCCGGATGTGCCGGGAACTGCGCCCCGACGTCGTCGTCATGGACATCCGTATGCCGGTTATGGACGGCATCGAGGCAACCCGGCGGCTCGCCGGCTCCGGAACGCGGGTCCTCATCCTGACGACCTTCGACCTGGACGAGTACGTGTACGACGCGCTGCGCGCCGGGGCGGGCGGTTTCCTGCTCAAGGACGTCACCGCCGAGCGCCTCTTCGACGCGGTCCGCGTCGTGGCGGCGGGCGATGCGCTGCTGGCCCCTTCGATCACCCGCCGCCTCATCGCCGAGTTCGCCCGCCTGCGGCCGACTCCCGAGCCCGCCATCCCGGCCGCGCTCACCCCACGGGAGACGCAGGTGCTGCGGCTGGTGGCCGAGGGGCTGTCCAACTCCGAGATAGCGGACCGGCTGACCGTCAGCGAAGAGACGGTCAAGACGCACGTGAGCCGGGTGCTTAGCAAGCTCGGCCTGCGTGACCGGACCCAGGCCGTCGTCGTGGCGTACGAGACCGGACTGATCGTGCCGCGCTTCACCGGTGACCGGTTCAACCCGGCCGAGCCGACCTGACACCGCCATCCGATGGCCGTCGGCACACGGCGCACGGAGCACGACGGCATGGCGGCGCAGCGCCGCGGTGGCTCGGCAGCACGGCGCCTGGTCGATCGGCCGTAAAGCCGCCGGGCTGCGGAGCAAGGACCTGCTCGGGCGTTGATCTGGGAGATTCCCGGCGACACACCGACACAGGGGTGGGCGCGCGCGACGCGGGTCTGAGGTCAGGCCCGCTGACAAGCGCGCTCCACTCCGGTTGGAACAGGCGGGCCCGAGACAAGAAAGCCGTGACCGATGCCGGGCAGGCGTCCGGCATCGGTCACGGAGTCATCGGAGACATCTTTAGGAGACGGCGTCGTCGGCAGACAGCCGCCCGCCCTCGCGTCCATTTCCCGCCAGTGGTACCCGGCATCCCATGAGGATGCCCAGCGCGACGCACCCGTTCGATGCGCCGCTCCGCGCTCGCTTCGTCGCGCCGCTTAGCGCTCGCGTCGGTCACGCCGCTCCGTGCGCCGCTTAGCGCTCGGCTCCGCACACCGGTCGAGGCACCGTTCCGCGCTCGGTTCCGTCGCGCCGCTCGATACGCGGCTCTGTGCGCCGTTCGATGCGCCGTTCGATGCGCCGTTCGATGCGCCGTTTCGTGCGTGGCGTATCACGAGGACGGCGGTGCACGACGGTGACCGGGGCGGTCCGTACGGCCGTCTGCCGTACGGACCGGGGTCATGGCTCGGAGGCGAGGGGCCGCATCACGGCCCGGGGCTCGGGAGCCGGGTCACAGCTCGGGGGTCGAGGGACGAGGTTACAGCTCGGGGGTCGAGGGACGAGGTTACAGCTCGGGGGTGGAAAGACGGGTCACTGCTCGGAGTTGCGAGGGCGGAAGCCCTTGAGCGCCTCGTCGACGATCCGCTCGGGGAGGCTGGCATCGGGCTGGTCCGAGTGAGACCACTTCGTGGACCAGATCATGGCCCCGCTGAGCAGTGCCAGCGCCATGTCGATGTCGAGGTCCGCACGCAGCTCCCCGGTCTCCATCCCACGCCGCAGAACCGCCGTCACGACCGCCCTGCGCGGCTCCACGGCAAGCTCGCGGAACCGCTCCGCCAGCCGGGGATGCCGCTCTGAGTCGCTCATGGCGATGTTCATGATGCAGCGCGTGCGATGGTGCAGGGACTCCTCCTGGATCACCCGGAGGTAGGTCACCAGGTCGTCTCGCACTGTTCCGCCCTGCGGCAGCGGGATCGGCCGCTTGAGCGTCGCCAGCGCGTCCACCACCAGGTCTTCCTTGTTGGACCACCTGCGGTAGATCGTGGTCTTCCCGACACCGGCGCGGCCGGCGATCGACTCGATGGACAGCTCCGACACACCGATGCCCTCGCCGAGCAGTTCGAGGGTGGCCTCGATGATCGACCGTTCCGCCTTCTCGCTGCGCGGGCGGCCCGCCGGGCGGGCCACCCCCTCAGCCGTCTGCTGCGTCTTCATGACCAGTTCACACTACCGCCGCTTCCTTTTCGATCTCAGCCTTGTCGACCGCGGCGTTGACCGAAGCCTTGCCCGGCATCCAGCGGGCCACCACAAGAGTGCCGATGAGGGCGACGAGAGCCGAGCCGAGGGCCGCCCAGTGAACGCCCGTGACGAACGCGGCGTTCGCGGCGTCGAGCAGCTTCGCGCCCTGCGGGCCCAGGTTCTCCGCGACACCGGCCGCGCCGGAGATGGACTCGGTGACGACGTGGCGGAGCTGCTCCGGCAGGGCCGTGACCTTGTCTTCCATGTCGCTGCGGTAGCTCGCGGACAGGACCGCGCCCAGGATGGCGATGCCCAGCGTGCCGCCGACCTGCCGGACGACGTTGCTCATCGAGGAGCCCACGCCGGCCTTCTCACGCGGCAGCGCGTTCATGATGGCCGTGGTCGCCGGGGGCATGATGTTGGCCATCGCGGCACCCTGGATGAAGCCGAGGGCCAGCAGGACCCAGATCGGGGTGTCCACCTGCACGAAGGAGTAGCACGCCAGGGCCAGCGTGATGACGAGCATGGCCACCGTGCCGACGGCGCGGGCGCCGTACTTCTGCACCATGCGCGCGCTCTGCGGCGCGAAGATCAGCTGAGCGGCCGCGAACGGCAGCACGAGCGCCCCCGACTGCAGCGGCGAGTAGTTCCGGACGATCTGCCAGTAGAAGGCCAGGAAGAACATCACGCCCATGGCCGCGAAGAACACGAGGCCGACGGTGGCGATGGCGGTGGAGAAGCCGGCGTTGCGGAAGTTACGCACGTCGAAGGCGGGGTGGTCGATCCGGCTCTCGTACCAGACGAACGCGGCGAGGATCGCGATGCCCAGCAGCGACGGCAGGATGACCGAGACGTCGGCGACGGTGCCGAGGTCGCTGATCCGGACGATGCCGTAGACGAGGGCGATCAGGCCGATGATGGACAGCAGCACACCGATCGGGTCGAGACCGGTCTTGTTCGGGTCCTTGGAGTCGGGCACGATCCCGGCGATCAGCGCGAGACCGATGATCACGATGGGCACGTTGACCAGGAAGACCGAGCCCCACCAGAAGTGCTCAAGCAGCAGGCCCCCCGTGATCGGGCCGATCGCCACGGCGATGCCGACGCCGCCGGCCCAGATGCCGATCGCCTTGCCCCGCTCGTGGATCGGGAAGACGTTCGAGATGATCGCCAGCGTGGCCGGCATGATCGCGGCCCCGCCGAGGCCCATCAGGGCCCTCGCCGCGATGAGCTGCATCGGGTCCTGCGCGTACGCGCTGGCCAGGGAGGCCAGGCCGAACAGGACCATGCCCGCCATGAGCATCCGCTTACGCCCGTAGCGGTCGCCCAGCACGCCGAAGGTGAACAGCAGGCCGGCGAACACCAGCGTGTAGGAGTTCATCGCCCATTCGAGCTCGCTCTGGGTCGCGCCCAGCCCGTGGACGGGATCGGCGATCGTCTTGATCGCCACGTTGAGGATGGTGTTGTCGAGGACGACGGCCAGCAGGCTGAACACCATCACGCCGAGGACCTGCCACCGGCGTGGGTGCCCTGTATGAGCTTCTGCCGAAGCTTCCACTGATTCCCCCATGATTTCGATACGACCGAGTTTCGCAACGCAAGCGTAGCGCTGGTCATTCCGATACGCAACGGGACCGTTTCATAATCCGGATCGGTGCCGCCATATCCGCTGGTCAGTTGGGTTCAAGGTGCTCGGCCGAGGCGCCGACCCTCGTGTCGCGCGTCCCCGGCAGCCGCGCCATCCGGCGCACCCGGAGGCGCGATGGCGTCTCTCACGGCCCCGCCGAGCAGGCGTACGCCACCCGGAGCGGACCGCCCGCAGCCACCCGGAGCAGGCGGCGGACGCCTTCGCCGGCCGCCCCGAGGGACGACCGCGCCCCCTTTACATCAACGCGAGGGCCGGTTCTATTCCCACTCCGGGGCGTATTTCAATCCCCCGATCCGGCACGGTCCACACGCCGGCGAGAGGGCGCCCGATCCTGCTCCGGCGCCGGGGCACGCATCACGCCCGCTCCCCCGCCGGAGCACACACCACGCCTACCCCGCGCGCGGGAGTAGCCACCGCTCCTACTCGCGCGCGGCGGTGGGCAGGGGCGTCGCGGCGTCCGGCCCCGGCACTGCACCAGGACCGCTCACACGCTCCGGCCCCGTCGCGATGTCCGCCCCGGCCGCCACGCCGAGACCGTTCGCGTGATCCGGCCCGGCCGCGTCACGCGATCCGGCCGGGACGAGGACGGCGACCGGGGCGTCGCGCCTGACCAGGGTGGTGAGCAGGGCCAGCGCGACACCGACCGCTCCGGACACGGCGAAGGCCCAGACCGGGCCATGGGCGTCCAGGAGCCCGCCCGCGAGGGGCCCGGCCAGGGCTCCTCCTATCGTCAGCGAGGTGCCGTGCAGGCCCATCGCCTCACCCCGCGCCGCCGCCGGGACGCGCCGGTTGACGGCGTCCACGGTGGACGACAGCGCCGGGGCGCACAGCAGCCCGGCCGGTGCCAGTGCCAGGCACAGCCAGCCCCAGCCCCCGCCGACCAGGCCCACGGGCACGGTCAGCAGCGCCAGGCCGCCCGCGAGCAGCCCGGGCGACAGCCCCCGGGAGAGCCCGCCGTACACGAACCCGCCGACGAGCGAGTACGCGCACCACAGCGCGAGCACCAGCCCGGTCCAGGCGGTCGCGCCGTCCGCCTTGAGCATCGCCACCACGCTCAGCTCGGTGGTGGTGAGCACGAAGGTGAGCCCGGAAACCAGGCAGAGCAGGGCGAGCAGGCCGGGACGCAGCCACTGCCGCCGGGGGACGTGGACCTCCTGCCCCGCCACCTCCTCCGCCGACCGCGTGGGCGGGTTGAGCAGATACAGCGCCACTCCCGAGCCCACCAGCCCGGCGGCCACGCCGTACATCGTCGCGGCGCTGCCGAACGCCGTCACGCTCGCGACGGCGAGGGCGGGCCCGACCATGAACGACAGCTCCACGCCCATCGAGTCGAGGGCGAAGCCGGTCTGGTGGTTCTCCTTCGGCACCATCGCGGCCACGCACTGCCGGATGGTCCCGAACACCGGCTGGCTGAACAGCCCGCCGATCAGCGCCCCCGGCAGCAGCACGGCGTACGGCATGGACGGCGCGACGCACCACAGGCACAGTTGCACGAGGGTCGTCACGACCATGACCGGCCGCAGCCCGCGCCGGTCGACGAACCGGCCGACGAGCGGCGAGCCGACAGCGGCGCCCGCCATGGAGGCGGTGCCGACCAGGCCCGCCTGGAAGAACCCGAGCTTCTGGTCGTTCACCACATGCAGGGTCAGCGTCATGCCGGTGCCGGTGAGGGGAATTCGCGCGATCATGCCGACCAGCAGCAACGCCCGCACACCCGGCAGGGCGAGCACCTGCCTGTAACGATCAAAAGCCATCGTGGTTCCTTACCTCCGCATGGCATTGTGCCGGGTGGCTCGGACATTTCTGCCGCCGGGTCGCCTCTTTCGTCCCTTTAGTCCCACTCGTCGGCGCCCGGATTACGGCGCCCGTATGGGGGTGTTCCAGCCCATGGCGGCATGCAATGATCTGACTGTCCGGGGACGCCACAGGGGCGCCACGAGGCCTGGAGGTAGCCATGTCCTCTGTTTCCGTTGTGTCCAAGCCCGCCCTCTACGGCGGGGCCGCAGGGCGCAGAGTCACCGTCCGCGACATCGCGGCGGCCAAGGAACGCCACGAGAAGTGGCCGATGGTGACCGCGTACGACGCCATGACCGCGCGAGTGTTCGACGAGGCGGGCATCCCGGTGATGCTCGTGGGCGACTCGGCCGCCATGGTCGTCTACGGCTACGACTCGACCCTGCCCGTCACGGTCGACGACCTCATCCCGCTCGCCGCCGCGGTCGTACGCGGCTCGTCGCGGGCGATGGTCGTGGCCGACCTGCCGTTCGGCTCCTACCAGGCCTCACCCCAGCAGGCCCTGGAGACCGCGGCCCGCTTCATCAAGGAGGCCGGCGCGCACGCCGTCAAGCTTGAGGGCGGCCACCGGGTCCTCCCTCAGGTGGAGATGCTCGTGTCGGCCGGAATCCCGGTCATGGCCCACATCGGCCTGACCCCCCAGTCGGTCAACGCCTTCGGCGGCTACCGGGTGCAGGGCCGCGGGCAGGCGGGTGACGAGATCATGGCCGACGCCAAGGCGCTGGAGCACGCGGGCGCCTTCGCCGTCGTGCTGGAATGCGTCCCCGCCGACCTCGCCCAGCGGGTCACCACGTCGCTGAGCATCCCCACGGTCGGCATCGGGGCCGGGCCCGACACCGACGCGCAGGTCCTCGTCTGGCAGGACCTCATGGGGCTCACCCCGCAACCCGCGAAGTTCGTGAAGAAGTACTTCGACCTGGCCGGAGAGATGGACCGGGCGATCCGCGCGTACGCCGACGAGGTCGTCTCCGGCGCCTTCCCCCGGCCCGAGCACACCTACCGCTGACACCACGAAGGGCGGCCGCGCACGCCGCGGCCGCCCTTCCCGTGAAACCCCTCAGATCGCGTCGAGCGCCTGGGCGAAGTCGGCCCACAGGTCTTCGGCGTGCTCGATGCCCACGGCCACCCGGACCGTCCCCTCGCCGATGCCCGCCGCGGCCAGGCCCTCGGCGCTCACCGTACGGTGCGACGTCGTGGCCGGGTGGAGGATCAGGGTCTCCACGCCGCCGAGCGAGGGCGCGAGCAGTGCGAGCCGCACGTTGCGCATGAACGCCTCTCCGGCGGCACGCCCTCCGGCGAGGTCGAAGGAGAACACGCCGCCGAAGTCCGGCAGAAGCTTGGTGGCGAGCTCGTGCGACGGGTGGGACGGCAGGCCCGGCCAGTGGACCGCGGCCACGGCCGGGTGCTCGGCGAGCCGCGTCGCGAGCACGCGGGCGTTGGCGCAGTGGCGCTCCATCCGCAGCGGCAGCGTCTGCATCCCCCGCAGGGTCAGCCACGCGGCGAACGGGTCGGTCGTCGCGCCGAGCTCCACCGCGTACGACCACACCCGGCGATACACGTCCTCGGAGGCGAACACGGCGATCCCGCCGACGACGTCGGTGTGCCCGGACAGATACTTGGTCACGGAGTGCACGACGATGTCCGCGCCGTGCTCGATGGGGCGGCACAGGACCGGCGACGCGAAGGTGTTGTCGACCACGGTGAGGATCCCGGCCTCGCGCGCCGCCGCGCACATCCCCGGCAGGTCGGCCACCTGCGTCATCGGGTTGGCGATGGTCTCCAGATACAGCAGCTTCGTCGTGGGCCGCACGGCGGCGCGTACGGCCTCGGGGTCGTCCTCCGGCACGCGGGTGACCTCGACGCCGAAGCGCTCCGCGAGGTCGGCGAGCGTCTGGGCGGTGGCGCCGTACAGCGCCGACTGGGCGATCACGTGGTCGCCCGACTTCAGCAGGCCGAGCAGCACGGCGTTGATCGCCCCCATGCCCGAGCCGGTGGCCACGGCGGCCACGCCGCCCTCAAGGCCGGCGACCGCCTCCTCCAGCGCCCGCACGGTGGGGTTGGAGAGCCGGCCGTAGACGTACGCCCCGTCGGGCCGCCCCATGCCGTCGGCGAAGACGGCCGGGTCGTCGAAGACGAATCCCGAGGTCTGGTAGATCGGCATGGAGATCGGCGTGCTGGCCTCCGGCGTGGGCCGGGGCAGATGGACGACGCGCGTTTCCGGATGCAAGGAGCTCATGGCGTCCACAATTACCTAGAAAGGCCGTTCTTGTCAGGTTAGACACCCGACGACCGGTTACGCGGCGAGCGGAGAAGGCGTCCGCCGCGGTCGCCCATGGCGAGGATGAGGGAATGGACGTCGGCTTCCTCCTCGTGCACAGCCCCTCCGTCGGCCCCTCGACCTGGACCCCCGTCGCCGAGACCCTGCGGGCGCGCGGGCACACCGCCGTGGTGCCGCGGCTGACCGGCGTGACGGCCGGTCCGCCGCCCTACTGGCCGCGGGTGGTGAGCGAGGTGACGGCGAGCACGCCACGCGGGCCGCTCGCCGTCGTGGCGCACAGCAACGCCGGGCTGTGCCACCGCCACGTGACACGCTTCTCCCCGTCCACGGCCGGCCGGCCGTCGATCAATCGAAGCGCGGATGGCTACACGTCGGTGACCCGGATTCCGGCGTGGGCCTTGTAACGGCGGTTGATCGAGATCAGGTTCGCGGTGAACGCCTCGACCTGGTGGGCGTTGCGCAGCCGGCCCGCGTAGATCCCGCGCGCGCCGGGGATGCGGCCGGCGAGCGCGCGTACGACGTCGGTGGCCTCGCGGTCGTCGCCGAGCACGAGCACGTCGAGGTCGATCTCGGCCACCGCGGGGTCGAGCAGCAGCACCGCCGACACGTGATGGAAGGCCGCGACCACCCGGCTGCCGGTCAGCACCGCCGCCGCCTGCTGGGCCGCGCTGCCCTCCTCCACCGGCAGCGCGTACGCCCCCTGCTTGTCGAAGCCGAGCGGGTTGACGCAGTCCACGACGATCTTCCCGGCGAGCGGTTCGCGCAGGGACTCCAGCAGCGCCTTGTGCCCTTCCCAGGGCACCGCGACGATCACGACGTCCGCCTCGGCCGCCACCTCGGCGTTCGCGGCACCGCGTACGCCGATCTCGCGGGCCGCCTCCTGCGCGCGCTCGGCGCTGCGCGAGCCGATCAACACGGTATGCCCGGCCAGCGAGAACCGGCGGGCCAGTCCCTTGCCCTGGTCGCCGGTGCCGCCCAGGATGCCGATGGTCAGCGCGGAGACGTCGGGCAGGTCTGCGGTGGTGTGCTCAACCATGAATCAGATCATGCCAGCAGGTCGTCGCGGCGTCCCCACCGGCTCTCGCGAGGGCGGTCTTCGAAGTACGGACCCGATTGGCGGGACTCACGCGTTCATGTCAGGCACCATAACGGTCATGGACGCCGCATCGGTGAACCTGCTGCGCGAGGTGCTCGCCTCCACCGGATGGCTCGAACGCACCCGGGAGCTCGGTCTGGCCCTGCGGGCCACCCGATCGCCCGGAGGGCTTCTCGTGGTCGGCACCCCCGAGGACGAGCCGTGGCACGTCACCGCCCACCTGTCCGACGAGGCCCGGCTGTCGGGGCTCGCACAGCTCTCCCCCACGCTGGTCCGCTGGGCGCCGCCACCCGGCGCGCCCGCCCATCTGCGGGTCGGGATGGAGCGGCTGCGGAGCGCCGGCCGGGGCGAGACGCTGTTCGTGGTCGCCGAGCAGCGGGCGCCCGTGCCCCTGCTCGAACGCGTGGACGACGCCCGCCGCACCGGCGCCACGATCCTCGCCATCGACGGCGGCGACCCCGAGCTGGAGTCCCTGGCCCACGACTCAATCGCCATACCGGCCGAGGGGGCCGTCCTGAGCTTCGACGCGGCGCAGCACCTGGTGAGCAGCGCGGCCGGGGAGGTGCGGCGGCCCGGCCTGCGGGAGCGTCTCGCCCGCCTGGCCGAACGGATCACCGGCCCCCACGTGAGCGACTGAGGCGTCCGGCGACCGGCCGGCCCGCGACAGGCCAGGACGCAGGCGGTGCGGTCAGGACGCGGGCGAGCCGAGCGGCGCGGCGGGCGGCAAATCACGAAGCGAGCGGCGGCTCAGGCCGTGGGCGGCAGGTCAGGACACGGGCGAGCCGAGCGGGGCGGCGGGCGGGCGTCGGTCAGGACGCGGGCGACGAGTCGATCGGGGCGCGGCTGAGCTCGCGCACGCGCCGGTCCACCGCGTCGGCCACCTCACGCAGCACCTCGATCACCACGGCCTGCATGGCGTCGGGCTCCCCCGACGTCGTACGGCTCACCCTGGTCAGCGCCTCGATCCTGCGGGTGCCCACGCCGCGGATGCCGGTGACCACCACCTCGCCCGGCGGCACGTCGAGCAGCGCCAGCGACGGCACGATCGCCACCCCGTGCCCCGCCGACACCAGCCCGAGCACGGGCGGGAACTCCGCGATCAGGTGCACGCGGCGCGGGACGAACCCGTGGAGCTGGGCGAGCCGTTCGAGCGCCTGCCCGCACGCCTGGTCGGGCACTCCCGCCACCCACGGCAGGTCCACCAGGTCGGCGACGGTGGCCGGCACCTCGTCCCACGACGGCGGGGCGACGATGCGGTATTCGTCGTCATAGAGGCGGTGCCGCGACATCGACGGCAGCGACGCGGCCGGCTGGCTCATGTCCCGTTCGGTCACGACCAGGTCCACGCCGCCGAGGCGCAGCTCCTGCACCGCGCCCGGCCCGAACAGCTCCTTGATCACCGGTGTGATCCGCGGGTGCCGTACGGCCAGCTCGCGCAGCGCGGGGACGAGCAGATGCCGGATCACGGTGGGGAACGCCGCGATGGTGACCGGCCCGGACAGCCGCTCGGCGAAGCGGTTGAGCTCGTGCCTCGCCTCGGCGAGCTGCTCCTCGATGCGCTCGGCGTACGCGGCGAGCACCCGCCCGGCGGGGGTCAGCGTGACCCTGCGCTGCGACCGGTCGAACAGCGCGAGGCCGACCTCCCGTTCGAGCTGGGCGAGCTGCTGGGAGACGGCCGAGGACGTGAGGTGCAGCGACTCAGCGGCCTTCATGACGCCGCCTCTGCGGGACACCTCGTGCAGGATCCGCAGCCGCCGCGGGTCGATTTCCATGCAGCAGATCTTATGTTCGGTTTAAGAATCCTTCACTTGCCCTACACTCTCCGCGGGCAGGATCATCGGGTCATGACCATGTGCGTGGATGGCGAACCGTCCTGATGTCCACCTTCATCACGATCATCGGCACCATGGGCGCCGTCGTCCTCCTGCTCGCGTACGCGCTGGTGTCGTCCGGCAGGATGTCCGCGGACGGGCTGCCCTACCAGCTGCTCAACTTCGGCGGGGCGGCCACCTTGATGATCAACAGCGCGTACTACTCGGCCTGGCCCTCGGCGGGCCTCAACCTGGTGTGGAGCGGCATCGGCGTCTGGACGCTCGGCCGGCTCGTCGCCCGCCGCGCGACGGCCCGGCGGCAGGCGGCCGAGGCCGCACCGGCGCCCGGACGGTGAAAGGGCGAACGAACAGGGCCCGGGTGAAGTATCGGAGGCAGGGCTCACGCAGACGTGCCGTGGCCTTGCCCATAACAGGTGCCGGAGGCCCGGCATGGGTGAAGGTGCCGGAGGCAGGGCTCACGCAGAGGCGCCGAAGCCTTACCCGACAGGTTCCTGAGGACCGGGCCCGGGCCCGTGTCAGGGGGTCAGTCGTCCCAGTCCTTGTCCTGCTCGGTCCAGCGCTTGTTGCGCTCGGCCGCCGTCTGAAGGGCGTTGGCGGCGGCGTCGCGGGAGTCATAGGGACCGAGCCGGTCCTTGTTCGGGCAGCCCCTCTCGGGCTCGACGCTCATGTGCTTCAGGCAGAACCACCATTGATCGCTCACGTCCTTAATCGTGCCCCCTTGACGCGCAACTAGACTTGGCCGCATGACCACGCTGCTCCGCCCCGGGCGAATCTCGCCCATTCGCAAGGTTCCCGCCCACATCCCCCGGCCCGAGTACGTGGGGAAGGCCGAGCCCAAGAAGGGCGGCAGCGACGTCCAGACCCCCGAGACCATCGAGAAGATGCGGATCGCGGGCCGGATCGCCGCGCAGGCGCTCGAAGAGGTCGGCAGGCACGTCGCCCCCGGCGTGACGACGGACGAGCTCGACCGCATCGGGCACGAGTTCCTCTGCGACCACGGCGCCTACCCCTCGACGCTCGGCTACCGCGGCTACCCCAAGTCGCTGTGCACCTCGATCAACGAGGTGATCTGCCACGGCATCCCGGACGACACCGTGCTGCGCGACGGCGACATCGTCAACGTGGACATCACCGCCTACATCGGCGGCGTGCACGGCGACACCGACGCCACCTTCCTCGTCGGCGAGGTCGACGAGGAGTCGCGCCTGCTGGTCGAGCGGACCCGCGAGGCGATGATGCGGGCGATCAAGGCCGTGGCGCCGGGCCGCCAGCTCAACATCGTCGGCCGGGTGATCGAGGCGTACGCCAAGCGCTTCGGCTACGGCGTCGTCCGCGACTTCACCGGGCACGGCATCTCGACCTCGTTCCACTCCGGGCTCATCGTCCCCCACTACGACGACCCCTCGCTGTCGGTGACCCTGGTGCCGGGGATGACGTTCACGATCGAGCCGATGCTCACGCTCGGCACGATCGACTACGAGATCTGGCCCGACAAGTGGACCGCGGTGACCAAGGACCGCAAGCGAACCGCGCAGTTCGAGCACACCCTCGTGGTGACCGAGTCGGGCTACGAGATCCTCACCCTCCCGTAAGGACGTCGGAGCGGTTTCGTGGCGCTTCGCCGGTGTTTCCGGCGAAGCGCCACGGCGTCTTCCCGAGGCGTCGCGCAGGCGCCTGAGGCATCCCCAGGTGCTCCCACCGGCTGCGCTCCTGTGCTCCGCGAGGTGCCGCGTGGGTGCTTGAGGTCGCGGGCCTCGGCGGGGACACAGGCCCACGGCGGGGACACAGGCCCACGGCGGGGACGCAGACCGACGGCACGGACCTCCGGCTGCCGGTGGCCTATTCGGCGACCGACCACCGGCGGCCCTACTCGGCGGCCCTGTCCTGCCTGTTCAGCTTCGCCAGGTAGTCGTTGTAGGCGTCCAGCTCCGCGTCCCCCGTGCCGCCGGACTTGGCGGCCGCGGCGTCGGCCCTGCGGTCGGCACGGCGCGCGACGCGCTCGTCGTCGCGCCACCACTGGAAGCCGAGCGCGAGCAGCACGATCAGCGTGGGGATCTCGCCGAAGGCCCAGGCGATGCCGCCGCCCATCTGCTGGTCGACCAGCGAGGAGGAGCCCCAGGTGCGCCCGAGCTGGTCGTAGTAACTGGATGCCAGCACCGACCCCATGCTCATCAGGGCGATCCCGAAGAACGCGTGGAACGGCATGGTCACCATGAGCAGCAGCAGCCGCCCATAGTAGGGCAGCTTGTACGGCGCCGGGTCGACACCGATGATCACCCAGAAGAACAGCGAGCCGCTCAGCAGGAAGTGCACGGTCATCGCGATGTGACCGAGGTGCTCCTCCATCGCCGCGGCGAACAGCGGGGTGAAGTACAGCACGAAGGTCGACGCCACGAAGATCGCGGTCGCGATGGCGGGGTGGCTGAAGAACTTCATGATCCTGCTGTGCAAGATCACCATGAGCCACTCGCGCGGGCCTCGATCGCCCCGGCGGACGGCGGGCTTGAGCGCGCGCAGCGCCAGCGTGACCGGCGCGCCGAGCACCAGGAAGATCGGGACCAGCATCGACAGGACCATGTGCTCGGTCATGTGCACGCTGAACAGCACGGGCGAATAGCGCGCCACGCCGCTCTGCGTGCTGAAAACGAGGATGACGACGCCGATGTACCAGCTGATCGTGCGGCCCATGGGCCACCGGTCGCCCCGGCGGGCCAGCCGTACGACGCCCGCGCCGTACAGGCCGGCCATGATGACCGCGAGCACGGCGAAGAACAGGTCGAACCACCAGAGCGTCAGCAGGTTCGCGACCGTCAGCGGCGGCGGGATCAGGTAGCCGAGCAGCTCGAAGGCCCGGTCGACCGGCGTGTCGACGGGCGGCGGGGCGGTCCGGGACAGCGCCACGGCCAGGCCGATCGTCGCTCCCATCAGCAGAACCTCGCCGAGGGCGAGGCGGAGGAAGGCGTGCGGCTCCCCCTCCGACACCTTCGGCAGCGTACGGCCGCGGTGGCGCCAGCCGAAGAACCCGAGCACGCAGAACGCGATGATTTTGGCCAGCAGGAGCAGGCCGTAGCTTGAGGTGAACAGCTCGCCGACCGAGGTGAGGCGCGAGGCGGCGGCGGCGAGCCCGGAGACGCCGACGCCGACGAAGCACCACAGCGCCATCCGGGAGAAACGCGCGGCGGCGACGTCCAGGAGGGGGCGCCCGCGTAGCGCGTGCAGGCAGACCACCCCGAGGCCACCCACCCACAGGGCCAGGAAGAGCAGGTGCATGGCCACCGAGGTCGTGGCGAGACCGTGGTTGGGCGAGGAGGAGGAGTGCCCGGTGAGCGCGGGCGGCAGCAGCGTCACGAGCGCGAAGACCAGCAGGCCCCCGGCGGCGCCCGCCGTGATCGCGCCCCGGGCGAACAGCGCGATGGCGACGGCGAACAGCACGACCAGGGTCAGCGCGATGCCCTGCGGCACCTGGCTCGCATAGCTGGTCAGCTCGTTGCCGGCGAGGATCTGGCCCACCGGCGCGCCGAGGGTCTCCGACAGGCTGAAGACCAGGGCCACCGCCGCGGCGACCGCCCAGGCCAGCGCGGACCACGACGCGCCCTTCACGTAACTCTGCGCCTGTTTGCCGAGCAGGCCCTTGTCGTTGGGCAGGAACGCCGCGGCAGCCGTCAGAAGGCCCACGGTCAGGACGCCGGAGACGTCCATCCCGAGCTTCGACAGCGGCAGCATCCAGCGCGTCAGGGTGCCCTCGTCGGGCAGGCCGGGGATGATGCGCGGGGTCGCGGCACCGCCGAGCACCATCGCGACGACGAGTGCGCCGACGGCCGCGCAGAGCGCCGCGGCGGTCAGTCGTACCGTCCGGTTCACGGCTTCTTCCGCAGGCTCAGGAACATCCCGATGCCGATGCCGGCGATCCCGAAGATCACCGCCCAGGTCCATCCGGGGATGCCCTGCTGCCCGCCGTCATCGGCCTGGGCCGCGGGTGCCGTCGCGGGCGCGGCGGCCGCCGGCGCGGACGACGACGCCGGGTCGTCGGGGGCGGCCGCCGAGGTCGCCGCCCCGACGGACTGGTCGCCGACCACGGTGAACGGGATCTCCCCCTCAAGGGGGTGCCCGTCGGGTGACACCACCCGCCAGGCGATCGTGTAGCGACCCGGGGGAACCGGCTCGGTCACCGCCTCGGTGACCTTGGGCCCGTCGACGACCGGCTCGCCTTTCTCGTAGCGTTTGCCGTCCTCGCCGCGGACGACCACGACCGGGAACTGAACGGAGTCCGCGAACTCGAGCGTGACCTTTTGCAAGGTCTTGACCTGCGCGTTCTTCTGCGGGTCGCTACTCTTGAGCGAGGTGTGCGCCTGAGCGGGCAGGGCCGGCGCGACACACAGCAGGAGAGCCGCCAGGAGCGCGGTGAAGGCGGCGAGGAAGGGTCTCTTCATGGCACTTCCCAGGCTACCGACCTGGGGGTCCGGTCCATACCTCGCACCGGAAGACTGGGGATGACCCGGAAAAGAGCCTGATCACGCCATCGTCGGCCTTGCATGCCTACCGGCTCCGCGATCCGGCGAGCGGGGCCGGCCGATCCGCTCGCGGGCCGCGTTCGTCCTTGTGATCCGCGCGTTCGCGAGCCCTTGTGGTCCACGCGCTCGTCACCCGAGACGCGAGCCGGGCCGGGGGCGAGCAGCCCCCGGCCCGGCAGAACCCGTCCTTGTGAGCCCGATACCCGCGTGCGCGGTCAGAGCTCGACGCAGGCGAGAGCGCGCTGGTAGGCGGCCACGCTCTGCTCGTCCTCGCCGATCCGCCGGCGCATCTCGGCGATCGTCATCCAGTCCTCGGCCGCCTTCCGCGTGGCCAGTGCGTTTTCCAGCCACTGGCTCACCGTGTCCAGCTCCGCGGCCGCCTCCTCATCCTGGTGGAGCATGAAACGTGCCTGGCTGAGGATCAGTGCGGCCCGTGTCTCAAGCCACCCCGAGGTGCCGCGCACCAAGTCGACGGCGGCCTGCGCATACTCGACGGCCCGCTGGGGGTGGTGGAGGGCGATTTCGGCCCATGCGAGGTCGAGAGCACCCTGCGCTCTGTCGAAGGCGCTGGTAGCGGCACCTTCCATGTCCCGCTGCGCCCTGAGCAGGAGGTCACGTGCCTTCTCCGACTCCTCGGGATGCAGCCGCAGCACCATGTTCGCATGCGTCTGCCGGAGGCGTGCCAGGTTGCGTGGCTCACCGGTCTCGGACTGGATCGCCAGCGCACGCTCGATCAAGGCGAGGGCCTCCTCCCCGCGTCCCGCCCGCTCGGCCACAAGAGCGGCGTTCCAGGACGACGCGACCGTGGCACGGGGGGTTCCCAGGGCTTCCGCCGCCGCGATCAGTTCGGCGGCGAAGTGCCCCGCCCGCAGCAGGTCGCCCCGCGCCAGGTAGACGCTCAGCAGTGTCGCGCCGAGCTCCACCAGAGCGTCGCTCCAACCGGATCGGGACAGGCTCTCCAGGGCACGCTCGCCCACCTGGACGGCGGCCGAGTAGTCGCCCCGCTCCCGATGGCACCGGCACAGCGCCAGGGCCACGGCGATCTTGCGGTCCTGCGTCATCGTCTCCGCCTCGGCCTCGCCGAGCTCCTGGAGAACGGAGATGGCCTCGGCAAGCTCACCACAAGCCTCCGAAGCCAGCGCGTAGCCGTAGCGTGCCTCCACCCGCAGCGAGGCGAGTCCCTGGAGGTTGCCGTCGGCGAGCAGCTCGGCATACCGGCGGCGGGCCTCGGCGACATCGCCGTTCTCCAGTGCCATGCGGGCGAAGCTGAGGCCGACTTCCAGGTCTTCCATCTGCTCGGCGGTGACGCCGTTGACGAGGTAGGTCAGCGAGCAGTCCAGCTTCTGCGCAAGCAGTTCGAGAACCGCAGGAGTGGGCGTGCGCTTACCACTTTCGATCAGTGATACATAACTGTCGGAGAGTTCGGGATGCGCCAACTGCGCTTGCGAGAGCCCGCGCTGACGACGAATCGCCTTGATGCGCTGTCCGACCAGATCTTGCGCCGCCATTGGCAACTCCTGCAATATTGTAGGCCCGGCAGTCTGAGCTGATGGGAGATCCACCGTGCGCCGCCTTGCCCTACCCGTTCTTACCGTCATCATTTCTGCCATACTGGCCGTTGGTGGCGATGTTACGCCAGCGAGCGCTTCCCCGTCTCCTACGGAGGCGAAAAATCTGCTTCTTCGGCTGGAGTGCTGCTGATCGAAGCCGCCTGGTAGCCGCGCCGGGGCGCCACAGAGGAACACCAGGAAGCACTCCGCAACATCCATGCGCCCCCTCTGGCTCCCCGGCCGACAGTGGCGCCCTCACCCAATATTAATCAAAATTTCTGAAGCCGCTTCGATTCAGGCATCACTATTTTATCTTGCATTCGAATCGGCCGCCCCCGACACACCCTCAATGTTCGCCAAACGAAAAGCCTCCATTCCGGCGAGCCGGATTCATTTCCGGATACAATTTCCACAGACTCGGAATATGACGCTCGACCAATGGATCCGGAATTGCGAGTCGGCCGGTTCGAGCCCAACATTCTGATTGATCGACATGGCGACAGACGCCGGACCGCGCCTCGGGCCGCCCCCCAGTCCACCGCCCTCCCCAGGCCCGCCCGTGGCGGGCTCGGCGCGATGCCCGCCCGGCTCTACCCCGAGTTCGCAGGGCGCAGATCCCCTCTGTTTCATAGGTCCATCAGACTCGGACAGGACGGAACGCCATGCCGTCCATGCCCGGGCGGCGCGGCCGTCGCCGGGGGCTTCCCTCCCCAAGTCAGCCCGTGACAAGCGTGAGCTCGGGCCCTACACATATCTAGACAAAATCTAGATACATGATGGCATATTGAAGCTTCTGCCGATTCAGGCCCAACGATGTGCCCGTAGCCGGCGTCACGGGGATGACTTCTTATTGCAGTAGCTGTACAAGAACGTCGAGGGACGCACCGATGGCCTGGTCACCAGGCTACGCGCACCGGCCTCCCAAAAGGGCTGGGCGATGCACTCAACGCGTCGGCGCCGTCACCGCATGGAGTCCAAAAACGTATGGATAATGCGAATGAGTGTGGAACTTCTCAGGACTTACCGTCCCGTCTGCGGTTACTGGGCCCGCTTGCAGGCTGGTGCGGCGGACATCCCATCGAGCTGGGACCGCCGCTGCAGCGGGCGGCCCTGTGCGTGCTCGTCGGGCATGAAGGACGCGTGGTCCCGAAGGACGTGCTGATCAGCGGCCTTTGGGGGGATGGCCCCCCGAACACGGCCGAGCAGAGCCTCTACACCTACATCGCCGGCCTCCGGCGGGTGCTGGAGCCCCACCCTGGCAGGCGTGGTCCATACATCATCCTGGCGAACCGGTCGCGGGGCTACGCGTTGGAACGCGGCAAGGTGCGGGTGGACGTGGAGGACTTCGAACGCCACCTGGCCGAGGCACGCCGGCTGCGCGGTGCGAGCGACCTGCGAGGCGGCCTGCGCGCGCTGGACGCCGCCCTGGCGTGCTGGTCGGGACCCGCCCTGTGCGGCGTGCCGGGTCCCTTCGCGGCGGCGGAACGGGCTCGTCTCGAGGAGTTGCGCCTGTCCGCGCGGGAGGACCACGCCGACATGCTGCTCGGCCTGGGGCTGCACCAGGAGGCCGCGAGAACGCTGACCGAGCTGGCCGCGGAGGCACCGCTACGAGAGCGCACCCGCGAGTTGCTCATGCTCGCGCTGTATCGCTGCGGCAGGCAGGCCGACGCTCTCCAGACGTACTTGGACGTCAAACGGCTGCTCGCGGAGCGGCTCGGCGTGGATCCCGGCGCGACCCTGCGCGAGCGGTACGAACTGATCCTGCGGGCCGATCCGTCGCTCGCGCGGGTGCAGGACCGCGCGAGCGGTGCCGAGGTCCCGGCGAGGCCTCCCCGCCAGTTGCCGCGGGCGGCGAGCGTCCTGGTGGGGCGGGCCGAGGAACTGGTCCGTCTACGGTCTCTGCTCTCCCCCTGGGACGGCGGACCGCCGCAGGCGGTGATCGCGATCACCGGAGTCCCCGGGGCGGGCAAGTCCGCGCTGGCCGTACAGGCCGCCCACGCCTCCTCGCACGCGTTCCCGGACGGACAGCTGTACGTCAATCTCCAGGGCGCGACGCCGGGGGTCGAGCGCCTGAAGCCGATCGACGTGCTCGGCAGGCTCCTGCGCGCCCTGGGTGTGCCGGGCGAGGCCCTGCCGTCCGATGAGGACGAGGCCGCCGCGGTGCTGCGCGACCGGCTGGAGGGACGCAGGACCCTCATCCTGCTCGACGACGCGGCCGGGCCCGAGCAGGTGCGCGCCCTGCTGGGGCTGCCGTCCGGCAACACCGTGCTGATCACGAGCCGCGAGTCGCACGCGGCGACCGACGACTGCGTCCAGCTCGTGCTCGGGAGGCTGCTGCGGTCGGAGGCGGTCACCATGCTGGCGAAGCTCGTCGGAGCGGAACGGATCGCGGCGGACCCGGCCGCCGCCGACCGCCTGGCGCACCTGTGCGACCTGCTGCCGCTGGCTCTGCGCCTGGCCGCCGCCCGGCTCGCCGAACGCCCCGACTGGACGGTGCGGGATCTGGGGACGAGGCTGGAGGATCGGCGGCGTACGCTGCATGAGCTGGAGTCGGGCCGAAGCGCCGTCCGCTCCAGTCTGGAGCTGAGCTATGAGAGTCTGGCCAACGGCAACGGACTCGATCGGCTGGCCGCACGGACGATGTGCCACCTCGGGGTCCTGCACGTGGCGAGTCTGACCGCCGAGCTGGTGTCCGCTCTCCTCGGGGAACCGGTCGACGCCGCCGAGCGCGCCCTCGACCGCCTCGCACGTGCGCACCTCGTGGAGATCTCGGAACCGGGCCGCTATCGCCTCCACGACCTCGTACGGCTGTTCACGATCGAGCTCGCGGATGCGCGCCTCACGCCGGAGACGCGCAAAGACGCGCTCTTGCGCACGCTCGGCTTCTACGGGGCGACCGCGCGCCATGCCAGCACAGTGCTCGATCCACACCGTGTGCAGCTTCCCTGGCCCGCCGTGCCACAGCGCCCGCTCGCGTTCGAGACTGTCGACGAGGCCAGGAACTGGCTGGCGGAGGAGCTGCCGGACGTGGTCGCCGCCGCCACCCAGGCGATGCACAGCGAGGACGACGACGTCGCACGGCTCGGAGCCTACGTCGGGTTCGCCCTCACCTGGCAGCTCGCCATGGGCGCGCACCACCGCGAGCAGCGTGACCTCAACAGGCAGGCACTGGGTGTAGGCGAGCGGACCGATGACCAGGAGATCCTGTCCCTGGCCCACGGCCAGTTGGCACACGCACTGCTGAACCTCGGCAAGGAAACCGAGGCCCTGCCGCACCAGCAGGCCGAGCTCGAGCTGAGACGCGCGCTGCGCGACCGGTTCGGCGAGATGCGCGCCCTGGGCAACCTGGGCGTAGTCCTTCTCAAGCTCGAACGGTACGCGGAGGCGCGTGAGCGGACGAAGGCCCAGCGGGCGATCGCCAGGGAGATCGGCTCTGATGTCGGCGAGCGTCATTCGCTGGTGACCGAGGCGACCGCCTGCCTGAGAATGGGCGATCTGACGGCGGCCATGAGCCTGATCCATGAGCAACTCGCACTCGCGCAGGCCGCGGGAGACCGTTACCACGAGGCGTGCGGCCTCACGTTGGTCTCCGAGCTGCACCTGAAGCGCGGCGATCCGCAGACGGCGAAGTCCTACCTCGAGCGCGGCCTGCGTGTGGCCCGGGAGATCGGCTACCGGATCAGCGAGTGCGAGTCGCTCGTCATGCTCGCCAGAGTTCATCGTCTCCTGAACGAGCCGGCACAGGCCCTGGCCTACGCCCGGGAGGCGCTGGCGGCGCGGCAGCGGTCCGGGTACAAGAACCTATCCCCGTTGGTGGAAGACGAACTGAGCGCCATCGAAACCGCCTTCCCCGAGCTGAGAGCGGCCAGAGAGGCATCGCCCCGCGTGGCGCTCGCCGGCTGATCCTCGCGCGAGGGAGGGACAGGACGTCCATGGGGACGGCACATGGGGAATTAGGCGGGGGCGGCCTCCGGCTCCGGGTGCTCGGACCGGTGACCGCATGGCTGGAGGACCGGCAGGTGAACCTGGGGCCGCCGCTGCAACGGGCCACTCTCTGGGTGCTCGCCGCACAGGCGGGCCGCCTCGTCACGAAGGACAGGCTCGTCGGCGCCCTGTGGGGCGACGCCGCGCCGAAGACGGCCGAGCAGAGCGTCTACACCTATGTGGCCGGGCTGAGGCGGCTGCTCGAACCGGAACGCGGCAGGCGCGGGCCGTTCACGTTGCTCACCCAGTCCGCGAACGGCTACAGCCTGGCGCGGGACGTGTGCCGGACCGACGCCGAGGACTTCGAGCAGCGCCTCGCCGAGGCCCGTCGTTTCCAGGCCAAACAGGACCTCCCCGCCTGGCTGCGCGAGCTGGAGGCCGGGCTGGGGCTGTGGGCGGGCACCGCCCTGGGCGGCCTTCCCGGCCCGTTCTGCGAGGCGGAACGCACCCGGTTGGAAAGCTTGCGCCAGACGGCGCGGGAGGACTGGGCCGACGCGCTGCTGAGGCTGGGCCGGCACCAGGAAGCGCTCGACGCGGTCGCCGGGCTGACCGCGGAGGCCCCGCTGCGGGAGCGTGCCCGGGAGCTGCAGATGCTCGCGCTCTACCGCTGCGGGCGGCAGGCCGAGGCGCTGGACGTCTTCCACGACATCAAGCGTCTGCTCACCGAACACCTCGGCGTCGATCCCGGCGAATCTCTGCGACGGGCGTACGAGCGCATCCTGCGCGCGGATCCCTCCCTCGCGGCGGCGCCGTCCGCCACGGCGGTCACCGCTCACGGGGAGTTCGTCCGGCCGCGTCAGCTTCCGCGCGATCGGCGGATCTTCGTGGGACGGGCGGAGACGCTGGTGCGGCTGCGCGCTCTGCTCGCGCCCTGGGACGGAGACGACCCGCAGGCGGTGGTGGCCGTCACCGGCACGGCGGGAGCGGGCAAGTCGACCCTCGCCGTGCACGCGGCGCACGCGGTGAGCGATCACTATCCGGACGGCCAGCTGTACCTGAACCTGCTCGGTGCGACGCCGGGAGTCGGACGGCTGAACCCGCTCGACCTGCTCGGGAGACTGCTGCGGGGCCTCGGGGTGCGCTCGGAGTCGGTTCCGTCCGATCAGGACGAGGCCGCCGCGATGCTCAGGGACCGTCTGGCGGGCCGCCGCACGCTGATCGTGCTCGACGACGCGTCCGGCCCGGAGCAGGTCCGCCCGCTGCTGGGCCTGCCGGCCGGAAACGCGCTGCTCGTCACGAGCCGGGAGTCGTTCGCGGCGGCCGACGACTGCGTCCAGCTCGTTCTCGGCAGGATGTCGCGGTCGGAGGCGGTCACCATGCTCGCGAAACTCGCCGGCGCCGAGCGGGTCGCCGCCGATCCGTCCGCCGCCGCCGAGCTGGCGGACCTGTGCGGCGGGCTGCCCCTCGCCCTGCGGCTCGCGGCGGCGCGTCTGATGGAAAACCGCCACACTCCCTTAACGGAGCTGAACGCCCGGCTGCGCGACGAACGGCGGGCGCTGCACGAGCTGGAGTCGGGTGATCTCGCGGTGCGCGCCAGCCTCCAGCTCAGCCATGACGTGCTGGCGGGAAGCGGCCACGAGCCCGACAGGACTGCGGCCGCTGCCCTGTGCCATCTGGGCGTCCTGCGCACGCCGGACGCCACACCCGAGGTCGTGGCGGCCCTTCTCGACGCGCCGCAGGATGCCGCGGAGCGCGCCGTGGCCCGCCTGGTGCGGGCGAATCTGGCCGAACCCGGCGAGCAGGGCCGGTTCCGCCTGCACGACCTGGTCCGGCTCTTCGCGATGGAACTGGCCGAGCGGCGCCTGAGCGAGCGCGACCGCGACGACGCGCTCGACCGCGTGATCGGCCTGTACGGCACGACCGTGCGCCTGGCGATGAAACTGATAGACCCGCATCGGGTGCATCCCCTGCACGAGTTCGCGGCATGCGAACCCTTCGCCCTGACCGGCGGCGCCGACGCGTTCGCGTGGCTGGAGCGGGAACGCCCCAACATCCTCGCCGTCGCAGCCCAGGCGATGGGGTCCCCGAACTCATCTCTGGCACGTTCCGGCGCCTACCTGGCCTTCTCCTGTCATTGGCCCCTCGTGTACACCGGCCACCACCCTGAGACCGTGACCCTCAACCGCCAGGCGCTCGAGGTGGGCGAGCGGCTCGGAGATCCGGATATCTCCGCCCTCGCGAACAGTTACATCGCCCTCGGCCTGGGCTATATGGGGCGCTACGCGGAAGCGCTCGCCTATCATCGCGCCGAGGTGGATCTTCTCCGCACGTGCGGCGACGCCTTCGCGCGGATGAGGGCTCTGGGAAACCTGGGCGTCACGCTCAACGCGCTCATGATGCACAAGGAAGCCCTGTCGTCGGCGCGGGAGCAACTGCGCATCGCGCGGGAGATCGGGTCGGCGGTGGGTGAACGCCACGCTCTCGGTTGCGCCGGCGAAGCACATCTCGGCCTGGGGGACACGGCGTCCGCCATGGCCGCGTATGTCGAGATGGTGTCGCTCGCGAAGGAGGCCGGTGACGCCATGCAGCACTCGGACGCGCTGATGTGCATGGCCGAGGTCTACATGGCGCAGGACGATCCCCGGTCGGGGGTGATGCTCTTCGAGGAGGCCCTCGTCCTCATGAGGGAGAGCCGCTTCCGCGGCCTGGAAGCCAGATGCCTCGGTAATCTCGGCAGGGCCGAACGCCTCACGGGCAGGCTCGACAGAGCGCGCGCGTACCTGCAGGAGACCATAGTGGTCGCTCAGGAGTGCGGGGCGGACTACTGGGTGGACTTCGCCCGCGAGGAGCTCGCCCTGCTCGGCGAGAGTCCGGAGGATGGCCCGTCGCGAACCGTGGACGGCTCAGGCGGCGCGGAAGGCTCAGCCCGCGTGCAAAACGCGGCCCGCGCGGAAGGCTCAGCCCGCGCGCAAAATGCGGCCCGCGCGGAGGGCTCAGCCGGCGCGGAGGGCGAGGAAGAGATCCACGCGGTCGGCCATGGATGACAGGTCCTTGCCGGTCAGCTCCTCTACCCGCCTGATCCGGTAGCGCACCGTGTTGACGTGCACGTGCAACCGCTCGGCGCAGGCGTTCCACGATCCGGTGCAGTCGAGGAACGCGCCGAGCGTGCGCACCAGTTCGGCCCCGTGCCGCCGGTCGTAGTCGAACAACGGCCCCAGCAGCCGCTCGGCGAACGACGTCCGCACGTCGCCGGGCACGGTCGCCAGCAGCAGCGCGTGGGTGTAGATCTCGTCGCTGGTGACCACTCCCCCGCCGCGCGCCTCGGCCATCCGCCGGGCGTGGCCCGCCTCCTCCACCCCGCCCCGGATGGCCTGCGGCCCGGTCAGCGCGCCGCTCAGCCCGGCCGACACCGTGATCGACGGCAGCCCGGCGGCGAGCACCGCCGTACGGGCGCGCAGCAGGGCCGCGAGCGCGTCGCGGTCTCCCCAGGGGGTGTCGCGGCGCAGGGGGACCAGCGCCACCGACGCGTCGGCGCCCGCGGCGGCCACCACTTCGCGGTCGAGCAGCTCCTCCACCACCTGACCACCCAGCAGGGCGGGGTCGGGGCCGTCCTGCGCCCCGCGTCTGCTCGCCGTCGCGGTGACCATGGCGTACGGCTCGGCCGGGTCGATGCCGCACGTCCGCAGCCGGGCCGACAGCTCCGCAAGGTCGCCGCCCGCGCAGGCCAGGGCGATGAGCTGCTCGGCCAGCCGGCGTTCCACCCGGCGGCCCTCCTCCGCCCGCGTCCGCTCCATCGCGACGCACGCCGCCAGCTCGTAGCCGAGCTCCACGTCGACCTCGCCCCGGCAGACCAGGGCCCAGCCGGCGGCCCGGTGCCGTCGGCCCACGGCGAAGATCGTGAACGGCCCGCCGCGGTCGACGACCACCGGCAGGCGGACTGCGGCGAGGTAGTCACGGGCCAGCCGTACGGCCCGCTCCTTCGGCAGGTCGCCCGCGACGACCGCGCCGCAGGCGGACACGACGGCGGCGGTGACGCCGAGCTCGGCCTCGACCAGGGCGAACAGCTCGGCGAGCCCGGCCCCCTCGGCCACCGCGGCGACGATCCTGCGATGCCGCCCGAGCGCGCCGCGCAGGTCGCCCACCTGGGCGGCGGCGACGCGTCTGCCGACGAGCTCGGTGACGGCCCCGAACGACACCTCGACGGGCACTTCGAGCAGTGGCAGGCCACGCGCCCGGCACGCGTCCACCAGGTCGGCGGGTACCGTGCCGAGCCGCGCGTCACCGGCGCCGAGCGCGGCCACGCCCGCATCGGCCAGGGCGTCCACGAACCGGGCGGAGTCGTCGGGCGACTGGCGCCACATCAGGCCGGTCAGCACCAGCTCGCCGCCCGACAGGTAGCGCCGGGGATCGGGCAGGTCGGTGATGAGCACGCCCTTGATCTCACGGTCCAGCCGCTCGTCGCCCGTGAGCAGGGTGAGCCGCAGTTCCGGTGCGGCGAGCAGATCATGCAACAGCACGGAAGACAGCGTATTTGGAGATATCTACAAGCATCGACTACGGCCGCCCCCGGGTTTCATGGCCGCGCCGATAGGCCCCGGCCCCGCCCGGTTGTTGTACTACGACCGTGGAGCGGCGTATGGCGACGGAGACGGCGGCGGGCACGGCGATCGGAACGGGGCGGCGTCCGGGCCTCGGCGAGAGCGCGCCGCGCCCGGACGGCACGCTGAAGGTGACCGGGGAGTTCGCGTACTCCTCCGACCTGTGGCTTGAGGGCATGCTCTGGGGCGCCACGCTGCGCAGCCCGCATCCGTCCGCGTGGATCCGCTCGATCGACGTCGGCCCCGCGCTCGCGATGCCCGGCGTGTTCGCCGTGCTGACCCACGAGGACGTGCCCGGGGAGAAGTTCTACGGGCTGGAGCGCCGCGACCAGCCGGTGCTCGCCGTCGACCAGGTCCGCTACCAGGGCGAGCCCGTGGCGATCGTGGCCGCCGACCACCCGGAGACCGCGCGCCGCGCCGCCGCCGCGATCGTCGTGCGCTACGAGGAGCGCGAGGCGGTGACCGATCCCCCCCGGGCCGCCTTCGACCCCGCCTGTCCCGCCGTGCACCCCGGGGGCAACGTCGTACGGCACCAGCCGGTCAGGGTGGGGAGCACCTTCGAGGCCGAGGTGGTCGTCACCGGCGAGTACGAGGTCGGCATGCAGGACCAGGCGTTCCTCGGGCCGGAGTCGGGCCTGGCCGTGCCGGCCGAGGACGGCGGGGTGGACCTGTACGTCGCCACCCAGTGGCTGCACGTCGACCAGGACCAGGTGGCGCCGTGCCTGGGCCTGCCGAAGGAGAAGGTGCGGCTGACCCTCGCCGGGGTCGGCGGCGCGTTCGGCGCGCGGGAGGACCTGTCGATGCAGGTCCACGCCTCGATGCTGGCACTGCGGACGGGCCGCCCGGTCAAGATGGTCTATGGCCGCGAGGAGTCGTTCTTCGGCCACGTCCACCGGCATCCGGCGCGGATGCGCTACGAGCACGGCGCCACGGCCGACGGGCGGCTCGTCTACGTCAAGGCGGAGATCCTGCTCGACGGCGGGGCCTACTGCTCGTCCACCCCGGCCGTGGTGGGCAACGCCGCCTCCCTCGGCGTCGGTCCGTACGAGGTGGGCAACGTCTGGATCGACGCGTACGGCGTCTACACGAACAATCCGCCCTGCGGTGCCATGCGCGGGTTCGGGGCGGTGCAGGCGTGTTACGCGTACGAGTCGCAGATGGACCGGCTCGCGGCGGCCTGCGGGCTGTCGCCGGTCGAGATCCGGGTCCGCAACGCGGTGTCGCAGGGGTCGCGCCTGGCCACCGGGCAGGTGATCGACAGCCCCGCGCCGCTCGCGGACATGCTGAAGGAGCTGGCCGCGATGCCGCTGCCGCCGGAGCCGGTGGACGAGCGGCCCGACCTGCGCCTCCTGCCGGGCGGCGTCGCGCAGACCACCCACGGCGAGGGCGTACGGCGCGGCGTGGGCTACGGCGTCGGCATCAAGAACATCTGCTTCTCCGAGGGCTTCGACGACTACTCGACGGCACGGGTGCGCGTCGAGCTGGCCGGGGACGAGCCCCACGTGCTCGTGCACACCGCCGCCGCCGAGGTGGGCCAGGGGCTCGTCACCATCCAGGAACAGATCGCGCGTACGGAGCTCGGGATCGCCAGGGTCACCATCGCCCCGGCGGACACCGCGGTCGGCTCCGCCGGGTCCTCCTCGGCCTCCCGCCAGTCGTACGTCACCGGCGGGGCGGTCAAGACGGCGTGCGAGGCGGTGCGGGCGCGCATCGACGCGCTGCGGGCGGCGCATCCGGACCTGTCGCTGGAAGAGGTGCTGAAACGGTTCGGGCCGGTCGAGGAGACGCGCGAGTTCCGCCACCGGCCGACGTTCCCCATGGACCCGGTCACCGGCCAGGGCGACTCCCACACGCAGCTCGCGTTGTGCGTGCACCGGGCCGTGGTCGACGTGGACGTCGAGCTCGGCCTGGTCAAGGTCGTCGAGCTGGCCGCCGTGCAGGACGTCGGGAAGATCCTCAATCCGGTGGCCCTGGAAGGGCAGATCCACGGCGGCTCCGCGCAGGGTCTCGGCCTGGCGCTGATGGAGGAGATCCAGGTCAGGGACGGCCGGGTGCTCAACCCCTCGTTCACCGACTATCTGATCCCCACCATCCTCGACATGCCGCCGATGCGGCTGTCGGTGCTGGAGAACCCCGACCCCCACGCGCCGTACGGCCTGCGGGGCGCGGGCGAGCCGCCCACGCTGTCGTCCACCCCGGCGGTGGTCGCGGCGGTCAGGGCCGCGACCGGGCTGGATCTCTCCCGGGTCCCGATCCGGCCCGAGGACATCGCGCTCACGCCCGTCGCCCGCTGAGCCCCCGTCGCCCGCTGAGTCCCCCGTCGTCGTGCTCGGCCCGCGGCGGGAGCAGCCGGTTCGTCCAGCCGGCTGAGGTTGCGGGGCCTGGGTTCAGGGGCCCGGGTTCAGGTCGCTCGGACTCGGCCGGCTCGGGTTCGGCCGGCTCGGGCTCAGTCGGCGATGTAGGTGATGGAGGTCACCTCGTAGCCGCGGCTCTTCGAGCCCCGCACGTGCATGAACATCGCGCCGCCCTCGTAGGAGTAGGCGCAGCCATAGCCCTTGGGCTCGGAGCTGCAGCCCTGGAAGAAGTGCTTCACACCCTTCGGGTCGTACTTGGTCCGGAACAGCGTCTTGACCGCCGTGGTCGTGGCGGCCTCCAGGCCCCGGTTGCGGTCGCCCTTGCGCCAGGCCTCGAACAGGTGCTTGGCCGCGTCGGACGGCTTGACGAGGTGGCGGGACTCGTAGACCTTCGTGACCTTGCCGCCCGACACGACCATCAGGATGCCGTCGAGCCCGCCCGGCACGCGCACGCTGGTGTGGACGAACCGGCAGGCGTTGCCCGAGCAGCCCGCGAACTTGTCCGGAGCCCGGAAAGGATAGGCGAAGAGCGTGGAGGCCGCGCTCGAGGTGGCGACGCGTGCGGCCGCGTGGCGGTCCCGGCGCAGCCACGCGCCGAACAACTTCTTGGCGACGGTCGCCGGTGCGGCCGTGCCGTGAGCGGACGCCGTGACCGGGGCCTGTGCGGGGGTGTGCGCGGTGGCGTGGGTGTGCGCGGTGTGCGCGAGAGCCGGAGCGGCGGCGAGCAGGGAGGCGGGGACCAGGAACGCGGCAATCGCGGCCGTGGCGGCTGCGCCTCGAAACGATCGTGCTGACATGCGCCGTACGCTACGGGGCTCTGCTTGCACCGGGATTGACCCCGGCTTGCACCCGGCCGCCGCCGCCCCGCACCACCTCGTACGGCCGGTGGGCGAGCCCGCGACCCCCACGACGTGGGAGCCCCTGGGACGTGCAGCGCGCCGGGACGAGACCGCGCCGCCGCGAGAGAGGCCAGGAGACGATCCCGTGCACGCAATGACCGGGCTCGATCGGACGGCCGGGGCGAGCATGCCCCGGCCGCCGGTCGGCCGGTTCAGGTCCGCAGGCGGGGGCCCGGGCCGTGATCCGTGCTCATTGGAACCCCTCGGGGGTGGACTGCGTGCCTCCCTGCTGCCCTGTGCCTCCCTGCCCTGTGCCTCCCTGCCCTGTGCCTCCCTGCCCTGCGCCTCCCTGCTGAGTGCCGCCCTGGGTGCCGCCCTGCTGCGATCCTTGCGGCTGGCCCTCGTACACCGTTCCGCCAGGCTGCGTGCCACCAGGCTGGGTCCCGCCCGGCTGCGTGCCACCAGGCTGGGTCCCGCCGGGCTGCGTTCCGTCCGGTTGTGTGCCGCCGGGCTGGCCGGCGTCGGTGGCGGCGGGCGAGGCGGCCGGAGCGGACTGGCCGGCGGGAGCGGACCCGGTCAGCAGCGCCATGATCGCGTCGGCCTGGGCCTTGTCGAAGCCCGCGATGCCGAGGCTGTCCTGGGTGATCTCCTGAGCCACCCGCGGAGCGGCCACGACCTTCTCCCCCACCACGATCGCGAGCTGCTGCTTGACCGTCTCGCGGGTGAGGGCCTCGATCTGCTCCTGGCTGGAGGGGGACAGAACCAGCCTGATCGAGTAGGTGCCGTCGTTCTCCGTCACCTCTTCGATCTTCTGCACGGTCGTGACCGTGACTCCCGGATCGAGCTGGTAGCAGGAGGTGCCCTTGTCGTCCGGGATCGCGTCCGTTCCGGCACAGGGCGCCGCCCCCACCCCGGTCACCGGCGCGAAGTGCACGGGCGTCAGCAGGGTGCGTACGGGCGTCTGCTTGAGCGGCGGGGCGTCCGGGTTCTGGGTCATCACCACGGCGACGGCGCCGAGGACGCCCGACATGATGACCACGAGCACGAGGGCCGAGACGAGGGCGATCGTCGTCCCCCTCGCCGCCCGCGGCTCCGTGGGGCCGTCGGGGGCGGGCGGCTTGTCACCCGGCCCTGTGGCTCCGCCCGAGGACGCGTCGTCGGGCGCGCCGGGCGTGGCGGGCTCCACCGGCTCGCCGGGACGGACGGGAGCACCGGCGGCAGCGGGCACCCCACCGAGGTCGACGGGGATCGCACGTGTGTCGTCCGCTGCCCCCGGAGCGTAGAGAGGGTCGCCCGCTCCGCCCGGAGGCCCCAGTGGGTCACCCGGCACGGCGGGTCCGCCTGCCATGCCGAGCGGGTCGCCCGCTCCGCCGGGGCCGCCGGACACGCCGAGCGGGTCGTCCGGGCCGCCAGACCCACCCGGCACGCCGGGGAGATCACCCGCCCCGCCCGGAACCCCGAGCGGGGCGCCGGGCACGTCTACCGGGCCGCTGAGCGTGTCCGCGAGCGGATCATCGGGCCTGTCCGGCGGCTCGCCGCGCGCACCGAGCGGATCGTCCGGCCCGCCGTACTCACCCCGCACGCCACCCGGGCCGCCGAGCGGGTCGGCTGGAGGCGCCGGGCGGCCTCCGCCGGGGTCGCCGGGCCCGCCGTACGGGTCGTCTGATTCGCCGCCGGCGGCCGGCAGAACGGTCGTCGTCTCCGCGGCGGCACCGGCGCCGCCGGACGTGTCGCCGAACCAGCCGCCCCATTCGCCGGACGTCTGGGCGGGCACGCCGCCGCGGTTCTCGGGGCCGACCGGCTTGGGCATGGGCGCCGTCTCGGCTCCCGATGTCAGGCCGCCGGGCCGCGGGCCGGGCTCTTCGTCTCCCGGCACGGGCGCGTTGTGCATTCCCACCTCGATCCTTACACCGCTCGCAGAGCCTACCGAGGTCTGCCAACTGCGGGTAACCGGCCGACCATGGAACGTTCAACGCGTTCTTTTATTGACAATTTGTCATGAATATCCGCCAAATGGTTGCCCGTTGACCGATGCCCATACGGACGTCGGGAGCAGACAGTGAAGACATGAAGGTGGGAGTTCCCCGAGAGATCAAGACACACGAGTACCGGGTCGCGCTCACACCCGCGGGGGTCAACGAGTTCGTACGCAAGGGTCATCAGGTCCTCATCGAGAAGGGCGCGGGGCTCGGGTCGGCGATCCCGGACGAGGACTTCACCGCGGCCGGGGCCGTGATCCTCGACACGGCGGACGAGGTGTGGGCCGAGGGTGATCTGATCCTGAAGGTCAAGGAGCCGGTGCCGGACGAGTATCACCGGATGCGCAAGGGCCAGGTGCTGTTCACCTATCTCCATCTGGCCGCCTCGGAGTCCTGCACCCGGGCCATGCTGGAGTCGGGCGTGACCGGCATCGCGTACGAGACCGTGCAGAAACCCGACCGTACGCTGCCGCTGCTCGCGCCCATGTCCGAGGTGGCCGGACGGCTGGCGCCGCAGGTGGGCGCCTACCACCTCATGCGCCAGGGCGGCGGACGCGGCGTGCTGATGAGCGGCGTCCCCGGCACCTACCCGGCCAAGGTGGTGGTGATCGGCGCGGGGGTGTCGGGCATGAGCGCAGCCGCGGTGGCCACGGGCATGCGGGCCCAGGTGCTGCTGCTCGACCGCGACGTCGACCGGCTGCGCCACGCCGACCTCGTCTTCCAGGGGAGCTGCCAGACGGTGGCGTCCAACGCGTACGAGGTCGAGCGGGCGGTGGTGGACGCCGACCTGGTGATCGGCGCGGTGCTCGTGCCGGGCGCCAAGGCGCCGACCCTGGTGAGCAACGACCTCGTCGCACGGATGAAGCCGGGCTCGGTGCTGGTGGACATCTCCATCGACCAGGGCGGCTGTTTCGAGGACTCGCGGCCGACCACCCACGCCGACCCGGTCTACCGGGTGCACCGCTCGGTGTTCTACTGCGTGGCCAACATGCCCGGGGCGGTGCCGCACACCTCGACGTACGCACTGACCAACGTCACGCTGCCGTACGCGCTGGCGATCGCCGATCTGGGCTGGCGCGAGGCGCTGACCGCCGACCCCGCGCTCGCCCTCGGCCTGAGCACGCACGAAGGCCATCTGACGAGCCGCCCGGTGGCCGAGGCCCACGGGCTGGAGGCCGTGCCCGTGGACCGCGTGCTGGTTCCCTGACCGCGATACCGGTCCCGGCCGCGACACGGCGGCCGGGACGTTCCAGTCGGGCTGGTGCCGGTCAGGACGACGGGGCCGTGCTCGGCATCGGCTCCTGCGTGGTCTCCGCCTGCGGCGACGGGAGCGGCTGCTCGTCGGTGGTGCCGATGCCGCCGGAGCAGGACGCACCGTACTCGGGAGTGGTGGTCGGGTTCTGCTTGTACTTCTTCACGAACTCGGGCAGCCGGGGGTCGTCCGCCGAGTCCAGCGCGAGCTGGTGGTTCCAGGAGCTGACGACGATCTTGGACGGCAGGTTCGGGTAGGGGCTCAGCAGCATGTAGTCGGAGGAGGCGATGGTCTTGAGCTTGTCCACCTCGGCCTTGGGCAGGTCGGGCTGATAGGTGATCCACACCGCACCGTGCTCCAGCGAGTGGACGCCGTGCTCGTTGTGGATGGGCTTGTCGTAGATGCCGCAGTTCTGCCAGTAGAAGTTGTGCTGGCCGCCGACGGGCGGGGTCTCCTTGTAGGAGACCTTCGTCCAGGAGTGGTCGGAGCCCTTGTAGTTGAAGGTCTTGACGGCGCTGAGCGACTTGGCCGAACGGTCGTTGATCACATAGACGGTGACGAGGGCGATCAGGACGACGATCACAAGGCCGCCTATACCCCACATGAGAAGTGCGGCGCGCCGCTCCTTGCGCTTCTGCTCGGCGCGCATGCGGGCGAGGTGGTCACGCCTCGCCTGCGCCTTCTCCTTGGTCATCGCTCCTCCATCCGCTGATCACTGACACCCCCGCTGCGTATGGAGAATAGTGGCTAAAGGTATTGCTTCGGGCAGGGCGAGGGCTCCGGAGAGTAGCGTGTGGGCGGTGAGCACTGACATCGACGTCCCAGAGGACAGCGCCGTGGAGACCGCTCCCCCGGCCCGGCGCCGCCTCCCCATCCTCGGGCTGGTCGTCGTCCTCCTCGCGGCGGCGGCGCTCGTGCTGTTCTTCACCAGGCAGGGGACGCCCGGCGACACCTCCCCCGAAGCGGGCTTCGCCAGAGACATGGGGGTCCACCACGCGCAGGCGGTGGAGATGTCCTTCATCCTCAGGGACAAGACCTCCGACGAGGCGCTGCGCAGCCTGGCGTACGACATCATCACGACGCAGAGCACCCAGCGTGGAATTTTCATGGGCTGGCTGCAGCAGTGGGGGCTCGACCAGAGCTCCGACCGGCCCGCGATGGCCTGGATGGCCGGGCACGGGCACGGCGGGGCCGCCACGACCATTCCGACGTCCGGCACGATGCCCGGCATGGCCACCGAAGAGGAGATGAACCGGCTCCGCCAGGCCACCGGCAAGGACGCCGAGATCCTCTTCCTCCAGCTCATGATCCGCCACCACCAGGGCGGTGTGGAGATGGCCGAGGGCCTGCTCAGGCTGTCGGATCGTGACGAGGTGCGGTCTTTGGCCCAGCACATCGTCGACGGCCAGAACGCCGAGATCCGCACGATGAAGGAACTGCTGGCCAAGCGGGGAGCCCAGCCGCTCCCCGCACCGTGACGTACGGCACCGTCAGGCCGTCTGGTTCAGTCCGCCCCCGTGGCGTGGAGCGCGGTGAAGGCCAGCAGGGAGCGGGCGGTCCGTTCCGGGTCCTCGAGTATGGGTGAGTGCCCGAGGCCCGGCAGCAGCTCGACCTCCGCGCCCGGTACGACACGGTAGTCGGCGGCGGACGAGGATCGCCACCTCCGGTCGTCCGCACCGAAGATCACCAGGAGCGGTTTGGCGAGGACCGCCAGCCGGTCCGGCAGGGCACGCTGCTCCAGGTAGTCGAGGATGCCCTGCATGGTCGCGGCGAGCGTGTGGTGGGTCATCATGCGCACCTCGCCGAGGAGCTCCTGCGGGATCCGGTAGCCGGGGCGGCTGACCGCTGTGGCGGCGAAGCGGCGGAGCTGCTCGTCGGTCGGCGGCCACTGCGACGCCGCGATCCCTGCGGACTCCGACGGGATGAAGGCGTGCATGCCGGGTCCGGTGTTGACGAGCGCGAGCGCGGTCACCAGGCCGGGCCGCTGCTCGGCGAGCGCGGTGGCGACCGCGCCGCCGCTGGAGTGACCGGCCACGATCGCGTGCTCGACGCCGAGCAGGTCCAGTGCCGCGCCGGCCCGGCGCGCCTGGTCGGGCACCGCGTAGCTCGGGCCCGCGGGTTTGCCCGACAGGCCGTGCCCGAGCAGGTCGATCCGGATGACGCGGTGCGCTCCGGTCAGCAGCGGGACCAGCGGGTCCCACGAGCGGACCGAGGAGGCGGATCCGTGGATGAGCAGGAGCGCCGGGGCGTCGCTGGGACCGTCCTCGCACACGTGGATGTCGCCGTCGTCCAGGGACAGCGTCGAACTGGTGGTGGTCTCGTCGTCCACCCGCGGCTTGCCGTCGGAAACAGTCATGCGGCCACTGTCGCCGCGGGTGCACGCCGGCGTCTTGGACGAATGTTCCCCTCGGCCGCGACCACCGGCTTCCGTGGCATGGCCGCGCGGGACATGGCCTGTCCGATCGGCCGAGTACCGCCGAGGCCGGCCCCTCCGGCTCGCCGGTTCCGGCGGGCCGAAGAGTTCTGGCGGGCCAAAGGGGTCCGGCGGGCGAAAGGGGTCCGGCGGGCGAAAGGGGGGTCCGGCGGGCCGGAGGAGCGAAAGGCCGACGACGCCTACGAGGCGCGCAGTTCCTCGGCCAGCGCCGCGACGAACGCGTCCACGTCGGCCTCGGTGGTGTCGAAGGCGCACATCCACCGCACCTCGACCATGCCCCCGCCGATCTGGTCGTCCCAGTTGTAGAAGCGGAACCGCTTGCGCAGCCGGTCGGCCACGTCACTCGGCAGCACCGCGAAGACCGCGTTGGCCTCGACCGGGCGCGGCACGCTCACCCCGGGCAGGTCGCGTACGGCTTCCGCCAGCCGCCGGGCCATCGCGTTGGCCTGGCGGGCGTTGCGCAGCCACAGGTCCCCCCCGAGCAGGGCTTCGAACTGCACCGACACGAAGCGCATCTTCGAGGCGAGCTGCATGCTCGTCTTGCGCAGGTAGGGCAGGCCCCGCGACGCCTCCGGGTTCAGCACGACGACGACCTCGCCCAGCAGCAGGCCGATCTTGGTGCCGCCGAACGACAGCACGTCGACCCCGGCGTCCGTGGTCAGCGCGCGCAGCGGCACGTCCAGCGCGGCGGCGGCGTTGGTGATCCGCGACCCGTCGAGGTGGACGAACATCCCCAGCTCGTGGGCGTGGTCGCAGATCGCCTTGATCTCGGCCGGGGTGTAGAGCGTGCCCAGCTCGGTCGCGTTGGAGATCGACACGACCCGGGGCTGCGCGTGGTGCACGTCGCCGAAGCCCCGCGCCTGCCGGTCGATCAGCTCCGGCGTGAGCTTGCCGTCGGGGGTCGGCACGGTCAGCAGCTTCAGCCCGCCGGTGACCTCGGGCGCGCCGCCCTCGTCGGTGTTGATGTGCGCGGTCTCGGGGCAGACCACGGCCTCCCAGTGGGCGCACATCGAGCGCAGCGACACGACGTTGGCGGCCGTGCCGTTGAACACGGGGAACACCTCGGCCTGCTCGCCGAAGTGCCTGCGGAAGACCTCCCGGGCCGCCTCGGTGTAGACGTCGTCGCCGTAGGAGGTCTGGTGCCCGCCGTTGGCGAGGGCGATCGCCTCCAGGACCTCGGGGTGCACCCCCGCGTAGTTGTCACTGGCGAACGTCCGGCTCGCCGGGTCGTGCCGGCGTACGGCATCGGTTGTCACGAGATGTCTCCCCATCGCGGTTTCAGACCCGCGACCGGCCGGTCAGGCCGGACGCGGGTCCGGATCGAGCAGCGTAGATCAGGGCACGAGGTCGATCCTGCGGCCGTTGACCGCAGCCGGCTCCTCGTCCCACAGGCCCGCGATCGTCGTCGCCAGGTCCTTCACGTCAGTGAAGGTCCGGTATGGCTTGTCCGGATTCGCGGCCCTCATCTCATCGTGCACCAATGCGTTGACCACCAGGACCACCGCGGCGGAGGAGGTGTCCTTCAGCGCGTCGGCCAGGGCCAGCGTCCACGCCTCGGCGGCGGCCTTGGCCGCCGCGTACGCCGCGCCTCCCTGGGTGGGCTTGCTCGCCGCCCGGGCCGACACGATCGCGAACCGGCCGTTCCCGCTCGCCCGCAGCAGCGGCTCGAACTCCAGCGACACGTGCTGCAGGGTCCTGATCAGCAGGTCGTGCAGCAGGTCCCAGTCGTCGAGCGAGGTGTCGGCGAAGGTCTTCGACCCCCGCCAGCCGCCCACCAGGTGGACGACGCCGTCGACCCGGCCGTGCTCGGCCCGCACCCCCTCGGCCAGGGCCCGTACGGCGTCCCGGTCGAGCAGGTCGACGGCCAGGCATCCCTCGGCGCCGGACTTGTCCACGCCGATGACCGTGTCGCCCAGCTCGGCGAACTTCCCGACGACCGCGCGGCCGGCCGGGCCGCCCGCCCCCGTGACCACGATCACCCTGCTCATCGCACGCCCCTCACAATCTCACCCACGCGGTCCGCGCTCACGCCCGGATGCCCCGGGTCGACTCCACCACGTCGGTGAGCTTACGGCGCAGGGCCTCGTAGAACATGCTCAGCGGGAACTCGTCGGGCAGCACGGCGTCGACCATGGCCTTCTGCTCGGTGGGCAGTGCGTGCACGCCCTGCTTCCAGACCGAGGCCGGGTCGGGCTCGACGTACGTCGCGACCAGCTCGTGCGCGGCGAGCCAGTGGGCCCGCTTGGACCGGTCGATGCCGTCGCGGTAGAGCTTCTCCACCTCGCCGCGCAGGTCGGCGACGCCGTCGGCGACCCGCGACCAGTCGATGGTGAGCCGGTTGTCGGTCCACCGCACGATGCCCTGCCGGTGCAGGTAGGCGAACAAGAGCTGGCCGCCGAGCCCGTCGTAGTTGCGCACCCGCTCGCCGGTGATCGGGAAGCGGAACAGCCGGTCGAACAGGATGGCGTACTGCACGTACCGCGCGTGCGGCACGCCCGCGGCCTCCAGCTTCACGGCCTCGCCGTACGCCGTGAGGTCGCAGCGCAGCTCCTCCAGGCTGTAGAGCCAGTACGGCATGCGCTGCTTGATCATGAACGGGTCGAACGGCAGGTCGCCGTGGCTGTGCGTGCGGTCGTGGACGAGGTCCCACAGCACGAACGTGTCCTGGGCGAGGTCCTGCGACGCCAGCAGCCGGGCGGCGTCCGGCGGCAGCTCCAGCTTCAGCGTGGCCGCGGCGGCCTCGCTGACCCGGCGGAACCGGGCGGCCTCGCGGTCGCAGAAGATGCCGCCCCAGGTGAAGCGCGGCGGGGTCTGGCGCACGACCACGGTCTCGGGGAACAGCACGGCCGAGTTGGTGTCGTAGCCGGAGGTGAAGTCGACGAACGTGATCGGCACGAACATCGGGTTGTCGTAGCCGCCCGCCTCCAGCTCGGCCAGCCAGTCGGGCCACACGACCCGGATCCAGACCGCCTCGACGTTGCGGTTGGGGTTGCCGTTCTGGGTGTACATCGGGAAGACGACCAGGTGCTCCAGGCCGTCGATCCGCTGGGCGTCGGGGTGGAACAGGTTCAGCGAGTCGAGGAAGTCGGGCTTGCCGAGCCCGGCCGCCACCCACGCGCGGAAGTCCTTCATCACCGCGTCGAGATAGTCGGCGTCGTGCGGGAAGTGCGGCGCGAGCCGGGCGACGCCGTCGACGATCTCGCTGATGCACGCCACGGCCTCGTCGTGGTCTCCGGTGACCGAGCCGTCCTTGGCCTGGAGGGGGCGCAACCGCTCCACGGCGTCCTTGAGCCGGGCGAACTCCTCCGCCACCTCGGGGCGGGAGGCGCGGGCGGCGCCGGACGCCTCGGGCACGCGGGCGGCCCAGGTGACGAGGTTGCCCCACAGCTTCTCGTGGTCGTAGTCGCGGATCGAGTCGTCGCCGAACAGGTCGGAGTCGGCCAGGACGACCACGCGGCCCCTGCCGTGCCGTACGGCGGCGACGAGCGGGGCGTCCGCGGGGTCGGCGGACCCGGAGGTCGTGAACAGGACGCTCGCCCCGGCCGGCGCGCCGAGCGTGCCGGCGCGGTAGAAGCAGGCCCTGCGGACCTCCGCGAGCAGGTCCTGGGCCACGCCGCTCTGCTCGGCCACGGCCTGCCCGGCGGGCACGCCGAGGACCCAGGTGGCCACGCCGTTGTGGCAGTTGCCGGGGTCCTGGACGGTCGCGTGCTCGACCGTCACCCCGAACCGGGCGAGCAGCTCGCCCAGGTTGCTGCCGTACTTCTCCTGCTCGTGCTCTGCCAGCACGATCAGCCCGCCGCCGCCCGCGACGTACGCCTCGAGAGCGTCGATCTCCTCGGCGGCGAAGACGGGGCTGCCGACCCCGGTGGTGCGTTCCCAGCGCTCGGCCGAGGGGTGTGCGACCACGAAGACGTCGCACCCGTCCAGCACGGCCGGAGTGATCGGGCCCTCGGTGTGCGCGCGCACCGTGTGGCCGAGCCGCCGCAGCGCCGTGGCGGCCTCCGCGTAGCTGTTGTCGTCGGGGTGGGCGGGATTCATGGCCTCGGCGACCTCGCGCCGGATCGTCCATGCCTCGCTGTGCGCCTCGTCGAACAGGACCGCCGGGAACGCCTTCATGAAAAATCTCCCGTACTGTGAGCCTTCTTCCGGAAAATATACACATAGGTCGCCTTGCAGCGATAAGTCGCTCTAGCGGGTGAGGAGGGATCACCCGCGCGGCGGACGAATCCCCCGGGGTCGCTCACCTACTGTCACCGGCCGTAGGAGAAAGACCCGGAGGGAAAGATCGATGTCCGAACCGTCGGCCTCGGTGGCCTTCCGGCGCACCGTCACCGGAGTCCTGCTGTTCGTCGCACCGCTGCTGCAGTTCGTCGCGCTCCTCGTCGACCCCGGCACCTGGGGCGACGACCACGAGATGGTCAGCTATGGCGACAACCCCGCCCTGGCCCAGCTGGAGTCGCTGCCCTACCACTGGAGCTGGGTGCTCGTCCCGATCGCGGCCTTCGGCCTGCTGCACCTGGTGCGGAAGAAGGCCGTCGTCCTCGGCCACGTCGCCGGAGGCATGACGATCATCGGCTACATCAGCGTCTCGGCGCTGCTCCTCATGGACCCCCGTCATCGCCCTGGGCTACCTCGGCCTCAAGGTCCTGCGCATGACGAACGCCGAGTGGGCGTCGTACTACCAGAGCTACCCGAGCTACCCGAGCTACCCGAGCGCCGACCCCGGCGTCACCACGCCCGACTCGTACGCGAACACGACCGCCTGAGCGCGGTCGCGCAGGTTCAGCTTCATGAGCACGCGGGCGACGTGGGTCTTGACCGTGGCCTCGCCGACGAAGAGCTCCTTGGCGATCTCGGCGTTGGTGAGGCCCCGGGCGAGCATCCGCAGCACCTCCAGCTCGCGCGGGGTGAGCTCGGCGAGCTGCGGCGGCCGCACCGGCTCGTGCCGGCCCGCGAAGGAGGCGATCACCCGCGTGGTCACGGCGGGGTCGAGCAGTCCGTCACCCGCGGCGACGACCCTGATGGCCTCCACGAGCTGCTCCGGCGGCGACACCTTCAGCAGGAAGCCGCTGGTGCCGGCGCGCAGCGCGGCGTACAGGTTCTCGTCGGTGTCGAACGTCGTCAGCATGATGACCTTGGGCGGATGCGGCGCGTCGAGCAGCTGTCTGGCCGCGGTGAGCCCGTCCACGCGCGGCATCGAGATGTCCATGAGCACGATGTCGGGCCGCACCCGGCGGGCCAGGGCGACCGCCTCGGCGCCGTCGGCGGCCTCGCCCACGACCTCCATCCCGGGCTCGCTCTCGACGACCATGCGCAGGCCGGTCCGGATCATCGCCTGGTCGTCGGCGAGGACGATGCGCACGGTCACTTCGCGGCCTCGCTCACCGGCACCCCCTGGGCGATCGGCAGCGTCGCGCGGACGCGATAACCGCCCTCCGGCAGCGGCCCGGCGTCCAGGGAGCCGCCGAACAGCTCGGCCCGCTCACGCATGCCGATGAGCCCGTTGCCGGTGGACAACGCCGGTCCGGCGCCCGCGCCGTTGTCGGTGATCTCCAGCTCCAGCCGTTCGGGGTGGTAGGCGATCCGGTTGCGCTCGGCGGCGACGGCCTCGGCGGCCCGGCGTTCCCGCTCCAGCTCCAGCCGCATCGCCCGCTCGCTCATCCGGTGCGCCCGCAGGAGGTAGCCGCGCAGCGCCAGCCCCGTGAGGTAGGCCGAGCCGAACATGACGGTGAGGTAGACGACCTCCTGGAACGGCAGGAAGCGGTGGTCGACGGCACCCGAGTCGAAGATCAGGACGCCCGCGAGCGCCCAGGCGCCGCCGTGCCTGACCGACAGGTGGGCGCCGATCGTGTGGAAGACGATGAGCAGCGCGGCGAGCTGCCAGACCGGGCACGACTCGTTGCCCTGCCGGTGCCAGGCGTACTGCGCGAGGATCATGAGGATGAAGACCGCCACGGGAGCCCTGCGGCGATACCAGACCAGGACGCCGGTGACCAGCGCCTGGCCGACCCACCACAGCTCGGGACTGCGGGCCGCGCCGTAGTCCATGGCGTCCGTGAACGCCTCAAGAGTGCCCAGCGCTATGATCGCGAGTCCGATCAGAAGATCGACGCGGGGAACCGAGCGGAGGAGGGACGAGCGCATGCGCGCAGAGTAATCCCTGCCGACATACCGCGCATCAGAGAACAGACGCCTCGCAATCGGCCTGCAAGTAATCGTCAAGCGACGGCGCGATCATCGCGCTGTATCAAGTGGGTGTCGGTCACGATACTCACCTTGTCGAGCACTGTCCGCGCTGAGACGCTTGAGGCGTTCCGATCAGGCATAGGAGAAGCAGATGCCCCGCCTGCACTCCCTTATCGCGGGGCTGGGCGCGCTTTCGGCGCTCGCGGCGCCCATGCTCCACCCGCACCCCAGCGGTTCCACCGACCGGGTCACCCCCGGCGCGGTACGCGTTGAGTCCTCCTCGCATGTCCGCATCACGTTGCTGGACGACCGCGGCGTGATCAAGCAACTGGTCCGCGACTACGACGTCGACCTGGCGGAGGGCAGCGGCTTCACCGTGACGCCCGACGGCGTGGTCGTGACCGCGACACAGGTCGTGCAGGCCGCCGACGACCCCCGCGTGTACGCGGCCAACCGGATCTTCGCCGAATACTTCAAGGTGAAGATCCCCGCCGACTTCAAGCAGCACCCGCTGGACGACCCCGACCTCGACCGCCGGCTCAAGGCGTGCTACCCGCCGCAGAAGACCGACTCGACCTGCATCGCCGACGTCACGACCAACGTCACCGTCTACCCCTACCTCGACCCGCCGCCGCCCGGGGGCCTGCCCGCGCAGATCCTGACCACCGGGACCTCCCCCGCGTCCCCGGCCGTGCTGAAGGTCACCAAGGGCGGTGAGAAGCAGTCACTGCCCACCGTCCCGCTGGGCACGACGATCGGCGGCGCGGTCGAGTCGCTCGACGTCATGTCGCTCCCGAGCAGGCCCTCGGCGAAGACCCCGCCCAAGCTCGACACCGCGCACCTGAATCCGCCGGGCAGCCGGACCGTCAAGGAGCGCGACAAGGTCCTCAAGCTGCTGGACGACGGCGCGCCCGGCGCGGCCCTCATCGACGACGGCAAGAGCGAGGTGGTCGGGTTCGTCTCCGGGGGCGGCGGCGAACCGGTGACCATCACCCCCGCCGACGACATTCGCAGCGCGCTGGTCACCGCCGGGGTCACGCCGCGCCGCGGCCCGGTCGACGTCGTGTACGAGAACGCGCTCGCCTCCTACCACAACAAGCTCTACACCGGCGCGATACCGGCGCTGCAGCAGGTGCTCAACCTGCGGCCCGACCACGCGGTGGCGGCCGACCATCTGCGGGTCGCCCAGTCCAAGGCGGGCACGGCGGAGGACGCCGGGTCGAAACCGGTGGCGAGCCCGGCCGCCGCCGCGCAGGCGAAGTCGTCGGTGCCGTCGTACGTGTGGGCGGCCGGCGGCGTCGTGGTCCTCGCGCTGCTGGCCGTGGGCGTCGTGCTGCTGCGCCGCAGGAGCGCCGCACGCGCCGGCGCCGGCGGCCAGACCGACCACCCCGGTGTCGCCGCACCCGGCAACGCCGTGCACGGGGACTTCGCGGGTGAGGCCGCGTCCTACCCGCCGCCGGAGAACTCCTGGCCGCCGTACGCCGTGACGAGGGTGTTCGGGGCGGAGGCCGCCCGGTCTCCCGACGTCGTCGGGCCGCCGCCCGCTCCCGTGCCGGCGGATCCGTCCCCGGCCGGTGGGCAGGCGTACCCCGTGGACCTGTCGCCGCCGCACGGGCACGCGCATCCGGAGGACGTCTCGCCGCCGCGCGGGCACTCCTACCCGCCGAACCCGTCGCCGCCACGCGGACAGGCGCAGCTCAAGTTCTGCACGCAGTGCGGCATGCGACTGGGTCAGGGACACCGTTTCTGCGGCTTCTGCGGGAACCCAGTCGATTCGTGATCGGAAGAACGTTCAAGGGGGAGACCGTATGACCGAGGGGCCCGTGATGCCGCCGCTCGTCGGGCGGCAGCTCGGCGACTACACGGTCGAGGCGGTCGTCGGACGTGGTGGCATGGCGACGGTCTACCGGGCCCGCGACCAGCGGCTCGGGCGGGCCGTGGCGCTGAAGGTGCTCGCACCGCAGCTCGCGCACGACGACCGGTTCCGCGACCGGTTCGTACGCGAGTCGCGGATGGTGGCGAGCATCGACCACCCCAACATCATCCCGGTGTACGAGGCCGGCGAGCGCGACGATCTGCTGTTCATCGCCATGCGCTACGTCGAGGGCAGCGACCTGCGCAAGCTCGTGCAGTCGGAGGGCCCGCTGCCGGTCGGCCGGGCCAACCCGCTGTTCGTGCAGATCGCCTCCGCGCTGGACGCCGCGCACGCCCACGGCCTCGTGCACCGCGACGTGAAACCGGCCAACATCCTGGTCACGCAGGCCGACCACGTCTATCTGACCGACTTCGGGCTCACCAAGAGCTCCTCGGCCGAGGCCGGGCTGACCAGCCATGGTCACTTCATGGGCACTCCGCGCTACGTCGCCCCGGAGCAGATCCGGGGCCTGCCGGTCGACGGCCGGAGCGATTTGTACGCGTTCGCCTGCGTCGTGTACGAGGCGCTGGCCGGGCAGCCGCCGTTCCAGCGGGACACCGAGCTGGCGCTGCTCTACGCCCACGTGTCCCACGACCCGCCGCCGCTCACACCGTACCGGCCGGACCTGCCGCACGCCGTGAACGCCGTGCTCACGCGGGCGCTGGCCAAGTCGCCGGCCGAGCGGTTCGAGACGTGCCAGGCGTTCGTGTCCGCGCTGCGCGACGCGATCAGCGGCGGCGCGGGCGACCCGGCGGCCTCCCCGTCGTATCCCCCGGTCACCCCGTCCCATCCCCCGGTGCCCTCGTACCCGCCGGTCTCCCACGCCTCTCCGGGGTCTCCGGTCTCCCACGGCTCTCCGGCCGCGCAGGGACCGGCCGGGGCGCGGCCGCAGGGGTCCTATCCGCCGGGCACGCCCACCTCGTTCCCTCCCGGCACCAGGCCGCCCGTCACCCATCCCTCCTACTCGGCGCCCACGGCGTCGTCCCACCCGCCGGTGAGCCATCCGACCGGTGCCATGGGCCATGTGCAGGGTCACGGGTCGTACCCTCCCGGGTCGCCGAACGCGCAGGCGACGGTCGCGTCGGCGGGCGCGCAGGGCCAGCGGCGAGGGCTGCCGCTCGGGCCGCTGATCGGCGGCCTGGCGATCCTGGTGTCCATCGCCGTCGCCGCGGCGCTGCTGCTGACCAAGGGCGGGGACACCGCCGCGACGTGGAACACCTACCCGGGCAGCACGGCGGCGCCGTTCACCATGTCCTACCCCTCGTCGTGGGGCGAGGCCAAGACGAACGCCGACCAGTGGATGATCGCCTCCCCCGCGGTGGACGAGTTCAACGCGCTGTTCGCGGTGCCGGGCAACACCGACTGGTCGAAGGTGAACGCCATCATCAAGGACCAGCCTGATCGGGCCGCCGGGGTGTTCGCCCAGGTCAGCAACACCCTGAGCACGTCCGACTCGCCGATGGAGCTCCAGGAGAGCCTGGGCCCGGCGCTGCCCGGCGTGACCACCTACTTCGGTGTGCCGACGCCCACGACGGTCGGGGCCAAACCCGCGTTCCGCATCGAGGGCGTGCTCAGCGACCCCCAGCAGGGCGGACGGCTCGAGTTCATCGCCTACGTCGTACGGCAGGGCGACACGGGCACGACCGTCCTGATCACGTTCTTCTGCCCGCCGGGCAAGTTCAACCAGTCGAACATCGACCACATGGTGAACAGCATCGCGTTCACGTCCTAGCCCCGCCGGGTGCGCCAGTCGCGTGCGCCGTCGAGGACGGCCCGGTGGACCGCACGGGCGATCCGCGCGCCCCAGACGGAGCGCGGGCCGCCGAACTCCTCCGCCGGGCCGTCCTCCCGCGCGGCGACGCACACGGCGTCCGACGCGGTCCCGGTGCAGGGGAAGCCCGCCTCAAGCAGCGCCTGCGTCTTCGCCTCGGTGACCGTCATGACGGCGTTGACCAGCGCGGGGTCGGAGAACGCGACCGGCACGGCCACCAGGATGTTGATCGTCCCCGGCCGCGGCGCCCGCCCACCGGTTGCCGGCATCCCGGCATCGCCCGTGCCGACCGGCTCGCGCGCGGGACCGGATGCGGCCGGACCGACGGGCTCCTGCGCGGACGCCGAAGCGGGCTCGGGGGCGGCAGGGGCGGCGGGCAGGCCGGGGTCGGGCACGCCCTCGGGCGCGGCCGCCCAGGTCGGCACGCCCAGGCCGACCGTGGCGACGGCCTCCGCTCCCCCGTCGGCCGCCGTGACGTACCGCTCCACCAGCGCCGCCGTCATCATGCCGACCCCGGGGCCGCCGGGCCCGAGCGCGTCCATGTGCTCGACCGGGTCCATGCGTGAGTAACCCGCGGCCACCTGCGCGTTCAGCACCCACTCCCGGGGACCGATGCCGCCGCCCAGCATCGCCGAGGAGATCATCCGCCAGCCGGGCCCGAACCGCCACAGCAGCGTGCCCAGCCGCTGGCCGTCCTCCGTACGGTGCGTCAGGGACGGCCGGAGGAGGCCCGTCATGCCTCCTCCGCCATCGAGGAGACCGACGGGCGCACCAGGTGGACGACGGGGCGGCCCTCGGGGCCGGGCTCCACCCGCACGCGGGCGCCGAAGTGCTCGGTCAGCAGCGGCTCGGCCAGCACCTGTCCGGGCGGCCCGGCCGCGACCGCCCGCCCTGCGGCGAGCAGCACGAGCACGTCGGCGTACTGCCCGGCGAGGCTGAGGTCGTGCAGCGTCGTCACGACGGTGAGGTCGTCGGCCAGGCGCAGCCGGTCGACGAGTTCGAGCACCTGCTGCTGGTGGCCCAGGTCGAGCGCCGTGGTCGGCTCGTCGAGCAGCAGCACCGGCGCCTGCTGCACCAGCGCCCTGGCGAGCACGACGCGCTGACGCTCGCCGCCGGACAGGTGCCCGAGCGGCCGCGACGCGAAGCCGTCCAGGTCGAGCCGTTCCAGCACCGACCGCGTCACCTCGCGGTCCCGCGCGCTCTCGCTGCCGAGATAGGCGATGTACGGCGTGCGGCCGAGCAGCGCGTAGTCGTAGACCGTCATGTCGGGCGGCAGCGCCGGGCTCTGCGGCGCGTAGGCGATCAGCCGTGCCCGGCGGCGCGGGCGCAGGTCGTCGACGGCCGTCCCCTCGACGAGCACCTCGCCCTCCCTCGGCACCAGCCCGGCGACGGCCCGCAGGAGCGTGGACTTGCCCGCGCCGTTCGGCCCGATGATCGCCAGCCACTGGCCGGGCGCGGCCGACAGCGTGACGTCCGTGAGCACCCGCCGCCCGCCCAGCGTGACGCCCACGCCGCGCGCCTCGACGGCCGGTGCGGCCCGCCCGCTCACGTCCCCACCCGCCGGGTCACGCGCAGGATGGTGACGAAGAACGGCGCCCCCACGAACGCCGTGACGACCCCGATCGGCAGCTCGGCCGGCGCGAGCACCGTACGCGCGATCGTGTCGGCCAGCACGAGGAACGCCGCGCCGCCGAGAAACGACACCGGCAGCACGATCCGGTAGGACCAGCCGGCGAGCCGCCGGACCACGTGCGGCACCACGATCCCGACGAACGCGATCAGCCCGCTGACCGCCACGGCCGACGCGGTGGCGAGCGAGGCGGCCAGCAGCACGACGAAGCGCACCCGCGCCGCGCGCAGGCCGAGACTCACCGCCTCCTCGTCGCCCACCGACAGCACGTCGAGCAGCCGCCCGTGCAGCAGCATGCCGATGGTGGACACCGCGGCGTACGGCGCGATCATGCGGAGCTGGTCCCAGCCGCCGCCGACGTCGCCGAGGATCCAGGAGTAGATCCGCTGCAGTTCCTCCACCTTGAGCTGCTGCACGAAGGTCTGGATGGCGGTGAGGAACGAGGTGACCGCGACACCGGCGAGCACCAGCGTCGCGGTGCCGCCGCCCCGGCCCGCCGTGTGGCCCAGCGCGTACGCGAGGAACACCCCGCCGACGGCCCCGGCGAAGGCGGCGATCGGCACCGCGGTCACGCCGGTGTCGCCGCCCAGGAAGACCACGACGAGCGTCACCGTGAGGCCGGCTCCCGCCGCCGCCCCGAGCAGGTAGGGATCGGCCAGCGGGTTGCGGAACACACCCTGGTAGCCGGCCCCGGCCGTGGCGAGCAGCCCGCCCACGACGGCCGCGAGCAGCACCCGCGGCACCCGGAGCTGGAACAGCAGCCCCTCCTCGACCGGCGACAGGCCCGAGTGCACCGACACCAGCGGCAGCCGGTCGAGCAGTGCGAGCACGATGGCGCGGGGCGAGATGCCCGCCGCGCCCGCCATCAGGCCGAGGGCGAGACTGGCCGCCAGCACGACGGACGCGACGAGCAGCGCCCGGCCGCGCGGCCGGGCCGGGGTCATGACGCCACCACCGGCCTCACCACGTCATCTGGCACCAGGCCACCGAGCACCCCACCACCGAGCACCGTGTCATCGGGCACCGCGTCATCGGGCGCCGGGTCACCGGGCGTCGTGTCCCTGGGCGTCGTGTCACCGGGCACCATGCCACCGTGCCGTGTCACCAGAGGCCGTGTCACCAGAGGCCGTGTCAGCGGGCGTCGTACCACCAGGCGCCGCGCCGCCAGAGGCGTCCGCGTCGTCACCGGCTCAGCTCGCCGCCTTCTGCACGGCGTCGCTGACGGCCTGGGCGAGGTCGGCGACCCGGGGCCCCCAGCGGGAGGCGAGGTCGTCGTCCAGCCCCACCACGCGGCCCTTCTTCACGGCGGTCAGGCCGGACCAGCCCGGCCGCTTGGCCAGCGCGGCGGCGTCCTGCCCGCAGCACTTCGTGTCACCGAGGAAGATCAGGTCGGGGTCGGCCTTGGCGATGAACTCCGCCGACAGCTTGGGATAGCCGCCCGCCGCGTCCGGCGCCTCGTCGGCGATGTTCTTCAGCCCGAACAGGCTGTAGACCTGCCCGATGAACGTGCTCGACGTCGCCGCGTAGGGCGTGGTGTCCAGCTCGTGGTAGTACGTCAGCTCCTTGTCCTTCGGCGCCGCCGCCGCGAGGGCGTCGATCTTCTGCTTGACGCCGGTCGCCACCTCGTCGGCCTTGGCCGCGTTGCCGGTGGCCGCGCCGAGGTCCCGGATCTGGTCGTAGGTGTCGTCGAGCTTGGTCGCGGCGGGTTCGAGCAGCACCGGCACGCCGACCTTGCCGAGCCCGGTGACCACGCCCTCCAGGTCGTTGGCGAGCACCACGAGGTCGGGCTTGGTGGCGACGATCGCCTCGACATTGGGCTTGAACCCCGACAGCGAGGTCTTGGGCGCCTCGGGCGGGTAGTTCGACTGGTCGTCCACCGCCGTCACCTGCGCGCCCGCGCCGATCGCGAACAGGATCTCGGTGGCCGTCGGGGACAGCGACACGATGTGCTCGGGCTTCTTGGCGATGGTCACCGCGCCGTTGCCCGCCTGAACGGTGACGGGGAATGCGGCCTGACCGGTGCCGTCCGAGACGGCGGGGGTGGGGGTAGCGGACGTGGCGGCGCCGTCGCTCTGGCCGCAGCCGGCCAGAGCGAGCACGCCCAGCACCACACCCGCGACGGCCGTGCGTACGGGCCTCACGAGGTCCTCCATAAGGGGGAATGCCGGGAATCGAGGGACCCGCTGGAAGCGACGGATCACCCTTTTCCACGAGGGTCGATAGCGTCGGCGCGCAGCGCAGGCGACCTGGCTCGTCCCCGGGGGCGGGGAACCACAGTTGCGGGACAGCGCCGGATTCTCACCGGACTTCGCTACGCGGCGCGCGTCGGACGCAACGGTACCAATCCCTCACGCGGCGTCCACCCCCGGCCCGGGACCCCACCGCCCCGGGCGGACGGCGATCCACGCGCGCGGCCGTCGGCCTGGGCGTACGCGGGGTTGGTAGGGCCGGCCCTACCCCGGTGGTAGGGGGCCTCCCATGATCGGAAGTAGGGACCGCGTCGCTGCGCCGGGCGGGGGCGCGGCGGGACGCTTGAACCGCTCGCGAAGACCGGGCCCCAGGCCCCGGGCCACCGCAGCCCCCGAACCACCGCGACCTCGAACCACCCCGACCTCGAACCACCGCAACCCCGAACCACCGCAACCCCGAACCACCGCAACCCCGAACCACCGAGGCTTCGAGCCCCCACCGCCCGCGGAACGCCCCCGCGGCGGCCCCGAAACAGCGAAGGCGGCTTCTCGTGTCCCTGACCATGCTTCCCCCCGCAGCCGAGCGGGCCCCGGCCGCACCCGCGCCGCGCGACCGCTTCATCGACGTCCTGCGCGTCTTCGGGATGGTCCTGGTGGTCGTCCAGCACTGGACGATGCCGGTCCTGTCGTACGCCCAGGGGCGGCTCACGACCGGCAACGCCCTGGCGGCGATCCCGTACGTCACCTGGATCTCGCAGGTCATGCCACTGGTGTTCTTCACCGGGGGCGCGGCCAACGCGATCAGCTTCCGGTCCGCGGCTCGCCGGGGCGGGACGGCCCGGGAGTGGACCGCGCGGCGGGTACGCCGCCTGGCCTGGCCGGTGGTGCCGCTGGCGGTCGTGTGGCTGCCGCTCCCCCACCTCCTGACGGCCCTGGGCGTGCCCGCGCAGCCGGTGGAGGTGGCCGCGCGGACGGTCGGGCAGCTCCTGTGGTTCCTGGCGGTCTACCTGCTGGCCGTGGTGACCACGCCGCGCCTGCTGCGGATGCGGGCCGGGGTGGTCCTGCCAGTGCTGGCGGGCGGCGCGGTGCTGACGGACGTGGTCCGGTTCTCCGGCCTGGAGGCCGCCGGTTATCTCAACGTCGCCTTCGTCTGGCTGGCCGTCCACCAGGTCGGGTTCCGGTACGCCGAAGGCGGCCTGGAGTGGCTGAGGGGACGGCGGGCCGCGGGGCTCGCGGTGGCCGGGTTCGCGATGGTGGCGGCCCTGGTGGCGACCGGGCCCTACCCCTCCAGCATGATCGGGATGCCGGGGATGATCTCGAACATGGCCCCGCCGAGCGCCTGCCTGCTCGCACTGTTCGCCGGTCAGCTCGGCCTGGCGATGCTGCTGCGCCCCGCCGTGAACGCGCTGGCCGCCCGGCCGGTGGCCGAGAGGGTGCTCACCGCGCTCGCGCCGCACATGATGACGATCTACCTGTGGCACATGACCGCGCTCGTCGCCGTCGCCGGTGTGGCGGTCATCGGGCTCGGGCTGACGCCCACCGCCGGCTCGGCGGCCTGGTGGAGCGCCGCCCCGCCGTGCCTGGCCGCCCTGGCGCTGGTGCTGGTCGGGCTCACCGCGCTGCTCGGCCGCTTCGAGAACCCCGCGGGCGCCGCCGCCCACCGGCACGTGCCCGTGGCCGTACCCCTCATGGGCGGCGCGCTGCTCACGCTCACCATCACCGGGTTCGCGCCCGGCCCCGCGCCGGTGATCGCCTCCGTCGCCCTGGGCGCGGGCCTCGCCCTGGTCAGCCGGCCCGCAGCTGCCGCTCCACGTCGTCGATGATCTCCTGCATGCGCAGTCCGTGGCGGGCGTCGAGCGGATGCCCGCCGCCGTCGCGCACGGTGCTCGCGAACTGCCGCACCACCTCGGGGAAGACGTCGCCGAGCTCGGAGCCGAGCAGCGAGGCGGTGCCGAGCCTGCCGTACACGTCGACACGGCTGGGCGGGGTCTCCCCCTCGACGGCCATGCTGAGCGACGCCTCGCTGACCGCGCCGCCCTCGTGCTCCAGCAGCAGGCCGACCCAGCCGAGCGGGTCGCCGTGGGCCTTGACCCCGACCACGCGGCCCAGCGCGGCGTCGAGCAGGTCGATCGTGTGCGGGCCCACGTCGAGCACCGCCCCGCGCTCCAGCCGCCAGGGGGTGGCGAAGGGGCCGCCGCGCAGGCTTCCCGAGATGTTCGCGGCGTGCCCGCCGAAGGGCTCGATCCGCCGGGCCCGCTCCAGGAAGCCGGCCGTCGCCGCCGAATAGCGGAACGTGAAGAGCATCTGGGAGGCGACGCCCGCCTCCTCGATCGCCCCGGCGAGGCGCCGGGCGCCGTCGAGGTCGGCCGCGAGCGGCTTCTCCAGCAGCAGGGCCTTTCCCGCCCGGGCCGCGAGCACGCCGAGTTCGGCCTGCACGGTGGGCGGCACGCAAAAGGCGACCGCCTCCGACGCCGCGAACAGGTCCTCCAGCCGCTCGAAGGCGGGCGCGCCGTGGGCGTCCGCCAGCGCTCGCGCCGCCTCGGGCCTGCGCGCCCACACTCCGGACAGCGTCGTGTGCGGCCCGGCCGCGAGAGCGGGCGCGTGCACCATCTCCGCCCACGGTCCCGCACCGACGACTCCCACCCGCACCGGCTCCATGTGGCGCCCCCTTTCCCGCGGGGACCCTACTGCAGGCCGCGGGCGGGTGGTCAAGGGGGCCCGTCGCGGGTGAAATCGGACGTACGGGCAAGATGGACGCTCTATGAACGTCATCCTGTTGAGGCACGGCGAGACCGAGTGGAGCAGGGCCGGGCGGCACACGGGCCGCACCGACCTGCCGCTGACACCCCACGGCGAGGAGCAGGCACGGGCGCTGTCCCGCCTGGTGGCGGGCCGGTCCTTCGCGCTGGTCCTCGTCAGTCCCGCACAGCGGGCCCGCCGTACGGCCGAGCTGGCCGGCGCCGGGCGGTACGAGGTGGACCCGAACCTGTGGGAGTGGGACTACGGCGGCTACGAGGGCATCACCACCGCCGAGATCCGCCGGTCACGCCCCGGCTGGTACGTCTGGCGCGACGGCGTGATCCCGGGAGACGAGGCGCACCCGGGCGAGACCGTGGAGCACGTCGGGGAACGGGCGGACAAGGTGCTCGCCCGGATCCGCCCGGCGGACGGGGACGTGCTGGTCGTCGCGCACGCCCACATGCTGCGTGTGCTGGCGGCCCGCTGGCTGTCGCTGCCCGCCGATCACGGCAGGCTCTTCCGGCTCGACACCGGGACGTACTCCGTCCTCGGCCACGAGCACGACGAGCCCGTCCTGCTCCACTGGAATGTGCCGGCCTGACGACGCGACGGCCCGAGTCACGCGCACCCGGGACCCGGGCGTCACGCAGCGTCCACCTGGGCGACCTGCTGGGGCTGCGGACCTCGGCCGGTGAGCCATTCCAGGACCTTGCGGTGGCCGCGCCGGGCGTCTTCGAAGTGCCCCCCCCGCCAGTACCTGGGCTGCTCCCGTACCCCGGTGACCCACGTCCGGTAGGCCACCGACCTCGGCTGCCCGTTCGCCGGGTCGGCCGGCGCGGCGACTCCGTAGGTGCGGATCACCACGCGGCCTCCGGGTGCGAACAGCACGTCGTCGGCCACCGGGTAGAGAGTCATCTGGTCCAGCACTGGGTCCCCCTTGTGAGCTTTCTTGAGGACCCACTCTGCCGGATCCGTGTTACGCCTCCCGCGTCGTGACGTTACACGCGTGAGACACGGGTGAACGCGGGGCCGTCCCCGGAGCCGGTCGGACCATTCCGATCACACCAGTCGATCACACGAGTCGGTCACACCAGTCGATCACACCAGGAGGCCGTCGAACTCGCCGTCCTTGACCCCGAGCACCAGGGCTCGTATCTCGTCGCGTGTGTAGATGAGGGCCGGCCCGTCGGGATAGCGGGAGTTCCGGACGGCCACGCTGCCGTCGGGAAGCTCGGCCAGCTCCACGCAGTTGCCGGTCGAGTTGCTGTGGGCGCTTTTCCGCCAGGTGACCCCGGCGATGTCGGTTGCGGGCATCCCGTTATATGCGTGCATTTATGTCTCTCTGAGAAGTTCGCCGAGGATCTCGGCAGTGCCGCCGGGCGTGGTGCTCTCCACGCACAGCTGCTCCATGGCCGTGAGGTAGGGATCGATGTCCTCACGTTTGTCCAGGTAGAGCGCACCCCAGAGCTGCTCGACGTAGACCACGTCCGAAAGGTCGGACTCCGGGAAGCGGAGGATGGTGAACGCGCCTCCCTCGGCCGCGTGCATCCCATAGCGGAGGGGCATCACCTGAAGGGTGATGTTCGGCAGCGTGGACACCTCCAGCAGATGCTGGAGCTGTTCCCGCATCGTCGCACTCCCTCCGATGGGCCGCCTGAGCGCCGCCTCGTCGATGACGGCCCACAGCCGGGGGCCGTCCTTGCGCGTGAGCCGTTCCTGCCGCTGCAGCCGCAGATGGACGCGCTGTTCGAGCTCGTCCTCCGTGGCGTCCGGATAACCGAGCATGATCACCGAGCGGGCGTACTCCGCCGTCTGCAGCAGGCCGGGCACGAACTGCACCTCGTAGGTGCGGATCACGCTGGCGGCCTCCTCCAGGCCGATGTAGGTGACGAACCAGTTCGGCAGCACCTCGCCGAACTTGTGCCACCACCCCGGCGTGTTCGCCTCGCGGACCATCTCCAGCAGGCCACGCCGCTCGGCGTCGTCGTGGACGCCGTACAGCGTGAGGAGGTCTTCGACGTCACGTGTTTTGAACCCGACCCGGCCGAGCTCCATCCGGCTGATCTTCGACTCCGAGGCACGGATGTGGAATCCGGCGACCTCACGGGTCAAGCCCCGTTGCTCACGCAGCCGGCGCAGGCTCGCGCCGAGCATGATGCGCCGGACGGTGGAACCGGATCCGGGCGGATCTATGGACACGTGCTATTCCTCCGCTTTGTGGACTGGTTCACAGTCTGTCAAAGATCGCCCCCTTCGTCCCAGTGGTGTTCGGGGGTAACCGTAGCGCGTGCACAACACGCTTGCACGTGCATTCGCTCTTGCACATGCACGGGAGTGTCCATCATCATGATCCCGTGCAGTCCACGAACCTGACTCGTGGCCAGAACCAGTGGTCGGCGCTCGACTGGTGGCCTCCCATCGGCTGGTGGCCGGAGCCGGCACGCGATCTCCTCGAACCCGGGTCGGCCACCGCCAGCGCCACCTTCGTCCTGCCACCCCGTGCGGAATCGGTTCACTCGGCGCGCAGCTTCGCCGCGGGGACCCTCGCGGGCTGGCAGCTGGCCGACCTGCTCGACGGGATGGAACTGGTCGTCTCGGAACTGGTCACCAACGCCCTGCGGCACGGCATGACGCTCGGCGACGGCCGCGTGCGAGAGGCCATGCGACTGTCGCTGATCCGGCGGGGAGGGCTCGTGACCTGCGCGATCACCGACCCCGGGTCGTCCGCGCCGGTGCTGCGGGATCCCACGCCCTTCGAGCCGGGCGGCCTCGGGCTGCACATCGTGGAATCGCTGAGCGTGTGCTGGGGATGGTGCCCGCTCGTCCCGCAGGGCAAGGCGGTGTGGGCCGTACTGGCGGCCTGACCACCGGCCCGCGGGCGGACGGCGGGGCCACGCGCTTCGCCGTAGGTCCCGGCCGTCCCGGGCCAGAAGCACCGGCCGGACCAGGAGCGCCGGCCGGAGCGGGAGTTCCGGCCCTCCCGCCCGGGGTGCCGGAAAACCTAACCAGATCGCCAGATCTACCTATCGCCGGTCATGGTCCGCCGGCCGAAGAGCGCTCCCGTGCAGCCCGGAATGCATGGGAGCGCCCTCCGGCCGGCGGCCCGGATTCTCCGGAACCGCCCCTGAGGCCGGGCGCGGCGCGCGATGATGGGCTGAGCGCGGGCCGTGACGGCCCGGCGGCGTGCTCGTTCCCCAGCGATCGGCGGAGAAATATCGTGATCTCGGGATCCGTGACTTTGCGCTCTTTGTTCGCCCACGGACCCCGGCAAGACGGTGATCTGCACTACGGTGGCTTCCTGGGACTCCCGAGAGATCTACGATGGACGATCACCTAATCGGCTGGCTGACCAGTCTTGACGAAGACAGGCTCGCCCGCGTGCTGGCCAACCGGCCGGACGCGATCGCCGCGCCGTGGCCCCGGCGCCTGGACGCTCTCGCGCAGCGTCTGACCGACACCTTCGCCGTCATGGAGGTCATGCGCGGCCTCCCCCTCCCCCCGCTCGAACTCCTGCAGGCGTGCCTGGTCATCGGCGGCCGTCCGACGGAGGACGAGCTGGCCCGGTTCCTCGGGGTGAGCACCTCGGCGGTGATCCCCTGGCTCGACCACCTCTACGACCACGCCGTCGCCTGGCCCGGCCGCGACGGCAGGATCACCGTGGCCGACGCCGTCGCCCGCTGGTGGACCGCGCCCTGCGGCCTGGGCGAGCCGCTCGGCGCGTACCTCGACTCCTGGAAGCTCAGCACCGACGCGCTGCGCCGCATGTGCCGCGTGCTCGACCTGTCCCCGCACGGCGGCAGGCGCCAGGTGATCGCCCGGATCACCGCGCTGCTCGGCGACTGCGAGCGCCTGGGCGCGCTGCTCGACGACGCCCCCGACGGCACGCTCGGCATGCTCGACGACTTCGCCTGGGACGGCCCGGTCCGCAGCGTGAACGGCAACCGGTTCATCACCCCGGGCACGCCGGAGAAGTGGGCCCTCGACCGCGGCCTGCTCTTCCGCACCCAGTGGGACCTGGCGGAGATGCCCCGCGAGGTCGCGCTCGCGCTGCGCGGGCCCGACTACCGCGGGCCGTTCACGCCCTACCCGCCCGACCTGGCCACGGCCGAGGCGGACGCCGACGGCGTCGAGCACGCGATGTGCCTGGCCGCGCCGCACGTGCTCGACCGGGCCACGGCGCTGCTGGAGAACATCGACAAGACGCCGCTGCCGCTGCTCAAGAACGGCGGGGTCGGCGTGCGGGAGATCAAGCGCCTGGCCAGGGAGACCGGCTGCGCCGAGGACGAGACCCGGCTGCTGCTCGAGGTCTGCGCGGTCGCCCGGCTGATCGCGATCGACGAGGAGGCGGGCGGGCTGACGCCGGCCGCCCGCTACGACGCGTGGCGGCTGGAGGAGGCGCCCATGCGGCTGCGCGTCCTGCTGGCCGCGTGGTGGCGGATGGAGCGCTCGTCGCTGCGCCGGGTGGACGGCCGCCACCCCGCCGCGCTCGGCGACGACCCGGCCGGCGAGACGATCGCCAGGATCCGGTGGGCCCTGTTCGCTGCGCTCGCCGAGATCCCGGAGGGCAGGGCCTTCGCGACGCTGCCGGAGCTCGTGCAGCGGGTGCACTGGCGCGCCCCGCTGCTCGACCGCGAACTGCTGGACGGCTGCGCGGCGGCCGTGCTCGACGAGGCACGCCTGCTGGGGCTCGTGGCCTGCGACACGCTCACCGCCCTGGGCCGGGCACTGGCCCCGCTCGCGGCCGTGGCCGGGGACGAGACGCGCGAATGCGTGCCCGAGGTCGAGCACGACCCCGCGCTGGCGAAGGCCGCCACACACGCCATGGCGAGCGCCCAGCGCACCGCCCTGTTCGGCGCCGATCTCACCGCCGTGGTCACCGGCCCGCCGTCGGTCGAGCTCGCCGCGCTGCTCGACCGCGCCGCCGACCGCGAGTCGCAGGGCACGGCGTCGGTCTGGCGGTTCAGCCCCGCGAGCGTACGGCGGGCCCTGGACGGCGGGGACACGGCCGACACGCTCATCGCCGACCTGTCGGAGGCCGGCACGCTCCCCCAGCCGCTGACCTACCTGATCAGGGACGTGGCGCGACGGCACGGCGAGGTCACGGTGTCGTCGGTCGGCTGCATCGTCCAGGGCTCCGACCCCGCGCTGCTCGCCGAGATCGCCGCGCACCGCAAACTGGCCAAGCTGGGCCTGCGGCTGCTGGCGCCGACCGTGCTCGCGGGCGCGACGCCCGCCGCGGCCACGCTGGCCGCGCTCAGGGAGGCGGGCTACGCCCCGGTGCCGGTGGACGACACCGGGGAGATCACCGTCCGGCGCGAGCCGCAGGGCGGGCGGCTGATCCTCCTGCCCGGCGGGCGGGTCGCCGAGCTCGAACCGTCAGGACCGCTGCTGGAGCCCCCACCTGACCCGCGTGAGCACGCCAGACGGCTGCTGGTCAGCGGCGGCCCGGTGGCGGCGGCGGCGCAGCCCCGCCAGACGTGGGCCGTCATCGGGCGCATGGCGACCCGGCTGCCCGCGGCGCAGCAGTCGCTGCTCGGCTTCGTCGTGGACCGCGACGTCCGCGCCATGATCACGCTGGCCGACGGGGTCACCGCCACGGTCAGCCACGGCGAGCTGCGCAGCGGCGTGCTCGACGCGTGGTGCGAGGAGGCCGGCGACTACCTGGAGTTCCCGCTCAACGAGATCGCCTCGGTCACCGCCGACTGCTGACTCACCATCAGCGAACGACGGTCAGCGGACGCCGCAGCGGCGCAGGACCAGCAGGGCGAGAGCGCGGGTGACATCATGAAGCTCCCGCAGGTCGACCTGCTCCCGCGGGGCGTGCGCGAACCTCACGTCGCCCGGCCCGTAGTGCAGGGTCGGCACGCCCGCCGCCGCGTACAGGCGCAGGTCGCTCCCGTACGGCGCGGCGGTGCGGCCCGGCCGCGCCCCGGTCACGTCGGCCACCGCCCGGGCCGCCTCCTCCGCCAGCGGGTGTCCCTCGGGCAGCCGGCCGCTGGCGAACTGCCCGCCCGGCCAGGTGACGCGCACGGGGTTGTCCCGCAGCCAGGGGTCGTCCAGGTCGGCGAGGGCGCGCTCCAGGGCGGCGCGGGCGGCGGCCGGGTCCTCGTCGAGCCGCACGCCCAGCCGTCCCTCGGCCACGAGCAGGTCGGGCACCGTGCTCGCCCAGTCGCCCGCGCGCACGGTGCCGATCTCGATCGGGTACGGCAGCGGGTTGCCCGCGAACAGAGAATCGGGATCGGCGTTGCGCTCGCGTTCGAGCCGCCGGACGGCCTGGAGCACCGGTATGAACGCCTCGACGGCGTTGACCCCCTCATAGCGGGTGGCGCCGTGCGCGGCCCGGCCGGCGACCTCCAGGCGGAAGGTCAGCGCCCCGGCGTTGGCGGTGATCAGCTTCCCGCTCGTCGGCTCGGTGATCACGGCCGCCTCCCCGGTGTGGCCCCTGGCCAGGGTGGCGAACGCGCCGAGCCCGCCGTCCTCCTCGCTGACCACGCAGTGGACGGCCAGGGGGCGCGCGAGCCGCACCCCGGTCGCACGCAGCGCGCGCACCACGGCGAGGTTGGCGGCCAGACCGGCCTTCATGTCGCAGGCGCCCCGGCCGTGCAGGGTGGTCGCGGTGAGGCGGGCGCCGAAGGGGTCCTGCCCCTCCCACTTGGCCGGGTCGCCGATCGGCACGACGTCGGCGTGCCCCTGGAGGATCAGCGCGGGCGTGCCCTCGCCCTCGGTGACGCCGACGACGCCGTATCCCTCGGCGCGCTCCGCCTCCGTGCCGGGGAACCCCTCGCGGGAGCGGAGATCGTCGAGGTCGAGCTTCCACATGTCGACGTCGAGGCCCCATTCGGTGAGCATGCGGGCACATCTGTCCTGCAGGTCCGACTCGGCGTCGGTGCCGGTGACGCTCGGCACCCGCACCAGGTCGGCCAGCAGGCGCACGGTCTCCGCCTCGTCGACGGCGTCCAGGACTCTCGCTTCGACATCCATGGCGGAGACTGTACGGCCTGCCACCGCCCGGCGTGGAGCCCAGGAATGCACGTGCAGTCCGTCGTACGGTGGATCTTTCGGGAAGGAGTCCGGGATGGGGAGACTGACAGCCGGCTGGGTGGGGCGCCCGGGGGTCTGGCGCGGCCTGATCGCGTGGCCGTTGGTCGCCCCGTTCGCGCTGTGGGCCGTGCTGCGGCTCGTGCCCGGCGACGTCCATTTCCGGTGGGTGCAGCTGGTGGCGTTCACGCCGTACGTCGCCCTCGCCTCGGTCGTCGCGCCACTGGTCGCGCTGCTCGTGCGGCGTCCGGCGGCGCTGGTCGCGGGCCTCGTGGTCACCGCGACGCTCGCGGCCTGCGTGCTGCCGCGCGCGCTGTCGGACGCGTCCGCGCGCGCCTCGGCCGGCCCCGGCGTGCGGGCGGCCGGGGACGCCGGCCCGGCCCTGCGGATCCTGTCGGCCAACCTGCTCTACGGCTCGGTGCCGCCCGCCGCGCTCGTAGACCTCGTGCGGCGGCTGCGCCCCGACGTCCTGACGCTGCAGGAGCTGACCCCGCAGGCGTCGGCGGGCCTGCGTGCGGCGGGCCTGCGCACGCTCCTGCCGTACGGGGACGACCGGGCCGAGGAGGGCGCCAGCGGCTCCGGGCTCTTCACCCGGTTTCCCCTGCGGCCGGAGGAGCTCACGACGGTGAACGGCCGCCGGCAGGCGGCGGGGATCATCGACGTGCCCGGCGCCGGGCCCGTCTCCATCGTGTCCGTGCACCCGTGCGCGCCGCGCTATGCGTCCCGGTTCAGGTGCTGGTCGAGGTCGCTCGCCTCGCTGCCCGCCCCGGGCGAGACCGTACGGATCCTGTCGGGCGACTTCAACGCGACGCTCGACCACGCCCCGGTCCGGCGCCTGCTCGACGCGGGCTACCGGGACGCGGCCGACGCGACCGGCAAGGGCCTGGCCGGCACCTGGCCCTACCGGAGGTCGTCGGACTTCGGCGGCCTGCCGGTGCCGCCCGTCACCATCGACCACGTGCTCGTGGACCCGCGCGTCGCGGTGCGGGCGTTCGGCGTCCACCGGCTGCCGGCGACCGACCACCGGGCGATCTTCGCCGAGCTGGTGCTGCCCACGACCACGACTTAGGCCCCGGGCCCGTTCGGACGGGGGAAGGCGAACCGCGGCTCCGCCCCGGACCACCACACCCCGATCGCGAACGCCGCCGCGGCCTCGGGGCTACCTGAGCGACACGCGGGTGAAGCGGGTCTCGAAGCCCTTGCCCACCGGGGCGGCGCACATGACCCCGGCGAGGGCCGGCGTGTCCGGCGGGAAGTAGGCCAGGCGCAGCAGGTGGTCCGGCTCCGCGCCGTTCACGCCGTATCGGACGGTCACGGCGTCGCCCGCTCGTTCGAGGTCGAACGTCGCGGAGACGAGCCCGGCGGGCGCGGGCGTGACCGACCAGTCGGAGAAGCCGCGGGTGACGACGACGCTGAGCTGGTGGCCGCCGTCGACGAACTCGACCCCCGCCTTGATCCAGTTCTGCTCGTCGATCCGCAGCACGGCCCCGGCCTGGTCGTACTGCTCGGCGTAGCCGGCCTCGAACGTCACGGTCAGCCGCGCGTCCCCGGCGACCTGGCGGCCGAACATGTGGGCGGTGTCGTACGAGTAGCCGTAGTGCGTCTGCTGCCACAGGTCGGTCTGGGCGCGCGCTACGGCCCGCAGGCCGTCCCCGGACTGCGACCATTCGGCGGGCTCGTTGATCCACGTGAAGCCGTCGAACGCCATGCCGCCCCCTTGCCGCCGCTTTGACCGATCGTGCCATCAGAGCGCTCGGCAAGGCCCTACGTCAAGGACGATCTACGTGCCTTTTAGATCGATTTGTCCACTTTACTCACTCTTTCCTTATACTCGTGCCTCACATCACCTTTGCCCCTATAAATCCCGTACATCGCAAAACCGTCGTATCCCCTTCCCCAGGGAACGCGCGGCCCCGCTACCGGAGCCTCCCCCCTCCTTCCGAGGGCTGCTCCGCCATCCGCGGGCGCGCGTACGGAGCCCGCCGGCCAGCCGGGCCTCCTCGGCGACGCGAGGCCCCGCTCCCCCGAGGGCCGCCCCGCGATCGAGACGAAAGGAACCTCATGCGCATGCGAGCCCGTCAGGTGATCATCATGGCGATGACCGGAACCACCTTCGTCGCCTGCACGGCCGCCGCCGCGGACGCCTCGGTGATCCCTCAGGCTCCCTCCCCCGCGCCGGTCCCTCCGACGGTGCCCACCGCCTCCGCGGACGCCGCCCGCCCGGTCCTCGGCAACCTGGCCTTTCTGGGCGCGGCGTTCAACGCGGCCCTCCGCTCGGCGTACGCCAAGACGGCGCCCGCCAAGACGGCGCAAGCGAAGACGGCGCAAGCGAAGACGGCGCAAGCGAAGACGGCGCAAGCGAAGACGACGCCCGCCAAGACGAAGAAGGCCGCCTCCATGCCCTCCGGCGTCGCCACCGCCACGTCCTTCTGGGACGCCCAGACCGCGTCGGGCAGGCCGATGCGCTACCGGACCATCGCCAGCCCCTACTGGCCCCTCGGCACCAGGGTGCGGATCACGTACAAGAAGAAGAGCGCGATCGGCGTCGTCGACGACTTCGGCCCGACCGAGTGGGCCGTCGCCCAGCACGACATCCCGGCGATCGTCGACGTGTCCGAGAGGATGATGGCCGACCTGACGGGCGTCGCCTCCAACACCGTCCACGTACGGTTCCAGGTGCTGAAGTGGGGCAAGGGCGGCGTCTACCGCCACTCGGGAACGGGATACAAGCTGGCCATGGGCCACCGCTGAGCCCCCGCAGGGGGTGCACCTCCGATGACGGCGCCCGGGTCCGCTGCGCGTAAACTGCGAGCGTGGCTGACCCGAAGTTCGAGATCCAGATGCTCCACGACCGCGTGATGGTCAGGGTTCAGCGGGACTCCGAGGAGCGGCGCAGCAGCGCGGGCATCGTCATCCCGGCCACGGTCAAGATGGCCAACCGGCTCGTCTGGGGCGAGGTGTGCGGCGCGGGCGCCAACGTCAGGTCGGTCAAGGCCGGCGACAAGGTCCTGTTCAACCCTGAGGACCAGTACGAGGTCGAGGTCCAGGGCCAGCTCTACCTGGTGCTGCGCGAGCGCGACCTGCACGCCGTGGCGACACAGCAGACCGACCACGGCACCGGCCTCTACCTCTGACCTCACGGCCTCCGTCTCCGCCCTTCCGCCCGCTCCGCGCCAAGGTGAGCCATGACCCTTCAGGATGACCTCGTCGAGCTTCGCCGCGCGCTGCACCGGGAGCCGGAGATCGGCCTCGACCTGCCCCGCACGCAGGAGAAGGTGCTCGCGGCGCTCGACGGCCTGCCCCTGGAGATCACCACCGGCCAGCGTCTGTCATCGGTGACCGCGGTCCTGCGCGGCGGCCCCCCCGGCCCCGCCGTACTGCTGCGCGCCGACATGGACGCGCTGCCGGTGCAGGAGAAGACCGACGTGCCCTACCGGTCGCGGTTCGACGGCCGCATGCACGCCTGCGGCCACGACCTGCACACGGCCATGCTGGTGGGGGCCGCCCGCCTGCTCACCGAGCGCCGCGCCGACCTCGCCGGAGACGTGGTGCTGATGTTCCAGCCGGGCGAGGAGGGCGACGAGGGCGCCCGGCTGATGATCGAGGAGGGCGTGCTCGACGCGGCCGGGGCCAGGGCCGTCGCGGCGTACGGCATGCACGTCTTCGCCACGACGATCCCGCGCGGGCTGTTCCTGACCAGGGGCGGGCCCGTGCTGGCCGCGGCCGACACGCTGACCGTGACCGTGCGCGGCAGAGGCGGCCACGGGTCCTCGCCGCACCGCGCCCTCGACCCGATCCCCGCCGCCTGCGAGATCGTGACGGCCCTGCAGACCCACGTGACCCGCGGCTACGACGTGTTCGACCCGGTCGTGGTGACGGTGGGCAGCTTCCACGCCGGCACCACCGACAACGTGATCCCGGACGAGGCCGTCTTCGAGGCCACCGTACGCACCTTCTCGGCCGGCGCGCGCGACCGCGTCAGGGAGGGCCTGGTCAGGCTCGCCCGCGGCATCGGCGAGGCGCACGGCCTCACCGTCGAGTGCGCGTTCGGCATCGGCTATCCGGTGACGGTGAACGATGACGCCGAGGCGGAGTTCGCCGCCCACACGGTGCGGGAGACCCTCGGTGAGGACCGCTACTTCCCGCTGCCCACCCCGGCGACCGGCTCGGAGGACTTCTCGTACGTGCTGGAGCGGGTGCCGGGGGCGTTCCTCGTGGTCGGCGCCTGCCCGCCCGGCCGCGATCTCGCCACCGCCCCGGCCAACCACTCGGCGGAGGCGGAGTTCGACGACGCCATCCTGTCCGACGGCGCGACGCTGCTCACCGAGCTCGCGATCCGCAGGCTGGCCCGCGCCTGACGGTCAGGCCGGAAGGTCGCGAGCCTCGTGGATCAGGCCGGCACCGGTGAGGTCGGCACCGATCACAGCGACAACGGGGGCCGGACCAGGAACTCGCGGGCCTCGTGGATCAGGTCGATCCCGAAGGTCAGCCGGATCGACGCCCAGACGATGGCCGCGGCGATGAGCAGGGTGAGCGCGCCCGCGATGATGCGGACGAACCAGTTCTGCCGCTTCAGCCAGCCGGTCGCCGCCATGACCTTGTCCTTGGCGAACGCCAGCAGCCGCGACGCCCAGGTGAACTCCGTGGCCAGCACGGCGAGCCCGGCGAAGACCACCAGCCAGCCCGGCCCCGGGAACGGCACCATGATCAGACCGGTGACCACGAGCGCGGTCCCGATCACCCCGACGACGATCCGCAGCGTCAGCCGGCCCGCGGGAGTCGCGCGGATCCGGTCGAGTCTGCCCGGCCGATCGGCGGTCTCCTCGTGTCCACCCGTACGACTGTCCTCAGCCGTCGCCACACGGCTCACCCCCATTCGCTGCCAACGATAACCAGCGCGCGACCGCGGCGATCGGCGGGTTCACGCGCCCCCGAGGCAGGCGGCGGTCTGCTCGGCGATCTCCAGTTCTTCGTTGGTGGGCACCACCAGCACCGCCACCTCGGCGCCCTCCGGTGAGACCACCCTCGCCTCCGCCGACTCGGCGGTGTTGCGATCGGGATCGACCTCGATGCCGAGCCTGGTGAGCCCGGTCGTCGCGAGCGCGCGGACCCGGGGGCTGTTCTCCCCCCCCCCGCCGGTGAAAACGAGGGCGTCCACGTGGCCGAGCGCCGCACAGTAGGCCCCGATGTAGGCCCGCACGCGGTAGCCGTAGACGTCGAGCGCGAGCCGGGCGTCCGCGTCGCCCGAGTCGGCCAGCCGCCACACCTCCCGCATGTCGTTGGCGCCGCACATGCCGAGCAGGCCGCTCTCCTTGTTGAGCGCCGCGTCGACACTGGCGAGATCCATGCCCGCGACCCGGCCGAGGTAAGCCCCCAGAGCCGGGTCGACATCCCCGGAACGGGTGCCCATCACCAGCCCGGCGAGCGGGGTGATTCCCATCGAGGTGTCCACGCTGCGCCCGCCGCGCACCGCCGTCGCGCTCGCGCCGTTGCCGAGGTGCAGCACGATCGAGTTCACCTCGTCGTACGGCCGGCCGAGCAGCGCCGCCGCCCTCCGGGAGACGTACGCCGTGGAGGTGCCGTGGAAGCCGTAGCGGCGCACCCCCAGCTTGCGGGTCCACTCGCGGGGGACGGCATAGGTGTACGCGTGCGGCGGGATCGTGCTGTGGAAGGCGGTGTCGAAGACGGCGACGTGCGGCAGGCCGGGAAAGGCCCGCCGGGCGACCCGGATGCCCTCCAGGTTGGCCGGGTTGTGCAGCGGCGCCAGCGGCGCCATCTCCTCGATGGCCCGCTCGACCTCGTCGTCGATCAGCACCGGCGTGACGAACCGGCTGCCGCCGTGGACGACCCGATGCCCCACGGCGGTCACGCCGTCGAGCGGCGGCCCGTGCTCGGCGAAGGCCGCGAGCACCGCCTTGAGCCCCTCCTCGTGGTCGGCCACCCGGCGCTCGGTCCGCACGCCGTCGTGGGTGAGCACGCTCTCGTCCTCGGCGATGCGCTCGATCACCCCACCGGCCACGGCCCGCCGCGACCCCATGTCGATGAGGCGGTATTTGATGGACGACGACCCCGTGTTGAGGACGAGGACCTGCCCGCTCACTCCGCCTCCCATCGCGCCTGCGCGCTCACCGTGTCTCCTCCCGCGCCTGCGCGCTCACCCTGCACCTTCTCCGCGCCCGCGCGCTCATTGCTCTTCCCGTCGCGCGTGGGCGCTCATTGTGTCTCCCCGTACGCCTGCGCCTGGATGGCCGTGATCGCGACGGTGTTGACGATGTCGCCCACGGTCGCGCCGCGCGACAGGTCGTTGACCGGCTTGCGCAGGCCCTGCAGGACCGGCCCGATCGCGACCGCCCCGGCGCTGCGCTGCACGGCCTTGTAGAGGTTGTTGCCCGTGTTGAGGTCGGGCACCACGAACACCGTCGCCCGCCCGGCCACCGCGCTGCCGGGCATCTTGGTCCGCGCCACGCTCGGCTCGGCCGCGGCGTCGTACTGGATCGGACCCTCGACGGGCAGGTCCGGCCGCAGCTCGCGCACCCGCGCGGTGGCCTCGCGCACCTTGTCCACCTCGGGCCCCGCGCCGGACTCGCCGGTCGAGTACGACAGCATGGCCACGCGCGGCTCGACCCCGAACCTCGCGGCCGTGGCGGCCGACGAGATCGCGATGTCGGCGAGCTGGGCGGCCGTGGGATCGGGCACCACGGCGCAGTCGCCGTAGACGAGAACGCGGTCGGCCAGGCACATGAAGAACACGCTGGACACGACGCCGACGCCCGGCGAGGTCTTGATGATCTCGAACGACGGCCTGATCGTGTGGGCGGTGGTGTGGGCGGCGCCCGAGACCATGCCGTCGGCCAGCCCGAGGTGGACCATCATCGTGCCGAAGTAGGAGACGTCGGTGACGATGTCGCGGGCCTGCCCGACGGTCACGCCCTTGTGCGCGCGCAGCCGGGCGTACTCCTCGGCGAACAGCTCGCGCAGCTCGGGGTCGAACGGGCTGACCACGCGGGCGCCGTCGACGGCCAGGCCCATCGTGGCCGCCGCCAGCCGGATCTCGCGCTCGTCGCCCAGCAGGGTCAGCTCGGCGACCCCCCGGCGCAGCAGGCTGTCGGCGGCGCGCAGGATCCGCGGCTCGGCGCCCTCCGGCAGCACGATGTGCCTGCGGTCGGCGCGGGCGCGGTCCAGCAGGTCGTACTCGAACATGAGCGGGGTGATCGCGGCGGCCTTGGTGACCTGCAGGCTGCGCAGCAGCGCCGCGCCGTCGACGTGCTCGGCGAAGACCCCGAGCGCGGTGTCGATCTTGCCCTTGGCGTCCGGGCTGAACCGGCCCTCGGCCTTCGACAGCTTGGTCGCGGTCTCGAACGTGCCGCCGCCGGTCGTGATGATCGGCAGCCGGATGTCCATGCCCTTCAGGAGGCGGACGACGGCGTCCGGCAGCTCCAGCCCGCCGTTGAGGATGATCGCCGACAGGGCGGGGAACGTGGGGGCCTTGTGCGCCGCCAGCAGCCCCGGCACCAGCGCGGCGGCGCGGTCGGCGGGGACGACGACCGCCAGGCCCTCGGTGAGGCGCTCCAGGATGTTCGGCAGCGACATCGCGCCGATCATCAGCCCGCCCGTCTCCCGGCCGAGCTGGTCGGCGTCGCCCATGAACAGCTCGCCGTCGCAGGCGGCCATCAGGTCGCTGACCGTCGGCGCGGACAGCCGCCGCACCTCCGGCAGGACGTACGCGGGGACGCGGGCGGCCACCTCGTCCACCAGGCCGGGGGCGACCCGCGTGACGACCGTGGCCAGCTCGGTGGCGTGCCGCTCGGCCAGCTCCTTGCGCGACATCTCGACCGCCGCGGCGATCTCGTCGGGGGTGCGGTCGAGCCCGGTGACCACGTTCATCACCGGCGTGCCGAGGTTGGCGGCGAGCTCGGCGTTGAACACGAACTCGGTGGGCGCGCCCACGTCGGTGTAGTCGGTGCCGATCACCACGACCGCGTCGCACCGCCCGGCGAGCGCCCGATAACGGGCCAGGATCTCCCCCGCCGCGCGCTCCTCGTCGGCGTGCACCTCCTCGTAGGTGACGCCGGTGCACATGGCGTACGGCAGGCCGATCCCGAAACGGCTGCGCGCGGTGTTGACCAGGCTGTCCTCGCGGCCCGACCGGACGACCGGCCGGAACACGCCGACAGTGCCCACCTGGCGGGTCAGCAGTTCGATCATGCCGAGGGCGATCGTGCCCTTGTTGCTCCTCGCGTCGCCGGCCGCGACGTAAACCCCGATCGCCATTCGCGCAGTCACCCCTGTCCAGGCGCGGCCCGACGGCCCGCCCTGGAAAGGCTATGCGACGGGCCCCACGGACATACCAGTCGAAGGTCACATCCATAGGGCCTTTTCCCACCCGTCACGCGGTCTCACAGGCTCGACGGGGAAGGCGGGCGAGGACGCCCCCGAGCCCGCTGCGCACCGTGTCCGGGTCACCGGTGTCGAGGCCGTACGTGACCTCGTGCCACGGGCCGAGCCGATGCCACAGCAGTGCCCGTTCGACGAGATCCGGCGCGGCGCCGTACTCCGCCGCGACGGCCCGGGCGAACAGCGGCGGGGCGCCGTGGAGCGCCCACGCCAGGTCGAGCGCCGGATCGCCGACGTGCGCGTCGCCGAAGTCGATGACGCCGCTCACCACGCCGTTCCGCGCCAGCACATGCTCGGGCCCCAGGTCCCCGTGGACCAGGGCATCGGCAGGCGACGCGGCCACGGCATCCAGCAAGGCCCAGGCGGCCCCTCTCCGGTCGTCCGGCAGGAGCGGCATCACGCGGATGCCGAAGTCTTCCAGCGTCGCCGCCCGATCCCGCAGCGCTTCCCGTGCCGACGGCGCGCCACGCCGTACGGCCTGCGCCGGGCCGGTCGCGTGCAGAGCCCGCAGGAACGCGCCCAGCGTCCGTCCGCCCGCGGCGTCGAAGGCCGCGAGCGGCTCACCGGCGACCATCTCGTGCCGTACGACCAACGGCTCCTGTCGAAGCACGTGAGGGATCGGGACGGGCAACGGCAGCCGTTGTGCGAGCCACGGCATCAGGCGGGTCTCCATGAGCAGCCGCGCGGCGACCTCCGGCCGCCTGGGACGGCGCTCCACCCACCGCCCATCGACCGACCGCGCCTGACTGTCCCAGCCCGTCCCGCCCCACTCCTCCGACAGTCCCGTCACCACTCCACTAGATCACCTTCACGTCGCCCCAGCCCAGCCCTTTTCCGCCCCGACCCCGGCTTCGGGGGATGAGCGGTCATGCCGCGCTCAGCTCGTCTCACGCGAGCCGGTCGAGCTCGTCCGCTCGCCGGAGGTCCTTGGGGCGGCCCAGGGCCCGCCGCATCCGGATGAGGTCTTCCCGGGACACGTAGTGAACCTCCAGGCCGCCCGGGCCGTACGCGGTGACCGCCCTGCCGAGGATCTCCCGGACATTCAGGTCGCCCCAGGGGAGGTCGGGAGTGCAGCAGTCGCCGCTTGCTCCGGGCGCGGTGAACTGCACCTTGGGGCGGAGCAGAGCCTCCGGACGAGTCGCCAAGGGGACGCCCGTTTCGTCGGTGAGCCGGGCGTCGAGGGAGATGAAGGCGGCCGCCAGGGCCGGGGCGCGGACCGGCTCGCCGTCCCAGAGGAGGTCCAGATCGCCGGTCAGCTCGGCGGACCCGTGCATGATGCCGGCGACCTGCCCGATCACCACGGCTCGGACGTCGTGGCGATGCAGGGCTTCGAGCAGGGGAAACGGATCGAATCCGAGGGCGCCGTCCGTGCCGATCGTGCCGACGTCGTCGTCGGCGTTCTCGTGGCCCAGGCCGGTGCTCACCCGCTTGAGGGCGAGTTCACGCGTGCGCCGGGCGGCGGCGCGCAGTCGTTCCAGTGGTTCGCCGATCATCCCGTTCATGCAACACCCGGCCGCGCCCAGGGCGCACGCCAATTTTCTCTGAGCACAATCGGTCGCCCGCATCAGGCTATATGAACGTCACTCACAGTGACATATGGAGCGGTCTTCCCAGGTATGCTTCCAGACGCCGCCCCCTGCGAGGGGGAGAGGAAGTGAGCCCGGGCTTACCGCCGGAATTGACGGGAACCCGGGCTTCGCGTTGTCCGGGTCATTCCCGGTCATGCGCTCGCCCTGCAGCAGGCTCCACGAGTAGTCGTCCCCCGCCTCTGTTCTTGCGAGGACGGGACGAGGCACTGAGGGACCGTACGGATGCGCTGGTGAGGGGGCGCATCCGTACGGCCGTTGGGGTGCTACCTCACGAGGCGGTGCAGGTCACGGGCGACGGGACGGCGTTGGTGCCGTTCCAGCTCGCCTGGAACCCGAACGTGGTGGACGCCCCGGCGCCGACCGAGCCGTTGTAGCTCACGTTGGTGACGGTGACGTTCGCCCCGGACTGGCTGACCGTGCCGTTCCAGAGCTGGCTGATCGTCTGGCCGTTCGCGAAGGCCCACTTGACGCTCCAGCCGCTGATCGAGGAGCCGCCGGTGTTGGTCACCGTGACCTCGCCCTGGAAGCCGCCCGGCCACTGGTTGACCACCGTGTACGTCGCCGAGCACGCCTTGCCGCCCGACGGGCTCGCCGAGGGCGACGGGCTCGGGGACGGGCTGCGCGACGGCGACGCAGAGGGGCTCGGCGACGGCGACGGCGACGTCGACGGAGAGGCCGAGGGGCTCGGCGACGGCGACCTCGTCGGAGACGCGGACGGCGACGGCGACGGTGATGGGGTGGAGCCGCCGGTGCGGTCGCCGTAGATGATGCCCCGGCCGTTCGTGCCGAGATAGACCCGGCCGTAGATCCGCGGGTCGCCGGTCAGGGCCTCGCCCATGTTGCCGTACTGGTGCTGGTCGTCGTTGATGCGCACCCAGCTCGCGCCGGTGTCGTCGGACCGGAACAGGCCCTGCACGCCGTCCACGGTCCCGGCGAGGTAGAGCGCCTGGTAGCTCTTGCCGGGCGCCGCCTTGCCGAAGCCGATGTTGATCGAGCTGCTGACGTTGGACAGCTTGGTGAACGAGGCGCCCGAGTCGGTGGAGTGCCACAGGCCGCCCTCGCCGGCGAGCCAGATGTCGCCCTCCTTGCCGGGCAGCGCCTTGAAGTGCACGCCGGTGGTGGGCAGCCCGCTCGCCGCGGTGGCGCTGAAGCTCGCGCCGCCGTTGGTGCTCACGTAGAACCTGCCGTTCGAGAAGGCGTAGAACTTCTGCGCGTTCACGCGGTCGGACTCGACGATCGCGCCTGCCGGGACGCCGCTGGAGGCGGTCCAGCTGTTGCCGAAGCCGACGGAGTAGACGACCTGGATGCCGGGGTCGCCGGGGGCCCAGACGAAGCGGCTGCCGTCGGCCGCCGCCGCGACCGTGCCGCCGTTGTTGATCCCGCCCGGCTCGGTGCCCTGGAACCAGTTGGCCCCGCCGTCGGTGGAGAACGCCACGTGGCTGTCGTTCGGGCGGTCGGAGTCGGTGAAGTTGCCGGCCCGCACCATCACGCTCGGGTTGGTCTCGGCGTAGTCGAGCGAGGTGCCGGAGGTGAAGACGGGCTGGGTGAACATCGAGGACGGCACGGCGTCGAGGTTGGTGTGCCGGAAGCCGCCGAGGTCGCCGAGCGCGCTGATCAGCGGGGCGCCGCTCGGCGGGCTGATCAGGTCGAGCACGGCGGTCTCCTCCAGGCCCTTCACCATCGGCTTGATGGTGAACTGGCCGCCCGAGTCCCACTTGGTGAGGTCGGTGGTGCCGTAGATCGTCGCGCCGGTGCCGTACATCATCCGGTCGGAGTCGAACGGGTCGATCTCCACCGACTCGTTCATCCAGCCGAGCTTGGGCGTGACCTCGGGCGGCTGGGGGTTCGTGCCGAAGGTCAGCCACGGAGCGGCGGAGATGTCCATCTTGTAGCGGAAGCTGCGGTTCGGGTAGGAGGTCCAGTCCCAGATGCGGGTCCAGTTCGCGCCGCTGTCGGTGCTCCTGAAGAAGATCGCGTCGGGCCACCAGGAGACCTGGGTGGCGACCATGATCGTGCCGGGGTGCTGGCGGTCGATGGTCAGGCCGCTGTAGCCGAAGTAGTCGTCGCCGCTGCTCGACGGGATCGGGCTGATCTGGGTCCAGGTGCCGGTGGCGGTGGCGTAGCGCCACACGTCGCCCTTGGCGCCGTCGTACGGGCCGCCGGTGTCGCTGGTGGCGATGTAGAGGTAGCCGTTGGTCGTGTCGAGCACGCCCTTGTGGGCGATGTAGCCGGTGGGCTGGCCGGCGACCCGCTCCCACGAGGTGCCGCCGTTGGTGGTGCGATAGACGGTGTTGCTCTTGTCGGCCACGCCCACGTAGATCGTCTGGGTGGCGTTGCCCGACGTGCCGGTCCGCTTGTCGAAGGTCACCCAGACGACGCCCTGGTTGTCGCCGTTGTAGGCGTCACCGGGGCTGGCGACGTAGTTGCCGACGTTGGGGAAGTTCGTCACCTTCGACCAGGTGGCGCCGGAGTCGGTGCTCCGCCACAGGCCGTTGCCGCTGGGCGCGCCGAAGTAGAGGATGCTGTTCTTGTTCGGGTCCACCGCGAGGCGCTCGCCCATGCCACGGCCGGGCATGTTGCCGCCCAGCTTGAACGGCAGCGGGCTCACCTGCCAGGTGTCGCCCTTGTTCGACGAGCGCAGGATCGCGCCGTTGTTGGGGTCCCAGCTGTTGGTGTACATGCCGACGGCGGCGTACACCTTGTTGGCGTCCACCGGGTCGGGGGCGATGCTTACGACGCCGTTGTAGCCCCAGTTGGACCAGCCGACCCAGTCGAGCAGCGGCGTCCACGTCTGGGAGGACTGGTTCCAGCGGTACGCGCCGCCGATGTCGGTGCGGGCGTAGATGAGGTCCTTCTGGGCCTGGCTGAACACGATGCCGGGGACGAAGCCTCCACCGGCGATCTGCACGTTCTTGAACGTGTACGGGTCGGCGGCCACGGCCGACACGGGGCTCATTCTGATCACGGCCGTGACCAGGGCCACGGCGGCGACCACGAGCATGGATGCGAATCTTCGCATGGACGGTTTTCCCTCCGAGCACGGACAACCGGCCATGCACGATCAGGTGGGGACCCTGACCGTCCTTCTCCCACGTGCATGGAAATCTGAAGGGAAGAGTCACATACCAGCGGAAGCGCCGTCAATAGTTTGGCGTCCAGACTAATTGGAACCGGTTTCACCACGGGCTCGGGCACACGCATTCGTGGAACATAATTCCGGTTATGACTACTGCTCTCGTGCTCGGCGGCGGAGGAGTCGCCGGCATCGCCTGGGAAGCGGGGATCGTCACCGGCCTGCGCCGTCTCGGCGTGGACCTGGGGACGGCGGACCGGATCATCGGCACCTCGGCAGGCTCCGTCGTCGGCACGCTCGTGGCCACCGGCGCCGACCTGGAGGAGGCGATCGCCCACCAGGTCGAGGTGGACACCGGCCCGCCCCCGGCCGCCGACCTGGACGAGGTCATGCAGGCGTTCGCCGTGCTGTTCGACCCGGACATCGACCGGCGGGAGGCCCGCCGCAGGGTCGGCCAGATGGCCCTGGCGGCCAGGGTCGACCACTACGCCGACCGGCTCGCGGCGGTCGGCGAACGGCTGCCGGTGAAGGAGTGGCCCGAGCGCGAGCTGCTGATCACCAGCGTGGACGCGGCCACCGGCGAGTTCGTCGTGTGGGACCGGTCCTCCGGCGCGCCGCTGGTGCTGGCCGTCGCGTCGAGCTGCGCCGTGCCGATGGTCTTCCCGCCCGTGGAGATCAACGGCCGCAGGTACGTGGACGGCGGCGTCCGCTCCACGACCAACGCCGACCTCGCGGCGGGCGCACGCACCCTCGTGGTGCTCGAACCGCTCGGCAACGTGACCCCCAGGGCCGTCCTCGAAGCCGAGATGGCGAAGGCCGGGGCGTCCGCGTCGTACGTCGTCCACCCCGACGCGGCCTCCACTGCGGTGTTCGGCGAGAACGTCCTCGACCCGGCTCTGTGGGGACCTGCCTTCGCGGCGGGGCTCGACCAGGCCGCCGCCCTCGCCGAGCCGATCGCCGCCGTCTGGTCCTGACCCCCGGCCTGCCCGCCGTACCCGCCAGAAACGCGGGAAACGGCACGCGGCGTCACGCGGGCGGCGGGCATGCTGCGTCACACACACGGGCGGCCGGCGCGGGATCGTTCCCGCGCCGGCCGCCCGATGCCGGGACCGGTTGCTCACCAGACTTCTTCTCGACGAGCCGGTGTTCTCAGCGGGCCTGTGTTCTCAGCGGGCCTGTGTTCTCAGCGGGCCCCTTCGTCACCGGGCGTCGGTGACCGCCTTGCTGACCGCGTTGGGGCCGTCGTACTGCCGGTCCGGGATGCGCTCCAGCGCGTTGATGACGGTGTCGTCCGCGCCCTGGTCCCGGGCCGTACGGATCAGGTCCGACTTCGCGGCCGGATAGTCGACGCCCTTCAGGTGTTTCTGCAGCTGGATCGGGTTCGGTGCGTCGGCCATGACGTGCCCCCTTCGTCGGTGTTGTCCTGTTCTCCCTCGCTTACCCGGCTGCTCCCCCGTCACTCGGGACACCGCCGCACGGCCTTGCAGCGCCTTCACCTGCGGTGTCGTCACGATTGGATATACCGCGTGAAACGGCACGACCTTCGGGTAGCCGCCGTCGCGTGCCTGATGCCCAATTGCTGGCCGCACAGGATCTGCGGCTCGACGTCAACGTCCTGGACTACGTGATCCTCGCCCTGTACTTCGTCGTGGTGCTGGGAATCGGCTTCGCCGCCAAACGGGCCGTACGGACGAGTCTGGACTTCTTCCTCTCGGGCCGCGCACTCCCCGCCTGGATCACCGGCCTGGCCTTCATGTCCGCCAACCTCGGCGCCACCGAGGTCCTCGGCATGGCGGCGAACGGCGCGCAGTACGGCGCGATGACGCTGCACTACTACTGGATCGGCGCGGTCCCCGCCATGGTGTTCCTCGGCGTCGTGATGATGCCGTTCTACTACCGGTCGAAGGTGCACAGCGTCCCGGAGTTCATGCGCCGCCGCTTCAACGGCGCGACCCAGTTGCTCAACGCCGGGACCTTCGCCGTCGCGCAGATCCTCATCGCCGGGATCAACCTGTACGCGCTGGCGCTCATCATGGACGCCCTGCTCGGCTGGCCGCTGTGGCTGTCCATCATCGTGTCGGCCGCGATCGTGCTGGCGTACATCACGCTCGGCGGCCTGTCCTCGGCGATCTACAACGAGGTCATGCAGTTCTTCGTGATCGTCGCCGGGCTCGTGCCGGTGGTGGTCATCGGCCTGACCCGGGTCGGCGGCTTCTCCGGCCTCGGCGAGAAGGTCAGGCAGAGCGTGCTCGGCGAGGGCGGGCTGCACACCTGGGCGCACACCGCCGGCACAGACAATCCGCTCAACGCCAACTGGATCGGCGTGGTCTTCGGCCTCGGGTTCGTGCTGTCCTTCGGCTACTGGACCACCAACTTCGCCGAGGTGCAGCGCGCGCTGTCGGCCCGCAACACCAACGCCGCCCGGCTGACCCCGATCGTCGCGGCCTACCCGAAGCTCGTGATCCCGATCGTCACCGTGATCCCCGGTCTCATCGCGGTCGTGCTGTTCGGCGACCTCGGCAAGGATGGCGGGCCGACGTACAACGAGGCGATCCCGCTGCTCATGAACGAGTTCCTGCCCAACGGCGTGCTCGGTGTCGCGGTGACCGGCCTGCTCGCGTCGTTCATGGCCGGGATGGCCGCCAACATCAGCGGCTTCAACACGGTCTTCACCCAGGACATCTGGAAGGCGCACGTCAACGGCGACCACCCCGACGAGTGGTACGTGCGGCTCGGCCGGATCGCCACCGTGGTCGGCGTCCTCGCCGGAATCGGCACGGCGTTCATCGCCGCCGGGTTCGGCAACATCATGAATTATCTGCAGTCGCTGTTCTCGTTCTTCAACGCCCCGCTGTTCGCGACGTTCATCATCGGCCTGTTCTGGCGGCGGATGACCGCCTGGGCGGGCTTCTGGGGCCTGCTTAGCGGCACGGTCTGCGCCTTCGCCTCGTACATCCTCTACAAGGCGGGCGTGTTCGACTTCGGCACCGAGCTGAACGCGAGCTTCTGGGGCGCCGGCATCGCCTTCGTGGTCGACGCGGTCGTCTCCGTCGTGGTCACGCTCGCCACCACCCCCAAGCCGGAGAGCGAGCTGCGCGGGCTCGTCTACGGCCTGAGCGACGCGTCCGTCTCGGACGACGCGCCGGCGGGAGACGCCGCCTGGTATCGCTCCCCCGTGATCCTCGGCGCCGGGGCGGTGGTCCTCGCCGCGGCGTTCTACCTGCCCTTCCTCTAGGAGGTTCGCATGGCCGCCCCGCAACGGCTCTTCGACATCCGCCGCGTGATCGGCGGTCTGTTCGTGGTCTACGGACTGATCCTCGCGGTCACCGGGCTGCTCGACAGCGCCCAGGAGATCCAGAAGGCGGAGGGCATCCGCATCAACCTGTGGACGGGCGTCGCGATGCTCGTCGTCGGCGGCGCGTTCCTGCTCTGGGAGCGCCTGCGCCCGTCCGACGGTCCCGCCTCCTCCGGCGCCCCGCCTCCTCCGGCGAAGAGGAGTAAGCCCGCACTCCCCTGACCGCGGCCGTACACCCCAGTGCGGCCGCGGCCCTGCCGTCGGATCAGTGCGATCGCGTGCCCTGCCCGGGAGCGGCCCCGGGGGCGGGAGCCCCACGGGCCGGGGCCTTCGTGACCACGGCCGGCGGAACCAGCACCGCCGGGATCGAGACCGTCGTCCCGTTGGCCACGACGGCCGTGCCGTACACGGTCCTGCCGCCCGCGACCTCGACCGCCAGCCTGGCGGCGGCCGCCGCCTCGGCCGCGACATCGGGACGGACCGTGGCGGTCTGCGTGCCGGCCCCCGCCCGCCCCGGTGCCGCGGGCCGCCCGCCGTGCCCGATCAGCGGCACCCCGGTCATCCCCGCTCGCGCCATCTCGGCCGCGACGGCCTCCGCCACGGTGTCGCTCGCGCAGCACACGCCCGCCACCTTCGCGGCCCCGCCGAGCGCGGCGACGGCCGTCGTCACCTCGCGTGCCGCCTCGCCAGGCCGCGTCAGGTCCCGTTCCCAACCGATCGTCACCCGGCCGTCCAGCACCGCGTGCATGGCCCGCTTCACCGTCACGGCGTACGGGTCCGTGGCCGGGCCGTTGAGGAGCACCACCGGCCCCGCGGTCTTCATGGCGCCGAGCAGGGCCAGCGCCTGCTCCCGCCCGACGCGGGCCGGATCGGTCGCCACGTAGGCGTCCACCGGCCCGTTCGCCAGCCGGTCGTACGCGACGACCTTCGCCCCGGACAGCTTGGCCCTGGCCACCCAGGGAGCGGCGGCCCCGGGGTCCACCGCGCCGAGGACCAGCACCCGCACGCCGTCGCCCAGCATCCGGCCGATCTGCCGCCCCTGCCTGGCCCAATCGCCCGCGGCGTTCGCGTACTGGACATGGCAGCGCGGGCACAGGGACGCCAGGGCCCGGGTGAACAGAGGCCGATCGGGTCCCTCGTCGGGGAGCAGCAGGCCGACGGTGAAGCCCTCCCGCACGTCGCCGACCGCTCCGAGTTCCCCTCCCGGCTGCCGCCCGCCCTGCCCGCAGGCCGGAAGGGACATCAGGAGAAGCACGCAGACGCCCGCCAGTCGTCTCCCCACGGGGCACCCCCGGATTCCGTTGCGGAGCCACGTTTCGCAGAGTCGTCTTGTGGAGCGATGTCGTCTCAACTGTCACATACCCTGACATAGGCCCCATGACTCCCGACAGGGTATCCACACCCCAGAACGGGCGATCACCGGATGGTCGTCTGGCAGCGATTACGCCCACGGCCGAAGGCCGCCGATCACCTCCGTTCGCAGATCCCCTCACCCGCTAAGTTGTGAGAGACTCCACCATTGCGGGGCGGTAGCTCAGCCGGTCAGAGCATCGGACTCATAATCCGTGGGTCGTGGGTTCAAGTCCCACCCGCCCTACCACGTTTGATCAGGGAAACCCTGCCTGAGCTGCGGTTTCTTTATAGATCATGGTCACTACGCTGCAGCCGTAGGCCACCGAGAGCCGCCGTTTGTCGCCAGTCACGGGATATACGCGGGATGACGCGGACCACGTTTTCCCAGGTCGCGATGCGGTTTCCGACGCCTCTACGGGATGAGACCCGCCCTTGGAAACGCCGAAGGGCCCCGGAGTGACCCGAGACCCTGAGACGAGGCTGTAGGAGTTCACGAGACGAGGGCTGCCTCTATCCGCTGATTGGCGATCTCACGCTGTCCGTCGATGCACTTGGCGTATGCACGAGCCGACCGGCCCGCGCGATCGACACCCGGCAGCTTCGGGCACCGAAGCCGTGCGCCAGGTGATCGGCCCGGTCGGTCCAGTCCTTGACCGCCTGCCCGTTCAGCATCTTCACGGTGACCAGGTCGGCCCACGAGGTGCACCGCATCTTGACCAGGCGGGGCAGGTAGTCCCGGCCGCGCAGGTGACGCCCGAGACCAGAGACGATCATCACGGGTTGCCAGTGCCGCCGCTAGACCCAGACCAGGCGCCACCAGGCCAGCAGCGGCCTGCCGACGACGCGCAGGAAGGAGTCCCGCTCCAGCAGCATCCACGACAGGCCTATCGCGGGCTGGAACCCGACCGGGATCACAGCCAGGCGCAGCCCCTCCGAGGCGACCTGCCGACCACCGGCGACGGCGCGCCCATCCAGCCCACCGGCCCCGAAGGCTGACCCGAGGGAGGAGTCAGCCGCAATCCTCATGTGCAGAGAATGCCTGAAGGTACTGGCTTTGCTGGGCCAAGGTGATGGGGGCGCCGGCGTTGATGCAGAGGCGTTTGAGCAAGGTGGCCGGGTCCACCGTCCAGATGCGGAGTCTGCCGTCGTCCGCGGCGGCGGCCAGGCTCTGGCCGTCGGGGCTGAAGGTCAGGGAGGTCACCAGGGGGACGCCTTGGAAGACGGCGAGGGACTTGGGGCGGGCGTTGTCGCCGACGTCCCACATGCGCACGGTCCCGTCTTTGCCTCCCGAGGCGAGGGTGTGTCCGTCCGGGCTGAACGCAAGTGTGCCCACGTCGCCGGTATGGCCGGTCAAGGTGGCCGACTGCCAGGGGTGGGAAAGGTCCGTGAGGTCCCAGAGACGCACCCAGTAGTCGCCGCCGCTGGTCTCGGCCGTCGCCGCGGTGTGCCCGTCCGGGCTGAAGGCCACCGCATGCACCTCCGCCGCCTGGACGGGCAGCTTGGCGATCAGCGCGGGGACACTGGGGTCGCGGAGGTTCCACAGCTGCGCCGAACCGTCTGCCGCGGTGAGCACCGTACTCCCGTCGGGGCTGAACGCCATGGAGCTGCGGGACGCGCCGGTGCCGAAGGCAGCGAGTCGCTCGGGACGGCCGGCGACCAGACGCCACACCTGGGTCCTGGCCCCGTCGCCGGTGAGGAGCAGGCGGCTGTCGGGGCTGAACGCCAGAGCGGACGCCTCGTTCCACGACACGCTGATCGTGGCCATGACGCGGGGTCGCAGCGGGACGGTCACGTCCCAGGTCCGCACCAACCCCTCGTGTGTGGCAGTCACCAGAGTGCGCCCGTCAGGGCTGAAACCCAATGCAGAGACGCCCGAGGCCGACTCCGGCGGCAACACGGCGGCGAGCTTGGGATGGGCCGGATCGGCGAAATCCCACAGTCGCACTCTGAGATCTTCACTGCCGGTCGCCAGCACCGGGGCCGTCGGGTGGTAGGCCAGCGCGGTGATCGCCGCGGTGTGGGCGTCCACAGCGACACTGACCGATGGGACGTCGGGGTCGGCGACGTTCCACAGCTGCACGGTACCGCCGCGAATGATCACGAGGGTGTGGCCGTCCGGGCTGAACGCGAAAGGGGAGATCCTGAGCTCGCCGGTCGGAATGGCGGACATCGTGGGGTGCTCGGGGTCACGGACATCCCACAGCGCGAGGCCGAGGCCTTCGGTGGCCAGAGTGCGGCCATCCGGGCTGAAGGCCATGTGGTGAATAGACGACCCCCCTCGGCTGTCGAAGAACGTGGACAGGGCCACCGGCCGGCTGGGGTCGGCCACCTTCCACAGCCGCAGGGTGCCGGAGGTGTCCGCTGTGGCGAGAAGACCGCCGTCGGGGCTAAGGGCGAACGCGAAGGTGTCCGGGTCCTTGGCGAGCCTGCCCATAGCGGCGGGCCGCCGCGAGTCGGACAGATTCCACAGGCGTACCGGCTCGTCTAAAGCCAGGGTGGCCAACGTCTTGCCGTCATGGTGGAAGGCCAACTCGCGCACCTCCGCCGAGAGGCCGGTCAGTGTGGCCGACGGTACCGGTCTCTCGGGATCGGTGATGTCCCACAGGCGCAAGGTCTTATCGCCGCCGCCGATAGCCAAGGTGTGTCCATCGGGGCTGAACGCCAGCGCCGTGATCTCCTTACGATGTGTGATGGGTTTGCCCAGCTCTACGGGCGCGGTCGGGTGGCTGACGTCCCAGAGGCGGACCGTCCGGCCGTCGCCACAGGTGGCGAGGACGTGCCCGTCCGGGCTGAACGCCAGGAGCTCGACGGTCTTGGCCTCGCCGGAGATCTCGCCGAGGACCGTGCCCGTCGCGGTGTCGTACAGCACGACCCTCCCGCTGGTGGATACGGCCAGCGTGGTGCCATGGCCCTGGTAGGCCAGGGCGTCGACGCCATTGGGAAAGTCGATCTGTCCCGGAATCGCGGGACTTTCCAGCAGCGCGCTGACCGCCTGATCGGTGGCCCCCGTGCGGTAGGCGATCGCGAGCAACCGGCGGGCCAGCCCCGGCTGGACGTAGCGCAGCGCCGAGGACCGCACGGTGATCTCGCGGGAGACGGCGATGTCGCGCTGCCGCACCGCCTCCATGCCGGCCGTCTCTGCGATGCCGGCCTGCCGGATGGCGAGCCCGGTCGCGGCGAGCGCGAGGATGGTGAGGGCGCACAACGCTCCGATGGCGGCGTTGCGGGCCCGAATCCGGCGGCGGTCGAGCGCGACGGATGCGTCCAGGAAGTCCAGGACCGGCGGGTCCAGGACCGCGCGGGCCGACGGTTCGGCGAACTGCTCCCGCACGAGGGCGAGCTGGGTGCCGCGGTACAGGTGGTCGGGGCCGCGGCCCTCCCGTACCCAGGTGCGGGCGGCGGTGATCAGCCGCTGCCGCACGAGCAGCCCGGCGCGATCCGCCTCGATCCACTCGCGCAGGCGCGGCCACGAGCGGAGCAGCGCCTCATGGGTGATCTCGACGGTCTCGGTGTCGGCGGTGACCAGCCTGGCCTCCACCAGGGCGTTCAGTACGCGGGCGGTTGTCCCCTCGCTGTCGTCGGCGGGCGATAGCTCGGCATAGGGCACGCGGTGGCGTACGTCCCGGGTCCCGTCGCCGATGAAGACCATGCGAAGCAGCAGGCGGTGCAGTTCGGCCCGTCCTGCGCCGTCGAGCGCGTCGTGGACCGCTTCGGCGGTGGCGGCGACGGCGCCGTCGATACCGCCCGTCGCCTGGTAGTCGGCAACGGTCAGCACCCGGCCCACGTGATTGCGCCAGGTGCCGCGCAACGCGTGGGAGAGGTGCGGAAGCATCCCCGGATCGCGCATCCGTGCGGTCTCGTCGGCGGACTCCATGTCCAGGTCCCTGAGCAGCAAGTCGACGAGGGCGGGCTCCATGGAATGGCCGACGCTCTCGCACGGCCCGATGATCGCCTGGCTTAACTCTCCCCTGGTCATCGCACCGACGATCACCGCCTGTTTGATCGCCGCGTCGAACTCGGGATAGCGGGCCAGGCGTTCGAAGAAGTCGGCTCGCACCACCACGAGGACCACTGCGGGCGGCTCGTCGCCGGGGTCCTCTGCGCTCGCCAGCGCGCTCAGCCCCCGGACGAACGCCTCGCGCTCGGCCGCAGGCACCACCGAGGCGAAGATCTCCTCAAACTGATCGACGACCAGGACCAACCGCCGGTCCGTCTCCGGAACGCCGTCCACGCCCGGGGCCTGAAGCGCTTGCCGGACGCCGGCCCAGATCCGCGCCGGCGCGTCTTTGGGCCCGGGGTCGAACATGCCGCCGGATGGCCCGAAGTACTCGGTCAGGCGCCGGGTCAGATTGCGCAGCGGTTCCGCACCGGCGTCGATGACGAGCTGCGGCCATCGGCCCGATCCGGGGATGCCCAGCTCGCCGCGGCCGATGGCGGGCAGCAGGCCGGCGCGCAGCAGGGACGATTTACCCGCCCCGGACGCGCCCGTGACGACGAGCGGTCGCCGGGAGAATGCCAGGGCGGCCGTGGCACGGACCAGGGTTTCGGTCAGCTTCGCCCGCCCGAAGAACAGCCGGGCGTCGTCCCTGCCGTACGCCGCGAGTCCGACGTAGGGGCACGGGGTCTCGGTATGGGCGGCCCGGTTCTCGTCCGTAGGTGCGAGCGAGCGGGTGGGCGGGCGGTAGGCCGGGTTCACCGCCAACGGCAGCTCTGCCGAACGACCGGCGGACCTGATGACCGGCGTGCGGTGCCGCTCGCGCAGCGCACGATGCAGGCGCGCGGCCACGTGGTCGAGGGTGAGCACCGGCGGCCCGTCGGGGTCGCCATCGCGCAGCAACCGGATCAGATGACCGGTGAACAGTGTGTGCGGCGCGTCCTTCGGCGCCAGCGCCGTCGTCTCGCCGGTGGCCGACGCGATGAGGTATCCCTCGCCCACGTCGGCGAGCTGCGCCCGCCCGGAGAAGCAGCAGTCCAGGATGATCACAATGGTCGAGGCCCGGCAACGGGCGATCGCGTCCTGGATGGCGGAGAACTCCAGGGCCTGCGAGGCCGCGCGTCCGCGGGTGAGGTCGACGGTCGCCATGGTCGCAAGGTGCAGTTCACCGCTGGGGGACAGGACTCCGTGGCCGACGTAGTACAGCAGGAACACGTCCTCGGCCTCGGCCGCGCAGGCCCGGATGGCGCTGTCCATGGCCTCCGGGTCACGCGGGTCGGTCACGGTGCGCACCTGCGAGCCCGGCAGGCCGCAGCACTCGACCAGGCAGGCGGCGAAGTCTCGCACCGTCCCCTCGACCGCGGGCACGTTTGGCAGGCGTGAGCCCGGGATGTGGCTACCGGTGCCGACGAGGACCGCGCGCGTGCCCGACGACCAGGAGACCGTGGGATGCATCGGCGTGCTCAGGCCTGCTGGCCGCCGCTTTCCGCAGTGCGGCGGGCCTGGTCGTCACCGTTTTCGAGGCCGGGATGGGCCTGCCCATCACCTCCCTGGTCGCCGGGGCGAGGCTGCTCGCCGCCGTCGAGACAGCGGCAGATCTCGGAGATCTCTCGCTCCAGGGCCACCGCGTCCAGCCGGCGAAGCCGTTTGGCCGACAGGGTGACCTCGGTCGACCGATCGGAGCGGGTGACCTTCACGTCAAGGTCGCTCGTGCGGTATCGGAGCCAGGTCGTGACCCCCATGATGAGGCCGGAGACGGTCACCGGGGTGGCGAGCACGCTGAGGGCGTCCAGGATGGGGCCGAGCGCCTCCTCTTCTGGGGGCCGCTCCACCAGGGTGACCCGGCCGCGCCAGTGGTCTTCGCGGACCAGTTCCCTCGCCAGTTCGCGCAGCGTCTCCCCGGACCCCTCAGGGATCGAGATCATCACATCCATGCGCCCGCCCTTTGTGCTCTGTCTACCGGAATTCCCGCGTGAGTCCCGGGAGCCACCCGGATTTCGATGATGTGTTTCGGAGATCGCCGGGCCTCGCATTCTGTCCGGGGCGGAGGATTCGCAGGAGTTGAACGGAAATCCGGAGAGCGGCCAGGTGATCGCGGCCTGCGACAAATACCAGCATGAGTGCCGATCTGTCGTCAAGGACGAACGACGCACCGGTGCGCTATCGGTTCGTCAGACGGTGAGGCGAAGGGAGAAGGCGAACAGGCCGTTCCTGGTAGACGCCTTGATGCGCAGGTCGGCCTTGCCGTTCCCAAGTTTCCCTTCCATCGTGGCTCCCTTCGCGATGGCGTACAACATGTTGATCATGCCGAGCTCGGGCCGGCAGGGAACCAATGGGTTTTCGCCGGTGAAGTCGTTGATCTCCTTCTTCTCGTCCTGATGGGTGTCCACCAGCCGTCCGGACAATGTGCCGTCCGCATAGGTGATCCGCCAGTACGTCAGGACGCGCGCGCTCCGGCCGGGCTTCGACGGTGCGAACTCCACGGCCGATATCAGCCACAGCGAACCGGCCGTGCCGAGCTTTCCGATCTGGATGTCGAAGGAGAACGGGTTGCCGTCCCGGGTCGTCCCCTGCCCCTTGGGGGCGGAAATGATCAACGTCGCGGGCATCGTGTACCGCTTGCGCCCATTGGCGTGTCGGTCGAAACGCGCCTTGCAATAGTCGTAGGACGTCAGAGCGATCTCGGCCATGCCCTGGTAGACGCCGAAGAGCGAGCCTTTCGCCCGCTCCGCCGTGGGCGTCACCGCGACGGAGACCGTCGGGGATGCGACCGGTGAACTCGACGCGGCCGCGGCCGATGCGGTCGGCGGCGAAGGGGCCTGCGCGGCCGTGACGCTGCCACCCGGACCACACCCGGTCAGCGCGACCAGCAAGGAAGCGGCGATGACCGGCCTCCCCGAATGCCCGCCGAACCGCGCTCCGCGAACAAAACGGTCACCTGTCACAGGCCCTCCGTCGTCGGCGGCCGAGGACGTTGATCGCATGGCGCCACTCCGTCCATCCGCGGACAAAGTATCAGCTTTCCCATCGGGGTCGCCGGTCATTGTCCGGTCTTGCCACGGACGACCGGATCTTCGGTCTCGGCTTCGCCGCGCTTCTCGCCGTCACAATCGCCCTCCTAGTAAGCAAAAGCGCCCAAGGGCCCACCTGATCGCCTAACCGCCGTGCCACTTCCAATAGGTCTTCCAACTATCGCTCACTTCGGTGCTAACTTTGCTTGGCCGGGAGGATCGGTTGCGATGGCCGTTTACGTCTGGCCCCGCCTACAGTGCGGTGACGATAATGCTGGCAACCGCCTACGGGCAGCTCACCACGAACCCTCGGTGAGGCAAGACGGGTAACTAGAGAGATGGTCGCGTCCTCGGAGCGTTGTAAAAGGCTCGACGAGAATTTTCTGTCACAGAACGACCCCTGACCGCCCAAGTGATTGCCCCCGACGGCCAGCAGATCGTACGAAACCCCGCCAAAAGCGACACTCGATCAGCCAGTCGAACGGAGAGAGACCTGGGTGGAACAGGACTAAGCACCCCCTGAGTCGGCGTTTGTCAATAGTCGGGATGTTGCCGGTCGCGTTTCCGCAGGTCGCGAGACAGGGCGCGGCCGTGCATCACCGCAGCATGATTGGCGTGTGGCGGATACGACGCGTATCACGGTGACGTTGCCGAAGGAGCAGGTCGCCGACGACGTCTCGGGCTATGTCGCCGAGGCGGTGGCACGCCGGTTGCGGCGCCATCTCCGGGGTGCCGACCTGCTGCGCTACCAGGAGGAGCACGGGAAGTTCACCGACGAGAAGCTCGCCGAGGCCCGCGCCGGCATCTCCGGGACGGCTTCCGGCGGTCCGGCGGGCGCGGCGTAATCGAGCACCTCGAAGGATCGAACACGTCGGAACCGTCGTCCTCGGCTCCCCAGGGCCGCGGGCCGAAGACAGGAACTATGGGAGCTTGTCCTTCTTCCAGGGGCTGACGCCGAGCTTCCCGGTGGTGCCGAGATCGAGCTCCGGCGTCAGCATCACGGGAGGAGCACCGGCCTTGGCGTTCACCCTGACGTACGGCAGGTGCACTGAAGTGCCGTCGGTGACGGTGTTGCGCCACATGAGGCCGGCGGACGCGCTCTGGCCCGGCTTCAGGGTCACCGGCCGGGGCGGATCGTCGAAGCCGGTCACGGTGGAGATGCCGCCGCCACCGTGCAGGACCTCGATGCCGGTGACCGGCTTTCTGTCCTCGTCGAGGAGCTGGAGCTGCGGGTAGCCGTCGAGGTGGTAGGCGCGGGTCGAGCAGTTCTCCAGATGGAGACCCACGACGCGGAGCCCCATGGCGGCGTCACCATTGCCCAGTGTGACGCGGACGCCCGAGGGCGGGCAGGGACCTGCCGGATCGGGCGCCTCGTCCGCCGGGACGCTTCTGACCTTGGCGACGTGCACGCCCCCCACGGTGTATTCCTGCGGAGGAAGCCCGCCCATAGTGACCATGCCCTGCACGGTCTGACCGGGCTCGACCGCCGGCACCGTCTGCTCCGCGTTCGACAGCACCGCTCCGGAGCGGGACACGAATGCGAAGGTGACGGTGTACGTGAAGGGTTCGGCCTCGTGGTTGGTGACCTTGAACCCGGCGGAGAACCGGCAGTTGCGGGACCGTACGCTCAGGCCGGTTATCGCGACGCCGTCCCTCTCCAAATCCCCGGAGGTGATCGGCGTATCGGTGGACGGGGCCCCGCATGAGGGGTCATGGGGCGAGCCTTCGGAGCCGAGGCCGTCGCGCCACGCAGCGGCCCACTGCAATCCGCAGGCCGGGAGGAACAGGACTCCGGCGAGTACGGCGGCAAGGCCGAGGGGGATGGTACGCATCCGAGCGTGACGCATAGGGACCCCAGGCTATAGCGACGGCCTGCCGAGGCGCGGCACTCATTCGACGCCGGAATGCGCGCGGCGACCGGACGCCCCTCAATGAACGGGCGCAGCCGGGGCCGGCTCGCGCACCATGAACACGTCCACCTCGTCCTCGGCCTCGACCGTGAACCCGTGCCGCTCGTACAGCCGCCGGGCCGCACTCCCCCGCAGCACGTTCAGCCGGATCTGGGCGTCTTCCCGGTCACACCGCTCCAGCAGGCCGCCCAGCACGGCGGACCCGATCCCCCTGCCCTGCAGGGCCGGGGCCAGGTAGAAGTGCTCCAGCCAGTAGGCGCCGTCGGCCGGTCGCAGTGCCACACACCCGGCCACGGCACCGTTCGCCTCGATCGTCCAGGTGTGCGCCGGTGTGAATCCGTCGCGCAGCCGCTGCCGTACGCGCTGATCGTCGTAGCGGCCGAGCCGCTCAAGATCAGGACGAAGCACCACGGCCCGCAGCTCGGCGACCGCCTCCACGTCCGCCGCCGACGCCGGCCGGAGCCTCCAGTCCACCACGAACCAGGATGGCATCGAGCGAGGCTCTGCCGGCCTGAGGGTGCCGCCGACGAGGCATCGTCGGGCGGGATAGGCGCGGGCCGCCCCGGCCGTCCACGCCTGCCCGCCCCGCTGACGGGCGTCCGGACGGGAGCAGGGGGGTTATTCACCCTGCCGCGCGGACGCCGCCTGGCTCGTCGTGTCCGGCACGGCCTGGGCGAGCAGCCCGTCGACGAGGGCGCGCAGCCCCTGGGCGTAGGTGTCCTGCGCGGACAGCGTCCGCCACAGGTCGCCGATGGCGACCAGGCGTGGCATCCGCGACGCGTCGAGACCGCTGAAGAGGGGGCCGCGGCCGGCGTCCGCCGGCTGGCGGGCGGAGTGGGCGCGGACGAGGATCTCGCCGACCGTGTAGTACCAGATGTGGCGGAAGAGGTGCACGGCCTGTTCGGGCGTGCATCCGTGGTCGATGGCTCCGGCCACGATGGCCTCGACCATCCACACCGATTCGCCGAGCCGGCCGACGAACCCGTCGGCCGTGAGGACCTCCGCGGCCCATGGCCAGGCCGCGAGGGCGTCGTGGATCAGGGTGGCGGTCGCGATGATGCGGTCGCGCGGGTCGCCGGGCAGGTCCGGGCGCGGGACCTGGTCGGCGTATTCGGTGATCAGCAGGAGCAGCAGGTCTTCTTTGTCCCGCACGTGGTGATAGAGCGTCATCGTCCCGATGCCCAGCTCGGCGGCCAGCCGGCGGATGCTCAGCTTCTCCCAGCCGTCCCTATCGATGAGCCGCCGGGCCGCGTCCAGGATCTGCGCTCGTGAGGTCACCGGTGGACGGCCGGTTCGGCCGTGCGGGGCATTGCGTCGGGACACCGTCCCATCATTCCGTCCGGCCGCTCCCTCACGCCAACCGAGGCTCCCGCCGGTGACACCCGCGCCGGTTCCGATGTACTTTCAGTACGTGTACGAAAACTATCTCCTCGAAACCTGCCGGAGGACTGAGGAACGGTGACAGACACGCGATCAGCAAGCGGACGACCGCTCGCTCGTACGGCCGCCCGGCAGGGGCTCACCCTCGCCGCGGTGGCCGTCGTGCAGTTCATGGTGTCGGTGGACCTGTCGGTCGTGAACCTCGGGCTTCCGCGGATCGCCGCTGGCCTCGGCTTCAGCCCGGTGGGGCTGACCTGGGTGATCCACGCCTACGCCCTCACCTTCGGCGGCCTGCTCCTGCTGGGCGGGAAGATCGCCGACCGCTACGGCCACAAGCGGGTCCTGATGGCCGGGCTCGCCGTCTTCGGCCTCGCCTCCCTCGCCGGCGGCTTCGCGCAGGAGCCCGGCCATCTGGTGGCCGGCCGCGCCCTGCAGGGCATCGGGGCCGCCGCGCTGTCTCCGGCCGCGCTGGCGGTGCTGACCGTCACCTTCCCCACCGGCAAGGCCCGCGTCCGCGCCTACGGCATATGGAGCGCGGTGAACGCCGCCGGCGGCGCCCTCGGCGTCCTGATCGGCGGTGTGCTCACCCAGTACGCGGGCTGGCGCTGGGTGATGTTCGTCAGCGTCCCGATGGCCGCCGTCGCGCTGGCCCTGGCCTGGCGGGGTGTCACCGGTGCTCCGCCCACGGCTCCCGATCGCCGTCCCGACGTGCTGGGCGCCGTCCTTGCGACGGCGGGCATGATCCTGCTCGTGTTCGGCGTCGTCCGCACCGACCAGTACGGATGGACCTCGCCCGTCACCCTGACGACCCTGGTGGCCGCGATCGCCCTGCTGGCCGCGTTCGTCCGCGTCGAGCGGACCACCACCCGCGACCCGCTGATCCGGCTCGGACTGCTGGCCGACCGCTCGGTCGCCGGCGCCAACTCCTACAACCTCCTGCTCGGCGCCGCCATGGCGTCGTCCTTCTACTTCGCGTCCCTCTATCTCCAGCAGGTGCTCGGAGCCGGCCCGACCGTGGCCGGGATCCAGTTGCTGCCCTTCGCGATCGGCGTCATCGCCGGCGCGACGACCGCCATCAAACTCGGCTACCGTCTGCCGCTCCGCACCATGCTGATCATCGGTGGGCTGGTGACCGCGGCCGGGTTCGCCTGGTTCGGCTTCATCAGCGCCGACGGCTCCTACCTCGCCGACGTCCTCGGCCCGTCGCTGGTCACCAGCATCGGATTCGGGCTCTGCCTCGGACCGGTCGTCTCCGCCGCCACCGTGGGCGTGGCGCCGAGCGAGACGGGCATGGCCTCCGGTCTCCTGTCCAGCTCACGCCAGATCGGCGCGTCGTTCGGGCTGGCCGCTCTCGGTACGGCCGCCCACGCGCGCACCGGTGCGAGCACCACGATCGAGGGCCTCACCGAGGGATACGCGCTCGGCATGACGCTCAGCGCCGCGCTCCTGGCCTGCGCCGTCCTCATCGCCGTCGCCGTCCTGCCGCGTACGCGTACGGCGGCGCCTGCCAGGGGCGGCGGGCGTGACGTGGTCCCAGAACCGGAATGACCGGCCGCGCCGCGCGGGCTCGCGGTGCCGCCTGCCCGGCCCGGACACGGTTCCGGCCGCCGGCCGGGCCGGGCGGCGCATGGAGCCGCCCGAGCTCCGCTTCCTCGGCAGTGGTCACGGCAACCTCGAGAACCCGCGCGGTTTCGGTCAGCGATCAACCGTAATAATCGGTAAGGGGGCAGAGACAGGGATCCGGTCGATCATGGGCGATCGCAACCAATGCGCCTCAATGAAACGGCAGGATTCCAGCCGGCCGGGCAAAGGAATCATCGGCGCGGGGAAACGGGCCGACAACATCTCCGATGCCGTTTGTTTTCTCCAGCGGAAAGCTGTTGTTTTGCGCACTTCTGGGTGACGGGGCCTTTTGTTACCTCTAGCGTGAGAATCAGGGTCTGGATCCAAGGTTCGATGGATCGATTCGCGCTCCGCGCATCCGGGTTTCCCGGGTGACGGTCACGGAGTCGACGGAGTGATACTCATGCTCAAGGAAGCACTCGCTGCTGGCGCGATCACAGCGTCGGCCCTCATCGTCCCGGTGACGATGCAGACGCAGCCGGTCTACGCGGCCGGCAGCACCGCACAGATCATGCAGAGCCCGACACAGCCCTGCCCCGGAGGCAGGTGCCGTGGCCGTGAGCGCTACCGGACGTACGGCGACCGCGGTCGCGTACGCATCCGCGAGCGCGGACGCATAGAGCAGCGCGGACGCATAGAGCGCGGACGCGAGCGCGGGCGGTTCGAAGAGCGCACGCGCGGACGCATGGAACCGCGCGGGCGGTTCGAGGAACGCGGACGGTTCGAAGACCGCGGACGTGAACGCGGGCGGTTCGAGGAGCGCGGGCGCATGGAACCGCGCGGGCGGTTCGAGGAACGCGGACGCTTCGAGGAACGCGGGCGCATGGAACCGCGCGGCCGATTCGAAGAGCGCGGGCGCATGGAACCGCGCGGCCGATTCGAGGAACGCGGCCGGTTCGAAGACCGCGGCCTCGATCGAGGACGCTTCGAAGAGCGCGGGCGCATGGAAGACCGCGGCCGGTTCGAAGAGCGCGGACGCGAGCGCAGCCGGTTCGAGGAACGCGGACGCATGGAAGACCGCGGCCTCGAGCGCAGCCGATTCGAGGAATTCGGACCGCGGTAGCGGCATCAGCTGCGGGGAGAGTGAGGCAGCAACAGCAGCAAGGACCGGATAACCGCACATCGAACCTGCCGGACCCTCGCCCCATGAGGCAGCCGCCTCGTGGGGCTCTCCCCTGCCGGGGGCGGCACGGCCCGCTCGTCCGCATTTCGTCCGCCGCCGAGGAGAAGTGAATTCCCAGGGCCCCGCCGCAAATACGCGATTCCGTTATCGGGACGAGGTCCGACCGGGCGGCATGCGATAGACGGAAACGTGCGAACGCGATTCCGCGGTGAACTCGGTGCCGATCCAGTCCGCGTGCCTGCTTTCCAGCTCGAACCCGGCGAGCCGACCCATGAGATCGAGCTCGGCCGGCCAGATGTAGCGGTGGGGGCTGCGAAACAGCCGGGCCTGTCCGCTCTCGTCGAACCTTAAATGGTGCGACACGACGTGTTGCCGCAGAAGGTCGTAGGTGTCCAGGCCGATGTAGCCAGGCTCCTGATGCCAGACCACGGCCTCCTGGCCCGGCGGCAGCTTGCGCAGCTCGGGCACCCGGAGCTCGATCACGAAGCGGCCTCCGGGGGCCAGGTGGCGCGCGGCGTTGCGGAAGCACGCGACCTGCTCGGCCTGGGTCAGCAGGTTCGAGATCGTGTTGTAGACGAGGTAGACGAGCGCGTACTCCCCCGGGGCGGTGGCGCTCGCCATGTCGCCGATGACGACCGGGATCGTTGCTTCGTCCACCTTCGTACGGAGCTGCTCGACCATCGGACGTGACAGCTCGATGCCGGTGACGGGTACGCCACGCTCGGCGAGCGGCACGGCCACACGGCCGGTTCCGATGGCGAATTCGAGCGCCCGCCCGTCACCCGAGAGTTCGGCGAGGCGATCGACGGTCGGTCCGAGGACCTCGGGCGCGAACATCCCGGCGCCCGGCGTGTCGTAGTTCTGGGCGGTTTCGGTGTTCCAGATCTCCTCCTGACGCATGCTCCCCACGATCGCCATGGGCGTACGCCGCCGTCCACGATTTTCCGCGCGACGAAGGCCTGCTGCCGCACGTCTCCCGCGATGGCCGGAGGAGCGACGAGAGGTCAGACCTGCCGGTCGCGGCCCGCGAAGTATCCGGCCGCGGTCTGCGCCGTCATGAGGCAGACCACGAGGGCAAGCGGCCCGTGCCAGCCGCCGGTGTGCTGGTAGAGCGCTCCGACGAGGATGGGCCCGGGGACCGACAGCAGATAGCCGACGCTCTGCGCGAAGGCGGACAGCCGGATCACGGTCGCGCCGTCCCTGCCCCGCATGGCGATCATGGTGAGCACCAGCGGGAAGGCGCAGTTGGCCACGCCGAGGAGCACCGCCCACAGCCAGGGCGCGGCGGCGGGGGCCGCCCACACCCCGGCGTACCCGGCGAGCCCGAACGCACCGAGCAGGACCGCGATGCCGCTCTGGTTCCGCAACCGGCCGGCGACGGCGGCCAGCAGGAAGGACAGCGGCACCCCGAGCACCGAGGTGACGGCGAACAGCAGACCGGCGGTCTCGGCGGACAGCCCGGCGTCGCGGAAGATCTGAGGCAGCCAGCCGATGATCACGTACGCCGAGCTGGACTGCAGGCCGAAGAAGAGCGCGAGCGCCCAGGCCACGGGGCTGCGTGCCACCCGTACGGCCGTTCCGGCCTCCGCGGGGGCGTCCCCGCGCGCCGCCCGCTCGGCCCCCGGCGTGGCTTCTCGCCCGGTCCGCTGCCCTGCCTGGTGCCCGGCCTGGTGCCCGGCCTGCCTCCTGCCGTCCCGGGCGAGGGCGGCCCAGGGCGGCACGGCGACGGCGGCGAGGACGGCCCAGGCGCCGAGCCCGGCACGCCAGTCACCACCGAACGCACCGGCGAGCGGGACGGTGACGGCGGCGGCGGCCGAGGCGCCGAGGTTGAGTGCCATGGAGTAGAGGCCGGTCATCATGCCGACCTTGTCGGGGAAGCGTTGCTTGACCACGACCGGCAGCAGCACGTTGGCGACCGCGATCCCGGCCAGCGCGAGGCCGCTCAGCGTGAGGAAGACCGGGGTGGTGCCGACGAACGGCCGCACGGCGAGCCCGAGCGCGACCGCCGCCATCCCGGCGAAGACGACGCCGTCCGGCCCGAAGCGGCGGGCCAGGCGCGGCGCGGCCGAGCCGACCAGCGCGAAGCACACCGCCGGCACCGACGTCAGCAGCCCGGCGATGGTGCCGCTCATCCCGAGGGCGGCACGGGCCTCTTCCAGCACGGGCCCGAGGCTGGTGACCACAGGGCGGAGGTTGAGCGCGGCCAGCACCAGCGCGGTGACCGCCAGGCGGCGTGTCCATGTGGCGGACCGGGCGTGGTCCCGTCGCTGCTTCACCGGGCTCCGCAGTGCCGCGTCGTCCTTCGGCCGCGCCCCGTCCCCGGCCACCGGGCCGTCGCGACCCGCCGGCTCATCGCAGACCACGGACTCACCCCGGACCACCCCGTCATGCGGAGCGGGCGGTCCCCCGGCCCCCCTGTCATCCACGCGCCGTCATCCCGAAAACCACCTCGTCATCCTCAAACAACCAGATCATCCTAAAATCAGCGATTTATCCCGAATTCACCGGGCCATCTTCAGCGGGAGCCCTGCCGGCTCGCGACCCCCTCCGTCACATCGTTCCGGATAGGGACTTGACACCCCTTTTGTGGCGGAAAAAACTCGGATCACTCCCGCTCCACAGCACTTCCCCCGACAGCGGCCGGTGAGCGCGCAGCCGCGAAGGAGACAGGCATGAGGCGACTGCTCGCCGTTTTCGCGCTGGTCGCAGGCTTCCTGCTGGCGCCCGCGCACGCCGACGCCGCCGTCGTGGACGTCGCCCCGTCTGCCACCGCCTCGGCCTCCTACACCTCGCCCTGGGAGAGCGTGGCCGCCGTCAACGACGGCATCGAGCCGGCCCGCTCCGACGACAGGCAGAACCGCCGCTGGGGCACCTGGCCCGAGGCCGGTGAACAGTGGGCCCTGCTGACCTGGCCGTCCGCCCAGACGATCTCCTCAGTGCAGGTCTACTTCTTCGACGACGGAGGCGGCGTCCGGCTGCCGGCCTCCTGGAAGCTCGAGAGCTGGAACGGATCGGCGTACGTCGACATTCCCGCCGCCTACCCCATCGCGGCCGACACCTACAACACCGTCATGTTCCCCGCCGTCACCACCACCCGGCTGCGCGTCGTCCTGCAGAGCGGTCAGGCGTCGGTCGGACTGCTGGAGATCAAGGCGCTCGCCGACATCACCGGGCAGCAGAGCACCTGGGGCCCGCCCGCCGACCTGGTCGCGCCGCTCGACGAGGTCCGGCGGCACGCCGAGTCCGCCAACCCCGACCTGTACGGCTATCGCAACTACGCCTGGGACCAGATCATCGCCAACGGCGGCAGCGTCAACTACTGCGTCCGCTGGGACTCCGGGGCCCCGGTCACCGCCGAACTGCGCGACAAGATCGAGGCCGCGCTGGCCAGGTCGTTCAAGAAGTGGACGGACGTGATGGCGGGGCACAACGGCTGGCCGTACGCGGACGTGCCGGTGAAGGTGGTCGGCTGGGCCGCACGCGACCGCTCCCTGCTGCAGTGGAGCGACGACTCGGTGGACGTGTACGTCGGCGACCTGAGCGAGAACGCGCCGCAGTGCGCCGAGCCGTGCGGACGCCTGTTCGACCAGTCGGGCGCCTACCCGAACTGCCCGGGCGGCCCCTCCCACCACTACGACATGTCGCTGTGGCTCACCGAGGGCATGAGCGGCGGCATGGGAGGCGCCTGGGGACAGCGCGTCGGGAGCGAGTATCTGGTGGACAACCTCGGCAGCGACGACATCCACATCCTCCTCCACGAGATCGGGCACAGCTTCGGCCTGGACGACTTCTACGACTGGACCCCGGCCGGGCAGTGCTGCTTCCTCATGAAGGCGGGCTCGGCCACGTCGATCACCGAGTTCGACGCGTGGATGCTGCGCGACGTCTGGCGGCACCTGAAGAGCCGCTACGGCTACTGACGCCACTCCGGCGCAGGCAGGTCGCGCTCACCGTTCGCCGTCCGGATTTGTGAGCTTCTCATCGGCGGACACCGATTTCGACATGTGTCGAAAATTGTCGCGATCAAGACAGAGCGGTCGTACGAAGACATTCCACATTTACGTCCCTAGCATCGCCCACTGCGGGCCGAATCTCCCGGCCCGAGTCCCCCTGATCGTTCGTGGAAGGTTTGCCGATGTCCTCATCGCCCCGGGTGACGCCTGGTCCCCTCCCGCCGGCCGCGTCACGCCGTACGGGTGCCGCACGCCGCAGCGCCGCGGCGCTGGGCCTGGCCGTCGCCACCACCGTCACGGGGCTCGCCGTGAACGCGGCCCCGGCGGGCGCGGCCGCCCCCGTCGGACCGGTGTTCCAGGACGGCATGGCCCAGCCGGTGTTCTCGTCCAACAGGAACGACTGGATCCGCGAGGAGGTGTGGGTCGAGACCCCGGTCGACAGCGACGGCGACGGGCGCAACGACCGGGTGCACGCCGAGGTCACCCGCCTGCGGGAGACCGAGACGGCCGGTCTGAAGTCGCCCGTCGTGTACGAGGTCAGCCCCTACTACGCTGGCGGCAACGACATCACCAACCACGACGTCGACCACGAGCTCCACCAGGCGGTCCGCCCGGGCAAGGGCTGGCAGGACCGCGGCGGCAAGCGGCTCGACCCGGCCAACGACGAGCGCCTGGCCGCGGCGGCGGCGGACGACTCCGGCGCCGGCGGCGCGGACGCGTCCCTCACGGCGACCGGCCCGCAGCCGGTCATCAGCACCAGCCACGAGTCAAACTGGCTGCCCCGCGGTTTCGCGGTGGTCCACGCCGAGTCGCTGGGCAGCGGCCAGTCCGACGGCTGCCCGACGACCGGCGGGCGCAACGAGACCATCGGCGCCAAGTCCGTCGTCGACTGGCTGAACGGCCGCGCGAAGGCGTACGACGCCTCCGGCCAGGAGGTCAGGGCGACGTGGACGACCGGCAAGGTCGGCATGATCGGCACCTCGTACAACGGCACCCTGCCCAACGCGGTCGCGAGCACCGGCGTCAAGGGGCTGGAGGCCATCGTGCCGATCTCGGCGATCTCCAGCTGGTACGACTACTACCGGGCGAACGGCGCCGTCGTGGCCGCCGGCGGCTACCAGGGCGAGGACACCGACGTGCTCGCGGAGTACGTCTACACGCGCGCGGACCAGCAGATCTGCCGGAGCGTCATCGAGCAGCTCGCGAAGGCGCAGGACCGCGAGACCGGCGACTACAACGCCTTCTGGGACGAGCGCAACTACATGAACGACGTGAACAAGGTTCACGCCGCGGTGCTGGTCGCCCACGGCCTCAACGACTGGAACGTCAAGACCAAGCAGGCCGCGCAGTGGTATGAGGCGCTCAAGGCGCGCGGGGTGCCGCACAAGATCTACCTGCACCAGGGCGGGCACGGCGGCTCCCCCAGCGTCGACGTGCTCAACCGCTGGTTCACCCGCTATCTGTGGGATCAGCAGAACGGCGTGGAGAACGACCCCCGCGCCCTGGTCCAGCGCGAGGACAAGACCCTGGTCCAGTACGCCGAGTGGCCCGACCCCGCCGCCAAGGACACCGAGCTCAACCTGGCCCCCGGCGACGGCGGCGCGGCCGGCCTCCTCACCCCGGACAAGACCCGGAAGGGCAAGCCGGTCACCGAGACGATCGTCGACGACGCCACGAAGCCGGCGCAGACCCTCGCCGACGCGGTCACCTCGCCGAACCGCCTGGCGTACAAGTCGGCGGCGCTGGCGGCACCGGCCAGGCTCAGCGGCACCCCGCGGGTCTCGCTGCGGATGTCCTTCGACCAGCCGGCGGCGAACGTCACGGCGCTGGTCGTGGACTACGACGAGAACGGCAAGGCGAAGATCATCACCCGGGGCTGGATCGACCCGCAGAACCGCAAGTCGATTTCGCGGACCGAACCGGTCAAGCCGGGCTCGCCCTACAGCCTCGACTTCGACCTGCAGCCGCACGACTACGTCTTCCCCGCGGGGCACCGCGTCGGGGTCGTGCTGCTGTCGAGCGACTACGAGTACACCATCCGGCCCGCTCCCGGCGCCCGGCTGCACCTCGACACCACGAAGAGCACGGTGACGCTGCCCATCGTGGGCGGCACCGGCGCGCTCACCTCGGCGAGCTGACCGTCCTCTCCCGACACGCCGTCCCCCTCGGCCCGACCGGCCGGTGGGGACGGCGTTCGCGTTACCGCAGCAGCGCCTCGCGGTGCCGCCAGGCGAGGTCCAGCACGGCCGCGCCCGCCGCCTGCATCGGCTCGTCGCGGACGTGCCGGCGCACGGTCTCCGCGTCGAACGGAACCCGGCCGACGATCCGGCCCTCGCTGTTGGCGGCGGCGACCTCACCGAAGGCCGCGTCGAACGTCTCCGCCTCCAGCACGGTCACCATGAGGAAGTCGGTCGCGAACGTCAGCGGATCGACGCCCACGCCCAGCACGTGGGAACGCACCCGCCCGTCCTCGCGTGCGTCCGTCAGCAGCCGGTAGAGCGGCCAGCTCGCGTAGTCGAAGCCGTCACCGTACTCCTCTCCCCGGCCCAGGAACTCCTCCGCGTACTCGCGGACCATGCACTTCCACAGGTCGAGGTCGGCCTTCTCCGCTCCCACGGACTCGTGCGCGGGCTGGAACACCCCGACCGGCATGACCTGGAAGAGCCCGCCGCCGTGCGCCACCCTGGCCGGGTCACGCCAGTGCAGCACGAACGACGCCTCCCCCGTACGGCGGTCGTGGCGCAGCGTGAGGGTGGAGATCGCGCAGAGCGCGGGCCGCCGGCGCAGGTCGGTGGGGTCGCCCACGAGCCCACGGAACGGCAGCCGGCCCCCGGCGTCCCCGTGCCCGGTGAGCGCATGCCCACCGGACACCTGTCCGCCGAACCTCTCCCCGCCGAACCTCTCCCCGCCGGACTCCTGCCCGTCGGACTCCTGCCCGGCAACCCTTTGACCGGCAGGCTCATGCCCGGCGAACTCGCGCCCGCCGGACCCTTCCCCACCGGACTCCTGCCCGGCGACCCCCTGACCGGCGGGCTCATGCCCGCCCAACCCCTTGCCTCCGAAGCCGTGCCCGGCGAGCTCGTACGCGGCGAGCTCGTGGGCGGCGGCCTCCCCCACGCTCACGCCGTCGAAATAGCGTGCGCGGGTGAAGGTCAGGCCGGGCCAGGCGACGTCCAGCAGCCGGTAGCAGACGCGGTCCTCGAAGAGCCGGGGGCGGGCGAGCGCCCCCAGCGCGTCCGGGTAGGCGTCGGCGCCCTCCGGCAGCAGGGCCGCCGCCTCCGGTTCGCGGCCCGTGACGGTGGGCGCGGGAGCGTCCTCCACCCAGCCGAGCCGCACCTCGCGCAGGTCGAGCGGCGTGGCCAGGGTCCATGGGGTCGCAGTCAAGCCGTCCCGGGTGAGCAGGCGGGTCGATCCGGCCCTGGCCGTCCCGGGATAGAGCCGATCCGCCGCGACGGCCAGCTCGTGCCGGTGCCCGTCCAGCCGTCGCCGCACCGCGACCCATTCCGGTCCCGACGGACGTACGCGCGGATCCGAATGCGATGTCACGGGCTCAGGACCCTACCCACCGGCGCGGTGCCACGTCCTCCGCCGCGTACTCCGTGGAAGACCGAGCGTGGGTGTCCGGTCACCTCTGGTGAACACGGAGCGTCATAGATGGTGACGGACAGTATCCAGAGAGGAGCTCACGATGCACTCGCGGCGACAGGGGGTGGGCGCGTGACGTCCCTGCTGCACATGGACGCCAGCGCCAGCGGCTGCGGCGATTCGATCACCAGGGAGCTGACGGCGTTCTACGCGGACACGTGGCGGTGTCTTCACGGGAGCGACGGGTACCGATACCGCGACCTCGCCGCCGACCCGGTCCCGCTGGTCTCCCCGGCCTTCGTCTCCCTCGGCATCCGGGTGGAGCGGCACGGAGCGGTTCCGCTGCAGAAGGTGGCGGAGATGACCGCCGGCCCCGCCGAGGAGCGCGAGTGGACGCTGACCCTCCCGCTGATCGAAGAGATGCGCGCGGCGGAGACGGTGCTGATCGGCGTCCCTATGTACAACTTCTCCGTGCCCGCGTCCCTCAAGGCGTGGATCGACCGGGTGACCTTCCCCGGGGCGTTCGTCGACCCCGGCACGGGCGACCGGCTGCTCCGGGAGACGACCGTGGTGGTGGTCACCGCCCGCGGCGGCTGCTACGCGCCGGGCACGCCACGGGAGGACTTCGACTTCCAGACGCCCTATCTGAGGGCCTACTTCACCGAGCTGGGCGTGGCGCCGCAGAACCTGCACTTCGTCCATGCCGAGATGACCCGGGCCTCGGACGTGCCCGCCCTCGCGCACTTCAAGCCCCTGGCGGCGGACTCGCTGGCCGCGGCGCGGACCGCCGTGTCCGAGCTGGCCCGCCGGCCGGCGGGCAGCGGGACGGCGACGCGCATGCGGTGAGGTCCCGGCGCGGGCGAGCCGGGGCGGCGCGCCGACTCCGCCCAGCAGCTCGTTCTCGATGTCCCGGGTGAACAGCGAGCATTCCTGGCCCTGGACGTCAAGTTCGAGCCGGAGCACCTCGACGCGCTCGCGCCCTCACCACCCAGCACAGGACGCAGGGCACAGGACACAGAGGCGCAGTGCACAGAGGCGCAGGACACAAGAGGTGTAGGCACCGGGCGGCCCGGCCACCCGTAGCGGCCCCGGACGAGTGGTGGTGTCCGCCCCTCGGCGGACACCACCCGCCGGCCCGCCGCGTGTCACCTTTCCGCGGCGCGATTCGTCTTAAGGACGAGAAGCAGAGACACGAACGGACGGGGAGACTGTTCCGCACCGCCGAGGTCCGCCGCTGAAGCCGCGCCGGGCCGCACCGGCATGGTCAAAACCGAATATCGACGCCCCAGATCGGCATTCTGTAAATGCGTTGTCAGAATGCCGTGCCGTCGTGCGCTATATCGAAATCGATCCGGCGACGTCCGCGAATTCGCAATGCCGCAAGACCGGGCGATCCGGGGATTTCAACAATTCACCGGGCACGTTTCCCGGCGATATCCGCTTCCAGCGCGGGGTACGCCGGTCGCACCCGGCAGAGCACCCACCCGGGGAACGAGGGCGGCCCCGGCCTGCTGTGGCCACCTGTGGCCGGCGCGGTCCCGTGCGCTCAGGCGTGGGACTGCCGCTGCTCCACGGTCATCCGGTAACGGTGAGTGATGGTCGCGAGTTCGGCGGCCTTGTCGTGGTTCGTACGCCCGGCGATGCCGCGCTCGGCGCCGTCCATGTTCCGGTTGGCGAGAATGATGGCCGTCGTGGCGGGGCGCCTGGCGGCTTCGTACCGCTGCAGGGCGGCGGCCACGTCCTCACCTCGCGCGAGTTCGGCGGCGAGCGTGATGCCGTCGAGGATGGCCTGGGAGGCGCCGTTGGCGCCGATCGGATACATGAGGTGGGCGGCGTCACCGAGCAGCGTGACCCTGCCCTCACCCCAATGCGGGAGCGGGTCGCGGTCGGCCATCGGATAACGCAGGATGCGGGGACTGCGCGCGACCATGACGCCGGGGTTCAGCCAGCCGAAGTCCCACTCGACGAGGTGCGGCAGCACCTCTTCGAGCAGGCCGGGACGGTTCCATCCCGCGCCGTCGGACAGGCTCTTCGACGGAGCGGCGACCATGCACACCCAGTTCACCAGCGCCTTGCCGCGCTCCGCGTGCCGCCTGGAGATCGGATAGGCGATCAGCCGGGTGGCCCGCTCGTCGTTGACCAGGATCATCGTGCGCCCGTCGAGGAACTCGTCCATCTCGGACAGGCCCCGCCACATGTCGACTCCCGCCGGAGACAGCGCACCACGGCCGGGGTGGAGCTGAGACCTGACCGCCGAGTGCATCCCGTCGGCGCCGACCAGCGCGGCGGCCTCGAACTCGACCATCCCGCCCGCCTCGTCGTACGCGAGGACGCGGACGCCGGAGGCGGTCTGCCGGAAGCCGTCGACGCGAAGCCCGGTGCGCACCGCGTGGGGGCCGAGCCGGTCCTGAACGGCCGCGAGCAGGAGCATCTGCAGCTCACCGCGGTGAATGGAGTATTGGGGGTGTTGGTGACCTGCGGCGACGCCCCGGGGCTCGGTCCACAGGATGGCGCCCCTGTGGTCGAGGTATCGGTGCTCGCGGGTGCGGATGCCGGTGGCCGCCAGCGCCTCGCCGAGCCCGAGCTCGGTCAGCGCGCCGATCGCGGCCGGCTGGATGTTGATCCCCACTCCGAGGGGCCGGAGCTCGGCCGCGGCCTCCAGCACGACCACGTCGATTCCTTCGGCGTGCAGGGCGAGCGCGGTGGCCAGCCCTCCGATCCCCGCACCCGCGATCACGATGTCGGCGGTGTTGGCAGTCGTCATGGCGTCGCGCTCCCTGAGCCGGAGATGGCTACTCTGCGTTACTTCAGAGGTGGCACTTCAGAGGTGGCACTTCAGAGGGGTCACTTCAGTGGTGCGCCGCAGTAGTGGGGAGATAGGGGCCGGGCCCCGGACAGAAGCCCGCTTACGGAGTGCGGGCGGGGCCTCGTCCCGCCGATGCCGAGAGGCGGGACGGGGCTCGCTGTGCCGGGGCCCTGGCCGGCTTCTGGTTTCCGACCGGGAAGTTCCTGGTCAGGCGTGATGCACGGAGACGACCTTGTACGCCTGGGGGACCGCCTTGGCGATCTCCGCCGCCCTCTTCGCGAAGACCTGCGCCTCGGGGTCGGCCGCGGTGGCCTTGATGTCGTCCGGGCTGCGCCACTGGGCGAGGTTCACGACCCGGCTGCCGTCGAGGCTGGCGAGAATGTTCACCGAGATGAAGCCGGGCCGGTGCCGCATGACCTTCTCGACACCCTCGTCGAGAATGGCGATGAGTTCCTGCTGCTGCGAGGGGTCGACGTCGAAGACGTTGATGAATGTCGCGAGCTGATCGCCGACCCGAATCACTGTCTCACTCATGACTTCATCGTATCCGACAAAGAACCAATTCAGTCAAGCCCGATTGTTGATTAAACAGGATTCCGAACACGAGCATCTCTCCGAATATCGCGCACGCAGAGCAGGAAATACCGCTTATCGCAACCGGGCACGCCGGACGGCTTCACGGCCGTCCTCGCGCACCCTCTCGCCGCCCCACAGAAGCCGGGTCACAGGAGCAGCATCCGGAGCGGGACCCCGGCACAGGACCGCGGGACCGGCCTGGGCCCGGTGGGTTGGTTGGGTGCCGTGTGTGGATGCGCCCGGTGCGTCGGTCCGGTCGGCTGGGTGCCCCCAGTGCGTGGCTGCGGTGGGTGGGTGGGTTAGTCCAGTGCGCGGGTGCCCCCGGTGCGTCAGTCCGGCGCGAGTGCGCACGCTGAATGCGCCCGGTGCCTCGGTCCGCCGCACGGGTGCGATGGGTGGGGCATCCCTGCGCGCGGATGCCCCCGGTGAACGCGCCCAGTGGGTCGGTCCGGTGGGCGCGGTGCACGGGTGCGCCCGGTGTGTGGTTGCGCCCGGGTGAATGGGTCCGGCGCGCGAGTCCGGCGCCGACGTCGGCGCCGGACCCACCCGGAGCCCGCCGCGGGGTCCGTCACGGGACCCCGGCGGGCGTGCCCTTCCCCGGCCTGAGGCCGAGGTCGGCCCTGCCTCAGGCCGGCGTCAGCGAGGGGCTGGCGTGCAGGTCGAATCCCTCATAGCCCGCCTCGGCCACTTCGCCGAGCTTGAGCCGGTAGGAGGCGAGCCCCGCGAAGTAGAACATGACCCTGTTCTTCTTGCCGGGGATGTTGGCGCCGAAGATCCACGACTTGACCTTGGGGAAGAGCGTGTAGTCCGCGAGCTTCCTGCAGGTCTCGGTCCACTCGTCCTCTGCGTCCCTGGTGGCCTCGATAACGGTCGTGCCGTTCTCCTCCGCCGTACGGATCAGGTCGCCGATCCACTCGACCTGCGTCTCGATGCCGGGCGGGAGGTTGCTGAAGGCGCTGTTCGGGCCGAGGACCATGAACAGGTTGGGGAAGCCGTGGGTGGCGACGCCGAGGTAGCTGGTGGGCCCGTCGTCCCAGTGGTCCAGGATCGGCACGCCGTCCCGGCCGCGGATGTCCATTCGCTTGTAGCTGCCGTCCACGGCGTCGAAGCCCGTCGCGAAGACCAGGATGTCGAGCTCGTGCTCCACGCCGTCCTCGGTGAGCACTCCCGTGGGAGTGATCTCCTTGATCGGCGTCTCCTTGATGCTGACCAGTGAGACGTTGTCGCGGTTGAAGATCTCGTAGTAGTCGGGGTTGCAGATGGGGCGCTTGGCGTAGAAGTCACTCGGCGTCAGCTTGCGCGCCGTCTCCGGGTCCTTCACGATCTCGCGGATCTTCGACCGGATGAACTCCGCCGCGGCCTCGTTGGCCTCCGGGTCGGTCGCGATGTCGGAGAACGTGCCGAACATGAAGCGGAAGCCGTTGCCCTTGTCCCAGTACTCCTGGAACACCCGCCGGCGCTCCTCCTCGGAGACGCTCATGGCGGGGACGTCGCTCTCCTCGAATCCGCAGGCGACGCGGGAGTTGCGCACCTGCTCCCAGATGCGGTCGTACGACGCGCGCACCTCCGCGACGTGCTCCTCGGTGACGGGGCCGTGGCCGGACGGGACGCAATACTGCGCCGAGCGCTGGAACACCGTCAGATGCCCGGCCACCTTGGCGGCGGCGCAGGCGAACTGGGTGCCGGTGGATCCCGTGCCGACGACGCCGACGCGCCTGCCCTCGATCGTCAGGTCGTCGGGCCAGGAGCCGGTGTGGACGATCCTGCCCCGGAAGCGGTCGCGGCCCTTGATGTCGGGGATGTTCGCCGTCGACAGCGGCCCGAGCGCGGTGACGACGTACCGTGCGGTGAAGCTCTCACCGGTGTCGGTGCCGACGGTCCAGACGCCGCGCGACTCGTCGAACACCGCGCTCTCGATGCCGGTGTTCAGCTGGATGTCCCTGCCCAGGTCGTGCTTGGCGACGACCGCCTCGAGATAGGCGAGGAGCTCCCGCTGCGGGGTGTACTTGGTGGTCCAGTTCCATTCCTGGAGCATCTGCTTGTCGAAGGAGTAGCGATAGACGAAGCCCTCGACGTCCGACATGGCGCCGGGGTAGCGGTTCCAGTACCAGGTGCCGCCCACGCCGCCGGCCCGGTCGAAGGCCCGCACCCGTAAGCCGAGCTCGTTGCGGAGCTTGTGGAGCATGTAGATTCCGGCGAAGCCGGTGCCGACGACGATCGCGTCGAAGTCGGTGTCTGTCGTGCCGGTCGTCGTGTCGGTCGTCGTGTCGGTCAAGGTTGCACTCCTTCGTGTTTCCTGTCCCTGCGGGGAGGGGGTCACGGCTGCAGCCGTGAGATGTGCCAACCGGAGGGGGTCCGGTCGTAACGCAGCCGCCGGTGCAGCCGGTCGGCGTCGGCCGACCAGAACTCGACGGCGGCAGGCTCCAGGCGATATCCGGCGAAGCGCGCCGGGCGCGGCAGGGAGGTTCCGTAGGACGCCAGGCGCTCCGCCTCCGACCTGAGCCGGGCGACGTCCTCAAGGGGTTCGCTCTGCCGGGAGGCCACCGACATCGCGTGCAGCGGCACCGGCCGGGCGTTCCACAGTCGTTCCGCCTCGGGCTCGGGCAGCATGGCCACCGGGCCGGAGAAGCTGAGCTGCCGGGCGGTCTCGCGCCAGTAGAGCAGGCCCGAGGCCCAGCCGGTCTGCGCGATCTCCCGGCCCTTCCTGCTGGTGCTGTGGCTGGTGAAGACCAGGCCGCGGTCGCCGACGTCGATGACGGCGACCATGCGGGTGGAGGCCCGGCCGCCGCGGTCGGCGGTCGCGAGCGCGAGGGCCAGCGGTTCGCGCACCCCGGCCTCCACCGCCCCGGCGATCCACTGCCGCGCGAGGTCCATCGGTTCGGCGGGCGGCATGTCGTACTCGGGGAACGCCGGGTCGATGGTCCCGGTCAGACTCTCGAACCTGCTGCTCACTGTCGCCTCCGCGAGCTGTGGGGAGCGGGGGGACGGCCGCAGGGCACGGCCGTCCCCGATGGCAAGGGTGGGGAGGGGGTGGAAAAGGGCGGAAGGGGGTGGCAAGGGGAGGGGGCGGGAAGGGGGGACCCGGCCGGACGGGCCGGTCGCGCCGTTCAGGCGTAGATCACTCCGCGGGCGACGGTCACGCCCGAGCCGCCGACCCGTACGGAGGTGACGTGGTCTGCGGTTCCGTCGGCGCGGGCCCGCATGAGCGAGGGCCGGCCCATCTCGACGCCCTGGTGGATGTCGATCCACTGCCCGAACCCGATGCGCCCGTGCCGGGCGAGATGGATCGCCAGCGGGCCGGCCGCCGACCCGGTGGCCGCGTCCTCGGCCACGCCGTACGCGGGCGAGAACATCCGGCTGCGCCAGGTCGAGCCGGAACCGGCGAAGCAGTTGGTCGCCATGTCGGGAAAGGCGGCGAGCGCGCGCTGGTCCGGGTTGACCCGGGACAGCGCCGCCGTGCTCTCCAGCCCGACGAAGACGTGCCGGGGACCGTTGTGATAGATCACGACGGGCAGCGCGGAGGAGGTCAGGCCGAGCGCGGCGAGCAGTTCCCCGGCCCGGTCGAACTCCGTCCAGGTCGGGACGGGCTGCTCCATCTCGGCGGCGACGACCCTGCCGTTCACGCGCTTCAGGTCGAAGGCGATGACGCCCATCGCCGTCTCCAGCCGGAGCCGGTCGCCCCCGCGTCCCTCGCCCAGCGCGATGGCGGTGCCCAGGAGCGGATGCCCGGCGAACGGAAGCTCGTTCACGGGGGTGAAGATGCGGATGCGGGCGTCGCCACCCAGCCGGGGCGGGAGGACGAAGGTGACCTCCGACAGGTTCATCTCCCTGGCGATGCGCTGCATCCGCTCGTCCGGCAGGTCCTCGGCCTCGAAGAAGACGGCGACCGGGTTGCCCTGCAGCGGCGTGTCGGTGAACGCGTCGACGACCACGTAGGGACGCGCGCCCTCCAGCACGGACTGGTCAGCGATGGTCACGACAGCAGTCCTTTCATCAAGGAGCCCAGGATGCGCGGGCCGTTCTCGGTGAGCACCGACTCGGCGTGGAACTGGATGGAGGAGAAGCACGGGCCGCGCAGCGCGTGCACCTCACCGGTCGCCGGATCGCGGCAGATCTCCAATGTGCCGACGCCGTCGATCTCGACCCGGTCCGCCTCCGCCCGGGCGGCGAAGGTGTTGTAGAACCCCACGCGCTCGCGCGCGCCGAACAGGCCGATCTCCTTCTGCACCCCCTGGTTGGGCACGTCACGGCGCTGCAGCGGGAACCCGAGCCGGGCCGACAGCACCTGGTGACTGAGGCAGACGGCCAGGAAGGGGCGGCGCGCGGACAGGAGGGCATCCGCCGCCGCCCGCAGGAAAGCGATCTTCGGGTGGGCCGGGTCGCGGGGGTCGCCGGGTCCGGGCCCCAGCACGACCAGGTCGTAGCCGTCCAGCGAGGGGGCCTCGTCGTGGCGCCGTACGGTCACCGACATGCCCAGGCTGCGCAGCTGGTGGTCCAGCATCGAGGTGAAGGTGTCCTCGGCGTCGACGATGAGCGTGCCCACCCCGGTCAGCACCGGCTCGGCCGGCATGTCCCCGGGGTGGCCGCCCAGCCAGAAGCCGGCGATGTTCGCGTTGCGCCGCTCCAGCGCCTCGCGGACCTCCGGGCGGGCCCTGAGCCGGCCGCTGTCGCCGGTGTCGAGCGCCGCGAGCAGGCCCGCGGCCTTCGCCCGGGTCTCCGCGACCTCCGACATCGGATCGGAGTGGCGTACGAGCGTGGCGCCGACGCCCATCCGCGCCCGGCCGGCGCGGTCGATGTCGGCGGTCCGGATGAGGATGGAGGAGTCGAGGGTCTGCCTGCCGTCCTCGTCACGCCCGATGAGGGCGACGACCCCGCTGTAGTAGCCCCGGCCGTACGGCTCGTGCCGGTCGATGACCCGGCAGGCGTTCTCCACCGGGCTGCCCGTGACGGTCGGTGCGAACATGGTCTCGCGGAGGATGTCGCGCACGTCCCAGCCGGTCTCGCCCTCGATGAAATACTCCGTGTGCGCGAGACGCGCCATCTCCTTGAGCCGGGGGCCCGTCACGCGGACGCCGGGCTCGCAGATCCGCGCCATCATCTTGAGCTCCTCGTCCAGGACCATGTAGAGCTCGTCGGACTCCTTGCGGTCGGCGAGGAAGTCCATGACCCCGTGCAGCGAGGGGCCGGACGGCGGATAGCGGTAGGTGCCGCTGATCGGGTTCATGGTCGCGACGCCGTTCCGCAGCGTCACGTGCCGCTCGGGGGTGGCGCCCACGAACGTCCGCTCGCCGGTGTGCACCACGAAGGTCCAGTACGCGCCCGACTCGACCTCCAGCAGCCGCCGGAAGAAGGCCAGGGCGGAGCGCGGCGTGTAGTTCCCGATGTCGGCGACGAAGGACCTCTTGATGACGAAGTTGGCCCCCTCCCCCTCGCCTATCGCCTCCTTGACGACCCTGCGGACGATCTCGGCGTAGTCGTCGTCGCTCACGTCGAAGTGCCCGCCCGAGACCGCGAAGGGCAGATCGGGTATCCGGTCGAGCGCCTCGGCGACCGGAACCACGCCCTGCCGCGTCACGGTCATCGCGATGAGCGGGGCGCCGTCGTCGGCGCAGGCGAAGCCCCGTTCGCGGACCTGCCGATAGGGGACGACGACGAGCGCGTGGTGGGAGCCGCCCGCCGCCGGCTCCCGTGGGCCGGGCAGCGGGACGTCCGCGAGCTCGCGAAGGTGCGCGATCTCGCCCGTCAGCACGTCGAGCAGGCCCGGCCCGTTCGCCTCGGGCCGGTGCAGCAGCGCGAAGGCCGGGGCACGGAGCTCCAGCACGGCGCCGAGCAGGTCGCCCCCGCCGGGGTCCGGCCCGTTCACGCGAACACCTCCTTGGCCGTCAGGACGACCGCGCAGCGTTCTGCCGTGTACTCGACGGTCATGCGGTGGTAGCCGGCGGTGAAGTCGGCGACGGCGTCGGCGACCAGGAACGTCTCCAGGTCGTTGGTGAACGCGTCGACGGCCGTCATGAGCACGCCCACGTGGGCGTACACGCCGCAGACGACGAGCTGGTCGCGGCCGCTGCGCCGGATGCGCTCCAGCAGGTCGGAGCGGAAGAAGGCGCTGTAGCGCAGCTTGGTGAACATCCAGTCGCCGGGTGCGGGGGCGAGTTCGTCGACGACGAGCCGGTCCTCCGGGGCGCGGCGCATGCCCGGCCCCCAGAAGTCCTTGAGGAGCCCGCGTTGCTCCTCGGTCATGTCACCGGGCTGAGCCGTGTAGCCCACGGGCACGCCGAGCGCGGCGCTCCGCTCGCGCAGCAGCGCGATGTTGCCGACGAGTTCCTTCCTGATCGGCTCGGGGAACGGCCTGACGAAGTAACGCTGCATGTCGTGGATCAGGAGCACGGCACGAGCGGGGTCGGGCGTCCATCCGGCGTGGTTGGCGGGCAGGTCGCCCGCGGCCGGGAGGAGGTACGGCTTGATTGTGGGTATGCCGGACATATAACGACCTTCCTGGTGTCCGTCGCGTCAGCCGCCCCAGGCTGAGATGACCGAGACCGCCTGCCAGAGGGTCAGCCGGGGGTCGCAGAAGCTGGTGTAACGGTCGCCGACGTGGTCGAAGCCGCTCTCGTCGGCGACGCACTCGGTGACGTCGTCGGGTGTCGTCTCCAGATGGAGGCCGCCGGGCACGCCGTCCGCGCTCTCGACCGCGGCCACGAACTCGCGGACCTCACGTTGCATGGTCGGCACGACGCGCGTCTTGTGCCCCGACGGGGTGACCAGCGTGTTCCCGTGCATGGGGTCGCAGAGCCAGATGACCGGGTGCCCGGCGGACCTGACGGTCTCGACGAGCGGCGGCAGGGTGTAGGCGACCTGGTCCGCGCCCATCCGGGAGATCAGCGTGAGCCTGCCCGGCTCTCGTTCGGGGTCGAGCCGCTCGCACAGGGCGAGCAGCTCGTCCTTGGTCGTCTTCGGGCCGACCTTGCAGGCGACCGGGTTGGTGACCTCGGAGAGCAGCCCGACGTGCGCGCCGTCCACCTGCCGCGTCCGCTCGCCGACCCAGGGCCAGTGCGTCGAGCCGAGGATCAGCCGTCCCGACCCGTCCCTGCGGAGCATGGGGACCTCGTAGTCGAGGAGCAGCGCCTCGTGGCTCGTCCACACGGGCGGGTCGATCGGCGACCGGGCGGACGAGCCGCGCCAGGCGAGGTGGTCCATGATGTCGCTGGCCGCCATGTAGCCGGTGAGTATCCGCAGCGGATCGGGCTGCCTGCTCTCGGCCGTCGGCTCCGGGCCGTTGACCAGGTGCCCGCGGAACGCCGGGAGGGTGAGGTCGCCGACCTTCTCCATCGGGCTGGAACGCGGCTTGGAGAACTGGCCGCCGATGCGGCCGACTCTCAGCACGGGCTTGTGTGTGATCATCTTGAGCGCGCCGGCCAGCACGTCCAGCGCCGCGGACTTGCGGCTCACGTGCTCCGGCGTGCATTCCTCCGGGTTCTCCGCGCAGTCCCCGGCCTGTACGACCAGGGAGTTTCCCGCGGCGACCTCCGCGAGGAGGGCGCGCAGCGTGCGCACATCCGCGGGCCTGACGAGCGGGGGCCGGGAGGCGAGCACTTCCTTGACGCGCTGGACCTGCGAGACATCGCTCCACTCCGGCTGCTGCAGCGCGGCGTCCAACCGGATGGCGGGCATCACGTCGTCCACGGTTCTCCATGGGGGTTCGAGGCGCTCTCGGCGCCGTCGTCGTCGCCCGGCCGGGGGACGGCAGGGGTCGTCCAGTGGCCGCCGCCGCTCCGCGGCAGGCGGCGGGCGTCAGGTGGGGATTCCCTCACGCCTGATCTCGGGTACGGGGATGCCCAGCGCGCGCAGCTGCTCGAACGGGTTCATGAATTCGCGCTGCAGCTTGATCTTCCCGTTCTCCAGTTGGAAGGAGTGCAGGAAGTGGTTCCTGTAGTGGCCTTCGGGGTAGCCGGGGAAGCGGATGGCGCCTTCGCCGTCGCACTCGACCCAGAAGAAGTTCGGGTCGTGCGTCTCGAAGATCTGGATGTTGGTCCAGACCCAGTCGGGGAAGCACTTCAGCGACCAGACGGCGTGCTCGCCGAGGCGGTCGCGGCCGCGGATCGCGATCGGCTGCCCGGTGTCGTTGGTCCACAGGCCGCCGACGCCGTCCTCGGTGAACAGCAGGTGCCGCCGCAGCCGGTCCTCGCCTCTGGTGTTCATGTACTTCTCGACCGTCGCTCGGTTGATCTTCCGGAGTTCGATCTCTTCGTCGCTTCCCGGAAAGCGAGTCGTCTCTGACACGATGAACCCTCCAACAGATACCGATTAATGGCGATATTTCACCCTGCTACTTTCGGCTCAGGGCACCTCCGTCGATTTCATGGCGGACCGGTGAAGCCATTCGCCGTCACGCCGAGAAAGCGGCCGGCACCATGCTCGCGAGCTGTTTCCATTCCTCCGATCTCTGCAGCACGACCGCACGGACGAGCGGCATGCAATGGGAGGGAATCGCCTCGGCGATCTCCTTCCATTGGGCCGGTCCCACCTCGGTGGCGAGGAGCATCCGCAGCAGCAGCCGCCCCGACTCGGTCGCCCGCAGCGACGGGTCACGCGCGAGCTTGCGCAGCATGACCACCGTCTCCACGGCCTCCCCCGCCCCGCGGCCCGGCCTCGTCTCGCCCCTTCGGCTGCTCCCCCCGGGCCTGCGGCGCGCCTCCCCCACCCGCCGGACCTCCGCGTCCTGGTCCCGTGCCGGCGTCGTCGTGCCGCGCGGCCCGGCGCCGGACCTCTCCCTGGCGCGAAGCCGTTCCGGGATCGGATCCTGCCCGCGGCCGAGCCGCTCGCGTACGTCGCGGACCGTGCCCACCGAGAGCCCGGTCTTCCTGGACAGCTCGCGAAGGGAGATCTCCGAGTTGGCCGCCAGCAGGGCGGCCGCGCTGCGTCGCCCCTCGATGCTGCTGAGCGGCCTCGACCTGCCGTCGCGGCCCACGCGGGAGTGCTGGAGCCCCTCCTGCCCGTCGAGCCGGCGGCGAACCGTGGCGACGGTCTTCGCGCTCAGCCCCGTGCTCTCGGCCACCGCCCGGTCAGACCAGTGCGGATGCGAGGCGAGGATGCGCCGGGCCGCCTCCTTCCGTTCGTCGAGCGTCAGAGGCAGTCCGTGGCCCACGTTGAGCCGGACCGACAACACGAACGCGTCGGCCTCGCTTCCGTCGAAGAACCGGACCGCGATCTCGCTCCTCCCCTTCAGCACGGCGGCGCGCAACCGGTGCATGCCGTCGATCACACGCATCGTCGGCCGGTGCACGAGAAGCGGATCGAGGGCGCGATCCGTCTCCGCGAGCAGCCGGACATGTTCCGGGTCCTCACGTCGTTTGCGCGGCGAGAGCGAGGACGTGAGGTGGCGGACGGGGACGATCTCCCAGGGCAGGTGGCGCAGATCCGCCACGTCGGGAAGGCGGGTGGCGAGTACGCGATCGGCGTCGGCTGCGGTGTGAAGTGACACTGCGGGACCTTCCTTGAAGGAACAAGGGCGAGGCGATTTCTTCACAGGAGCTCAACTCGGGTTCAGCCTATGTTCCGGCCAATTGCGATGCCAGAGCAGCAGGGGCCCATTCCTGGCAAGTTATTCATTGAATTCGATATCAACCGCGACGCCCCGTGCGGGACCGCGACGCGCCGTTCACGTGTCTCGATGCCGACATAAGGCGGAAATGCGCCGGATCGCATTGACCGCAAACTTCGCGGAGCCATCACCCGCGCTCAGGGGGCGACCCGTTCGGGCGGATCCGTACGAGCCGAATCCGCGGGCCCGGACCACACGGCCGGGCCCCGCGCACGCATTTCAGCCTCAGCGGACGCCGATTTCGGTCGCGATCATCTATTTTCGGAACGGCGAGAAAGTATGGGCGGCCGCCATGAGGATAGGATGCACCTCGGACGGCGACCGGCCGGTGTGCCTCATGCCGGAGAGGCACCCCTCGGTGAGCCTTCCCGTCATGTAGGTTCAAACGAACCGGCAACAATAATCAGTACGGGCACTCAAGGCTCCTTGTCAAACCTGCGTTCGTCCTCTCACTCATACGACGAACCGCGACGGTGAAAGGTGACCGATGAACGACCAGGCCCAATTGGCCGAGCACTTCGACCGATCGCGAGGGCATCTGCGCGGCGTCGCGTTCCGCATGCTGGGCAGCGCCGACGAGGCCGACGACGCGGTGCAGGAGACCTGGCTGCGCGCCTCCCGCGCCGACTCCGGCTCGGTCGACAACATGACCGCCTGGCTGACGACGATCACCGGGCGGGTCTGCCTCGACATGCTGCGCTCGCGCACCCGCCGGCGTGAGGACCTCGCCGACCTCACCGAGCTCGACATGCTGGCTCCCCACGACAAGGCGGCCGACCCGGCGGACGAGGCGGTGCTCTCCGACTCCGTCGGTCTGGCCCTGCTGGTGGTCCTCGACACGCTCGGCCCCGCCGAGCGCGCCGCCTTCGTGTTGCACGACCTGTTCGCCGTGCCGTTCGACGAGATCGCCATGATCGTGGAACGCACTCCGGCGGCCGCCAAGAAGCTGGCGAGCCGGGCCCGCCGCCGGGTGCACGGCTCGGCCGACATCCCCTACGCCGACCTCGCCAGGCAGCGCGCGGTCGTGGACGCCTTCCTGGCCGCCTCCAGGGCGGGCGACCTCGACGCCCTGCTCGCGGTGCTGGCCCCCGACGTCGTCCGCCGGGCGGACTACGCGGCCCTGCGCGGGCAGGCCAAGGCGCCGGCGGAGGTGCGGGGCGCACGCGCCGTGGCCGAGGAGACGCGCACCAACATCCGCAGGGCCCGCTTCGCCTGGCCGGCTCTCGTCAACGGCGCCGTGGGTGCGGTGATCGCCCCGCGCGGACGCCTGCTGCTCGTCCTGGAGATCGGCGTCGTCGGCGATCGCATCGCGTCCATCGACGTCATCGGCGATCCCGAACGCCTGAAGGGGGTGCGGCTCGGCCTCGCCGACGTCCCGTCGCCGGTGGCGGCCCCGCCGTCCGAGCCCCGCCCGCTGTCGCATGCGGGGCGGGTGAGCGGCGGCGGTCACCGGGAGGCGTCGTGATCGTCAATCCGCGGCTCGCCGTGCTCTACGTCGGCGACCAGGGCAGGACCCTGGAGTTCCTCACGGGGACGCTCGGCTTCGAGCTCGCGGCCGACGTCCCCCTGGGCGACGGCCGGCGCTGGGTCGAGGTGCGCCCGCCGGGCGCGCAGACCTGCGTGGCGCTCGCCGCCGTCGAGCCGGAGATCCTGGAGGCGCTCCACGCCCGCGCGGGGCGGATGACCCACGGCTGGTTCGACTGCGACGATCTCGACGCCACGTGCCGGGACCTGCGGGCGCGGGGAGTGGAGATCGTCGTGGCGCCGCAGGCCACCCCCTGGCGGGAAAACGGCCGGTGGGCGCAGATCCGCGGCCACGACGGCAACCTGTACGGGCTGACGGAGCGGGGAGGCTGAACCGCGGGCGCGGGTGGCACAGCGCTCGGACGACACAGCGCTCGGACGACACAGCGCTCGGACGACACAGCGCTCGCGTGGCACAGAGCGCGGGCGCGGGTGGCACAGCGCTCGGACGACACAGGGCGCGGACGCGGGTGGCACAGCGCTCAGGTGGCACAGCGCTCAGGTGGCACAGCGCTCAGGTGGCACAGGGCGCGGGTGGCCCGGCGGGTGGTCAACTGTGTGTTTTCCTCAGATACACGGCCCGCCCTCGGACGCACAGGCCGCCCTGGCTGACACGGCCGCCCGGCTCCTCGGTGCCGCCGGCCCGTCAGAGGTGGGGAACCTCGCAGCGCACCTGCGCCTTCGCCCTGGCGTCGATTCCGCGCACTCCCTCCTCGGTGAGCCCGGTCACCGAGGCGATGTCGGCGTACGCGAGCCCGAACCCGTGGCGCAGCATGAAGACCGTCCGCTCCTCCTGGTCGAGCATGCCGAGGACGGTCGCGAGGGCCGCGGAGACCGACTCGGCCATCTTCAGATCGGGCTCGCCGCGCAGGGGCTCGGGCAGCCACGGGCCGATGTGCTCCTCGCCGTTGGCCTGGGCGGCCCGCAGGCGGGTGAGCGCCAGCACGGAGACCAGCCCGATGAGCGCGTCCGGGGAGCCCTCCGAAGGGTCACCCTGACCGGCCAGCCAGCGGGTGCGGGCCTCCTCGACCACGCGCGCGGCCTCCCCGGCGTCGCCGAGCATGCTGCGGGCCACCTCGTGGAGCAGCGCGGCGTGCTCCTCGAACGCCTGGGACGCGCGGCGCCGTTCTTCGGCCGGCCGTTCCGGATTACGCTCCATACACCCTCCTCGTAATCGTGGTCCGGCGTCCGGACCATAACGAACCGGTCCGGTGACTGGCCCCCGCCATTCGCCGGGAACACCTACAGGAACGGCGCCGACGAGCCCTGCGCCCCACGCTTCAGCGGTTTCTTCCCGACCCGCAACTTACACCCCGGAAACCGTTGCGCCCAGATTTGTTTTCCTCTCTCTCACCCTGCGGTCACGGCGAGACCCCGCTCGCCTTTCCCATCAAGACGAACGCGGCCCGCGAAATGTGACACAGGAACGGCCGGTGAATTCTCGATGCAATCCCGATGTCACGTTCCGGCCCCCTGGAAACGTCTTTCTTTTGGCGGCCCGATTCGCGGACCCCCTCCGCGCCGCACCATCGCCGCCTCTCCCAGTCCGCACTTCGAGGGAGCATCTGATGGTCTTCACACCGGACGCCTCCTACACCGATCCCAGCGCGTGGCGGATCGCCATGGACGCCAGCGAGGGAACGCTGTCGATGACGACGTCGAAGGGGCCGCGGCTCCTGCACGAACTCCCCTGTTTCCACGGGTCCTTCTATCTGCGCCCCGCCGGGCTCCTGGCGGGGTTCACGCTGCAGTTGCCGCTGCCGGTCTACCCGTCGTGGCTGCAGGAGGACGAGGCGCCCGTGCTCTTCTGGGAGTCCGTCGACCTGGAGGCCCAGGACTCCCCGAACCAGGTCCTGGGGAACGCGCGGCTGCGGCTGGGCAGGCGGCAGGTCTCCGCGGGCGTGTCCGGCCTGTGCACGGAGGTCCCGGTCGGCCACTCCGGCCGCCCCTATCTGAAGATCGTGCTGGAGACCGTGTTCCCCTCGGTGAGCCTGCACTGGCCGGTCGAGGCGTGGCAGCGGCTGCGGCCGGTGACGCTCAAGCTGCTCACCGAGATCCGTCCCGCCGACCCAGAGGAACCGCAGTGGCGGGTGCCGGAGCAGTGGGATCCCTGACCCGGCCCGGATCACGACGGCGCGGGCCCGGAGGAACCCTCCGGACCCGCCCGCACGAGAGCGGTCAGCGCGTCAGCGCGCGGCTCTGTCCCTCCGGCAGTGCTCCCTGTCCCCGCGGGAGTGCGGCCTGCCCGTCCTCGTCGTGCGGATGACCGTTGACCGGTGGGATCTTCTCCCCGCCGTACGCTCTGGACATGCGCAGGCGCAGCCTGCCGAGCGGCCCGCGCAGCCCCTTGGGGGGCACGGTCTCGTCGTACGACAGCACCGGCACCGGTTCCCTGCCGCGCAGATGCGCCTCGATGTCCTCGGCCGGCCGCGAGTGGACTTCGACATACCCGCCGTTGGGCAGCCGCTTGATCACCCCCGATTCCACGCCGTGCGCGAGCACCGCGGCGTCGGAGCGCTGCAGCCCCAGGCAGACGCGGTAGGTGATCGCGTAGGCCAGGGCGGGCGCGACGAACACGAGGATCCGCCCGGCCCAGGTGGTCGTGTAGAGATCGACGCGGAAGTTGGCCGAGATGATGTCGTTGCCGCCGAACAGCCAGAGCACGCCGTAGAAGGCGATGACCGCCATGCCGATCGAGGTGCGGTGCGGATTGTTGCGCGGCCGGTCCGCGAGGTGGTGCTCGCGATGGTCACCGGTGATCCACCGTTCGACGAACGGGTAGAGCGCCATGCCGACGATGACGAGGCCCAGGGGCACCAGCGCCGGGATGACCACGCTGAGCGGGATCGTGCCCGCCTCGGCCGTGCCGAAGAGGTTGATCTCCCAGGCGGGCATGATGCGCAGCGCCCCTTCGAGGAAGGCCAGGTAGAAGTCGGGCTGCGAGCCGGCCGAGACGTCGGCCGGCGAGTACGGCCCGTACAGCCAGACGGGGTTGATCTGCGCGAACGTGCCGAGACCAGCGATCACGGCGAACGTGAACAGGAAGAACGCCCCCGACTTCGCCATGAAGGCCGGGTAGAAGGGCGCGCCGACCACGTTGCGGTTGGTGCGGCCCTTGCCCGGAAACTGGGTGTGCTTCTGCACCCACATGAGGATCAGGTGCGCGGTGACCAGCGCCAGGATCAGGCCGGGCAGGAGCAGGATGTGGATCGAATAGAAGCGGGAGATGACGTCCTCGCCCGGATACTCGCCTCCGAACAGGAAGAAGTTGAGGTAGGTGCCGACCACGGGCAGCCCGATGACCACGCCCTGGGTGACCCGCAGGCCCGCGCCGGACAGCAGGTCGTCGGGCAGCGAGTAGCCGGTCAGGCCCTCGAACAGCGCGATGGAGAGGATCACCACGCCGATGAGCCAGTTGAGCTCGCGCGGCTTGCGGTAGGCGCCGGTGAAGAAGACCCGCAGCGCGTGGGCCATCATGCCGCCGATGAAGACGAGGGCGGCCCAGTGGTGGATCTGCCGGATGAGCAGGCCGCCGCGGACCTCGAAGCTGAGCTTCAGCGTGGACGCGTACGCCTCGGACATCGTCACGCCCTTGAGCGGGGCGTACGTGCCGTCGTAGAGGATCTCCCCCATGCTCGGCTTGAACCAGAACGTCAGGAAGGTGCCCGTCAGCAGCAGGATGACGAACGAATACAGCGCGATCTCGCCGAGGAGGAACGACCAGTGGTCGGGGAAGATCTTGCGGATGTTGCGCCTGACGAAGCCGCCCGCGCCCAGGCGCTCGTCGAGGAAGGTTGCCGGCCCGGCGATGCGTCCGGGCACGGTTTTCATTGCACTCAAAAGTGGCCTCCGTTCTCCCTGGCCCGCGCCTCCGCGTCGCCGCGCTCCCAGTAGCCGGGACCGACGGGGGCGGGGAAGTCCCCCAGCGCGATGAGGTAGCCCTGTTCGTCGACGCCGATCGGCAGCTGCGGCAGCGGCCGGGCGGCGGGGCCGAAGACGACCCTGGCCCCGTCGGCGGCGTCGAAGGTGGACTGGTGGCACGGGCACAGGATGTGGTGGGTGGTCTGCTCGTACAGCGCCGCGGGGCAGCCCACGTGGGTGCAGATCTTGGAGTAGGCGACGATCCCGTCGTGGGTCCAGTTCGGGTTCGTGCGGGGCCCGAGCTCCTCGGGACGGAACTTGATGAGGATCACCGTCGCCTTGGCCAGGACGTTCAGGTCGTGTTCGTAGCCCTCCGGGACGACCGACAGGATGCCTCCGGGCGAGTTGAAGTCGGCGGCGCGGATCGGCTGGCCGCTGCCCTCGACGACGAGCCGCAGCGGCTTGCCGTCCTTGGTCTTCTCGCCCCAGACCGTGTGCGCCAGCCGCCGGTGGAGCCGCGCGCCGGGCGCGCCGCTGGTGTCGAGGTCGCGCAGCAGCACCAGCGGGGCCAGGCCCAGTGGCGCCGCCGCGAGCAGCAGCGTGCGGCGCAGCAGCCGGCGTTTGACGATGCCGCTCTCCCCCGCGCCTCGCACGAACGTGGCCGCGACCTCGGCCCGCACCTCCTCGGGCGAGGTCATGGGGTGACGCTGCTGGACCAGCTCGTACTTCGGCATGATCTGGCGCACCCAGATCACGATCCCCGCGGCCAGCGCGAGCAGCGCCAGGGTCAGCGCGCCGCCGAGCGCGACGTGCGAGGCGCCGGTCGCGCTCAGGCCGCCGACCTGGAACCGTACGTAGGCCACGAGGAAGGCCACGAGGGCGGCGAAGGCGAGCGTGAAGCACAGCGCCGCGATGCGCTCCGCCCTGCGCGCCTTCCGTTCGTCCTGCGGAACGACGCCGGGGACGGCGTGCTCCTCGCCGTGGGAGTCGGAAAAGGATGCGTCCGATAAGGGCGTGCCGATGACGCGCGCGGGTGCCCGCCGCTCCGGCCGCCCGTTCTCGTGCTCGTTGTCTGTCATGGGGAAAGTCGCTTCTCTCGCGGCCTGTCAGCCTGCGGCGGCACGGATATGCCTGTTCCTTCCGGGTCGCCGGCCCGCGCCGACGCCGCCGAGCTTGTCCTGATTGGCGATGATCCAGATCCGCGTGACGAGGCCGGCGCTGTCGACGTCGACCACGATGACGGCGATCGGCTCGCCCCCGGCGGTGATGAGCGCCGCGGGCCCGCCGTTGACGTCCACGATGGATCCGCTCCCGACGTCGCCGGTCGCCCCGGCCGCGGCGTCCGCGGGACGCAGCACCCGGCGCAGGCCGCACACGAGCAGCCGGGCGACCTTCGCCGCGCCCTCGACCGGGTTCCTGGCCACGCCGCGGCCGCCGTTCCCGTCGATGGACAGGGTGACCTCCGGGGCGAGCAGGTCGAGCAGCGCCCGCAGATCGCCGCCCAGGCAGGCGGCCAGGAAGCGCTCGGTCACCCGCCTGCGGACCTCACGATCCTGCTGGAAGCGGGGCCGCCGGGCCCGGACGTTCGAGCGGGCGCGGCGGGCGAGCTGCCGGACCGCGGTCTCCGACCGGCCGACCACCGCCGCGATCTCGGCGAAGGAGAACTCGAACGCCTCCCGCAGCACGAACACGACCCGCTCCAGCGGGGAGAGGGTCTCCATCACGACGAGCATGGCCATGGAGACCGAGTCCGCCCGCTCGGCGCCCTCCTCGGTCGCGGGCCCGGTCGGCAGCGGCTCGGGGAGCCACTGCCCCACGTACGCCTCCCTGCGGGCCTTCGCCCAGCGCAGACGGTCGAGGGCGAGCCTGGTCGTGACCTGGACGAGGAAGGACCGGGGGTCGGCGACGCGGGAGTGATCGACGCGGTCCCAGCGCAGCCACGCCTCCTGGACGATGTCCTCGGCGTCGGTCGCGCTGCCCAGCACCCGATATGCCACCCCGAACAGCAGATCCCGGCTGCTTTCGAAACTGGCGACCGCGGTGGGCTCCCCCTGGGTCACGGCGGGCATCTGGCCTCCTTGTCTCCGCTCCCCTATAGAGACGTGCCGGATGCGCGAGACGTGACATGGAGGGCACCGGGCGCGCGGCCGCCCGAGATACACGCGGGGAATCTCCACACATCGTCCGTTTCGTGATGCTCACGGCTATTGACCCTCCAACACAGGCGGGTATAAACACATACGAAACAACATCGAAACGGCGGTGAACCAACACGATGTACGCGGAGGAGCGGCAGCAGGAGATCCTGCGGGCGGCCCGCGACGCCGGCCGGGTCGACGTGGTGACGCTGGCCGAGCGGTTCGGCGTCACGACGGAGACGATCCGCCGCGACCTGACCACGCTGGAGCGCGCGGGCGTCCTGCGGCGCGTGCACGGCGGCGCGATCCCGGTCGAGCGCCTGGGGTTCGAGCCCGCGCTGGCCGCCAGGGACGAGGTGATGACGGCCGAGAAGGAGCGCATCGCCAAAGCCGCCCTGGCCGAACTCCCCGAGGACGGCTCCGTGGTCATCGACGCGGGCTCCACGACGAGCCGGCTCGTGCAGGCGCTGCCCCCGGACCGCGAGCTCACCGTCGTCGTGAACTCGCCTCCGCTGGCCACGCTGCTCGCGGCCCGCCCCAACCTGACCGTGCTCATGCTGGGCGGCCGGGTGCGCGGCCGGACGCTGGCGACCGTGGAAGACTGGGCCATCCAGCAGTTGTCGCAGCTCAACGTCGACGTGGCCTTCATGGCCACCAACGGCTGCTCGGTCGCCAAGGGCCTGACCACCCCCGACCCGGCCGAGGCGGCGATCAAGCGGGCGATGATCGCCTGCGCCGACCGCGCCGTCCTGCTGGCCGACCACACCAAGTTCTCCGGCACCTACCTGGCGCGCTTCGCCACGCTCGCCGAGATCGACGTCGTCATCACCGACACCGGGCTCGACCCCGACCAGGCCGCGGCGCTGGCCGCCGCCGGGCCGGAGGTGGTGCGGGCGTGATCCTCACCCTGACCCTCAACCCCAGCCTCGACCGCACGATCGAGGTCGGCGCGCTGACACGCGGGGCCGTCATCCGGGCGGCCGACACCCACCTCGATCCCGGCGGCAAGGGCGTCAACGTCTCACGTGCCCTGCTGGCCAACGACGTCCGGTCGTGCGCGGTCATCCCGTACGGCGGCAGCGAGGGGCGGCGGCTCCTCGACCTGCTGTCGGCCGAGGGCATCGACATGATCCCCGTGCCGGTCGAGGGTCCCACCAGGTCCAACGTCGCGATCGCCGAGCCCGACGGCACCGTCACCAAGGTGAACGAGCCGGGCACCGCGCTGACCCCCGCCGAGCTCGACACGCTGGCGGGCGCCGTGCTCGACGCCGCCCGGTCGGCCGACTGGGTGGTCGCATCGGGCAGCCTCCCGCCCGGCGTGCCGGTGGACGTCTACGCCCGGCTGTGCCGCCGGTTCGCCGACGCCGGCATCAACCTGGCGGTCGACACGAGCGGTCCCGCCCTCGTGTGCGCGGTGAACGCCGGCCCCGCGCTCGTCAAGCCGAACCGCGACGAGCTCGCCGAGGCCACCGGCACGGCGATCACCTGCGTCGGCGACGTGCTCGACGCGGTCGGCAAGCTGCGCGCCATGGGCGCGCGGTCGGTCCTGACCAGCCTCGGGGCCGACGGCGCGCTGCTGGTCGAGGACGACGACCAGGTCTGGTACGGCGAGTGCGCGGTCGGGGAGCCGCGCAGCAGCGTGGGCGCGGGCGACGCCCTGCTGGCGGGCTTCCTCGCCGCGGGGGCCCGCGGCGGGACGGCCCTCGCCGAGGGCCTCGCCTGGGCCGGCGCGGCCGTCGGGCTGCCCGGCAGCCGGATGCCCGGCCCGGCCGACATCGATCGCACACACGTCCGGATCGGTCCCCCCGACCCGGCCCGGCAGCTCATACCCGGGGGATGAGCGCCACCCCCACCAACCGGCCAGCCAGGCCGGTCGCCCCCTGAAGGAGCACGTCAATGGCCACGCCCTATACCCCCACTGTCACCGGCACCGGTGTGCGGGCCACGATCCAGCGTTTCGGCGGCCATCTCGCCGGGATGATCATGCCCAATATCGGCGCCTTCATCGCCTGGGGTCTCATCACGGCCCTGTTCATCCCGACCGGGTGGCTGCCGAACAAGACACTCGCCGAGCTCGTCGGCCCGATCATCAGCACCCTCCTCCCCGTTCTCATCGGCTACACCGGCGGCCGGATGGTCCACGCCCAGCGCGGCGCGGTCGTCGGCGCCGTCGCCACGATGGGCGTGGTCGTCGGGGCGGACGTCCCGATGTTCCTCGGCGCGATGATCGTCGGCCCGCTGGCCGCGCTCATCCTCAAGTACGTCGACCGGTTCACCGCCGAGCGCACCAGGGCCGGCTTCGAGATGCTGGTCGACAACTTCACCGCCGGCATCGTCGGCGCCGTCATGGCGATCGCCGGCGTGCTCGCCATCGGCCCGATCGTGGAGAAGATCACCGAGGTGGCGGGCAGCGGCGTCGAGTGGCTCGTCACCCACTCGCTCCTGCCGATCGCCTCGGTCATCATCGAGCCGGCCAAGGTGCTGTTCCTCAACAACGCGATCAACCACGGCGTGCTCGGGCCGCTGGGCGTCGCCGAGTCGGTCAAGCACGGCAAGTCGATCCTGTTCATGCTGGAGTCCAACCCCGGCCCCGGCCTCGGCCTGCTGATCGCCTACCTGCTGTTCGGCCCGAGGTCGCTGCGTCCCAGCACCCCGGCCGCGATGATCATCCACTTCTTCGGCGGCATTCACGAGATCTACTTCCCGTACGTGCTGATGAAGCCGCGGCTGATCCTCGCGGTGATCGCCGGTGGCGCCTCGGGCGTGCTCACCTTCCTGGTCACCGGGGCGGGCCTGGTCGCGACGCCGTCGCCGGGCAGCATCTTCGCCTACATGGCCGTTACCCCGAAGGGCGGCTGGTTCGGCGTGATCGCGGGCATCGTGATCGCTACGGCCGTCTCCTTCGCCGTCGCCGCAGTGCTGCTGGGCTTCGGCCGCGCCAACGGCGACCGGGCGGACGACGCGGCGCGGGCCGCGACCCTCAATGACACCGGCGACACCGGCGACACCGCCATCACGAGCGACGAGAACCGCGACACAACCGGCGAGACGGCGGCCGAGAACGTGCCCGCCACCAAGGAGGCGTAGAACCGTGCCGAGCATCGAGGGCAAGGACGTCCGCAAGCTCATCGTGGCCTGCGACGCGGGCATGGGCAGCAGCGTCATGCTGGCGAGCACGCTGCGCAAGCAGCTCAAGGGCACCCAGGTCAGCGTGGAGCACACCCCGGTCAACTCGATCCCCGGGGACGCCGACGTGATCGTGTGCCACACCGGGCTGGCCGACCGGGCCAGGGCGAGCGCGCCCGGCGTCGTGCTGGTGCCGTTCCAGGTCTTCATCGGCGACCCGGCCGTGACGCGGGTCGTCACCGCCATCAAGAACGGGGGCACGATCGATGGCTGACCGGGCCGGCACGGCCCCGCTCCCCCTCGATCCCCGCGCCGTACGCACTGCCGCGACCGCGACGGACGTCGAGGACGCCATCCGGCAGTGCGGCGCGGTCCTCCAGGAGGTCGGCGCCGTCGACGGGAGCTACATCGAGGCCATGCTCGAACGCGAGCGGTCGATCTCCACGTACGTCGGCGAGGGCGTCGCGATCCCGCACGGCACGCTGACCTCGAAGGAGGCGGTCCGCCACGACGCCATCTGCGTGCTGCGCTTCCCGGACGGCGTCGACTGGCACGGCGAGCACGTGACGGTGTGCGTCGGCATCGCGGCCCGCGGGGACGGCCACCTGCGGCTGCTGGCGGAGCTCGCCCAGATCCTGCTCGACCCGGACCGCGCCGCGGCCCTGCGCGCGGCCACCGAGGCCGACCAGGTCATCCAACTTCTGCAACCGGACGGAGAGGAAGACTCCGAGTGAAAGTCGCCCGTTTCCATGCTCCTGGGGACATCCGCCTGGAGGAGGTGCCCGAGCCCGTCGCCCGCCCCGGCGAAGTCAAGATCCGCGTACGCAACTGCTCGACGTGCGGCACGGACGTGAAGATCTACCGGTTCGGGCACCACCACATCAGGCCGCCCCGGGTGATGGGCCACGAGATCGCCGGAGAGATCGTGGAGATCGGCGAGGGCGTCACCGGCTGGAGCCCGGGCGACCGGGTGCAGGTGATCGCCGCGATCCCGTGCGGCCAGTGCGAGGAGTGCCGCCGGGGTCACCTCACGGTCTGCCCCGACCAGGAGTCGATGGGCTACCACTACGACGGCGGCTTCGCGCAGTACATGGTCGTGCCGGCCAAGGTGCTCGCCGTGGACGGGCTCAACCGCATCCCCGACGGCGTCGGGTTCGCCGAGGCGTCCCTCGCCGAGCCGCTCGCCTGCGTGCTCAACGGGCAGGAGCTGGCCCGCGTCGGCGAGGGCGACGACGTGGTCGTCGTCGGCTCGGGCCCGATCGGCTGCCTGCACGTGCGATTGGCCCGCTCGCGCGGCGCGGCCCGGGTGTTCCTCGCCGATCTGAACGCCGAGCGCCTCGCCATGGCCGCCGATCTCGTACGGCCGGACGCGGCGATCTGCTCGGGCGAGACCGACCTCGTGGACGAGGTGCTCAAGCTGACCGGGGGCCGGGGCGCCGACGTGGTGATCACGGCGGCGGCCTCGGGTGCGGCCCAGCAGCAGGCGCTGCAGATGGCGGCGCGGCAGGGCCGGATCAGCTTCTTCGGCGGGCTGCCGAAGGACGACCCGATCATCGCCTGTGACTCCAACCTCGTGCACTATCGCGAGCTGACCATCGTCGGTGCCAACGGGTCGAGCCCGGCGCACAACGCCCGCGCCCTGCGGCTCATCGCCGAAGGCGCGGTGCCGGTCTCCGACCTGATCACCCATCGCCTCGGCCTGGACGAGGTCATGGACGCCATCGACGTCGTCGCCCGCGGCGCCGCCATCAAGGTCACCATCGAGCCCTGAGATCGAGCCCTGAGATCGAGCCCTGAGATCGAGCCCTGAGATCGAGCCCGGAAAACGAGCCCGGAAATCGATCTCTGAACCGAGTCCTGAGAGGAACGCGATGCCGGAAAGGACAGTGGCGGTCGCCTCGCGCTCCGGCCTGCACGCCCGACCCGCCAAGATCTTCGTCGAGGCGGCGGCGCGGCAGACGGTGCCCGTACGCATCCGTGTGGGCGGCGGAAAGGCCGTCCCCGCCAACAGCATGCTGGGCGTGCTGACCCTCGGCGCCGAGCACGGCACCGAGGTAACCCTGGAGGCCGAGGGCCCGGGAGCGGAGGAGGCCCTCGCCGCCCTCGCGGACCTGCTGTCCCGCGACCTCGACGCCGAAGGAGCCGCGGGAGCCGCCTGACCGATCGCCGGACCACCCGGCCGGTCGCCGTAGATGCCACGGACGCCGGGCCACCTGACCGATCGCCACAGACCCCGGCGTCGGCGGCGGGCTCGGCGCGCATCGAGCCGGGATCGCCGTTGCCGCGCGAGCCGCCCCGTGCCGTCCGACCCGTGCCGTCCGACCGGTGCCGCCTGACGAGTGCCGCCTGACGAGTGCCGGCGGTCAGGGAGCGACGGCGCGGGCGGCGCACTCGCGCAGGAGTGCCCGGCGGCGCTCGTGGTCGGCGGCGGGCTCATCCGCGGTGGCGACGTAGACGCTGCTCGTCGGGGACCAGGCACAGGCCATGGCGATGACCAGGGTCAGCAGGTCGGAGGGGTCGCCCTGGCGGAGCCGTCCGGCGGCCTGGGCGGCGGCGATGGCGGCGAGCTTCGGCTCGTCGCCGGAAGGATCGGCGAGGCGTCCCGTCGGACGTCGTTCCAGCCGCAGCCAGGCCACGAGGCGGACCAGTTCGGGATGGCGCAGGTTCTCGTCGTACATCCGCACGGCCCAGCCGGGCAGGTCGTCGGCGTCGAATTCGACGGCGTCCATGAGCCGGTCGGCGCGGTCGGCGATCACCCGCGGCGACGCCCGCTACCGCTTCGTGCTCGACCTGTCCGACCTCGACCGGCCCGCCCACTCATAACGGCGACGGCCGTCGCCGCCGCGCTCCCCTTTCGTGGACACTGGAGGGCGGAAGGGAGGCGCGGGCGATGACGGCGGCGGAAACCGGCGGGCACGACGGGCCCTGCTACCTGCGCCGGCGGCCCGCGCCCGCGCTGCGTCCGCTGGTCGCGTGGTACAGCGGCTACCGCGAGGCCGGAGTCCCGCCGGCCACGCACCGCGGCCTGCCGTCGCCCTACCTGACGATGATCGTCACGCTCGACGACCCGCTCGTCGTCGCGGCGCACCCCGATCCGCGCACCCCGCCCGGGTCGTACGACACGCTGGTCGGCGGCCTGCACACCACCCCCGCGCTGATCACGCACGACGGGCGGCAGTCGGGCGTTCAGCTCGCGCTGACGCCGCTCGGCGCACGGGCCCTGCTCGGGCTGCCGGCCGGGGAGCTGTCCGGGCTCGACCTCGACGGCGGCGAGGTGCTCGGCAGGCTCGCGGGCGAGCTGCGCGAACGTCTGCTGGAGGCGCCCGGCTGGGACGAGCGCTTCGCGGTCCTCGACGCGGTCCTGTCCCGGCAGGCCCGCCCCACCCGGGCGCACCCGGCCGAGGTGGCGCGGGCCTGGCGGCGGATGCTCACCACCGGCGGGCAGGTCACCGTGTCCGGTCTCGCCCGCGAGACCGGCTGGAGCGCCAGGCACCTCAACGGCCGGTTCCGGGAGGAGATCGGCCTGTCCCCCAAGGAGGCGGCGCGGGTCGTACGGTTCGACCGGGCCCGCCGTCTGATCCAGCGGGCGGCGGCGTCCGGGCGGCGGCTCACCCTGGCCGACGCCGCGGCCGCGTGCGGGTTCTACGACCAGGCGCATCTCGCCCGCGAGTTCGGCGCCCTCGCCGGGTGCTCCCCCAGCCGGTGGCTGGCCGAAGACGGCGTGCAGTTCCGAAACGTCCAAGCCGGGCAGGGGGACGGCTCGCCAGACTCGGTGGCATGAACGACACCACACCGGCACCACAGGTCTGGCCCACGCTGCGGGCCAGGGACGCACGCGCCCTGATCGCCTTCCTCGCCGAGGCGTTCGGTTTCGAGGAGACCGCCGTCTACGGCGAGGGCGACCGGGTCGACCACGCCCAGCTCTCCTGGCCGCACGGCGGCGGGATCATGCTGGGCTCGGTCCGGGACACGCCCGACGACAAGTGGAACCTCACGCCCGGCTCGTTCGGCGCGTACGCCGTGACCGACGATCCGGACGCGTTGTTCGCGCGGGCGACGGCGGCGGGAGCGCGGGTCGTCCAGGAACTGCACGACACCGATTACGGCTCCCGCGAGTTCGCCGTACGCGACATCGAGGACAACCTCTGGTCGTTCGGCACCTACCGCGGCGAGCCGCGGAAGGGAACCGCCACGGGGTGAGGCACTGCACCGCCTCCGAGGGCCGCCTCCCAGGGCGGCCCTCCAGGGCGGCCCTCCAGGGCTCCGGCGGTGCGCGGGACGGACCGTGCCCACCGCCGGAAGCCCACGGCCACCGGCACGAATACCCCGACAAAAAGCGGAAAGGGGAGTCTTGAAGAGGAAAAACACCTCATTTGAGATCAAATAGCGAGAGGAGCCGTCCCATGACGGACGTGTCGAGCAAGGGACCGGAGCCCGGAGACGAGCGCCCGGTGCTGACCAACCGTCAAGGGCACCCGGTCTACGACAACCAGAACCAGCGGACGGTCGGCGCGCGCGGCCCGGCCACTCTCGAGAACTACCAGTTCCTGGAGAAGATCAGTCACTTCGACCGGGAGCGCATCCCGGAACGGGTGGTGCACGCGCGCGGCACGACGTCGTACGGCTTCTTCGAGGCGTACGGCAGGTGGGGCGACGAGCCGATCTCCCGGTTCACCAGGGCGAAGCTGTTCCAGGAGGCCGGCAAGCGCACCGACGTCGCGGTGCGGTTCTCGACCGTGATCGGTGGGCGCGACTCCTCCGAGTGCGCCCGCGACCCGCGCGGCTTCGCCGTGAAGTTCTACACCGAGGACGGCAACTGGGACCTCGTCGGGAACAACCTCGCGGTGTTCTTCATCCGCGACGCCATCAAGTTTCCCGACGTGATCCACGCGCTGAAGCCCGACCCGGTCACGTTCCGGCAGGAGGCGAACCGGATCTTCGACTTCATGTCGCAGACGCCCGAGAGCATGCACATGCTCGTCAACCTGTTCAGCCCGCGGGGCATCCCGGCGGACTACCGGCACATGCAGGGCTTCGGGGTGAACACCTACAGGTGGGTCAACGAGCAGGGCGACACCATGCTCGTGAAGTATCACTGGATGCCCAAGCAGGGGGTCAGGAGCATGACGGCCGAGGACGCCGCGCGCATCCAGGCCCACGAGCTGGGTCACGCCACGAAGGACCTGCACGACGCCATCGAGCGCGGCGACTATCCGGAGTGGGAGCTGCTCGTCCAGATGATGAGCGACGACGAGCACCCCGAGCTGGACTTCGACCCGCTCGACGACACCAAGGTCTGGCCGGAGGAGATCTTCCCGGCCAAGCCGGTCGGCCGGATGGTCCTCGACCGCAACGTGGACAACGTCTTCGCCGAGAACGAGCAGATCTCGTTCGGCACCGGCGTCCTCGTCGACGGACTGGACTTCTCCGACGACAAGATGCTGGTGGGCCGCACGTTCTCCTACAGCGACACCCAGCGCTACCGCGTCGGGCCGAACTACCTGCAGTTGCCGGTCAACCAGGCCAGGAACGCCGACGTGCGGACCAACCAGCGCGACGGCTTCATGACCTACCACCAGGACCGGGCGGGCGAGAACCCGCACGTCAACTACGAGCCGTCCATCACCGGCGGGCTGCGCGAGGGGCAGGGCCCGGCACACGACGAGCAGGGCCCGCAGATCATCGGCAGGCTCACCCGCAAGCGCATCCCGCGGACCAACGACTACAAGCAGGCGGGCCAGCGCTACCTGCTCATGGAGCAGTGGGAGCGCGACGACCTGGTGGAGAACCTGACCGCCAAGCTGTCGGAGTGCGACCGGCCCATCCAGGAGCGCATGGTCTGGCACTTCCTGCTGGTCGAGGACGACCTCGGGCTGCGCGTCGGCGAGGGGCTCGGCATCACGCCGGACGACGTCAAGCACCTGGAGCCGCTCGCGAGCCAGGATCTGACCGACGAGGACAGGGAGCGCCTGGCCAACCTCGGCAAGAACGGCCCACGCGACGTCTCGGGCCTGAAGATGACGCACTGCGTCCCCGACGAGCGGGCCACCGTACCCGCCGCCTGAGACCGGCCGTGCAGGACCAGGGCCCGGCCCGGAGGTTCCGAGCCGGGCCCTGGCACGTCCGCACCCGCGTGGCCGCTACCCTACGGGAAGGCTGCGATGTTGAGGAGTGTGCGACTATGCGCGTTATTGACGCTTTCCGTGCGGCGTACGGCGGCGAGCCCGCCGGGGTCTGGCACGCGCCCGGCAGGGTCAACCTGATCGGGGAGCACACCGACTACAACGACGGCTTCGTGCTGCCGTTCGCGGTGCCGTGGGGCGTCACCGCGGCCGTCGGCCCCCGCGATGACCTCACCGTCCGGATCTCCTCACTCCAGGCCCCCGGCCAGGCGCAGGTGCTGGAGGACATCGAGCGGGCCGAGGGCTGGGCCCGCTACCCCGCCGGGGTCGTCGCGACCCTGCGCGGCGCCGGGCTGCCGGTGCGCGGCGCCGACATCGTGATCGACGGCGACGTGCCCAAGGGCGCCGGGCTGTCCTCCAGCGCGGCGCTGGAGGTCTCCGTCGCGCTCGCCCTGAACGACCTGTACGGCCTGGGCCTTGAGCCGATGGAGCTGGCCAGGCTGTGCCAGAAGGCCGAGAACGAGTTCGTCGGCATGCCGTGCGGGATCATGGACCAGGCGGCCTCGGTGCTGAGCAAGGAGGGGCACGCGCTGTTCCTCGACTGCCGCTCGCTGGCCGGCCGCGCCGTGCCGTTCGACCTGTCGGCGTACGGCATGCAGATCCTCATCATCAACACCGGCGTGCACCACGAGCTGGCCGACGGGCAGTACGCCAAGCGGCGCCAGGACTGCGAGAACGCGGCCAAGCACCTCGGCGTCCCGTCGCTGCGGGACATCACCGACCTCGCCGCGGCCCTGGCGAAGCTCAGCGGCGACGAGCGGGCCCGCACCCAGCACGTCGTCACCGAGAACCACCGCGTCGAGGCCGTCATCGGGCTGCTGCGCGCGGGAGCCGTACAGGAGATCGGCGCCCTGCTGAACGCCTCGCACCTGTCCCTCCGGGACCAGTACGAGGTCTCCTGCTCGGAGCTCGACGTGGCGGTGGAGGGCGCGATCAAGGGCGGCGCGCGCGGGGCGCGGATGACCGGCGGCGGCTTCGGCGGCTCGGCCATCGCGCTCGTCGCCGACGACCGGGTGGACCGGGTGCGCTCCGCCGTGGAACAGGCCTACGCCGGGCGCGGCTGGGCCGCGCCGACGTTCCTGCCGGCCACCCCGGCGGCCGGCGCCCACCGCGTCCGCTGACGCCCGATCAGACCGGGAACGATCAGACCGGGAACGATCAGACCGGGGACGATCAGGCAGGGGACGATCAGGCCGGGGACGATCAGGCAGGGGACGATCAGACCAGGGCGGTCAGGCAGGGGACGATCAGGCCAGGGGCGGGAAGTCCGGCGGCCGGCGTTCGAGGAAGCTCGCCACTCCCTCGGCGAAGTCCGGCCGCCGGAACGACTCCGTCATCAGCCGCACGGCCTCGTCCCTGGCCTCGTCGAGTCCCGCCTGCCAGCCGCCCCAGATCTGCCGCTTGATGATCGCCATCGAGGCGGGCGAACACTGGGTGGCCAGCTCCTTCGCGTACGCGACCGCCTCGGCGAGCAGCCGCTCCCCCGGCACCGCGCGTACGGCGAGGCCCATGGCGCACGCCTCCGCGCCGGTGAAGACCCGGCCGGACAGCAGCAGGTCCATCGCCCGCGCCTGCCCGGCCAGCCGGGGCAGGATCCAGCCGAGGCCATACTCGGCGACGAGGCCGCGCCGGGAGAACGCCGTCGTCCACTTGGCGTCGTCGGCGGTCACGACCACGTCGCAGACGAGCGCGTGGACCATCCCCAGGCCGGCGCACGCGCCGTTGACCGCCGCGACCACCGGCGTGCGCAGGGTGGTGGGGAACGTGTTGGGCCGGGGATCCTGCTCGTCTGCGTACTCGCCGGACTGGATGGCCGTCAGGTCGGCGAAGTCGGCCCCGGCGCAGAAGCCCTTCCCCGCGCCGGTCACCACGATCGCCCGTACGGACGGGTCGCGGTCGGCCTCCTCCAGCAGGTCGAAGTAGCGCCGTCCCATCTCGGCGGTCCAGGCGTTCAGCCGTTCGGGCCGGTTGAACGTCAGGATCCGCACGCCCCCGTCGTCCTCGGACAGCACCACCATCGCACGCACTCCCCTTCACCCGAACTATGTTCTACACAGTTCTACACGGTTCTACGCCAGGGGAGGGCGGTGGACGTACGCCGGCGTCAGCGCTACGTCGTCGTAGTAGCGGTGGAAGACCGGCGTCGCGGCGCCGGACATGGGGGGCACGATCCACGACCAGTCCGCCGGGCAGACGCGCCCGCTGCGCTCCTCCCGCTCCAGATGGGTCAGGAAGCGCCGCGCCTCGGTGTGGTGGTCGGTGATGGTGACGCCGTCCTCGGCGAAGGAGTGCAGCACGGCGACATTGAGCTCCACCAGCGCCTGGTCGCGCCAGAGCGTGCGGTCGTGGGAGGTGTCGAGGCCGAGCCCCTCGGCGACCACCGGAAGCTGGTCGTAGCGATCCCGGTCGGCGAGGTTGCGCGCGCCGATCTCGGTGCCCATGTACCAGCCGTTGAACGGCGCGCACGGATAGGTGACCCCGCCGATCTCCAGCGACATGTTGGAGATCGCCGGCACCGCGTGCCATTTCAGCCCGAGACCGGCGAACCACGGGAAGGCCGGATGCCGGAGCGGCACCTCGAGGACCACCTCATCCGGCACCTCGCGCATGATCAGGGCGCCCTTGGCCTCCACGACCAGCGGCAGGACGTCGAACCTCGTGCCCTCCCCCCGCCAGCCCATCCGCAGGGCCCGCCTGGTGATCTCCGCGTTGGCCGGGTCGCCGAGCACCGAGCCGTCCTCGCGGGTGTAGCCGGCGTACCGGATGAGCTGGTCGTTGAGGATCCGCGGCGCCCGTTCGCCCGGCCGGTCGGGGGCGAACACCGTGATCGTGGGGCGGATCCTGCCCTTCCCGGTGGCCGCCCTTAGATGCTCGACGCACTCTTCCGCCACGCCGTCGGCGGTGTCGATGTGCCGCCGGTCGCGCACCTGCAGCGACTTCCAGTACAGGCGCCCGATGCATCTGCTGCTGTTGCGCCACGCCACCCGCGCGCCGAAGGTCAGCTCGCTCGTGGTGTGCGTGTACGTCCCGGTCTGGTCGATCTCCGAGAGGACCTCCCGGAGCCGGAGATCCACCGGGCCCGCACCGGGATTTTCCGCATGGTGGAGCCGGATGAAGTCCTCCGCCTCCCGCCTGTCGATCTCCTCCCCACGCTCCCGTACGGGTGCGGGGGTCTTCCCTTCGGCCTTCTCCCCGCATGCGCGCACGGGCGCCGGGGTCTTCTTCGTCTTTCGCCAAGTCAGCACGACCGCCACACACTTCGCGCTCACGAGCGTCCCGCGCCGGTTCCGGGCCGGCGGTGACACCCTTCCGCAGTGGCCCTCACCCCACTGCGCCGTCGTGGTCCGCGGCAACCGCGGCCGGTACGGCCACGGCGATCACATTTTCCGCGAAGTCTTTGGATTTGTCCGCCAAATCCACACACCGACGGCTTCAGATCTCCAGCGCCGCAAGGCTCTCCCCCACTCGTGCGGTCATCGGCCGGCCCTTGCCCGACCGCTGCCGCGGGGCAAGCACGCAGAGGGCGGCAGGCAGGCCCCGGATCCTCCGCCTCAACGAACAGCGCTTTTATCGTCACCATGCGTGAGACATGCTGGGACGTGCCGTGCTCCCTGGAGTACGGAAGTGAGGCCGGGACTACCGAGGGATATCGGGTGCCCGGCCTTCGCGTTGTCGCCTCATTCCAAGCAGATCAGGTGGATCCAGGCCGGCTCCCCTGTCGTGGCACCACTCACTCGGCAATGGCTTCCTGCTCCGCGATGGCCCGGCTCAGCTCGCGCAGATCGTCGCCGTCGGCCGTACGGCACGCCCCCGCTTCCTCTGCCGCGATCGGGAACGGCCGCTCCCGGCTGGCCCACAACCGCCCGGCGTCACTGTGCATGATCCTCCATCCGGCGAACCCAGAACCGAAGGAAAGCGCTCTACGGTGTGGCATAGGTCAGGAGTCACCTTCCCGATCCAGGACCTGCCGGTGCGCTACCACCGCGGCTGGTCCGTCTCGACCCCATGAAGCCAGATGCCTCACCGCGACGACTCTGTCATGGCTCGGAGATTCGGCGGCCGAGTCGTACGCCCGAGGCGTGTCGCCCGGTTGCAGTCCACGACCGACGCCCCGCCACGACCGACGCCCCGCCACGACCACGCAGAGCCGTGTCGGCACGGCTCGACCTGGCGCTGGCACTCCTCGCCGCCGACCAACCCGAAGAGGCCGGGCATGCGGCCCTCACCGCGATCACGAGCGGGTGCCTGGTGCCCTCGAACTACTGGCGCGCGGCCGAGGTGATCAGGGCGTTGGAAGCGCGACGCCCACCCCGAGGCCGCCGAACTGCACGAGGCGTATCAAGAACTCTGCAGCCCCCGAACGGCCATAGCCGCGCTTCTTGGGCCCAGCGCCTGGCCCTTGGCCGCTCCGCCTTCCTGCTCGCCGAGAGGCTTCCGGGACCCCTTCAGGCTCCGGCATCGTCCTCTCACAGAGTCTCCGCCACACTCCCGTATAAACCATGTCATCTGACCTCCTCAGCAGAAATGATCTATCTGCAGGAATGCCAAAGCGCTTGACGGAGCCGACGGCATGGCATGTACTTGCAGTGGTCGGTGACAAGGGGTCCAGGGGACCTCTTCCCGGGAGACCGGGATAGCCGACCTCATTCATGCGGTGCCCCAGGGGGTCATCAACGAGTGGAGCTGCGGTTCAACGTGGCTCTCGAACCATTTACACGGCCGTTCTTCGAGAACGCGTTGAATCGCCCACAGGCTGTAGTCCGCAACTTGGATTCCCCAGGCGCTCTGCGCATCCCAGACACACAGGACGATTTCCCGATCAGCGGCGAATCGGTGACATACATCCTTCAGCGCCTCGCTGGCGTTTATGAGCTTACGACTCGTCGTCAGGCTGGCGGCGATCACGTAGAGGGTGTCGCCCGGCGCGCTGATCTGACACACGACATGCCTGAAGTGAGAGTGCCAGGCGAGCTTGTAGAGCCACTGCTGGCGGTCCCGCACTGCTGGATGCGCCTTGGCCTTGCACAGGAATGTCGCATCAAGGCGCGGTCTCTGCTGCCCGATCAAGTCGAAGACTTCGTCTCGGGTGAATTGCGAGTCATTCTTCGCATGAAGCCCTCTAGGCAGGTTGACCCCGCGTCGCTCCAAGTCGCAGCGAAGCCTCAACCCTTGCCAGATCTGCTCGCCATGATCACCCCGGAACACAGCCGTACCGAATCCGAAATAGCGACTCACGCCAGGTATTCCCGGGACTCCCAGGTCGCCCGTTTCGTCGACATACATATAGATTTCCGCCATATCGCGCCTCACACAAGCAATAGAACAGCGGAAATCTTCCTAGCACATAGGCAGGACCGCTATCTCACTATCAGCAATCACCCAGCCTGCACCTCATTGCGAGATCCGCACGGAACGTGTGGCCGGTCTGGCGCTGCACGCCTCCCGCCGCGGGGCAAGGTGCGGCAAGTGGCGGCTCGGACGGCAGGCTTCCCTTGAGACGCCCTCAGATCGAGGAGGCCGCCCACGGCCTGTATGTGGGCGATGCGGCGGGTTTCCGGCATCACCGCCAAGCCGTACGCAGTCTGGCCGCCCAGGCGGCAGGCGGCGGCCTCGGACAGGGTGATCCGGGATCGATGGCCAGAACTCGTCCGGGCGCGCAGACGGGTCCGTTCGGGGTCGTGCCGACAGGGCGCGGCGGCCTGCGGCAGGTGCGAGGTGAATGGCCGTGAGGGGTGCGCCGTCACGGGCGAGGCACCGACCAAGCGCCTACACAAACAACCCGGGGCGGTGGTCTGTGACCACCGCCCCGGGTGAATGGCTCCCGCGATAGGACTCGAACCTATAACCTGCCGGTTAACAGCCGGCTGCTCTGCCGATTGAGCTACACGGGATCGTGCTGTGTACTGCTGGTACTGCCTGCTCCGCTCGTTCCTGCCTTTCGGCTTTCCTTGCGGCGCGGAACTAGATTAGCGCACTCCTGGGGGTGCCTGTCACATCGAATCCGTCCGCGAGTCGTCGGGTCTTGATCGGCGTACGGCAAAGAGCGCCGGGACGGCCCCGGAGCCCACCCGGGCGGGGCCGGGACGGCTGCGGTTGGATAGAGACAGGCCCTCGGGGTAGGGGGCCGGGGAACACGAGCGCGGAGGTGGAAGATGCGATACAAGGCGATGTTCGCCACCGGGCTGGCCATCGGCTACGTCCTCGGCACGCGGGCCGGGCGTGAGCGGTACGAGCAGATCAAGCGTTTCGCGCAGCGGTTCGCGGACAGCCCCACAGTCCAGGAAGCCGCCGGGCTGGTCGGCGCCCAGGCGTCGAAGGTGGCGGGCAAGGCCAAGGACCTCGCGAGCGACAAGGTGCCGTTCCTGAGGCGAACGGAGACCTGGGAGCAGGCCGACAGGAACGACCGGGTCGGGACGGCCACCGGCTGGCCCGCCGGCTCCGACCAGATCCCCTGAACCGTCCCCCGGCAGACCATGCCCTGACCACGGCCTGCGGGCCTCAGGAACGGACGACGGGCCCCGTTGCGGGCCCCGGAGGCCCGTCGCCTGTCCCCCGCCTCTCCAGGGCGCGAGCGCGCGCCGTGAGGCCCTCCCGCGACCCGCATGCCGCGCTGTAGGCCCCTTCCGCACGTGCCGCACCGTGAGAACCCTTCCGCACGCGTGCAAGGCCCTTTCCGCGCGCACGGCCCGCTCCGTAGACCCCATACCGCACGGCCCACGCCGTAGGCTCCTTCCGCACGCCGGCGCAACGCCGTGGGCCCCTTCCGCACGCACGGCCCGCGCCGTAGAGCACGCCGCCGACGCCGCGCACCCGATGCGTCGCCGAGCCGAGCATGGCAAGGTCTCCCGGCTCCGGCGGCGTCAGACGCCGAGGCTGCGCCGCACCTCTTCGAGCGCCTGTTCGGCATGGGCGCGCAGGCCCGGGTCGTCGGAATCGAGCCCGGGGTCGAAGATGAACTCCCAGCGCGGGGTGTCGTAGCCGGGGATCCGCCGGGCGACCAGGCGCACTCCCCCGCGGCCGTCGATGGTGACGTGGCGGCTCGCGACGATCGTCGAGGTCACCCGCTCGCGGATCGTCTCCGGCAGCCTGCCCGGCTCGGTCAGGAGAGCCCGGTGGACGGCCCCGTCCGTCATCGTGACCGTCACGCCCTCCTCGTCCCACACGGCCCTGTCCATCAGGTGCCACGGCAGGCGCGGCCCGTCCGGCAGGTGCAGGGCAAGAGTGGTGGCGACGATGTGGCCGCCCCCCGGCGTCACCGCGTGGCTGACGGGACGCTCGCCACGCTCCAAAGCGAGGGCCGCGCGGGCCTCACGGGGCAGCCGGGAGCCGAACAGGCGGGACAACGAGGGCTTCTGATAGGTCAAGGGAGCACCGCCAGCGTACGACGACCGTTAACACCCCCGAGGCTATCCGGCGCCCCGTCCCTCCTGTCGTACGGCTCCGCACCCGGGAGCCCCGGGGGACCGTACGCGAGCCGCTTCGCGCTCAGGAGAGCCACCCAGCGCCGAATCGGGGGCATAAACGGCGACGAGCGCCTCCCCGGGGGCGGGAGGCGCTCGTTCGCGGTCGTGCCGTCAGTCCAGGTAGTCCCGGAGCATCTGGGCGCGGGTGGGGTGGCGCAGCTTGGCCAGCGTCTTGGACTCGATCTGGCGGATGCGCTCACGCGTGACGCCGAACTCCCGGCCGACCTCCTCCAGCGTGCGGGGGTGACCGTCGGAGAGCCCGAAGCGGAGCTGGATGATCCGCTGCTCGCGCTCCGACAACGTGGCCAGGATGTCGTCGAGCTGGTCCTGCAGCATGATGAAGGCCGCGGCCTCCATCGGCACCACCGCGTCGGCGTCCTCGATGAAGTCGCCGAGGTCGGAGTCCTCCTCGCCGATGGGCGCCTGGAGCGAGACCGGTTCCTGCGCGATGCGCTGGATCTCCACCACGCGGTCGATCGGGAGGTCCATCTCGGCGGCGATCTCCTCGGGGGCGGGCTCCCGGCCGAGATCCTGGTGGAGCTGCCGCTGCACGCGGACCAATTTATTGATCGTTTCGACCATGTGCACGGGAATCCGGATCGTTCTCGCCTGGTCGGCGATCGCCCGGGTGATCGCTTGGCGAATCCACCAGGTCGCGTACGTCGAGAACTTGTATCCCTTGGTGTAGTCGAATTTCTCGACCGCCCGGATGAGACCGAGATTGCCTTCCTGAATGAGATCCAGGAACAGCATTCCGCGGCCGACATAGCGCTTGGCGATGGAGACCACGAGCCTGAGGTTGGCCTCGATGAGGCGCTGCTTGGCGCGGACGCCCTCCCAGACCAGGTCTTCCAGCTCCGGCCGGGCGAACCTGGCGGCCGGGCTCTCGCAGAGCTTGTCCTCCGCGAACAGACCGGCCTCGATGGCCTTGGCGAGCTCCACCTCCTCCTCGGCGGTGAGCAGCGGAACCCTGCCGATCTCTCTGAGATAGATCCTGACCAGGTCGCTGGTCGGAGCGCGTTTGCCGAGATCCTCCTCGTCCGGCTTGCTGGGCTCCTCGTCGCCTTGCGGCTCGAGGACCTCAACCCCGTTCTCGGCGAGCATCCGCACGACGCGCTCCAGCGCGTCGGCGGGAAGCTCGGATCGGTCGAGCGCGGCGGCCACGTCGTCAACCGTGACGCTCCCGCGTTCCCTTCCCTTCGCGACGAGGTCCGCCACCTGGTCTACCGATGGCGGCCTGCTTGGCAGCACCGATGCACCCACGCAACACAGTGTGCAGGAAAGGCACCACTAAATGGCAGGCCTATTTTTGTCACCCAAGGTAAGGCGGAAGTCAATACCGAATCGAGATCAAAACATATGTTTGGCGACTGTGAGATCTGGAAAGGGACGTTTATTCAGGCCCCGCTGGCGCGTTCTCGCAACACGCGTCGCTGCTGTTCCAGCGCCACGAGTTCGCCGAACAGCCGGTTGTACTCCTGCTGCTCCTCGACCGGGTTGAGCCGCTGCAGCCGGGACTTCACCTGGGCGATGGCCCGGCCGACCGCGACCTCCTGGATCTTGGCCAGGACGGCCGCGCCGTACCGCTCCTCGATGTTGACGTCGGCGCGGACGGCCTCGACGGCGAACCGGGTGACGAGCGACCTCAGATCGACGCCGGTTTCGCCGGGCGCCGCGGCGTCGGCCTGCTCCAGCAGCCGGTCGACCCACTCGCGTCCGCCGGGCCCCCCGGCGACGGTCCCGCCCGCCGCCACGATGAGCTCGTAGAGCGCGACATGCTCGGGCAGGGTGAACGTCGCCGCGCCGAGCGCGTCGAACTCCGGTCCGAGCAGCGCGGGCCGCTGGACGGCGAGCTTGAGCGCCTCCGCCTCCAGGCGGACCGCGGGGTCCAGGGGCTCCTGGCGTGCCGGGGCGGGCCGCGCGGGCGCGGCCCCACGCGCCGCCTGCCGGCGTCCGGGAGCGTGGCCGCCCTCCTGCGCCCGCCCAACGACCTGCTGTACGCGCTGGATGACGAAGCCCTCGTCGATGAAGCCGAGCCAGCGGTCGAGGTCGACCACGTAGGTCTTGCGCAGCCCGGGGTCCTTGATCGAGGCCACGATGGGCGCGGCGGCGTCGAGCGCGGCCAGGCGTCCCTCGTTGGTGTCGAGGTCGTAGCGCGACAGGGTGCTGCGGATCGCGAAGGCGAACAGCGGCTCGCGGCTGGCGATCAGGTCGCGCACGGCGGCGTCGCCCTGCTTGACCCGCAGGTCGCAGGGGTCGAGGCCGTCGGGCTGCACGGCGACGAAGGTCTGCGTGACGAACTTCTGCTCGTCCTGGAACGCGCGCAGGGCGGCCTTCTGTCCCGCCGAGTCGCCGTCGAAGGTGAAGATCACCTCACCCCGGAACTCGGCCTGGTCGAGCAGCAGCCGGCGCAGCACCTTGATGTGGTCCTCCCCGAAGGAGGTGCCGCAGGTGGCCACCGCGGTCGGCACACCCGCCAGATGGCAGGCCATGACGTCGGTGTAGCCCTCCACGATGACGGCCTGCGACCTCTTGGCGATCTCCCGCTTGGCGAGGTCGACGCCGTAGAGCACCGAGCTCTTGTGGTAGATCGGGCTCTCGGGGGTGTTCAGGTATTTGGGACCGTCGTCGGAGTCGAGCAGCTTGCGCGCGCCGAACCCGATGACGTCGCCGGTGATGTCGCGGATCGGCCAGATCAGCCGGCCGCGGAACCGGTCGACGGGGCCGCGCCTGCCCTCGCGGGCCAGCCCGCCCTTGATCAGCTCCTGGGAGGTGAACCCGCGGCCCATGAGGTGCCGCGACAGCGCCTCCCACTCGTTGGGGGCGTAGCCGACGCCGAAGTGCTCCGCGTCGGCCCGCTCGAAGCCGCGCTCGGACAGGAAGCGCCGGCCGGGCGCCGCCTCGGGGGCGGACAGCCGTTCGGCGTAGAACTCGGCGGCGGCGCGGTGCGCCTCGATGAGCCGCAGCCGCTCGCCCTGCTCGCGGCCGGGCACGTAGCCGCCCTGCTCGTAGCGGAGCTGGATGCCGGCGCGCTGGGCGAGCCGCTCGACCGCCTCGGTGAACGTCAGGTTCTCGATCTTGCGGACGAACGTGATGACGTCGCCGCCCTCGGCGCAGCCGAAGCAGTAGTAGTAGCCCCGGGCCGGGGTGACGTTGAAGGATGGAGACTTCTCGTCGTGGAAGGGGCACAGCCCCTTGAGGTTGCCTCCGCCCGCGTTGCGGAGCTGGATGTGCTCGCCGACGACGTCGGCGATCGGCGAGCGCTCCCGCACGAGCGCGATGTCCTCGTCACTGATCCGACCGCTTCGCCCTGCCACGCTCGCGAGTCTAGAGCCTGCCCCCGACAGCCCGGGCGCCCCACCACGGATGGCCGAGGACATGTCACGACTTTTCGGAACCGGTCGTGATGTGCGGCTTGGTCCGTTAGAAAGGAAAGGTTCGGTAACGTCGACCAGGTGGAGATCATGCGATCGGGGAGACTGGCCGCCCTCGCCGGCGCCGCGTTCGTCGCGGCGTCCTGCGGAGCGCCCGCCGGGGTCGCGGGAGTGAGCACGCTGCCGCCCACGCCGCCGCAGGGAAACGGCATCACGGCCGCCATGGACGACGCCCAGCCCGGCCACATCGTGCCTCCGCCCGGCGACGAGCCGGTGCGGGTCCCGCCGCCGAAGGTGTCTCCCTACACGTACGCCTTCCCCATCAAGGGCTGCAGGGTGTCGTACTCCCGCAAGCTGCTCGTGCTGCCCAAGACGATCATCTGGGCGGCCAAGGGCTGCGCGTTCGTGTCGCCGGTCGACGGGGTGGTCCAGGAGGTCAACCTCAGGAACCTCTGGTCGCCCTCCACCGACCGCGGCCCCGACCGCGAGGGCCGGTTCGTCACGATCAAGGGCGAGGACGGCGTGCTGTACCTCGGCGGCCACCTCGACTCCGTGGAGGAGAGCGTCACGCCGGGCACCAAGGTCAAGGCCGGGCAGTTGCTCGGCCGGGTGGGCAACACGGGCAACGCGCGCGACACCGCGAGCAACCTCTACTTCGCCATGTCGTGGCCGGTCGCGCCCCAGTATTGGTGGATACGGCGGGGCGTGGTGCCGCCGTGGCCCTTCCTGGACGCCTGGGACGACGGCAACCGCACCGTCTCGCCGCGCAAGGCCATGCTCACGCTGCGCAAGAAGATGGGCGAGACCCCGCCCTGCACGCAACTGTGCACCTCCAAGCAGGTCACGCCCGTCCCCGAGGAGACCAAGCCGCCCACGAAGAAAAAGAAGAAGAACCGCGGCGGTGGCGGTGACGACGACGTCGTGGTCATCCCGCTCTAGACGAGCGGGCCCCGCGCCGCGGAGAACCGCTTCCGGGCCTCGTGACGGACGGCCGGACCGGCCGTGCCGCCGAGGGAGCGGGGCGGCGGGCTTCGCACGCGGATGACCGTCGCGGCGGGGGGGGGCGTCGCACACGGCCCCGCCCGCGGGACGAGGACGGTCACCAGGGCACCGGGCCGTCCTCGGCGAAGAACCCGCCCGACGGTCCGTCGGCGCCGAGCGTCGCGAGCGTGACCGCGACCGCCGCGCCCTGCGCCGCCGTACGCGGCAGGGACATGCCGAGGTCCCTGGCGAAGTCGGTGTCGCACGCCCCGGGGGCGATGGCGTTGACCAGGATGCCGAGCGGCCGCAGCTCCTTGGCGTACTGGATGGTGAGCATGTTCAGCGCGGCCTTCGACGGCGGGTAGCCCGCGACGGTCTGCCTCCGGGCGAAGTAGTGATCGGGGTCGGTCATGTGCGTCATCGACGCCGTGCCGCTGCTCACGTTGACGATCCGCCCGGCCGGCGACCGCCGCAGCAGCGGCAGCATCGCGTCGGTCACCCGGATGACGCCGAACACGTTGGTCTCGAACACCTCGCGCACCGCACCGAGGTCGACCGAGCCGGGCGTCTGCCGGGCGCCGCCGGAAATGCCGGCGTTGTTGACGAGCACGTCGAGACGGCCGAACCGCTCCCCCACCTGTTGCGCCGCCGCCCGCACGCCCTCCTCGTCGGTGACGTCGATCGTCAGGGGGTGGACCTCCAGGCCCTCCGCCCGCAGCTTCGCGGTCGCCTCGTCCCGGCGCCCCGGATCGCGCGCCCCGAGCAGCACGGTCATGCCGAGCTCGCCGAGCTGCCTGGCGATCTCGTGTCCGATTCCCTTGTTCGCGCCCGTGACCAGGGCGATGGTGTCAGTGCCGTTCATGGAGGCAAGCCCCCCATCCCGTCCCTCCCGGTGCCCAACCCCGTCTCGGTCACGGGCGATACCCTCGCGGTATGACCGCCGGTGACGACACCGTGGAGACGCGGGAGCTGACCTATTTCGTGGCGGTGGCAGAGGAGCTGCACTTCGGGCGGGCGGCCCAGCGGCTCGGCATCGCGCAACCGCCGCTGTCGCGGGCGATCCAGCGGCTCGAACGCCGCCTCGGGGTGCGGCTGCTGGAGCGCGACCACCGCACGGTGGAGCTGACCGAAGCGGGCGAGACGCTGCTGCGGGAGGGCCACGCCGCGCTCGCCGCGGTGTCGGCGGCCGTACGCAGGACCCGGCGGGCCGGCCGCGACACGCCCTCGCTCGTGCTCGCCGCCAAACCGGGCGGGGACGCCGACCTGCTGCCGGAGATCCTCGCGGCGTACGCGGCCACGCCGGGCGCGCTGCCCGTCGACATCGTCTTCAGCGCCCGGGAGCGAGGGGCGATGGTGCGGGACGGCCGGGCCGACGCCGCCCTGCTGCACGCGCCGCGCGAGGATCTGACCGGCCTGGCGGTCGAGGAGCTCCTGGTGGAAAGCCAGGTGGCGGTGCTCCCCCGGGGGCACCGGCTCGCCGGCCGCGCGGAGCTGTCGATGGCGGATCTCGACGGCGAGCCGCTGCCGCGGTGGCCCGAGGACATCGCCGGGGGCTCCTTCGGCATCGTCGAGAGCGGCCAGCTCATGCATCTTGTGGCGCTCGGCCGGGCCGTGGCGGTCGTCCCCCGGTCGATCCGGGGGAACCTGCGTCACGACCTCGTCGGCGTGCCCGTGCCCGACGCGCCGCCGACGACGCTGGTCCTGGCCTGGCCGCAGGACGCGCGGTCGCGCGCGCTGGCCGCCTTCGTGCGTACGGCGGCGGAGGTGGCGCGGCGGGCCGGACGGCCCTGAGCCGGACACGGTGATCCCCACGCGTCGGCCCGGGGACGGCTCGGGCAGGGGTCAGCCTGCCCTGAGGCTGTGGGCGCCCGCCGACAGGCGGCGGTGCCAGCCCATGGCGGAGGCGTCGGTCAGCGAGGCGATCTGGTCGACCACCGCGCGCAGCCGTCCCGCGTCGTCGGCGGCCTGCTCGAACTGCTGGCGCAGCGCGGGCTCCAGGGTCGCCGGGGCGCCACGCAGGACGAGGTCGCCCAGCTCGGCGATGATCTCGCGCTGGCGGGCCTGGACGGCGTGGTGGTCCTCCCTGGACATCACGTAGCGGGCCGTCACTCCCTTGAGCAGCGCGCACTCCAGGCGGGTCGTCCGCGGCACCACCAGGTCCGCGTCGTACCGGCTCCGGCCGCTCCTGCCGCCCGGCGCGGGGCGGCAGCCGTACGCCTCCCGGGTGGCGTCCTGGGCGGAGCGGCACAGCCGGCCGATGAGGGCGCTGGTGAGCCGCTTGAGCGCGGCGAGGTCGGCGAGCCCGGCGTCGAACGCGGACGGCCACAGCGGCTCGGCGAGCAGCCGGGCGAAGGTCTCCGACAGCTCCTCCAGGGCGGCGTCGGGCGCGTACCACTCCCTCGTCAGGCGGCACACCTCCAGCCGCTCCTCCGGGTCGCGCAGGGCCGCCATCGTGACGTGACCGCACGTCAGCGCGTCCTCCAGATCGTGCACCGAGTAGGCGACGTCGTCGGCCCAGTCCATGACCTGCGCCTCGAAGCCGACCGCGTAGTCGGGCGCCCCCTCCCGCGCCCACAGGAAGACCGCCAGGTCGTCGGGGTAGACGCAGTAGGGCCTGCCCTCGTCGGCGAGCGGGACCCCGGGGATCCGGCAGGAGGACCCGGCCCAGGGATACTTGCAGACCGAGTCGAGCGCGGCCCGGGTGAGGTTGAGCCCGGCGCTGCGGCCGTCCTCGGTGAGGACCTTGGCCTCCAGCCGGGTCAGCAGGCGCAGGTTCTGCGCGTTGCCCTGGAACCCGCCGCACGGCGCGGCCAGCTCGTCGAGTGCTGCCTCGCCGTTGTGGCCGAACGGGGGATGGCCGAGGTCGTGGGCGAGACAGGCGGTCTCCACGAGGTCGGGGTCGCAGCCGAGCACCTTGCCCATCTCGCGGCCGATCTGCGCGCATTCGAGGGAGTGGGTCAGCCGGGTGCGGGGACTGTGCAGGCCGGTGCAGTCGGCGGGGGTCACCACCTGCGTCTTGGCGGCGAGCCTGCGGAGCGAGGCGCTGTGGAGCACGCGTGCCCGGTCCCGCTCGAACGCGCCGCGCTCGGGGTTGCCGGGCGGTTCCGGCACCCACCGTGCCTGGTCGTGCTCGTCGTAGCGGGCCATGCGTCCTCCTTCCTTGTGGCAAACCCCGTGGCTGCGGGGAATGGAGCGTACCCGCGAAGGTCCGGTTTCACGACAGATCCAGTAGTCCGATGGGAGATTGCCCCCTTGCCCGGTAAGCGGCCACGGGTGATGCGCGTCGGCGCCGCCCGGGGACGCCGGTGAGCTGCCCGTCGACGGTGCCGCAGTAGGCGGACTCCTTGCCGATGACCCGGTAGACGCAGTCGGCGTTCTGGACGAGCAGCAGCGCGGCCGCCCGGTTGCGGGAGGTCTCCCGGTCGATCACCTCGTCGGGCGGGTAGAAGCCGGGGTTGCTCCCCCGGGGATACATCTCGAACGTGTACGTGAAGATCTTGTACGTGCCCCACATCCAGTCGTCGATGGAGCCGTCGGTGATGTAGAGGTCGCTCGACTGCTCGGCGGTGTAGCCGTTGGTGGCCGCCATGCGCCGGCCGAGCGCGGCGTGCGCGTCCCGGTCGTCCTGCGTCATGCCCGGGGCGGTGTCGGCCGTCGTGTACCCGTACGGCCAGAGCACCAGCTCGCTGTAGGTGTGCCAGTCGATGGCCGCCTTGATCTGCTGGACGCCGCCGACCACGCGGCTGCGCACGAAGTCGGCCGCCGCCCTGACCTCCGGGGCCGACTCGGCGGCCGAGCCGCGGTAGGTCTCGCTCGACGGGGTGCCGGAGGAGCCGCCGCAGCAGCCCCACCGGTAGGCCCAGTTGCGGTTGAGGTCGGTGCCCACGCCGGAGGACCCGGAGGTGGGCTGGCGGTTCTTGCGCCACGACCGGTAGGAGCCGGTGGCGATGTCGTACTCGCCGCCGTCGGGGTTGAGGTCGGGCAGGATCCAGATCTCCCGCGTGTTCACCAGGTCGGTGATCTGCGCGTCGCCGCCGTAGTTGTCGGTGAACAACCGCAGCAGATAGATCGCCATCTCGACGGTGAGGTGCTCGCGCGCGTGCTGGTGGGCGGTGAACAGCACCTCCGGCTCGTTCTCGTCGATGGCCACGTTGTCGCTGATCTTGACGCCCATCAGGTCGCGGCCCTCGTACGAGCGGCCGTAGCTGAACCTGCGGGCGATCGTGGGATGGGCGGCGACGACCTGGTCGACCAGCGCGCTGAGCTCGGCGTAGTTGTGATAGGCGGAGTCACGCGAGGGGAAGTCGAACGTCTGCGGCCCACGGTCCTCGGCGGGCGACACCAGCTCGGTGACCGTGAACCCGAGCCTGCGGATGGCGTCGGCCTCCTGGGGCGTCGCGGTGACGACCATGCTCCGGCCGTGCACCTCGTCGACGGCGGCACCCGTGCGGGCCACCGCGCTGCGCTGCGCGACGTTCGCCGGGCCGTCCACCTGATACTGCCGCGACGGCGACGGCTCCCGGCCCACCTGCCGAGCCTGCCCCACCTGCCGAGCCTGGCCCGCCTGCTCGGCCGACGCCGCGGGCGCCGCGCCGAGCGGTGTGGCTCCGAGCGGTGTGGCTCCGAGCGGTGTCGCGAGGGTGCACAGCAGCGCCGCGGCGACCCCCAGCGCCGGCAGACGGCGACGTCTTCTCACTCCACGCCCTCCCTCTCGGTAGGTACGTAGAGTGATCAGTCAATCGCCCGGCTTCAACATCCACCGGGCCGTGTCGCACGACCCGGTGAACCGCCCGCACTCCGATCTGGTCATTCCACAACCAGTCCGGATGCTCTATGGAATTTCACCTCATCTCGTGTCGGACTGCGCGCAGGTCAGCGCGGCACGGCCCGCCTCCAGCCGGGCCACCGGAATGCGGAACGGGGAGCAGGAGACGTAGTCGAGGCCGATCTCGTGGCAGAAGTGCACCGAGTCGGGGTCGCCGCCGTGCTCGCCGCAGATGCCGAGCTTGATATCCGGCCGGGTGCGCCTGCCCTCCTCGACCGCGACTCGCATCAGCCGTCCGACGCCCTCGCGGTCGATCGACTCGAACGGCGAGACCCCGAAGACGCCCAGGTCGAGATATCTGCTGAAGAAGGCGCTCTCCACGTCGTCGCGGGAGAAGCCCCACGTCATCTGGGTGAGGTCGTTGGTGCCGAACGAGAAGAACTCCGCGGCCTCGGCGATCTGACCGGCCGTCAGCGCCGCCCTCGGCACCTCGATCATCGTGCCGATCGCCGCCGCCACGCCCGCCTCGGCGAGGATCCGCTCCGCCTCCTCCTTGACGATCTCCAGCTCCTGCACCGCGCCGACCAGCGGAATCATGATCTCCGCACGCGCGTCCTCCACCTGCCGGGCCGCCGCGGCGATGGCCCGCACCTGCATGGCGAACAGGCCGGGGATCGTCAGGCCGAGCCGTACGCCGCGCAGGCCGAGCATCGGGTTCTGCTCGTGCAGCCGCTTGACGGCCTCAAGCAGCCTGCGGTCGCGGTCGTCGGCCGCGTCTCCCGCGACGGCCACCTTCACGGCCAGGTCCGTGAGGTCGGGCAGGAACTCGTGCAGCGGCGGGTCGATCAGCCGGATCGTCACCGGCAGCCCGCGCATGGCCGCGAAGATGCCGGTGAAGTCGCCGGTCTGCAGCGGTTCGAGCGCGTCGAGCGCCGCCTGCCGCTCCTCGGGCGTCGCGGCCAGGATCAGGTCTTCGACGAGCCGCCGCCGCTCCCCCAGGAACATGTGCTCCGTACGGCACAGCCCGATGCCCTGGGCGCCGTAGCGCCGGGCTCGGGCGGCGTCCTCGGGGGTGTCGGCGTTGGCCCGTACGGCGAGCCGGCGCACGGAGTCGGCATGGGTCATGATCCGGTCGACGGCCTCCACCAGCTCGTCCTCGGCCGGCTCGCCCTCGAAATACCTGGCGACCGGTGAGGGGGTGACCGGCACCTCGCCCAGGTAGACGGCACCGGTGCCGCCGTCGATGGAGATCACGTCGCCCTCGTTGACGACGATCCCGCCGGGCGCGGTGAACCGGCGGGCGCGCGGGTCGACCTCCAGCTCCTCGGCCCCGCACACGCAGGTCTTGCCCATGCCGCGCGCCACCACGGCGGCGTGGGAGGTCTTGCCGCCTCTGGAGGTGAGCACGCCGCGGGCCGCGATCATCCCGGCGAGGTCGTCGGGGTTGGTCTCCCGCCGCACGAGGATGACCGCCTCGCCCTGCCCGGCCAGCTCGACGGCCCGCTCGGAGCTGAAGACGGCCCTGCCCGCGGCGGCGCCGGGCGAGGCGTTCATGCCGGTGGTCAGCCTGTGGTTGCCGGCCGTCGCGGCGAAGCGGGGGAACATGAGCTGGGCGAGCTGGTCGCCGGTGACCCGGGTGACCGCCTCGTCCATGTCGATCAGGCCCTCGTCCACGAGCTGGGTGGCGATGCGGAAGGCGGCTGCGGCCGTGCGCTTGCCGACCCGGGTCTGCAGCATCCACAGCTTGCCGCGCTCGATCGTGAACTCGATGTCGCACAGGTCGCGGTAGTGCCGCTCCAGCGTCGCCATGATGTCGAGCAGCTCGCGGTAGGCCGCCGGGTTGATCTTCTCCAGCTCCTGCAGGGGGACGGTGTTGCGGATTCCGGCGACGACGTCCTCGCCCTGCGCGTTGCACAGGTAGTCGCCGTAGACGCCCTGGCGTCCCGAGCCGGGGTCGCGGGTGAAGGCGACCCCGGTGCCGGAGTCGGGGCCCATGTTGCCGAACACCATGGCGACGATGTTGACGGCCGTGCCGAGGTCGGCGGGGATGCGCTCCTGCCGGCGGTAGAGGATCGCGCGCGGGGCGTTCCAGGAGTCGAAGACCGCCCTTACGGCGAGGTCCATCTGCTCCCGGGGGCAGGCGGGGAAGTCGCGGCCCGTACGCTCCCGGACGATACCCTTGAAGATCTCGACCAGCCGCTGGAGGTCGCCGGCGTCGAGCTCGGTGTCCTCCCGCTCGCCCTTGAGGTCGTCCATGGCGTCCTCGAACAGCTCGCCGTCGATGCCCAGGACGGTCTTGCCGAACATCTGGATGAGCCGGCGGTAGGAGTCCCACGCGAAACGGTCGTTTCCCGACTGCTTGGCCAGCCCGATGACGGAGTCGTCGTTGAGGCCGATGTTGAGGACGGTCTCCATCATGCCGGGCATCGAGAACTTGGCTCCCGACCTCACGCTCACCAGCAGCGGGTCGTCCGCCTGGCCGAGGCGCTTGCCCATCCGCGCTTCGAGGGCGGCGAGGTGCTCGCCGATCTCCTCCTCCAGCCCCTCGGGCATGCGGCCGTGCCCCAGATAGTGGCGGCACGCCTCGGCGGTGATCGTGAAGCCGGGAGGCACGGGGAGGCCGATGTTGGTCATTTCCGCCAGATTGGCGCCCTTGCCACCGAGCAGGTCTTTGAGGTCCTTGTTGCCCTCGGTGAAGTCGTAAACGTACTTGGGCATGCGACGCTCCTTCGCCGACTTCAATAAAACCGCGTGTGCGGTCCGCAACCGGACTGTACCTAGGAAAAGCAGCACCAAACCTCACCCTTCACCACATATGGCGTCTAAGCAGGTAGGAGGCATTGCAGAGGTCTAATCCAATCAAAGAACGGCCATTTTTCCGGTGATCGCGAACTGGTATAAACCAATTCGTCACCAAGGGCGGCATGAAGGTTCCGGAGCGGCCGGGAGGAAATGGTTTAGACCATTGTCCGGTAAGGCGGAGTTCCGGTGAGTCGGCGATGCGGCGCCGAGTGCATGCGATATAAACGAGGCACCCTCCGAACAGAGTCGAACACGGAGGGTTGTCGGTGTCGCGAGCGTTGTCGCGAGGGGTTCTGGAGCAAGGGGTTCTGGAGCAAGGGGTTCTGGAGCAAGGGCTTCCGGAGCAAGGGCTTCCGGAGCGAGGGGAATCGGCGCGAGTGACGGCGCGGGGAATGACGGCACGAATGCGGGCCGCACGGGTTCTGGCGGCACGGGTCCTGACGGCACAGGTCCTGACGGCACAGGTCCTGGCAGCACAGGTCCTGGCGGCACAGCGTACGGCGGCGCGGCGCACGGCGACACGGCGCACGGCGACACGGCGCACGGCGACACGGCGCACGGCGGCGCGGCGGGTCGGGCCGGTGATGGCGGCGGTGGTCGCCGGGCTCGGCACGATGGCGGCGACCACCGGCTGCGGGGCCGCGCGGGTCACCCCGGTGGCGTACGTGTCGAGCACGCCGTCCCTGGCCTGGAAGGCGTGCGAGGAGACGGCGTCCGCCTCGGGCTTCGAGTGCGCCACGCTGCAGGTGCCCCTCGACTACGCCGAGCCGGAAGGCAAGAAGATCGGCATCGCCCTGGTCCGGTTGCGGGCCACCGACCCCAGCCGGCGGATCGGCTCCCTGGTCTTCAACTTCGGCGGTCCCGGCGGCTCCGGCGTCACCACGCTCATCAACGCGGCCCACGCGTTCTCCACCCTGAACACCCGCTATGACCTGGTCGGCTTCGACCCGCGCGGCGTGGAACGCAGCAGCGGCATCCGCTGCCTCACCGGGCCCCAGATGGACCAGTACATGAGCGAGGAGCCCAGCGACGACACCGCGACCGAGACCAAGCTCGTCACGGGATTCGCCCAGGCGTGCGAGCGCAACGCGGGCTGGATCCTCCCCTACGTCGGCACCGTCAACGCCGCGCGCGACATGGAGATGCTGCGCACGGCACTCGGCGAGCCGCACCTCAACTACTTCGGCTTCTCCTACGGCACCCACCTCGGGGCGGTGTACGCCACGCAGTTCCCGAAGAAGGTGGGGCGGATGGTGCTCGACTCGGCCGTCGACCCCTCGGTCAGCATGCTCGAAATGGCCAAGACGCAGACCCTCGGCTTCCAGAAGGCGTACGAGGACTACCTGGCCGACTGCGCCAAGACGCGGACGAGCTGCCCGCTCGGCGCAACCCCCGCCGAGGCGAACGCCACCGTGCTGAAGCTCCTCGACACCCTGGCCCGCACGCCGGGGAAGGTCGGCTCGCGCACGGTCACCGAGGACATCGCCAGGGCGGGCATCACCCAGGCGCTCTACAGCAAGCTCACCTGGCCGCTGCTCACCGAGGCGCTGGACGAGGGCAGGAAGGGCAAGCTCGACGGCCTGCTCGCCCTGGCCGACCAGTACGCCGGGCGGCAGCCGAACGGCACCTACTCGACCCTGCAGTTCTCGCTGCCGTCGGTGCTGTGCGTCGACAGCACCGACCGCCCCTCGGTCGCCCAGGCCAAGGAGCTGGCCCGGCAACTGGAGAAGAAGAGCCCGATCTTCGCCTCGACCGCGATCAGCGCGGGGTCGTGCAGCGTCTGGCCTGTGCGCGGGAACGACGCCGCCCGGCACGTCGACGCCACCGGGTCCAATCCCATCCTGGTCGTCGGCGTCACGAACGACCCGGCCACGCCCTACCAGTGGGCGCCGCGGCTGGCCGAGCAGCTCCGCACCGCCGTGCTGCTGACGCTGAACGGCGAGGGCCACGGCGCGTACGGCCAGGACCAGTGCATCGACGAGAAGGTCAACGCCTACCTGCTGGAGGGGACGGTCCCGCCCAACGGAACGCGCTGCGGCTGAGCACGCTCCCCCGCTCGCTCCGACGCCCTCCACAAGCGGCCCCTCCACAAGCGGCCCCTCACAAGCGGCCCCTCACAAGCGGCCCCTCACAAGCGGCACAGTGCGGCCGGCGTCGGCGCTCACCGTGCCGCCGACGCCCTGCCGCTCAGTGTGTGCCTGTAGGGGGCCCGCTTCTACCGGGCCGTCCGTACGGCGCCGAGCCCGGCCACCACGTGGTCGACGATGCCGTACGCCTTGGCCTCCTCGGCGGTGAACCACCGGTCGCGGTCGGCGTCCGCCTCGATGCGCTCCAGCGGCTGGCCGGTGTGGAAGGCGGTGCGCTCGGCCAGGGTCTTCTTCGTGTGGCGCATCTGCTCGGCCTGGATCGCGATGTCGGCCGCCGTGCCGCCGATGCCGCCGAGCGGCTGGTGCATCATGATGCGCGCGTGCGGCAGGGCGTAACGCTTGCCCTGCGCGCCGGCGCACAGCAGGAACTGTCCCATCGAGGCGGCGAGGCCCATGGTGACGGTCACGACGTCGTTCGGCACATATTGCATGACGTCGTAAATCGCAAGACCGGCCGACACGGAACCACCGGGGGAATTGATGTAAAGGCTGATGTCCCGCGTGGAGTCCTCCGCGCTCAGCAGCAGCAGTTGGGAGCAGATCCGGTTGGCGATGTCGTCGTCGACCTCCTGGCCGAGCACGACGATGCGGCGTTCCAGCAGCTTGTGGCCGAGATCGCCGAAGCCGAACCGGTCGGCGGCGCGGTCGCCTGAGCGCGCGAAGTGGTCCATGTGGTCTCCCTGTTCCGGTAGCCGGGTTATGCCGCGGCATTAGTCCCGGAACCCCGGAACAGGACTGCTTATTTCACTCTCAGCACATTTTCGCCGCCGGAAATTACGCTACAAGCATATTTCTCGCGATTAGCCGCGATCTTTCGTGCCGCGAGGCCGGGAGCGGTTCCCGGCGAGCCCGCGGCCCGTCAGACGGCGGGGTCGTACTGGAACGCGCGGACCTCCTGCGCGCACCGGCACGCGACCGCCATCTTCGCGGCCCACTCCAGCGCCGCCTCGCGGGACGGCAGCTCCAGGATGCTGTAGCCGCCTTCGAGCCGCCGCGTCTGCGGGTAGGTGCCCTCGGTCACGGTCCCGTCCCCGTCCACCATGACGGGCGGAACGCTCTCGTCGATGCCGCCGCCGAACACCCAGACACCGGCGTCCTTCGCCTCCTGCACGACGGCGTGCGCCGCGGTCGCGGCCGCCTGCAGCTCCTCGCCGGAAAGGGCCATGGCGGCACTCGGAAACGAGATCAGGTATTTCGCCATCGCGTCGGCTCCCTGGTCGCTCTGCACAGACGGCACCCATCCTCGCCGACGCCGGCGTGCCGCGCAGGATCTTCTCGGGCCGATGAGCCGTCCGTCGACCACAACGGCGAACCGGCGATCAACCGATCGCACCACTCACCGATCAATGACGAAAGGCGCCTGTCCGGGGATTTCCGGGCAGGCGCCTTGTCGTGGTGATCTAGTCGTTGAGGTGCTGACGCAGGTACGACTCGACCTGGTCGAGCGCGACCCGCTGCTGGGCCATGGTGTCCCGCTCGCGGATCGTCACGGCCTGGTCCTCAAGAGTGTCGAAGTCGACCGTGATCGCGAACGGCGTGCCGATCTCGTCCTGGCGGCGGTAGCGGCGGCCGATGGCGCCCGCGTCGTCGAAGTCCACGTTCCACCGGCGGCGCAGCTGGGCCGCGAGGTCGCGGGCCTTCGGCGACAGGTCGGCGTTGCGCGACAGCGGCAGCACCGCGACCTTGACCGGGGCGAGCCGGTGGTCGAGGCGCATCACGGTCCGCTCCTCCATGACGCCCTTGGCGTTGGGCGCCTCGTCGACCGTGTAGGCGTCGAGCAGGAAGGTCAGCGTCGCGCGGTCCACACCGGCCGCCGGCTCGATGACGTACGGCACGTAGCGCTCGCCCGACTCCTGCTCGAAGAACGACAGGTCGGTGCCGGACGCCTTGCCGTGCGCGGTGAGGTCGAAGTCGGTGCGGTTGGCGATGCCTTCAAGCTCGCCCCACTCGCCGCCGGCGAAGTTGAAGCGATACTCGATGTCCACGGTCCGCTTCGAGTAGTGGGACAGCTTCTCCTTCGGGTGCTCGTAGAGCCGGAGGTTGTCCTTGTTGATACCGAGGTCGACGTACCAGCGCAGGCGCTCGTCGATCCAGTACTGGTGCCACTCCTCGTCCGTGCCGGGCTTGACGAAGAACTCCATCTCCATCTGCTCGAACTCACGGGTGCGGAAGATGAAGTTGCCCGGGGTGATCTCGTTGCGGAACGACTTGCCGATCTGGCCGATACCGAACGGGATCTTCTTGCGGGCCGACTGCTGGACGTTCAGGTAGTTGATGAAGATGCCCTGGGCGGTCTCCGGCCGCAGGTACGCCAGGCCCGACTCGTCCTCCACCGGGCCGAGGAAGGTCTTCAGCAGGCCGCTGAACTGCTTGGGCTGGGTGAAGGCGCCCTTGTTTCCGCAGTTGGGGCAGGTGATGTCGGCCAGGCCGCCCGCCGGCTCGCTGCCGTGCTTGGCCTCGTACGCCTCGATGAGGTGGTCGGCGCGGTAGCGCTTGTGGCACGACTGGCACTCGGTGAGCGGGTCGGTGAAGGTCTCGACGTGACCGCTGGCCTGCCAGACCTCACGGGCGAGGATGACGCAGGAGTCGAGGCCGACGACGTCGTCGCGGCCCTGCACCATGGCCTTCCACCACTCGCGCTTCACGTTGTTCTTGAGCTCGACACCGAGAGGGCCGTAGTCCCAGGACGCCCGCAGGCCTCCGTAGATCTCGCTCGACGGGAAGACGAGCCCGCGGCGTTTGGCGAGGCTGACGATCGTTTCCAAGACGTCGGTGCGACGTGCCATCAGTGGAACTCCATCCGGCTGGGTGTCGGCGTTGAGATCGGGGTCAGCGGCGCGATGCTTCGCTGAAGCGGGCGGGCCGGCCCGGCCGCCGTGTCGCGGCTGCGGGACGTCCGGCCACCTGCCAGGATCCGTGCTCAAGCTTAGGGGAATCCGGCGCCCCCGCGCTCAAGCCTTGCCCACGGTCCCGGCGCTCGCCCCCTCGCCCGGCAGCGTGTAGACGCTTTCGAAGGCGCCGGGCTCGTTGATCATAAGGGTCATCAGGGGATACATCACCATGCGGGCCGCGGACAGGGCACGCCGGTAGTAGCCCGCGCCCTCCCACTCGCTGACCACGGCCCACAGGGCCGGCTCGTCCACCGACCTGCCGATCTGCCCGCGCAGGTATCCAGGCTGCGCGGCCAGCAGGTCGAGGATGTCGCGCGCCTGGGCGGCGAACTCGTCGGCGCGGGCGCCCGGCACCGAATAACGGATCACGGCGAGCATGCCGCCCAGCATGCCACCCCTCTCGTACGGCCCGCCGGGGAGGGGGCGGCCCCGGCCGGAGCGGCATAGCCGGCGACAGGGCCACGACGGGGCCGATGCGCACTAGGCTCGAACACGTGGGAAGCGAAACCGAACCGCCGCGCCGTCAGGTGCCGGCCCATCCCCTGGCGAGGAAGGCCCCCGCCCGGGAGAACGCGGCGCCCCCTCGCATGCGGCGGCCGCTGCCGCAGGGCGAGCAGTTCTTCACGCCCGGCGCCACCGGGCTGCGCGCGGAGGTCGAGCGCAGGAGCGCCGCGCCGCTGGTCTTCCTGTTCCAGCAGCCCCGCTGGGTGGTCCCTCTGGTCATGGTGGCCCTGCTGATCGCCGGGCTGGTGGTGGCCGACTGGCGTGGCGGGGTGGCCGTGCTTCCGGTGCTCGCGTTCATCGTCTGGCTGGCCTACCTGTCCTGGCCCTCGCTGCGTCCGGTGGGCCGGCTGCTGCGCGTGGCGGTGGCGACGTTCCTGGTCCTCCTCGCCGCCACCCGTTTCGGCCTGATCTGACGCGAACCGGCCTAACCTGGTAGGTCGTAGGGCGAAGCCGTACACAGGAGTCCTGATGACGAAGAGCCGTGACGCCGTTCACGAGATCCTCCGGCAGAGCCGGGGGTTCCGCAGCGCGCAGGACGTGTTCGCCGAGATGCGTGCGATCGGCTCGAAGATCGGCCTGACGACCGTCTACCGGGCGCTCCAGTCGCTCTCCGACGCCGGCCGGGTCGACGTGCTGCGCACCGACGAGGGCGAGTCGGTCTACCGGGCGTGCCAGACCGACTCTCACCACCATCACCTGGTGTGCCGGGACTGCGGGCGTACGGTCGAGGTGGCCGGGCCGGACGTCGAGCGCTGGGCCGAGGTCGTGGGGGCCGAGCACGGCTTCATCAACGTGACGCACACCGTGGAGGTCTTCGGCACCTGCTCCTCGTGCGCGGAGGCGGCGTCGCGGGCGGAGACGGCCGGAAAGGGCTGACCCCGTCCCACGCGGGCCTTATGAGAGGTACGCTGCGGGCGCCGCGACAAAGGACACGATCCCGCCCGCCGCGACTAGAGGGAGATGGCGTGCCGTTCAGCCATGACATGGTGTACTCGCTGGGGACGGTGGTGGACCTCATCAACACCGGCGCCGGCGAGCGCGACACGCTGGCCGAGGTCGGCGACCTCGAGGAGTTCGTCCGCAGGCGAGAGGTCAGCGGAGTCGAAGCGGTGACCCGGCGGGACCTCGCCGAGGTCCGCGCGCTGCGCGAGGAGTTCCACGCGGTGTTCACCGCGCCGGACCAGCCGACGGCGGTCGGCCTGCTCAACACGCTGCTGCAGCGCACCCGCATCACGCCGCACCTCGCCGAGCACGACGGCCACCCTCTCCACGTGCACTACTTCGCGCCGGGCTCGTCGATCGCCGAGCACCTGGCCGCCGACTGCGGGGTCGCGCTCGCCCACGTGCTCGTGGAGAACGAGCGGGATCGCCTGCGCACGTGCGCGGCGCCCGACTGCTCCCAGGTCTTCGTGGACGAGTCGCGGAACCGCTCCCGGGTCTACTGCGACAGCCGCACCTGCGGCAACCGCATGCACGTCGCCGCGTATCGGGCCCGCCGCCGCGACGCCTCCTGACGACGCCGGGCCCGCCGCGTTCGAGCGCCGTTCCGTCAGCCGCGCGCGGCGCCGGAGTTCGCGGCCGTCTCGTTCGGCATGGCCCCGCCATACCTGCGGTCGCGCTTGGCGTAGATCTCGCACGCCTGCCACAGGTCGCGCCGGTCGAAGTCGGGCCACAGCTGGTTGAGGAAGACCATCTCGGCGTACGCGGACTGCCAGAGCAGGAAGTTGGACGTGCGCTGCTCGCCGGACGAGCGCAGGAACAGATCCACGTCAGGGATCTCCGGCTCGTCCAGATAGCGGGCGAAGGTCTTCTCCGAGACCTTGTCGGCCTTGACCCTGCCCGCGGCGATGTCCTGGGCCAGCCGCACGGCGGCGTCCACGATCTCCGCGCGACCGCCGTAGTTCACGCAGAACTGGAGGGTCAGCGTGCTGTTGCCGACCGTCATCCGCTCGGCGTCCTCCAGCTCCTTGATCACGCTCTTCCAGAGCCGCCCGGGACGCCCGGCCCAGCGGACCCGTACGCCCATCGCGTTGAGCTGGTCGCGGCGGCGGCGGATGACGTCGCGGTTGAACCCCATGAGAAAGCGCACCTCGTCGGGCGAGCGCCTCCAGTTCTCCGTGGAGAAGGCGTACGCCGACAGGTAGGGGATGCCGATCTCGATGGCGCCCTCGATGACGTCGAACAGCGACGACTCGCCCATCTTGTGCCCCTCGGTCCTGGGCAGCCCGCGCGCCTTGGCCCATCGGCCGTTGCCGTCCATGACGATCGCCACGTGGCGCGGCAGCAGGTCGCGGGGAATGGCAGGCGGGGTGGCACCGGACGGATGCGGAGTGGGAGGACGGACCATGTACCGAGGGTATTGCGTCCGGGCCGGTCCCACGCTCGCGAGAGGTGTGGATCCCGTGCGGATTCTGTGCGTTTTGGACGACCCCCCAGACCCCCGTGAGGGCCGCTCAGACGATCCTCGCTTCGCTTGCGGTCACCTGGCAGCGCCAAACCGGGGCACGCCCCCCGGACCCCCGGAGTGCCAGGTCAAATGATCCGCACTTCGCTTGCGGTCGCCTGAGGCCACTCCCTCTCCACATGACGCAGGGAGCGGATGCCGTGCTCCAGGTGCCACTGCAGGTAGGCGGCGACCAGGCCGCTGCACTCGGTGCGGTGCCGGGCCTCGGAGGCGTCGGCCGCCGCCCAGTCGCCGCGCAGCAGGGCGATCATCAGCGCGATCGTCTCCGCGGCGGGTACGGCGGCGCCGGCCGGGCGGCACGCGCCGCACACCACACCACCGGCGACGATCGCGAAGGCGCGCACGGCCTCAGCGCCGCACCGCGCGCACTCCGACAGGGCGGGCGCGTAGCCCGCGACGGCCAGCGAGCGCAGGAAGAACGCGTCGAGCACCAGCCGGGCCTCGTGGCCGCCCTCGGCGAGCGTGCGCAGCCCGCCGACCAGCAGCAGGAACTGGCGCAGCGCCGGCTCCTTCTCCCCCACCGTCAGCCGGTCGGCCGTCTCCAGCATCGCGGTCCCCGCGGTGTATCTGGCGTAGTCGGCCACGATCGCCTCGCCGTACGGGTGCAGGGTCTCGACCTGGGTGATCACGTCGAGCGACCTGCCGCTGTGGAGCTGCAGGTCGACGTGGGAGAACGGCTCCAGCCGCGCGCCGAAGCGCGACTTGGTCCTGCGCACGCCCTTGGCCACGCCGCGGACCTTGCCGGTGCGCCGGGTGAGGATGGTGATGATGCGGTCGGCCTCACCCAGCTTCTGGGTGCGCAGCACGACGCCCTCGTCCCGGTAGAGGCTCACCCCGCCATCGTATGGGTGAGCGCGGGCGCCCGCCCCGTCAGTCGGGCATTCGCCCCGTTGAGGCGCACGAACGGTGAAAATTCGGTAATGATCCGGCGACGATGCCCTGTGACGAACCCGTCCCAAGCTGTACATCCAGGGGCCGTACGGTAAACCTGGGGTGCATCGGTTCAACCGAAAGGTCACTAAGCTTTGGCTTCCGGCGGACTTCCCCGCGCCGGTCAAGCCTGAGGGCCTGATCTCCCCCCGTTGCGTGAAAGGTTGCCATGACCCGCGTGGTCCTGCTGGGCGCCCCGCCCGGCCCGATCAGTCCCCCGCCGCTCGGCGGTCAGCCCGCCCTGCCCGCGGCCATCACGCTGAAATCGCTGCCCGGGGCCCCCACCGCGTACGACAGGCTGCTCGCGCAGGCCGCCGCGCTGGACCCGGAGCCGACGACGATCGCCCGCCCGGGGGACGCCGCCGCCTACCGCAGGCCGTACGGCCGCGTGGTGGAGAGCCCCGACATCGCAGGCGACCTGCGTGCGCTGGCCGACGCGGTCGAGGGCGCCGAGGACAACCTGCTGATCCTGCCGGCCGACTCGCTGATCCACGACGAGCTGATCTACCAGATCACCAAGGCCAAGCGCGGCGCGCTCGCGCTGGTCGCTCGGGAGCAGCGCGAGGAGGGGGACGAGCAGGACGAGAACGCCCAGGAGACCGAACTCGTCCCGATCGAGGAGGCAGAGCCCGAGATCGGCCAGACGGTCGTCGAAGGGCTGCCCATGCGCACCCGCATCGGCCGCAGCCGCATCGTCTCGGTCGGCACCGCCTACCACGCGGTGACACGGCCCAACGCGGTGCTGCTCGGGCCGCTCCACCTCCACCAGCGGCACCTGCAGACCCTCGCCGAGGTCGCCCGCGAGCTCGCGGACATGGCCCACCTGTTCGGCCCCGAGGACGACGTGACCGAGCTTCTCACGCTCGGCCTGGTCCGGCGGGGCGTGTCGGTGGGCCGGCGGGGCCGCCGCGACCTGTTCTTCCGCCGCATCCGCAGCCAGGCCGAAGCCGACGAGGCGCAGGCGGAGATGGCGGGGTACAACGAGGACCGGGCCCGGCTGAACAACGCCGTGAAGGGCGCCGACGGCTTCTTCACCACGTTCTTCGTCAGCACCTACTCGCGCTTCATCGCCCGCTGGGCGGCCCGCCGGGGGCTCACGCCCAACCAGGTGACGCTGATCTCGATCGCCCTCGGCCTGCTGTCGGCAGGCGCGTTCTCCACCGGCACCCGCTGGGGAGCGGTGGCCGGCGCGCTGCTCATCTACTTCGCGTTCGTCTTCGACTGCGTGGACGGCCAGCTCGCCCGCTACGCGCGCAAGTTCGGCGTGCTCGGCGCCTGGCTCGACGCCACCTTCGACCGGTTCAAGGAGTACGCCGTCTTCGTCGGCCTCGCGGTCGGCGCGACGGTGTCCGGGCAGTTCGGCGACGGCGAGGGCGTCTGGACGCTGGCGCTGGTCGCGATCGCCCTCCAGTCGGTCAAGCACCTGCTGGACTTCTCGTTCGGTGCGGCCAACCGGCGCAAGGCGCCCATACCGCTGCCCACGCTGGACCTGACGGTCGCCGACGACCGGCCGCTGCGGGAGGCGCTGGAGGAGCGCCGGGCGAGCCGGAACACCGGCGTGCGCGGGCTGCTGAAGCTCTGGACCAACGCCGGCAAGTTCCGCCCGGTCCACTGGGCCCGCAAGATGATCGTGTTCCCGATCGGCGAGCGTTTCGCCGCGATCGCGATCACCGCCGCGTTCTTCAACCCCCGGGTGACGTTCCTCACGCTGATCGTCTGGGGCGGCGTCGCGGCCACCTACACCCTCACCGGACGTCTCCTGAGGTCGCTCGCATGATCACTCAGCCGCAGGTCACCACGCCGCTTCCCGACCCGGACGAGGAGCGCCGCCGCATCCAGACCGCGCGCCTGCTCGCCTACCGCGACGACGGCCCGCTCGCCACCGCGCTGAAGGGCTCCCTGGGCCGGCTGCTGCCGCCCGTGCCCGCGACCGTGGTGGCGCTGATCGCGATCGTGGCGCTGACCGTCGCCGGTTCGCTCACCGACGGCCCGATCCTGATCGTGCCCGTCGCCGTGCTGCTCGTGCTGGTCCTGCCCACCGCCGGACGCGACCACCTGGGCCGCTTCGACTGGCTCACTCCCCCGCTGCTGCGGGCGGCCGAGTTCATGACGATCATCGTGCTCGGGCTGGCCGAGGACACGCCCAAGTGGCTGCTGTTCGTGCTGCTCTACGTGATCGGCTACCACACGTACGACACCGTCTATCGCACCCGGCAGGGGATCTGGCCCCCCGCCTGGCTCTACCAGGCCGGGCTGGGCTGGGAGGTCCGGCTGCTGGTCCTGGGCGTGGCCGCCGCCGCCGGATGGCTGACCCCCGTGGCGGCCGTCCTCACGGCGTACCTGCTCGTGCTGTTCGCGATCGAGAGCATCACGAGCTGGGTGCGGCTCGACAAGGCCTCCGCGCAGGCCCAGGCCGACCAGGACCTGGAGCAGTCGCCCGAGGAGGCGGCCGAGCAGGTCACCGGCGAGGCCGAGCAGGGCTGAGCAGGGCCGACCCGATCCGTTCCCGAAGGTCCACCCGGGCCGGCGGGACCACGACGACACAGGTCACCACGACGACACGGGTCACCACGACAAGAGGCGGGCCGCCGCCGGCATCCGATGCCGGCGGCGGCCCGGCCGCTTTCCGGGGGCGGATGCCGCTCAGGAGGCGGGCGAGGCGTCGAAGAGGGCCCAGACCACCTTGCCGCCGCCGCGGGTGAGGATCCATCCCCACGCCGCCGTCAGCGCCTCGACCAGATGCAGCCCCCGGCCCGACTCCGATAGATCGCTCCAGGGCGAGATCGCGGGCACGCGGGCGCTGGCGTCGCTCACGCCGCAGCCGATATGAAACCGGTGCCTCACCAGCCTCAACCGGATCTGCGGGGCGTCCGCGGGGTCTCCGGGAGCGTGCCGCAGCGCGTTGGTCACCAACTCCGACACCACGATCTGCGCGTCCGGCACGAGGCCGGGCAATCCCCAGCCGCACAGCGTCCTGGCGGTGAAATCGCGCGCGGCGGCAGCGGACGTGGTGCGCCCATGAAAGGTGCACGTCGCAGACGGAGGCAGGGACAAGCCGGCGACGTCGTCCCGCTCGAACATCGAGGTCAACCACGGAGGCGCTGTCGCGGCTCCCGGGCCCGCCAGGTCTGCTGTCATCGCCGATCCCTCAGGTCTCACCCATTACATGATGTGAATTTCCCTGCCGTCGTGTATCTTGCCCTGTGCCTTGCGGATGCAAGCACGCGTGCACGTGCAAATGTCACGCGTCCCCGACTTTCGTGGAAGTCCCCAGAAAAGACGGCCTCGCTCCGGTCCGGTAGGATGATCAACTCGATTGGTTCACCAGGAATCCTTCCGGGAGCGCCGCCGATGGAGCGATCGTGAACGCACAGGCGGGAAACACCGCCCCCGCACCGGTCTGGACCGCCCGCGGCGGCCCGACGGCCCTGCGGCTCCTGCTCGGGGCCCAGCTCAGGCGGCTGCGCCGGGAGAGCGGCATCACGCCAGAAGAGGCGGCCCGTGCCATCCGCGGGTCGCACGCCAAGATCAGCAGGCTCGAGCTCGGCCGGGTCGGCTTCAAGGAGCGGGACGTCGCCGACCTGCTCACCCTCTATGGCATCACCGACCCCGACGACCGAGCCGTGCTGCTCGACCTGGCGCGGCAGGCGAACATCCCCGGCTGGTGGCACAAATACAGCGACGTGCTGCCGGGCTGGTTCGAGTTCTACGTCGGGCTGGAGGAGGCGGCGTCCGTCATCCGCTGCTACGAGCTGCAGTTCGTGCCCACGCTGCTGCAGACGCCCGAGTACGCGCGGGCCCTCGTGCTGCGGAGCAACGTGGGGCGGTCCGCCGACGACGTCGACCGGCGCGTGGACCTGCGGATGCGCCGGCAGGAACGGCTGACCGGGCCCGAGGCCGCGACCCTGTGGGCCGTGATGGACGAGGGTGCACTGCGCCGCCCGATCGGCGGCAGGAAGGTGATGCGGGCCCAGCTCGAACACCTCATCGAGGTGACGCGGCAGCCGAACATCACGCTGCAGATCGTGCCGTTCGACCATGGCGGGCACGCCGCGTGCGGCGGTCCCTTCACGATCCTGCGCTTCGACGCACCCGAACTGCCCGACGTCGTCTACCTGGAGCAGCTCACCAGCGCCCTCTACCTCGACAAGCCCGAGGACACCGAGGCGTACACGCAGGTGATGAACGCGGTGTGCGTGGACGCCCGGCCGGCCACGCAGACCGGCGCGTTCCTGGAGGAGCTGCTCGCCGACCTCGGGTGACCTACTTCCTGGCGAAGAACGCCTGACAGGTCTCGGCGAAGGCGACCGCCCGGGCGGTGGGCCGCACGCCGCGCACCGAGGCGAGCACGACGTCGAGCGCGGGCACGTCGTCGCTGATCGGGACGCAGGCGACCCGGCCGCCGTCGTAGGTCTGGTCGCTTTCGGCCCGCTGGTTGAGTATCGAGTAGCCGTGCCCGCCCGCCACCAGCGAGCGGGCCGTCTCGTAGCTCGACGTACGGAACCGGACGCGCGGCTCGGTCGGATAGATCGCCCGGAAGTAGTCGCGGCTGCGCGGCAGGTCGAGCAGGATCATCGGCTCGGACGCCAGGTCCGACAGCGACACCGCCTCGGCCTGGGCCAGGGGGTGCTCCGGCGGCAGCAGCGCGTACGGCCTGGCCCGGGTGAGCGTCCGGATGTCGAGGTCGAGGGCGAGATCGATGGCGTAGACGAGGGCGACCTCGCACCGCCCGTCGAGCAGCGCCGCCTCCATGGCGGAAAGCTCGCCCTCCGCGACGCTGACCCGCACCCCGGGGTACTTCTCGGCGAACTCGCGCAGCAGGCGGGACAGGTAGAACGGCGCGAGCGTGGTCAGGCAGCCGACGGCGAGCTCACCGGTCAGCGAGCCCGCGAGGCCGCGCGCCGACTGGGCGAGCGCGGCGGCATGGGACAGGAACTCCCTGGCCTCGACGAGGAAGCGCTCGCCCGCGCGGGTCAACGACAGGCCGCGGGCATGGTGGCGGATCAGGAGCTGGACGCCCAGCTCCCGCTCCACCTGGGCGATGGCGGCCGAGATCGCCGACTGCGCCACCATGAGTTCCCTGCTGGCCGCGGTCATGCTGCCGAGCTCGGCCGCGGTTACGAAGTAACGCAGCTGGACGAGGGTGAAGTTGACGTCCGCCACGCCCCCATTGTGACCGCCTCCGTGCCTGGCGGCGCCCGCAAACCGGTATGAACTTCGAATGCCTTTTACTACCCCTGATCAGGCGTTTTCCGTTTGGAAACGCCTGGTGCCCAAGGTAACGCCCAGGACGGCGAAGGCCAGGGACACGACTACGCCCCACACCAGGGCCGATGACGTGTAGGACCCGGCGAACAGCGCGCGCAGCCCCTCGACCGCGTAGCGGAACGGCGTGAGCCGCGACAGCACGTCGAGCCAGGCGGGCGCGAGCGACATCGGCAGCAGCGCGCCCGACAGCAGCATCAGCGGGACCACCACGGTGGACATCACGGGCGCGAACAGCTCCTGCCGCATCGTGAGCGCCGCCGTGTACGACAGCGACGCCAGGCCGACCGCCAGCACGGTGATCAGCAGCAGCGCCCCCAGCGCCCCCGCGAGCGGCGCCCGCAGGCCCAGCGCGTAGCCGGCCGCGATGATCGCCACCGCCTGCACCAGCAGCACGACGCTGTCCCTGAGCACCCGGCCGAGCAGCAGCGTCACCCGGCTCACCGGCGTGACCCGCATGCGTTCGAGCACGCCGAACCGGTGGTCGAAGACGATGCCGAAGCCCGCCATCCCCGCGCTCGTCAGCCCGAGCTGCACCAGCAGGCCGGGCACGAGGACGTCCCACGAGCCCACGCCGCTGCGGTCGAACAGCGGGCCGAACAGCACGAGATACAGGAACGGCTGCAGGGCGCTGAAGACCAGGCTGAACTTGTTGCTGAAGGACGCGCGCAGGTAGTGCCCGGTCAGGGCGGCGAGGGCGGTCACGCGGCGGCCCCCTCGCGCAGCTCGCGGCCGGTGACCGCGAGGAAGACGTCGTCGAGCGTGCTCGCGCCGTGCTCGGTCTTCAGCTCGTCCGGCGTGCCCGCGGCGACGATCCGGCCGTGGTCGATGATCAGGACGCGGTCGCAGAGCGCGTCGGCCTCCTCCAGGTAGTGGGTGGTGAGAAAGACCGTCAGGCCGTCCCGCTCGCGCAGCCGGCGCACGTGGTGCCACAGGTTGGCGCGGCTCTGCGGGTCGAGCCCGGTCGTGGGCTCGTCGAGGAAGAGCAGCTCGGGCCGGTGGAGCAGGCCCATCGCGATGTCCAGCCGGCGCTTCTGGCCGCCCGACATCGTGACCGTCGTACGCTCCTCGACCCCGGGCAGGTCCAGCTCGGCGAGCAGGGTGGTGACGCGTTCGCGGGCCTGCTCCCTGCTCAGGCCGTACAGGCGGGCCTGGAGCACGAGCTCCTGGCCCACCGGGGAGAACGGCGCGAACGCGCCGCCCTGGGCGACGTAGCCGATCCGGCGGCGTACGGCCGCGGGGTCGGCGAACAGGTCGGCGCCCGCGACGGTGGCGGTGCCGGACGTGGGGCGCAGCAGCGTGGTGAGCATGCGCAGCGTGGTGGTCTTGCCCGCGCCGTTCGGCCCGAGGAAGCCGACGATCTCCCCTCGGGAGACGTCGAGATCGATCCCCCGGACGGCCTCGACCGGGCCGAAGGTCTTGGTGAGCCCTCTGGCGTGAATCATGCCGGTTAGAGTAACACCAAATTTGGAGTCACTTAAAGTTTGTGCTCACCCTTACAATCGGAGCATGGAAGAGGGCCTGCGGGAGCGGAAGAAGCGGGAGACCCGGCAGCGCATCGCCGACGTCGCGATGGGGCTGTTCTTGCAACGGGGGTTCGACAACGTCACGGTGGCCGAGGTGGCCAGGGCGGCCGACGTGTCGGTCAACACCGTCTTCAACTACTTCCGCACGAAAGAGGACATGTTCCTCGACCGCAGCGAGGAGACCGAGGACCTGCTGGCCCGGGCCGTGCGCGAGCGCCGCGCGGGCGAGACGGCGGTCGAGGCGGTGCGACGGGACTTCTTCGAGGCACTCGACGCCGGCGACTGGCGTTACGGGATGAGCGAGGGCCTGGACCTGTTCACGCAGCGGGTGCGGGAGAGCCTGGCGCTCCAGTCACGGGTGCGCATGCTCGAGGTCAACCGGGAGGACCGGCTGGCCCGGACGCTCGCCGAGGAGACCGACGCCGATCCCGACGACCTGACCCCCCGTCTGGTGGCGGCGCAGATCTGCGCCGCCGTCCGCACGCTGACCCGCCACTTCGCGATGCGGCAGACGGCGGGCGAGGACGCGGCGCTGATCAGGGCGGACGTCAGGGAGCACGCCGAGCGCGCCTTCGACCTGCTGGAGCACGGGATCGGCGACTACTGCCCCCGCCCCGAGCCGTAACCGCCCGCCACAACCACCCACCGCAAACACCCACCGCAAACACCCGCCGTCCCCGCACACCGGCGGGCGTTTCGCAGCGCATTTCCCTACACTCTTGACTGGTTTTTAGGGGAAATTTACCATCGAAGGGCGATCTTGCGGCGTGGGATCCCATCCCGCCGTTCTCCGGACCCCCGACTGTCTCCGTCCCCTTCGGAAGCCGTGGGCGCCGGGGCGTGAGCCGGGCTTGTCCGGGGGCAGGCCGGCCACCTCGTCGTGGTCCGGATGGAGCGCCGCCGCGACCGCACCATCGCATCGCATGACCGCCGCATCCTTCGACCGCTGGGAGGTGGACCGATGACGGGTCTCGACGAGGTGCTGACCGGGATCGCGAGCCGCGCGGAGCGGCACGACCGGGAGGGCGACTTCGCCTTCGAGGCGTTCGAGGACCTGCACGCGGCCGGCGTCCTCGCGCTCACGCTGCCACGCGAGGCGGGCGGGCGCGGCGCCGGCCTCGCCGAGACGGCGGCGGTCGTGACGGCGGTCGGCCGGGCCGACCCCTCGGTGGCGCTGGTGACCGCGCAGTATCTGATGACCCACGCCGCGCTCGCCCGCCCGGACAACCCCTGGCCCGCCCACGTACGCGGGCGGGTGCAGAAGTCGGCGATCGAGGGCCCTGCCCTCGTCAACGCCCTGCGGGTGGAGCCAGACCTGGGCACGCCCGCCCGGGGCGGCCTGCCCGCGACGGTGGCCGCGCGGGAGGACGGCGGATACCGGCTCACCGGCCGCAAGACCTACTGCACGGGCATCCCCGGTCTGCGTTGGATGCTGGTCTGGGCACGCACCGACGACCCCGAGCCCCTGGTCGGGTCCTTCCTCGTGGAGGCCGGCGGCGGTGGTTACCGGGTGGAGCGGACCTGGGACCACCTGGGCATGCGTGCCACTCGCAGCGACGATGTGATTTTCGAGGGGGCGTGGATCCCCGGGGATCACGCGGTGGAGGTCGCCCCGGCGGGGATGCCGCCGACCGGCCGCGGCGCGACCTTCATGGGCTGGAACAACGTGCTGATCGGGGCGGTGTACCACGGCGTGGCGCAGGCCGCCAGGGACTGGCTGATCGAGTACCTGGGCGAGCGCACACCCGCGAACCTGGGCCGGCCGCTGGCCACGCTCCCCCGTTTCCAGGCCGCCGTCGGGGAGATCGAGGCGTGGCTGCTGGTGAGCGACCGGCTGCTGGAGTCCGCGGCCCGCGCGGTGGACGACGGGGACGAGGCGGCCATGGCCCGGTCCGGGCTCGCCAAGCACACCGTCACCGGCAACGCGATCAGATCCGTCGAGGCCGCCCTGGCGCTCGTCGGCAATCCCGGCCTGTCGAGGGCCAATCCTCTGGAGCGCCACTACCGCGACGTGCTGTGCGGCAGGATCCACACGCCGCAGGACGACACGGTCCTGACCGGTGCGGGGGTGGCCGCGCTCGGCCCGCGCGCCCACTCGTGACCCGCGCCGGGCACGGGCAGGCCGGTACGAGGACGGCCGCTACCCGGCTGGGGCCTTCCGGGCAGGAAGACGTCGTGAGAAGTGGACGCCCCGTCGGCCGGGCCGTCGCGAGAATCAGGAGAAACAGGTGAGCATCGTTCTACCCGAGGATCCGTTCCACCGCAGGCTGCACCACGTGGTGCCCGCGGGCCTGACCTCGGAGACCGCGCAGACCGGCGGCATGCACCGGCGGGCCGCCATCAGCGGCGGGACCGTGGGGTCGAGCCGGCTGTGGATGGGCCAGACCCACGTGGCTCCGGCGACCGTCTCCGCGAACCACCACCACGGCGACTCGGAGACCGCGATCTACGTGGTCAGCGGCACGCCGTCGTTCGTGTTCCTCGACGTCGACGCCGAGGAGCCGCACGAGGTGCGCATCGACACCAAACCGGGCGACTACATCTTCGTGCCGCCGTTCGTGCCGCATCGGGAGGAGAATACCCACCCCGATCTGGAGGCCGTCGTGGTCATCGCCCGCAGCACGCAGGAGGCGATCGTGGTCAACCTGCCCGAGCTCAAGTGGACCGGCCCGGTTCGTACGACGGCGTGACCGTGGAGGTCGTCGAGCACACCGGCCCCGGCCGCGTCTGATCCTCGGCCGCCCGCCCCGTCCTGGCGCGGCGACGGCGCCCGCCGTCCCCGCGCCTCGCGCGTCCTGGCGAGTCGTCAGGGTTCCGGCGGCGCCTCGCCGCCCGCGAGCCGGTGGGCGTTCCACACCAGCGACTCGGTGACGCGGGCCTGCGACAGGCCCAGGGTCCGCCGCTGGAACTGGTAGACCTCGGGCGCGAGCGGCGCCAGCACGGCGTCCGCCTTGCCCTCCGGATCCGGCACCCCCGCCTCGGTCAGCAGCATCCGCACGTGGGTGCGCCAGAAGCGGTAGGCGCCGGTGCCGAACCGCGCGCTGCCCGTCTCGGCCCCCAGCACGAGGTGCAGGTGACGCTCCAGCAGATCGATCATCGCGACGTAGAACGCGGCGAGCCGATCCGCCGGTGAGGCACCGGGGCCGAGCGGCGGCGGGCCGTTCAGGATGTGTCCCTGCACCTGCCGCTCGTGCTCGTCCAGGAGCGCCGTCGCGATCGAGGCGGTGTCCGGATAACGCCGGTAGAGCGTGGCCCGCCCCACCCCCGCCGCCTTGGCGATCTCGTCCATGGTGACGTGTCGCGCGTCCCTGGACGCGAAGAGCTGTTCGGCCGCCTTCAGCACGCGCATGCGGTTGCGCGCGGCGTCCGCCCGTTCGCGCACCGGCGCCGGGCGGCCCGGTTCGAGATCGAGCACGGGCAGTTCCCGGCCGGCAGGCATGGTCCCCCCTGATGGAACGCGGCCGTTCTTCACGTTCCCGCCGGGATCCACAAACCCGTTGTCCATGAGGCCATCGTAGCCCCCGGTCGAACTATGTGGACATCGCGTCCACTTTGTCTTACGCTCATCCGGACACCATGTCCGGTTCTGATCCGGCTTTTCGAATCCGGTTCTCTAGAAGAGGGATCGCGATGCATGCCCTGTTCCTCGCCTCGGCGCTGCTGGCCGGCTGCCTACTGGCAGTGCAAGCCTCGGTGAATCTCCAGCTCAACAAGGCCGTGGGGACGCCGTACGGCGCCTCGACCCTGCAACTGGGCGTGGCGACGGCCCTGCTGGCGCTCCTCGCCGCCGCCGTCGGCGCCATCGGCGCGATCCGCCTCGCGCCCGGCGTGCCGTTCTGGCACCTGCTCGGCGGTCTGGCCAGCCCGCTCTACATCACCAGCGGGATCCTGCTCTTCCCGCGCCTCGGCGCGCTGGCCGCGGCGGGCCTGTTCGTTACCGGTCAGATGTTCGCGTCGCTGGGGCTCGACCTGTTCGGCCTGCTCGGCATCGCGCGCAGGCCGCTCAGCGTCGGCATCGTGCTCGGCGCGCTCGCGGTCCTCGCCGGCATCACGGTCATCATCCGCGGGCAGCGCCCGGCGCAGACGCCGCCCGCGGCGGGACCGGCGACCGGCGGCGGGTCCGGCGGGTCCGGCGGTCCCGGCCGCGGCGCGACGGCCACCGCCACCGCCCCGGCCGCCACCGCCGTACGCCGGACCCGCGGCCTCGGCCAGAGCGGCTGGATCCTGCTGGGCATAGTGGCCGGCGCGGTCCTGCCGGTGCAGGGAGCGGTCAACGCCGCGCTGCGCAAGGACATCCGCGAGCCGGTGACCACCGCGATGATCAGCTTCATCGTGGCCACGATCACCATCGCCGTGGTGCTGCTCGTCCTGCTGGCGACGCGCCGCACCCCCCGGCCGCAGCTCGGCGGGCTGCGCACGATGCCCTGGTGGGGCTGGCTCGGCGGCGCCTGCGCCGCGGCGTACGTCACCGCGACCTTCACGCTCATCCCCACGATCGGCGCCGCCACCACCGTGGCGCTGACCGTGACCGGCCAGCAGGTCGCCTCGGCCGTGATCGACAACTACGGCTTCCTGCGGCTGCCCCGGCGCCCGCTCACGGCGCCGCGCCTGTCCGGCCTCGCCCTGCTCATCGTCGGCTCGGTGCTGGTCCAGCTCACCTGAGCCGTGCCCGGCTCGGGGCGGCGGCGGGCACGGCGCGGGGCATGCCGGGCCCCGGCGGCTGTATACAGGTCCACGTGAGGTTGGACGAGCTCGATCGCGCCATAATCCGGGCCCTCGTCGAGGACGCCCGGGCGACGTACGCCGAAATAGGCGCTCAAGTGGGGCTGTCGGCTCCGGCCGTGAAGAGGCGGGTCGACCGGCTCATCGCCAGCGGCGCGATCACCGGCTTCAGCGCCCGGGTCGAGCCGTCGGCCCTCGGCTGGACCACCGAGGCGTACGTCGAGCTGTACTGCCGGGGGAAGACCTCACCGGCGGAGATCGGCATGGCCGTGTCCCGGCATCCGGAGGTCGTCTCGGCCTGCACGGTCACCGGCGAGGCCGACGCGCTGCTGCACATCCGCGCGACCGACGTGCGGCACGTCGAGCGGGTGATCGAGCGCCTGGCGGCCGAGCCGTTCGTGGTCCGCACGAAGAGTTCGATCGTGCTGTCGCGGCTGATTAACGGATCGCTGCAAAACGGGTGATAGACGCAACCGATCCACATGTGATCGCAACGCGGGCGCATTGGATTGTCGCCTCCGGATTCCTACGCTGAAGTCCCGTTCACCCGGTTTTCCGCTTGGAGTCGACGATGACGCTTGCGCCCGCCACCGAGGCCACGGACCGTGGCCGTACGGGCACTACCCGGCATTTCCTGATGTGCCGGCCGGATTTCTTCACGGTCTCGTATTCCATCAACCCGTGGATGCACCCGGAGAAGGACACCGACACGGCCAGGGCGGTGCGGCAGTGGGAGAGCCTCCGGCAGGCGTACGAGAGCCTGGGCCACACCGTCAGCCTGATCGACCCGATCGAGGGCCTGCCGGACATGGTGTTCGCCGCGAACGGCGCGCTCGTCGTGGACGGACGGGTCTACGGCGCGAAGTTCGCCCACCCGCAGCGCGCCGCCGAGGGCCCCGCCTACCTGCGGTGGTTCGCCGAACGGGGATACGAGACGCTGGAGGCGTCCTTCACCAACGAGGGTGAGGGCGACTACCTGACGCTCGACGAAGTTATCCTGGCCGGGACAGGATTCCGCACCGACGTCGCGGCGCACATGGAGGCCCAGGAGTTCCTCGGCCGCCCGGTCGTCACGCTGCGCCTGGTCGACCCGAGGTTCTACCACCTCGACACCGCCCTGTTCCCGCTGAACGGCCACAACGTCGCGTACTATCCGGAGGCGTTCAGCGAGGGCAGCAGGAAGGTGCTGCGGCGGCTGTTCCCCGACGCCGTGATCGCCACGTCCGCGGACGCGGAGGTGCTCGGCCTCAACGCGGTGAGCGACGGCCGCAACGTCGTCCTCAACGCCGAGGCCACCGGGCTGACCCTGGAACTCAAGCGCCGGGGTTTCGAGGTCGTCCCGGTCGACCTCAGTGAGCTGCGCAAGTCGGGCGGCGGTCCCAAGTGCTGCACCCTCGAGATCCGGCCGAACAGGGAGACCCGATGAACAGCGAGGAACTGATCCGGCTCAGCGAGAGCCACAGCGCGCACAACTATCACCCGCTGCCCGTCGTGATCAGCTCGGCCGAGGGCGCCTGGGTCACCGACGTGGAGGGCAAGCGGTATCTCGACTGCCTGGCCGGCTACTCGTCGCTGAACTTCGGCCACGGCAACCCCGCGATCCTCGCCGCGGCCCGGGAGCAGCTCGACCGGCTGACACTGACCAGCCGGGCGTTCTACCACGACCGGTTCGCCGCGTTCGTGACCGGCCTTTCCGAGCTGTGCGGCAAGGACATGGTCCTGCCGATGAACACCGGCGCGGAGGCCGTCGAGACCGCGATCAAGGTCGCCCGCAAGTGGGGCTACGAGGTCAAGGGCGTCGCTCCCGACCAGGCCAACATCGTCGTGATGGAGGACAACTTCCACGGCCGCACGACGACGATCGTGGGCTTCTCCACCGACCCCGACTCGCGCGACGGCTTCGGCCCCTTCACCCCCGGCTTCCGGATCGTCAAGTACGGCTCGGCCGAGGCGGTCAGGGAGGCGATCGACGAGAACACGGTGGCCGTGCTGCTGGAGCCCGTCCAGGGCGAGGCCGGCGTGCTGGTGCCGCCGGACGGCTACCTGGCCGCGGTCAGGGAGATCTGCACCGACAACAACGTGCTGTTCGTGGCCGACGAGATCCAGTCGGGCCTCGGCCGCACCGGTGACACGTTCGCCTGCGACCACGAGCGCGTCGTCCCGGACATGTACGTCCTGGGCAAGGCCCTCGGCGGCGGCGTGGTCCCGGTCTCCGCGGTCGTCGCGAACACCGACGTCATGGGCGTGATCGGCCCCGGCCAGCACGGCTCCACCTTCGGCGGCAACCCGCTGGCCTGCGCCGTCGGCGACGCGGTCATCGGACTGCTGAAGACCGGCGAATACCAGGCCAGGGCCCGCGAGCTCGGCGCGTTCCTGCACGCGCGGCTGGCCGAAATGGGCCCCGGCGTGGTGGCGGTGCGCGGGCGCGGCCTGTGGGCGGGCATCGACATCGACCCCTCGCTCGGCACCGGACGGCAGATCAGCGAGGCGCTCATGCGCCGCGGCGTGCTGGTCAAGGACACCCACGGCTCGACGATCCGCCTCGCGCCGCCTCTGGTCGTCTCCCGGGACGACCTGGAGTGGGCGCTCGACCAGCTCAGCGCGGTGCTGCGGGAGGCTCGGGCCTGATCCGCACCGCGTCCTGATCGCCGGTGTCGGTGAACCACGTCACCGCGGCCTCCCCGGGCGCCAGGTCGATGGCGGTCATCATGTTGGGGAACCAGGGTCCCTTGCTGATGCGCCATCGCAACGGCGGCCGGGGAAGGCCCCCGGCCCTGGCCAGCACCCCGCCGAGCACGCCCGCGAGCCCGAACGACGCCACGATGTTGGCGAAGCGCAGCGTGCGACTCAGCGGGTTGCGGATGGGCGAGCAGACGATCTGGTGGACGCGCCCGCCGCCCCGGCGCCGTACGGACGCCATGTAGGAGTAGTGGACGTCGCCCGACAGCAGCAGGACGGTCGCGGGCGGCCTGCCCCGGCGGCCCGAGGCGACCTCCAGCACCACTCGCGCGAGGTCCTCGAACGACCGGCGGAAGGCCCCCCAGTGCTCCAGGTCGAGGAACTGCCGAATCCGCTCCCCCAACCGGGCCGCCCGGCGGCCCCAGATGCCGTCGCAGACCGCCTCGTTCCAGCTCTCCACGTGGTGGATCCCCGCGGGCAGCAGGATCGGCAGCGACGACCCGACGAGCAGGTGCTCGAAGTCGCCGGTGGCGTGCTTGTCGAACCAGTCCCACTCCCCCGGGTCGAGCATCCTGCGGCGTCCCGGCTCCAGCACCCGGGCGCTGCGGCTGTCGAGCACGATCAGCCGGGTGCCGTCCAGGTCCCTGTGATAGCTCCAGCGCACCGAGTCGGGCTCCCGGTCGGCCCGCCGGGCGAAGGCGTCGAGCGCCTCGTCGCCGTCGCCCGCCCGCAGTGCGGCGAGCACGGGATCGGCCGCCCGGTCGGCCGGGGGCAGGTTGCCCAGGTGCTGGTAGACGTAGTAGGAGCCGAGCGCGGAGACGATGCGCCGCTCCCACCAGGGCACCTCGGCCATCTGCTCACGCCAGGCCTTCGAGGTGTTCCAGTCGTCCCTGACGTCGTGGTCGTCGAAGATCATCAGGCTGGGCACCGTGGCCAGCAGCCAGCGGACCGGCGGGTCCGACCACGCCTGCCGGTACAGCTCGGCGTACTCCTCGAAGTCGACGACCTCCTCGGGTCCGTCGTCCCTGCGCCCGGCGATGAACTGCTTCATGTCCGGCGTCAGCTCGTCGGCGTACACCTGGTCGCCGAGCAGCAGAATCAGGTCGGGCCGCTCGTCCGGCGACTCCATCAGGCGCAGGCCGTACGCCCGTAGGACGTCCGGGCCGTGCGTGCGCACGTACGGCTCCTCGTGCGGGACGCTGGTGCGGCAGGAGCCGAAGATCAGCCGGTCGAGGCGGGTCAGCGGGCGGATCACGCTCGGCGGCAAGCCGTCGGCGGGCCACCCCCGCCGGTCGTCGAGCTCCACCTCGTAGGCCACCGGGCTCTCGACGCCGACGTCGATCAGGGCATAGTGGTGGCCGTGCACAGTGAAGGTGCGCTCCTCCGAGCAGGCGTCGCCGGCGCGCACGCGGACCGTGCAGGGTTCGGAGGTCTCCACCCAGACGGTCGCGGCGGCCGCGTCCACGTGGCGCAGCAGCGGGCCCAGCACAAGTTCCGGCACGAGACCTGTCTACTGCAAACGGACGGCAAAGCGCGACTTACGCCCATGTGTCCTGCGCCGTTCGCGGTCCGTGCGCCGCCTATGCGCCGGAACGGCGAAATCCCGCCCGGTGATCTCCGTATTGGCCTATATCGCGATCACCCGGCACACGGTTTGATCCAGATGTCGCTCCTCCGGCCCGCCTTCCGTGCCCGTCAACGACGACGGCGCGCGGGGGCCCGGGGGGACGGCCCCCCTTCCGACAGGAGAACAACAGAATGACCATCACGGACTTCCCGACAACGGCGTCGGGGGTTCGGTCTCCGATCCCCGATCATCCTGCCCCCACACCGGGTGAGCGCGCCCTGGCCGCCGCCCGCTTCCACCTCGCAGAGGCGTCCCGCTTCCTCGGCCTCGAGGACGGCCTGCACCACATGCTCGCCACGCCCCGCCGCTCGCTGACCGTCTCCGTGCCCGTACGGCGTGAGGACGGCCGCCTTGAGGTCGTGCAGGGCCACCGCGTGCAGCACAACCTGTCGCGCGGACCGGCCAAGGGCGGCATCCGTTTCCACCCCGACACCGATCTCGCCGAGGTCACCGCCCTCGCCATGTGGATGACGTGGAAGTGCGCCCTCGTCGGCATCCCGTACGGCGGGGCCACGGGCGGCGTCGCGGTGGACCCGGCCACGCTGACCACCCGCGAGCTCGAACGCGTCACCCGGCGCTACGTCAACGAGATCCTGCCGCTCCTCGGCCCGGAAAAGGACATCCCCGCGCCCGACGTGGGCACCGACGAGCAGACCATGGCCTGGATCATGGACACCTACAGCGCCAACGCGGGCTACTCCGCCCCCGGCGTGGTGACCGGCAAGCCCACGGCGCTCGGCGGCTCGCCGGGCCGCGCGGGCGCGACCTCGCGCGGGGTGCGGATCGCCGCGCTGCAGGCGCTGACCCGGACCCTTGGTGCGAGCTCCCCCGAGGGCACGACCGTGGCGGTGCAGGGCTTCGGCAAGGTGGGCGCGCTCGCCGCGCAATACCTGGCCGACGCCGGCTGCCGCGTCGTGGCCGTCTCGGACGCGGGCGGCGCGGTCGTCCGGCCCTCCGGTCTCGACGTCGCCGCGCTGCGCGCCCACGCCGCCGAGACCGGGACGGTCCACGGCTACCGCGACGCCGACGCGCTCTCCCACGAAGAGCTGCTCGAACTCGACGTGGACATGCTGGTGCCCGCCGCGCTCGACGGCGTGATCACGGCCGGCAACGCGCCGCGCGTACGGGCCCGCCTGGTCGTGGAGGGCGCCAACGGGCCCACCACGCCCGAGGCCGACCGGATCCTGGCGGGCAACGGGGTCACGGTGGTGCCCGACATCCTGGCCAACGCCGGCGGGGTGATCGTGTCCTACCTGGAGTGGGTGCAGAACACCCAGGCGTACTCCTGGAGCGCCGGTGAGGTCGAGGTGAAGCTCCGCGACCTGATGGAGAACGCCTACCGGGCGGTCGCCGACCTGGCCGCCGAGCGTGACCTCACGCTCCGCCAGGCCGCCCACGCGATCGGCGTGGAGCGGGTGGCCGAGGCCCACCGCATACGGGGCCTCTACCCGTGACGCCCCTCTGAAAGACGGCGATGACGACCGCCTCCCGGGAATATGCGGCTTCCGGGAGGCGGTCAGGCCGTCTTGGGAGAGGCTCCTGGGGGGCTGTCAGGCCGTTTCCACCGTCTTCGTGGCGGCCAGCACGATCTGCTCGCACAGCTCGTGGGTCTCCAGGGCGTCGGCGGCGTCGAGGACGCGGCCCTCGCGGACCGCGTCCAAGAATTCCCGGCAGACCTGCTCGATGCCGCGCTGCCGCGTCGCGGGCACCCAGTCGCCGCGCCTCGTGAGGGTCTCGTCCCCGGCGAACTCGACCACGTCGCCGAGGTTGACGACCCGCCGCTTCCCGCCGCCGCCCATGACCTCGCAGGTCTCCTCGGCCGCGCCGCTGGTGCGGCTCATCACGCCGACGGCGGTGAAGTCGTCCCCGCCGAGCGTCAGCACCACGTGTTCGAGCAGGCCGTCGCGCAGCCGGGTCCTGATCACGGTGTCGGTGACGGGCCCGGGGGCGAGGAAGCGCAGCGTGTCGGCCACGTGGACGAAGTCGTCGAAGATCACCGTACGTGGGTCGCCGGGCAGGTCGCGCCGGTTCTTCTGCATCACGATCACGTCGCGCGGCAGGCCGCGCAGGGCCGCGTACGCGGGGGCGTGCCTGCGGTTGAAGCCGACCATCAGCGACCTGTTCCGCTCGCGGGCCAGCCGTACGAGCCCGGCGGAGGAGGCGGCGTCGTAGGCGAGGGGCTTGTCCACGTAGACGTGCACGCCCGCCTCCAGCAGCGTGGTCACGATCGGGACGTGCGCGCCGGTGGCCGCGTGCACGAACGCCGCGTCGATCCCGGCCTCGGCGAGCGCGTCCACGGAGGTGAAGCGCGCGCCGATCCGGTACGCGTCGCCGAGCCGGTCGAGCGTCGCCCGGTCGCGGGTGCACAGCAGCGGCTCGATGCCCGGCGTCGCCGCCAGAACGGGCAGGTAGGCCTTCTCCGCGATGTCGCCCAGGCCGATGATTCCGACTCTCATGCCGGGGAGACTACCGCCGCCCGTCCAAGGCCGGTGCGCCCCCGCCACCACACCACCGTCTCCTTCACCGCGTCCTCGACCGGTGTCGGCGTGAATCCGAGGACCGCCTGGGACGCCGCGGAGTCGAGCACGTACGGCCGGTCGAACTGATAACGGGTCTCCCCCAGCTCGCGCAGGAACGGCGACCCGAGGCCCGCCGCCTTCAGCGCCCACGACGGCAGCCGCCGCAGGCGCGGCGCCGGGAGGCCGGCCGCCTCGCACACCCGCACGGCGTACTCCCTGATGGTGAAGGGCGGCGCGGTCGGCACGTGCCAGGGCCGGCCCCACGCGCGTTCCTCCTCCGCGGCCGCCGCCAGCGCGCGCACCACATCGGGTAGGTACGTGTAGCTGTGCGGGATGTCGGGGTCGCTCAGGACGAGGCCGGTCTTGCCCGCGAACAGGGGCTCCAGGAGCCGGGGGCCGAGGTAGGACTGGTCGGACGACCGCGGCCCGTAGTAGTCCGAGGCGCGCACCTCCGTGGCCCGCACCCGGCCGGCCTCGTGCGCGGCCCGCATCTCCTCCCACATCCGCGCCCTGACCCTGCCCTTCGTGCCCGTCGCGGCGAGCGGCAGGTCTTCGGTCATCGGCCCGTCCACCGGGCCGTAGCCGTACAGGCAGCCCAGCGTGACCAGGACGGCCCCGGACGACTCGGCGGCGGCCAGCAGCGAGGCGGCGACCGGCGGCCAGTCGATCGGCCATCGGTGATAACGCGGGTTCATGCAGTTGTAGAGCACGTCGGCCCCTTCGGTGACCCGCCGCATCACGGCGACGTCGGCCGCGTCCGCGGCGACCCGCGAGATCCCGGGGCGTTCGGGGCCGGAACCCGAGCGGGTGACGAGGGTGACCTCGTGTCCGCGCTCCGCCAGAGTCTCGGCGAGCCCGCCGCCGACCTGTCCCGCTCCGACGATCACATGCTTGCCCATCACTCCTCCTTCAGACCTGATCGGTCAGCAGCCGCAGCACACCGTCCACGACGTACACGATCGCGAACACAACACCCGCGGTGACGAGCCCGGAGGCCGCCAGGGCCGCCGCCCCCGCGCCGAACCACACGACTTCGAAGACGGCCCTGGCGATCCCGTGGAGCTGGTGCGGCGCCTTGCCTCCCGCCATGAACAGCCCCCACAGCGTGGCGAACACCGCGGGCGTGCCGAGCCCCAGGAGGATCTTCATCAGGATGTTGACCTCCCGCGTGAACCCCCAGTAGCCCAGCGCGAGCAGCACGCCCAGCTCCAGGAAGAACATCACTGCGGCTACCGCTCCCTTGGCCACGGTCAGCATCGGCACTCCTTGTGTTCATTGCTCTCTTGCGAGAGCAATGCTCTCGTATCGGCATGCACTTCGTCAAGAGCAGTGCTCTCTGAACACTGCGGTGCTCTGTTAGCCTGGGCTCATGAATGCGAGCAGGACCGCGCGGGAGCGGGTGAGGGCGGAGCTGATCAGGGAGATCACGGACATCGCCCGGCGACAGCTGGCGACGGAGGGGGCCGGGGGCCTGTCCCTGCGGGCGGTGGCACGCGAGATGGGGATGGTCTCCTCGGCGATCTACCGTTACTTCCCCAGCCGCGACGACCTGCTGACCGCGCTGATCATCGACGGATACAACGCCCTCGGAGAGGCCGTCGAGCAGGCCGACGCCGCCTGCCCGACCGACGACTTCGCCGGGCGCTGGCTCGCCGTCTGCCGCGCCGTACGCGAGTGGGCCCTGGCCCATCCGCACGAGTACGCCCTGCTGTACGGCTCGCCCGTGCCGGGCTACGCCGCTCCGCAGGACACCGTGGGGCCGGCCGTGCGCGACACGGCCGTGTACGGACGGATCATCGCCGAGGCCCACCAGGCGGGCAAACTCACCCCTCCCCCGGTCTGCCCGCCGCCGCCCGCGGTCCTGGCGCAGGACGCGGACGTCGTGCGGGCACTGATGCCGGGCGTGCCGGACGACGTGGTCACCCGCGCGATCATCGCCTGGACGGGCCTGTTCGGCATGGTCAGCTTCGAGGTCTTCGGCCAGTTCAACAACACGATCACCCACCGGGCCGAGCTGTTCGACCACAACATGACCTGCCTCGCCCGCCTGATCGGCCTGCCCGGATAACCGCCCCACCCCCGCCTCATCTCACCGAGGCGCAGTGCGGCCTGGTGACGACACGCCAGGCGGAACTGAACGGTGCGCACCGCCGCGATCTGAGCCGCCTGGTGCAGGCCGGGATCCTCGAACACATGGCACACGGCGTTTACCGCCTGGCCGGCACGCCGCACCCGGATCTGGTGGATGACGCCGACGCTGACGTGGACCTGAAGCAGGACGAGGAGTTCGCCGAGCGGGTCCTCCAGCTCTTGCCGCAGGTCGGTGCCTATCGCGGGCATGTCTCGTAGGGTGGCCGGCGCGACAGGAAGCGGTTCATCCGGGCCCGACCCCTTGCAAGCCCGGTGCGGCGATGGGAAGGCCCGCCTCTTCGGCCGCGGCGAGCAGCCGCTTGTCGTACGCCACGAACCAGTCGAGCGCGCGCTCCAGCAGCCGCGCGGCGGACAGGTGAAGGGCGTCGAGAGTCCGCAGCCGGGCCGGCCCGATCTCTGCGGCCGCGTCGAGAAGCGGTGTGTCCACGGGCACCATCCTCAGCCGGGCCATCAGCGCCTTCGCCGTGGAGACCGCCTGAGGTCCGCAGGGTCGTACCGCCCGGATCACCTCGGCCCGGGCCAGTTCGCAGGCGACCACCGCCCCGCTCTGCGCCGCCAGCCATTTCTCGAGCGCCGCCGTCTCCTCCTCCCGGACGACCAGCTTGACCAGTGCCGAGGAGTCGAGGTAGATCACCGCTCGTCCGCCCTGAGATCCGCCAGCACCTCGCTGGGCACGGGCGCTCCGGGTTCGGGGGGCAGGGCATGCCAGGCGGTCCAGTCGATCTCCACCTCGGGCGGCTTCATGCGGCCCTCCGCGACGAGCCGGTCGGTGACGACACGTTCGTGTGGCAATGCGGTGAGCTGCGCCACCGGCCGCCCCCTCTCCGTGATCTCGACCGTGTTTCCCGCCTGGACCAGCTCCAGGTAGTGCGCGAGCCGGTCGCGCAGTTCCCGGACTCCCACGCTGACGACCTCGTCCGACATGTCCTCAGGCTAACCGACACGGTCCTACCTGTCTGTCAACGGTACACCACTCTGCGTATGCGTACCCTCTGTTTCGGTAGCGGTACACATTCAGCGGTGAACACAAAGGTCGCAGGTCCGGCCGGCGGGCCGCCCGAGATCGACGACGTCGGCGAGGCCATCCGGGACCGGCGGGGGTAGCCACGCGGCTCGAACGCGTCGGTCACGGGACATGCGAAAGGCGGCAGTCGGGGATCTCCCGGTTGCCGCCTTTCGCGTGTTTCACGACAGCTTTGTGGGCTGTTCAGGGCGTACGCTTGCGATTTTGTGCAAGGTCAGGGCAGTGAGGCCGCGGGTCCCGCCGGATCACTGCAAGCTTGGGAGCCGTCAGACGCGGGTGGCGCGGTTGACGGCGGAGATGATGGCCTTGAGCGAGGCGCTCGTCGTGTTCGCGTCGATGCCGACGCCCCACAGGACCTGCGTGCCGTTCGGCCCGCCGACCTCGCACTCGACGTACGACGCGGCCTTGGCGTCGGCGCCCGCGCTCATCGCGTGCTCGGTGTAGTCGAGGACCCGCACCGGCACCCCGATGCTGTCCAGCGCGTCGCAGAAGGCCGAGATGGGGCCGTTGCCGACGCCCTCGATCTCCCGGATCTGGCCGTCCACCCGTACGTCGGCGCTGATCGCGTCCTTGTCGTCCACGGTCGAGGTGTGCCGGTGGGCCAGCAGGCCCAGGCGGCCCCAGGGGCTCGCCGGGTTGGGCAGGTATTCGTCGGCGAACCGCTCCCACATCTCGGCGGCCGTGACCTCGCCGCCCTCGGCGTCCGTACGGGCCTGGATGACGCGGGAGAACTCGATCTGCAGGCGGCGCGGCAGGTCGAGCTGGTGGTCGGCCTTCATGATGTAGGCGACGCCGCCCTTGCCCGACTGGCTGTTGACGCGGATCACGGCCTCGTACGTGCGGCCGATGTCCTTGGGGTCGATCGGCAGGTACGGCACGGCCCAGGTGAACTGGTCGACGGGCACCCCGGCGGCGGCCGCGTCGCGCTCCAGGTGCTCGAAGCCCTTCTTGATCGCGTCCTGGTGGGAGCCGGAGAATGCCGTGTAGACCAGCTCGCCGCCCCACGGGTGGCGGGGGTGCACGGGGAGCTGGTTGCAGTGCTCGACCACGCGCCGGATCTCGTCCATGTCGGAGAAGTCGATCTCCGGGTCGATGCCCTGGGAGAACAGGTTCATGCCCAGCGTGACCAGGCAGACATTGCCGGTCCGCTCGCCGTTGCCGAACAGGCAGCCCTCGATGCGGTCGGCGCCGGCCATGTAGCCCAGCTCGGCGGCGGCGACGGCGGTGCCGCGGTCGTTGTGCGGGTGCAGGGACAGCACGATCGAGTCCCGGTACGCCAGGTTGCGGTGCATCCACTCGATCTGGTCGGCGTACACGTTGGGGGTGGCCATCTCGACCGTCGCCGGCAGGTTGACGATCACCTTGTGGTCGGGGGTGGGCTGCCAGACGTCGTTGACGGCGTTGCAGACCTCGACGGCGTAATCCAGCTCGGTGCCGGTGAAGGACTCGGGCGAGTACTGGAAGTAGATGTCGGTGCCCTCCATCTCGGCCGCCAGCTTCTTGCACAGCTTGGCGCCCTCGACGGCGATCGCGGTGATGCCTTCCTTGTCCTGGCCGAAGACGACCCGGCGCTGGAGGGTGGAGGTGGAGTTGTACAGGTGGACGATCGCCTGACGGGCCCCGCGCAGCGACTCGAAGGTCCGCTCGATCAGCTCGGGCCGGGCCTGCGTCAGCACCTGGATGACCACGTCGGAGGGGATGCGCTCCTCTTCGATGATCTGGCGGACGAAGTCGAAGTCGGTCTGCGACGCGGCCGGGAAGCCGACCTCGATCTCCTTGTAACCCATCCGGACCAGCAGGTCGAACATCTTCAGCTTGCGGTCGGCGTCCATCGGGTCGATCAGCGCCTGGTTGCCGTCGCGCAGGTCCACGGCGCACCAGCGGGGCGCCTTGGTGATGACCTTGTCGGGCCAGGTGCGGTCGGTCAACCGTACGGGCTCGAACGGCGTGTAGCGATGGAAGGGCATGGGGCTGGGCTGCTGCTCGTTCATGATCTGCTCCTCGTCGGGCGCACGGCGATCCCCGGGCACGACGCAACCGTCGGGTTCGTGAGAGAGGGGCGCCGTTGGATGAAACCAGGGCGGCCGACGCGCATGACTCTCGCACCGCGGCGAGGGAGCCGGCCTCTTACAGGCCCTCGCCGCGGCGGATAAGAAGGAGTCCGCGCAGCATGCCAAGCAGACTAGCAGACCCCCTCAACCGCATGAGACACCCGATCACATTTCGAGACGGAGCCCCAGGTTATGGTGACTCGTGACGAAGGAGGCGACATGAAGGACGACGAGATCCTGAGGCGGATCAGCGACCTGGTCGACGAGGAGCACGCCCTGCGCGAACGGCTGGTCGCGGGCAAGCTGACCTCGGAGGAGGAGCACAACAGGATCGCCTCGCTGGAAGAGCAGCTCGACCGCTGCTGGGACCTGCTGCGCCAGCGCCGCGCCCGGCGCGACGTGGGCGAGGACCCCGACTTCGCCTCTCCCCGTCCGGCCGACGAGGTCGAGAACTACTTGCAATAGCGCCCTCACCACCCCTGTTCCACGATGTGAAAATCAGTCGCGCCCCTGACACTGGGCGCGAAATCCTTGTCGGCATGCAAACGAAGCGCGTCGGCCCCAACGAGAACGACGCCGCGCAGGAGGAAGACGACCCGGACGGCCCGGCAGACCACTCTCCTCTGGCCGGTCTGCACGCCATCGCGCGGGCATGCGACCATCCGGGCCCGGCTATGTCGTGGCGGCAGTTCACGGCGAGCGTACGGAGCGGGCCCGGCGGCGAGCGGGGCGAGGCGTGGGTGGCGGACGACAGCGGCCGGATCGACCGCGCCCGAACCGACCGCGCCCGAACCGACCGCGCCCGAACCTACGACGGCCGAACCAGCAGCGGGCAGGGCGGCGGTGACGAGGTCACCGGTGGTTACCTCCTCCACTTCCCGCAGGACGACAACACCCACCTCGCCCTGCTCCGGCTGATGACGCGTCCGGACCGCAGGCGCGAGGGCATCGGCGGCGCGCTGCTCGACCACGCCATCGGCCGGGCACGCGAGGAGGGCAGGCGCGTCCTCGTCGGCGAGGCCGCGGCCGGCGGGCCGGGCGCGGAGTTCGCCAAGGCCCGCGGGTTCTCCCCCGCCTCCACCGAGACCCGGCTGGTGCTCGACCTGCGTACGGCCGACTGGTCCGGCCTCGAACTCCTCCGGGCCCGGGCCGTACGGCACGCCACTGACTACTCGCTCGAACGGTGGGTCGGACCGACGCCCGCCGACCTGCTCGGCGACATGGCCCGCCTCACGGAGGGCATGAACGACGAGCCGCTGGGCGACCTCGCGATAGAGCATCAGCGGTGGACGGCCGGCCGCGTACGCGCCCGCGAGGAGATGCTCGCGCGGGCGGGCCAGCGGACCTACACGATGATCGCCCGGCACACGGCCAGCGGGGAGCCCGCGGGGTTCACCCAGCTCATTGTGGACGCGGAGCGGCCGGAGGGATGGGGCCGCCAGTCCTCGACGACCGTCCTCGCGCCGCACCGCGGCCGGCGGCTCGGCCTGGTGCTCAAGCTGGCCAACATCACCTGGTTCCGCGCCTGCGAGCCGTCGGTCGAGCGGGTCATCACCTGGAACTCCGTCGCGAACCCGCACATGCTGGCGATCAACGAGGCGATGGGCTTCGAGGTCTTCGACACCTGGCACCAGTGGCAGCTCGACATCTGACCGGGAGCGCGGGCCGGCGGTGACGTCTGCCAGGCTCGGAGGCGAACCGCGTGAAGCGTCTCGCCGCCGGGCCTACCTGATCTTCCGGATGAGACGACCCGGTCGGCCGACCGTCCGGGCGCCCCGAGAAGATATCGGGAACGTCGGCTCGGAACTGGTCGAGGCGCTGCTCGAGGCGGGCCGTTCACTTTGCGGACAGCGGGGACTCACGACTCGGCCAGCGTGCCGTCGGGCGCAGCGCCGGAAGAACGCATCGGCCACTGCGCGGGCCCACCATGGCCGATCAATCGTCATTGATTTGGCGGCCGGACTCGCTGTACGAATGACGGAGGCGAGGTGATCCACGGCGCGACCGCCGCTCTCGTCCCTCCTCGGAACCATCGAAGAACCGGCACAACTGGAGGGTGATGAACCGCTCGATCGGCAGCAGGGGGATCATCGTCAAGGCACTGACCGGGCTCGTCTCAGGCGCGATCGCCGGGGCCGCCATGAGCGCCGCGTACCAGACTTACGGAGCACGGCGTGATCGGCGCCGGTTTCCTCCCCCCGGACGGACGGTCGACGTGGGCGGACGTCGGATCCATCTGTGGATCGCGGGCACGGGCTCACCGACCGTTGTCATCGTGCCGGGGCTGGGCGAGCCGGGCTTGAACTGGGCCGCCCTGCTACCCGAATTGGCGGTGGAGTCATCGGTTGTCCTATACGACCGCGCCGGTCTCGGGTGGAGCGACCCGTGTCCGTGGTCGGGAACGGCGCTGGGAGCCGCTCGTGACCTGCGACGCGCACTGGACGGGGCGGGGATCGTGCCGCCATATGTTCTGGTGGGGCATTCGGCCGGGGGCAACATTGTCCGGTTGTTTGCGGCCGAAAAGCCCGACGCCGTCGCAGCGGTCGTCCTCGTGGATTCCAGCCATCCCGAGCAGATCCGCCTGCTGCACGGGACGAGAGTCGCCATCACCCGAGAGATGCTGCGCTCGCGCCTGACACCGCTGGGGCTTCGGCGCCTGGCCTTCGACGCGGGATGGAGCGACCGCGCCCGCTGCGAAGCCGAGGCCCGGCGCCTGCCGGCGAAGCTCCTCTCCACCAGAATCGCCTTCGACCTCAGCGACCGGCAACGGCGCGCTGAACTCCGTGAGGCTGCGGCCGCGATCACCGTCAATCCCTGGCAAGTCCGGCGCAGAGCGCCGAGCCTGGGGCCGATCCCGCTCACGGTCATCTCTTCCTGTCCCGACGAACCACCGGGAGCCGACGTCGAGGCGATCGCGGAACAACGCCGCTTCTATTCTGTCTGGTCTCCGCTCCAGGCCGACCTGACCCGTCTGTCCTCGAACGCCGAACACGTTGTCGCGGAGCATGCTGGGCATCACATCCACAGGGACCGGCCCGAGCTGGTCGTCAAGGTGATACTCGACCATCTCCAGCGAGCCCGGACCGAGGCAAGGCGCGATCGATGACCGGCGCCGTGAGAGGGTCGCCTACGAGAACAGATTGATCAGGCACTCACCACTGCGGCTCCGCGGCGGCGAAGGCGACGACCGTGACGACGCCACCAGGCACGTAGCCAGAGGAACTGCGTCGTCGCCAGCAGCGTCAGAACCACCACCGCGTCCACCGTCCCCGACGGCCCGCCGGGTGAGATCAAGGTCCGCACCGCCCCGACGACCAGGGCCACCGTCACCGGAAGAGTGATGGTCGCGAAGACAGCGAGGCAGGCAATCGTCCCGCCCACCAGCACCACTCCGTACACGGCCAACCAGCGGCGCTCGCGGCGGCTCACGTGGACGATCGGACCGGGACGCCTCCGTCCCATCAGCCGCGCCAGCCCGTACCGTACGTAGGTGACGACGTCGCCGTACATGTTGCGGCAGCCCGTGAGATCCTGCAGCACGAAGTACAGGTCCGTGCGCATGAACACGCAGGCCTGGGTGGCCAGCATGGACATGCCGGTAAGCAATGCGATCGAGTACGCGGGATGTGGACCCGTCAGGACGCTGAGGATCACGCAGGCCGCGCATAAGGCGATGTCCACCGCTATCCCGGAAAGATAAACGGTGAGCCGCACTCGGCGCGGTGCGAGCCAGATGCCCGAAACATCTGTCTGCACCGCCAAAAACTGCAGCCTCGTGCCGAAGGCGACCCGTCCGGGAACCCCTGCCGCGCGAGCGGTAACCAGATGCGCCATCTCGTGGACGAAAAGCATCAACCAGCCGACAGCAATCCGTGTGAACAGCACGGCCGCCCCGCTCGGGCTCCACAGGATCGCGCGCCAGTTCGGCAGCAACGCGGGCTGCCTGATGAGAAGGACCACGCCGACCGCGATCAGCGCCACGACACAGATATGCAGGACAGGATTCAGCGTCCAGCGAACACTGCCTGGACGTAACCAAGGAAAGGTCGGACGCGGCGGGTCTGGCGCCGGGACGGGCCTGCCGTCGATGGCGGCCACCAGCCCCGCGTCCGCCAAGTGCCGGACGAAGGAGTCGATGTCCAGCTTGGCGCCAGTCTCCTGCCGAAGCCGCGTCTGGATGTCCTCGACGGGAAGACCGTCGCCCAGCAGGCGCAGAACCCGCATGCCGACCTCGGGCAGCGCCACAAAATCGCCGGTCGAAACACGCCCGACGATCCACTCCCCCCGGTCCGGGCGTACGCCGAGCTCGCGCAGCACAACCCTGCTGGTCATGTTCCCTCGGAGGTGAAAAGAACAGCAGCGGAATCCCTGCATATGCGGGAGGGTCGCGATTCCTGTCGCAGGTCCGGCATGTGCGAACGCTCCCTGCTCATCGTTGTGCCCAATGACGTGCGGCTGAGCCGGAATATACCGGCTCAGCCGCGACGGCCCCGCCTATTGGCCGTGACTGTTGCTCTCCAGCATTGTCGTCTCGATCTTGTCGAGTTTACGAATCGAGATGGCCTGCAACTCCTCGGCCTCGTCCAGTGCAGGATGCGTTTCACGTTCCTCTGCCACGAGAACTTCCTCTCAATCATGTTTGGGCCACGAGGTTTCGAAGCCCCGACACGAGCATCATGATCGATCCATAGGAGATGTCAAGGGATGACAATTGGTACAGCCGGCGCGCGGCGGAGGTTTGAAGAGGTCGTGGTGTCCGAGCACGGCGAGATTCATGGCTCGTATTGTCCCCGGCATCGGATCCGGCACATCCGTAATAAGAGAGACAACGGATTGTGCGACCATCTGGCCACTGATTCCCGCCGAGAAGGCGATAACGCCGGGACCGCCGAGATCGACGTCTATTCCGGATCGTCGTTTGGCTATTGCCTGCGCGCTTACGCACTCGTAACACGCGCCCCGAGGTGGCGCGAAGACGCCGCAGGTGACGACAGGACCGGAGTAACCGCCACCGGCCCACGGGACTCCCGCGGCGGCGCAGGCTCGGCTGGCCCAAACCTTGATGTTCTCCGAACCTCGGGGCTCGTCCGCACAGAGCGCCAGGACGTCGTAGCCCTCCACAAGTCGGGAAAGATCGGCCTGGCTCGTAACCCTCGCTCGTGAGCACGTGACGGTGACGTCGGAGTTCACCCGGCTGATCCGATTCGCAGCGACCTCTGCCTTGAACCGGCCGAGGTCGTCCTCCGTGTATAGGATCTGGCGGTTCGGATTTGACAACTCGACCCGGTCCGGATCGACGCAGTGAATCTCCCCGACTCCCGCCGCGGCCAGTGCCCACGCAACGTGCGAACCAGTGCCGCCCAGCCCAAGTACGACTGCACGGGAGCGCTTCAATCTGAGCTGAATCTCCCAATCGTGGGCCCGTGGGGTGAGATCGACACGCCGGAAGAACGCGCGGCTTCTACTGTAGCGTTCGAGTTCGCGTTCACTGAGTTCTGCCGGTATGGCGGCAGCGGCATCCTCGATATAACCCGAGGCCGTCAGAGCCGAAACGATCCGACAGCAGCGTCGCGATAGCATCCGGGTCTCGACTGCCATCCATCAATTGCAATGCCGCCCACACCCAGCCCTCTGGATCGTCTATCTCGGCAGCGATGCCGTAGGTGTCGCCACCGATACGGATGGCCCCGCCGTCAAGCCGGTACGGCCTATGCTCGGACTTCACTTGCGGCATGCGAAATCTAGGCGTCATCCGCGACACTCCCCGTCCCGTAAAACCTTCTGATCATCAGACGGTGAATACAGAATCTCAACCTCTGTCCGAAAACGCGGGACAGCATCCTGTCCTGCTCATCAGAACCCGCTTGAGGCGGCTGGTTTCACGGTTGGTCACACACGCCCGAGCAATGCTCAGAACCTGTGGATCGGCTCGGGGGCGTACCCTCCCGAGTGATCGATTCGAAGGTCACTGAGTAGGCCGACGTTGGCGCGTCGGCTGGG